>NZ_JBIVKZ010000002.1:0-847259 GCF_044751025.1 Streptomyces sp. NPDC088747
CCTCGTCCCGACCGAACGGCCGGAGACGGGGTATCAACAAACTTGGCGTTGATTTTTGGCACGCTGTTGAGTTCTCAAGGAACGGACGCTTCCTTTGTACTCGCCCGAGAGACTCTCGGGCTTTCCTCCGGGCTTTTCCCTTCGGTCTTGCGTTTCCGACTCTATCAGACCGTTTCCGGTTCCGATTTCCTCGGTGCCTTTCAGGTTTCCGCTTTCGCGTTTCCCTTTCCGGCGGTTCCGACTCTATCAGATCCTTTCGGGCCTGATTCCCAGTCAGCGGGGCTTGTCCTCCCGGCCCTTCGGCCGTTCCGACGAGTGAGACATTAGCGGAATCCGGGCTCCCGAGCTAATCGGGGTGGCGCTCTTTCGAACGCGGATTCCTCATTTCGCAAACACACAGGAAAACGAGCCGACGACGGTTCGTCGTTCGTTGAGTGCTTGTTGCGGAATGGCCGTCCGGGGACCGACCGGAGTCGGCGCTCACGTCGGACAGCCCGGAGAACATTACGTAGGACGCGGAGGTGTGTCAACTCCGCTCCAGGAGGGGTCTGGCGGGCGTACCTTGGAGCCGTGACTACACATACGTGCACCCAGCAGTGGTGGGCCGCCTGACGGCGGCCGTACACACGTATGTACTCAACGGCCGCCGCCTCGGCGGCCGTTTTTGTGTCTCCCTCCTGGAGAGCCGGCCGGCGGGTGCGGCGGCCTCGACCAGGAGGTGGAGAGATGACGCGCATCTTCAGTGGGGTCAAGCCGACCGGGCATCTGACCCTGGGGAACTACCTGGGCGCCGTACGCCGGTGGTCTGACGTCGATCAGCACCGGGCCGATGCCCTGTTCTGCGTCGTAGACCTGCACGCGTTGACCGTGGACCACGATCCGGGGCGCGTACGCAGACTCAGTCGGCAGGCGGCGACGTTGTTGCTGGCGGCGGGTCTCGATCCGGAGCTGTGCACGGTGTTCGTACAGAGTCATGTGGACGAGCACGCTCGGCTGTCCTATGTGCTGGAGTGCGTCGCGACCGACGGGGAGATGCGGCGGATGATCCAGTACCGGGAGAAGGCCGCGCGGGAACGGGAGCGCGGTGGGAGTGTGCGGCTGTCGCTGTTGACGTATCCCGTGCTGATGGCGGCGGACATCCTGGCCTACGGGACCGATGAGGTGCCTGTCGGTGATGACCAGACGCAGCATGTGGAGTTGACCCGGGATCTGGCCACGCGGTTCAACCAGCGGTACGGGCACACGTTCGCGGTGCCTCGGGCCACGCGTCCGGTGGTCGCCGCGCGGGTCATGAACCTCCAGGAGCCGACGTCGAAGATGGGGAAGAGCGATGACGTCGGGCCCGGGGTCGTCTATCTGCTCGACGAGCCCGAGGTCGTGCGGAAGAAGATCATGCGGGCCGTGACCGACAGCGGACAGGACCTCGTGTACGACCGGGAGGCCCGGCCGGGGATCTCGAATCTGCTGGAGATTCTCGCGGCCTGTGCGGGTGGGAACCCCGAGGCCTTGAGCGGTGTATATGAATCGTACGGAGCTTTGAAGAAGGACACCGCCGAGGCCGTGGTCGAGCTCCTCAGGCCCGTACAGGAAAGGCACAAGGAGTTGTGCGCGGATCCTGCGTATGTGGAGGGGGTGTTGCGGATCGGGGCGGAGAAGGCCAGGGCGATGGCACGGCCGAGAGTGGACGCGGCGTATCAGGCGATCGGGCTGCTGGCGGCGGGCTGAAGGTCTGCGGGCGTTGGCGTGACGGAAGGTGGGGCCGGGGGCGGGCCCGGCCCCGGTTCCGTCAGCTGTTGCCGGAGGCCAGTTCGCGGCTGCGGTCGCGGGCAGCCTCCAGCGCGGCGATCAGCGCGGCGCGCACTCCGTGGTTCTCCAGTTCACGGATGGCGTTGATCGTGGTGCCCGCCGGGGACGTGACGTTCTCGCGGAGTTTCACGGGGTGTTCGCCGCTGTCGCGGAGCATCACGGCGGCGCCGATCGCGGACTGGACGATGAGCTCGTGTGCTTTGTCGCGGGGCAGGCCGAGCAGGATGCCCGCGTCCGTCATGGCCTCGACGAGATAGAAGAAGTACGCCGGTCCCGAGCCGGAGAGGGCGGTGCAGGCGTCCTGCTGGGACTCGGGGACGCGGAGCGTCTTGCCGACGGCGCCGAAGATCTCCTCGGCGTGGGCGAGGTGCTCGGCGGTGGCGTGGCTGCCGGCGGAGATGACGGACATGGCCTCGTCGACGAGGGCGGGGGTGTTCGTCATGACACGGACGACCGGAGTGCCGGTGGCCAGGCGCTCCTCGATGAAGGAGGTGGGGATGCCTGCCGCGCCGCTGATGACCAGGCGGTCGGCGGGGATGTGCGGGGCGAGTTCGTCCAGGAGGGTGCCCATGTCCTGCGGCTTGACCGTGAGGATCAGGGTGTCGGCTGCCTTGGCCGCCTCGGCGTTGGTGACCGGCGTGACTCCGTGGCGCTCCTGGAGTTCCTTGGCGCGCTCGGGGCGGCGGGCGGTGACCAGCAGGTCCGGGAGGGGCCAGCCGGCGCGGATCACTCCGCTGAGCAGGGCTTCGCCGATCTTGCCGGTGCCGAGGACTGCGACTTTCTGGGTCATGGTGCGGGTGCCCTCCGGGGGTGCGTCGTCCGGGGGCCATCCTCGCACCGGGGATGCGGGACGGGGTGAGCTGTCCGTTGGGCGGACCGCCCGAGGGTCACGGCGTGCCGGTCACACGGTCCCGCCGGTCATACGGTCCGGCCGGTCATACGGTCCGGCGTCGCAGGGTTGCCGCCCCCAAGGCCAGGACCAGGAGGGCGCAGCCCGCGACGATCAGGATGTCGTGGACGAAGGTGGTTGTCATGTCGATGTGTTTGAGGACTTCGTTCATGCCGTCCACGGCATAGGACATGGGGAGGACGTCGGAGATGGCTTCGAGGACGGGGTGCATGTCGGAGCGGGGAGTGAAGAGGCCGCAGAGGAGGAGCTGAGGGAAGATCACGGCCGGCATGAACTGGACGGCCTGGAACTCCGAGGAGGCGAAGGCCGAGACGAAGAGGCCGAGGGCCGTGCCGAGCAGGGCGTCCAGGAGGGCGACCAGGAGGAGGAGCCAGGGTGAGCCGGTGACGTCGAGGCCCAGGAACCAGACGGCGAGGCCGGTGGCCAGGGCCGACTGGACGATGGCGAGGACTCCGAAGGCGAGGGCGTAGCCGGCGATGAGGTCGCCCTTGCCGAGGGGCATGGCGAGGAGGCGTTCCAGGGTGCCGGACGTGCGTTCGCGCAGGGTGGCGATGGAGGTGACCAGGAACATCGTGATCAGCGGGAAGATCCCGAGGAGGGAGGCGCCGATGGAGTCGAAGGTGCGCGGGCTGCCGTCGAAGACGTAGCGGAGCAGGAGCAGCATCACGCAGGGGATGAGGACCATCAGCGCGATGGTGCGCGGGTCGTGGCGGAGCTGGCGCAGTACGCGGGCCGCGGTGGCGGTGGTGCGGGCGAGGTTGATCGCGCTCGCGTGGGCGCTCTCCTTGCCGCCGGTGCGCCGGGGTGCGCTGGTGGGTGTGGTCGTCGTGCTCATCGGACGGTCTCCTTGCGGGGGTGGTCGCCGGAGGGGGACTCGTTGCCGGGCGTCTCTTGCGTGGGGGGCCGACTGCCGGCCGCGTTCGCCTCGTCGACCAGGTGGAGGAAGGCGGCCTCGACGGTGTCGGAGCCGGTGCGGTCGCGCAGGGCGTCCGGGGTGTCATCGGCGAGGATCTCGCCCTCGCGCATCAGGAGGAGGCGGTGGCAGCGCTCGGCCTCGTCCATGACGTGGGAGGAGACCAGCAGGGTGGCCTCGCGTTCGGCGGCGATGGCGTGGAAGAGGTTCCAGAGGTCTCGGCGCAGGACGGGGTCGAGGCCGACGGTCGGTTCGTCGAGGACCAGGAGTTCGGGGGTGCCGAGGAGGGCGACCGCGAGGGAGACGCGGTTGCGCTGGCCGCCGGAGAGGTTGCCGGCGAGGGAGTCCGCGTGGGAGGTGAGGTCGACGTCGGAGATGGCCTGGGTGACGTCGGCGCTGCGGCGTTCGGCGGCGGCGTGGCCGGGGTCGAGGATCGCGGCGAAGTAGTCGAGGTTCTGACGGACGGTCAGGTCGTCGTAGACGGAGGGTGCTTGGGTGACGTAGCCGACGCGGGAGCGGAGCGCGGGGTCGCCTGCGGGGCGGCCGAGAACTTCGAGTGTGCCGGTGACCTTGGCCTGGGTGCCCACGGTCGCGCGCATCAGGGTCGACTTGCCGCAGCCGGAGGGTCCGAGCAGCCCGGTGATCTGGCCGCGGGGTACGGCGAAGTCGAGTCCGCGCAGGACGGTTCGGGTGCCTCGTCGGACGGTCAGGGCTTCGGCGCGGATGGCGGGCGGGCCCGGGGAGTTGGGTGGTTCCGCGGTGGGGTCGGGTGAGCCCGACGCAATATTCATCATGTGATGAATATTGCTCCCGCCCGGTGGGCTCGTCAAGCCCGACCGCGAACCTGTCCTGCCCTCAAAGTCCGACCGCCACCCGAGCGCCCGAGCGCCCGAGCGCGGACCCTGCCTTGCCCGGTCCGTAGTCGGTTCACCGCGGCCCACCGCGGCCCACCGCCGGACGTACGGCTGGAACCCGGCGGGCTGCGGCATCTGGATCACGCATCTGCGGCGGCCCTTTAGGGATGGGTCGCCGGGCGCGGTCGACGCGGTCACGGGCGGGTGGCGACGATCAGTTCGACGTCGTAGACCTCTTCGACCATGCCGTCGGGGAAGGCGGCGAGCAGGTGGGCGCGCTCCTCGGTGAGGAAGGCGTTCGCACCCGCCTCACCGAGGACCAGGAAGGCCGAGTGGCTGCCGAGGTTCGCGAGGTGGGTGTCGACGGCGACCCGGCGGCTCCAGCGGACCTGGTGGCGGTCGACGTGGAGGGAGACGTCCGGGGTGGTGGACAGGGCGGCCGCGGCCTGGGCACCGCTGCCGTTCTTCGTCACGACCGCGTCGATGCCGAGGTAGCGCTCGACGCGGTCGGCTGCCGCCGCGATCCAGGGGATGTCCAGGGCCTCGGTGTTCCACCAGAGGGCGAGCGCGCCGGCCGCCGGGCGCAGTACGCGGAAGGCCTCCGGGACGGCGAGGGCCGGGTCGGTCCAGTGCCAGGACTGCGCGTAGGTGAGGAGGTCGGCGGAGCCGGTGGCCAGCGGGAGGGCGTTGCCGTTGCCCAGCACGACGGGGGTGTCGGGCAGCGTGCGGCGGAACTCGGCCGCCATCCCCTGGCCGGGCTCGACCGCCAGCACGTTCGCGCCCCGCGCCACGAGGAGGGCGGTCGCGATGCCCGTGCCGGCGCCTACGTCCACGACCCTCGCCCCGGTGAGCGGGCGCCGCGCGAGGTCCTCAATCGCGTCGAAGAGGGCGGAGGGGTAGGAGGGGCGGTTGGCGGCGTACTGGGCCGCGGCCGCGTTGAAGGAATGGGCTCGGGTGGTGTGGCTGTGGGAATCGGGGCGTGCGTGGGAGGTCATGGGGCCATGGTGACGGGGGTGGATGGGGGAGAGCGGGGGGTTGGGGAGAGTTTGGGGTGGCGGGGTGCGGTGGGGTGAGGGGTGCTGCGCCGTTGGGCGGTTGGCTTTGGACGTTCGGCGTTCGGCGATCGCCGGGTTTCTGGTGCCTTTTGGCGGGGGTCGGGGGTGGTGTGCCTGTCGCCGGTCCGGTGGGCCGTGGGCGTCGTGCGTCCGCTGCTCTGCCGGCGGGTGCTGGACTTCGTACGTCCGCTGCCCTGCCGGCGGGCGACTGGCCGTACGTTCACCGCCCTGCCGGGGGCCCGGGCGTGGTGCGTCCGCCCCCGGTCCGGTGGGCCGTGGGGCGGCGGGCGTCCGCTGGCTTGCTGCCAGGCGCTATCCGTCGTACGTCCGCCACGCATCCGTCGTACGTCCGCCGGGCGTTCGTCGTCGCTCTCCCGTGGCTACGACGTGCGTCGCTTCTTCGAGGGGTTGCCCGTGCGGCGCTTGCTGCGGCGTTCGTACTGTTCGCGGGCCGTCTCGTACTCCTCGCGGTGGAGCTTCTCTCCCGGGGCCTCGGTGAGGGAGCGGAAGAAGTAGGCGAGGAGGGAGCCGATGAAGCCGATGGTGAGGAGGCCTCGGAGGGATGCCTGACGGTCGGGGTCGGGGCGCTTGGTGAACGCCGCCGAGGTCTGACGGAACGCGAGGGCGCTGCACACCGCGAACATCACGACGACCAGGAGGTTCACCGGCGTACCCACGTTCGCGATCTCCAGGCCCTGGTAGGCGAAGCGGAGGACGAAGCAGGCGGCCACGGCGGCCGCCAGTGAGCCGACGGCCACGGCTGCTCGGCGTGCCGTGTAGCCGTCCGTGTGGTCCACCCACCTCGTGCCGAAGAAGCGGATGGGTTCGGGCTGGGGCCCCGCGGGGGTGCCGGTGCTGTCGTCGCTCACGCGTCGATTATCGCTCCGGGGTTCCGCGGGGCCCTGCCGGGCGGGTCTCAGGCGCAGAAGGGCGCTATGTAGCCGTCGCTGCCCGTCTGGATGTAGGTGTCGGAGACGTATTCACTGACTCCGATGCCGTCCCAGATGTTCGATGTGCCGTACGGGCCGGTGACCGTCTGCCCCGCCTTCTGGCAGAAGATCGGCACGTGGGAGCCCTCGGACAGGACTCGGACGATGCGGTAGGTGGTGCCCGGGCCACTGCGGACATTGAGCCGGACGTCCGGCGCGATCGGGTAGTAGCGAAGAGCCGCCTCCGCCGCAGGCGAGCTCACCACCATGAGAAGAGCCCCCATAGCCCCTGTCAGCAGGATGGATCTGCGTTTCCGGAGTGTCATTGCCGGCCTCTCGTTGACGACGGTGGTGAGTCAGGCACAGCGCGGCGCTACATACCCGTCGCTGCCGGTCTTCACGTAGGCGTCCGAGACGTACTCGCCACTGGCGATGTTGTCCCAGATGTTCGAGGTGCCGTACGGGCCGGTCACCGTCCCGCCCGGACGCTGGCAGCGGATCGGGACCTGAGCGCCTTCCGCGAGGACCCGGACGACGCCGTAACTGGTGCCCGGACCACTGCGGACATTGAGCCGGACACCCGGCGCGACCGGGTAGTAGCGCAGGACCGCCTCGGCGGTCACAGCGGTCACGGCCAGATCCTGGTCGCGGCCCTCGATCTCCTCGATACCGTCAACAGACATGAAAAGCCTCCCCCGTTGAACCCCATGACTGCCATGGGGTCCCGTTGATTCCCCTGAATCAGGCCATGCACACACGTGCATTTCCCGCACGCGGAGGCTAGCAAGCCGCCTCCGTCCCGTACGAGTCATCGACTAGGCTCCGTGCGTCGCGCGCGCGGACGAACACAGCACGGGGGTTCCCATGGCGCCACAGCGGAACGACGAAGCGGCCCTGGAAGCGGAACTTCCCGAGTACGCCGGTCACTACCGCCTGGAGTCGTGCCTCGGCTCGGGCGGTATGGGCGTCGTGCACCTTGCCCGCGGTACGTCCGGGATGCGGGTGGCCGTGAAGGTCGTGCACGCCCGGTATGCCAAGGACCCCGAGTTCAGGGGGCGTTTCCGGCAGGAGGTCGCGGCGGCCCGGCGGGTGAGCGGTGCCTTCACGGCGTCCGTCGTCGACGCCGACCCCGAGGCCGAACGTCCCTGGATGGCCACGCTGTTCATCCCCGGACCCACTCTCGACGACGAGGTGAAGCGGAACGGGGCCATGCCGGTCGGCCAGTTGCGCCGCCTGATGGCCGGACTCGCCGAGGCGCTGCGCGACATACATCGCGTGGGTGTCGTGCACCGGGATCTGAAGCCGAGCAACGTCCTGCTCGCCGAGGACGGCCCCAAGGTCATCGACTTCGGCATTTCCCGGCCAAAGGACAGCGAACTGCGCACCGAGACGGGCAAATTGATCGGCACGCCGCCGTTCATGGCGCCCGAGCAGTTCCGTCGGCCTCGGGAGGTCGGGCCTGCCGCGGACATCTTCGCGCTCGGCTCGGTGATGGTGCATGCCGCGACCGGGCGCGGGCCCTTCGATTCCGACAGTCCGTACGTCGTCGCCTACCAGGTCGTGCACGACGAGCCCGACCTGACCGGCGTACCGGAGAACCTCGCGCCGCTGGTGTTGCGCTGCCTGGCCAAGCAGCCCGAGGACCGGCCGACTCCGGACGAGTTGATGCGGGAACTCCGGTCGGTGGCGGCCTCGTACGACACCCAGGCGTTCATTCCGGCCCAGCGACTGGGTGGTTCACCGAAGCCGGAGCCGGGTGCCGACGCGTCCGAGGCGCGCCTACGGGGGTATCTCCGTAAGCGGGTCGTCCTCGGGACCCTTGTGGCCGCCCTCGTCGCGGGCGGCGTGTTCGCCTCGGTCCAGTTGTTCGGCGGGGGAAGCGGCGCGGCGCTGAAGGACGCCTCGCACTCCGCGCCCGCGCCGTTCGGCGCCTGGGCCACCAAGCCGGCACCCGGCGCCAAGGGCATGCCTCAATGCTCGTACGGCGCGCAGCAGTTGATCTGCGCGCAGTCGGGGATGGTCGTCGCACTCGACCCGGCGGACGGTGCCGTGCAGTGGCGGCGCCCCCTCGCCGAGCTGGGTGTGTCGGACAACCCGCCTGTCCTGTCGGGTGGGTTGGTCCACATCCTGACCGACGGCGACAGACGACTGGAAGCGCTCGATCCCGACTCGGGCAGGACACATTGGGGTCTGGACGTCTCGTCGTACAACGACAGGCAGTACGCGGGAGGGATGCTCCTGCTGACCAGCCCCACCGGAAAGGTCACCGGCGTGGACAGCGCCACGGGCGAGACGAAGTGGAGCAGCCGGATACCGAACCAGGGCGTGCCGTACTTCGCCTCGTTCACCGGAGATCCGCTGGCCTACGCGATGAGTTCGGCGGACGACGGGTCGAGTACGCGCGTCACCGCGGTGGACCCGGACTCGGGCGACGTCCGGTGGGACGCGGAGCTCGACGGCTCGCTGAAGCCGGTCGGGAGCAGGAACGGCGCCGTCGTCTTCGTCTCCGTCGACAGCGTCTACGGCGACGTGGATGCCGTGGTGCGCTACACCCCGGAGACCCGCGCGTCCCGCCGGGTGTCTCTGCCCGTTCCCCTCGAACAGGCTGTCGCCACCGTGCGGGGGAACCTCGTCCACCTGCTGACCGTCGGCGGCTCCCTTGTCGCCGTCGACCTGGACGCCCAGAAGCAGAAGTGGCGCTCGGAGACGTCAGTCACCTGGGGCTCCGCGCCTGTCTCCGACGCACGGCACGTCTACTTCACCGCCGCCGACGGTCGTCTGCTCGCGATCGACGCCCGGAACGGGAAGCTCCTCGGACAGACAGAACCACGGCTCGGCGGCGGCCCGGCAGAGGTCCAGGGCGCGCTGCCCAAGCCCGTGATCGTCGACGGCCACGTCTACGCCACCGCCCCCGACGGAACCGTCTTCGCCGTGGACGGGCGCGACCCCTCCCGCTGGTGACAACCGAAGGGGCCGCCCCCGTAGGAGCGGCCCCGCGTGCGGATGCTCAGCCCAGCAGGGAGACGTCCCGGACCGCGCCCTTGTCCGCGCTGGTGGCCATCGCCGCGTAGGCGCGCAGGGCGGCGGAGACCTTGCGGTCGCGGTTGGCGGGAGCGTAGACGCCGTTCAGGGCGGAGCGGCGGGTGTCGAGTTCCTCGTCGGGGACGAGGAGTTCGATCGTACGGTTCGGGATGTCGATGCGGATGCGGTCGCCGTCCTTGACGAGGGCGATCGTGCCGCCCGAGGCCGCCTCCGGGGAGGCGTGGCCGATGGACAGGCCCGAAGTGCCGCCGGAGAAGCGGCCGTCGGTGACGAGGGCGCAGGTCTTGCCGAGGCCCCGGCCCTTGAGGAAGGACGTCGGGTAGAGCATCTCCTGCATACCGGGGCCGCCCTTGGGGCCCTCGTAGCGGATGACGACGACGTCGCCGTGGGTGATCTCCTTGCGGAGGATCTTGTCGACGGCCTCGTCCTGGGACTCGCAGACGACCGCGGGGCCCTCGAACGTCCAGATGGACTCGTCGACACCCGCCGTCTTCACGACGCAGCCGTCGACGGCCAGGTTGCCCTTGAGGACGGCCAGGCCGCCGTCCTTGGAGTACGCGTGCTCGGCGGAGCGGATGCAGCCGCCCTCCGCGTCCTCGTCGAGGGCCTCCCAGCGCTCGGACTGGGAGAAGGCCTCTGAGGAGCGGACGCCTCCGGGGGCCGCGTACCACAGTTCGAGGGCCTCGGGGGATGGGGAACCGGCCCGCACGTCCCAGGTCTTCAGCCAGTCGGCGAGGGACGGGCTGTGCACCGCGTGCACGTCCTCGTTCAGGTGGCCGCCGCGGTGCAGCTCGCCGAGGAGGGCCGGGATGCCGCCCGCGCGGTGCACGTCCTCCATGTAGTACGTACGGTCCTTGGCGACGTTCGGCGCGACCTTGGCGAGGCAGGGCACGCGCCGCGAGACCTCGTTGATCTCGTCCAGGCCGAACGGGACGCCCGCCTCCTGGGCGGCGGCCAGCAGGTGCAGGATCGTGTTGGTGGAGCCGCCCATCGCGATGTCGAGCGCCATGGCGTTCTCGAAGGCCGCGCTGGTGGCGATGTTGCGGGGCAGGACCGACTCGTCGTCCTGGTCGTAGTACCGGCGTGTGATGTCCACCACCGTGCGGGCCGCGTCCTGGTACAGGCCCTTGCGGGCCGTGTGGGTGGCGAGGACCGAGCCGTTGCCGGGGAGGGAGAGGCCGATGGCCTCCGTCAGGCAGTTCATGGAGTTGGCCGTGAACATGCCGGAGCAGGAGCCGCAGGTCGGACAGGCGTTCTCCTCGATACGGAGGATGTCCTCGTCCGAGATCTTGTCGTTCACGGCGTCGGAGATCGCGTCGACCAGGTCCAGCGTGCGGACCGTGCCGTCGACCAGCGTGGCCCGGCCGGACTCCATGGGGCCGCCGGAGACGAAGACCGTCGGGATGTTCAGGCGCAGGGCGGCCATCAGCATGCCGGGGGTGATCTTGTCGCAGTTCGAGATGCAGATCAGGGCGTCGGCGCAGTGGGCCTCCACCATGTACTCCACCGAGTCCGCGATCAGGTCGCGGGAGGGCAGGGAGTACAGCATGCCGCCGTGGCCCATCGCGATTCCGTCGTCGACGGCGATCGTGTTGAACTCGCGCGCGATGCCTCCGGCGGCGGTGATGGCCTCGCTCACGATCCGGCCGACCGGCTGGAGGTGGGTGTGGCCCGGCACGAACTCCGTGAAGGAGTTGGCCACCGCGATGATCGGCTTCCGTCCGATGTCCGCGCCCGGTACACCGGAGGCGCGCATAAGGGCGCGTGCGCCCGCCATGTTGCGGCCGTGGGTGACTGTGCGGGACCTCAGCTCGGGCATCGTCGCTCGCTCCTTCGCAGGGATACCGGCTCGTGCGGGCCGGCGGTCGTGACTGCTGGTCGTGACGTCTGGTCGTGACTGCTCGTCGTGGCTGCTTGCCTTCACGGCTGGTCGTCAGTGATTCGAGCGTACGCCGGTGCTCCAAGGGCTGGACAGGGTGTCCGGTATGCGGGACGGGTGTCTCGCCGGGCGGTCACCTCTGAAGGGGCCGCCCGGCGAGACCCGGGGCCGCCGCAAGAACCGCTCAGGAACCCGTCAGATGTCCCTGCACCACCGGCGCCACCCGCTCGATGATCCGCTCCACGTCCGTGGAGGCCAGCGGCTCCAGCTTGATGACGTAGCGCAGCATCGCGATGCCCACCAGCTGGGCCGCCGCGAGTTCGGCGCGCAGCTCGGCGTCCGGGAGGTCGAACTGCAGCGCGATGCGGCGCATCAACTGGGCGACGAGGAGACGGCGGAAGACGGCGGCGGCGGCCTCGTTGTTGAAGGCCGAGCGGACGATCGCGAGCAGCGGGGCGCGGGTCGTCGGGTTCTCCCAGACCCCGAACATGAAGCGGGTCAGGCGCTCGCCCACGCCGTCGAGCGGTCCGTCCGCCACCGCGGTCGACGCGGCCAGGGCGGGCGCGACGGCGACCTCGATGGCCGCTTCGAAGACCTGTTCCTTGGTGCCGAAGTAGTGGTGCACGAGCGCGGAGTCCACGCCCGCGGCCTTGGCGATCCCGCGCACCGACGTCTTCTCGTAGCCCCGTTCGGAGAACTCCTCGCGGGCCGCGGCCAGGATGCGGTCGCGGGTGGCGGGGCCCGCCTCCGTCTGCGTACGGGAGGGGCGGCCCCGGCGGCGCGGGGCGGCCGCGTCCCGCGATGCGGCGTTCGTCACCGGCGGGGCACCTTCACCGCGGAGGCGAGGTGCAGCCTCGTGAAGGCCAGCGCCTCCGTCAGGTCGGCCTCGCGCTCGGCGCTGGACATGGCGCGGCGGGTGTTGACCTCGATGACGACGTGGCCGTCGTAGCCGGTCAGTGCGAGGCGTTCCAGCAGTTCGGCGCAGGGCTGGGTGCCGCGGCCGGGCACAAGGTGCTCGTCCTTGTTGGAGCCGTTGCCGTCGGCGAGGTGGACGTGGCCCAGGCGGTCGCCCATGCGGTCGATCATGTGCAGGGCGTCGGTACGGGCCGTCGCCGTGTGACTGAGGTCGATCGTGAAGTGACGGTAGTCCTCCTTCGTCACGTCCCACTCGGGTGCGTACGCGAGCATCTCGCGGTCGCGGTAGCGCCAGGGGTACATGTTCTCGACGGCGAACCGTACGTCCGTCTCGTCCGCCATCCGCCAGATCCCGGTGACGAAGTCACGGGCGTACTGGCGCTGCCAGCGGAAGGGCGGATGGACGACGACCGCGGCGGCGCCGAGCTTCTCCGCCGCCGCCTGCGCGCGCTGGAGTTTGATCCACGGGTCGGTGGACCACACGCGCTGCGTGATCAGCAGGCAGGGGGCGTGCACGGCGAGGACCGGGACCTGGTGGTAGTCGCTGAGTCTGCGCAGCGCGTCGATGTCCTGGCTGACCGGGTCGGTCCACACCATGACCTCGACGCCGTCGTACCCGAGGCGCGCGGCGATCTCGAAGGCCGTCGCCGTCGACTCCGGATACACGGACGCCGTGGACAGCGCGACCTTCGCATCCGGGATGCGCACAACTGGTTCTGCCACGAGGGACAGGGTACGGGTTGCCTCCGGCGGTTGGTTTGGAGCGCCTTCGGCCAGCGACTTTCGGAGCCGTGGGGATCCAGAGCACCTCTGAGGGCGCCGTGCGGGTGCCGTTCACGCGCCCGTCCCGCGCCCCGTGGACGCCGTGCGAGCGCCGTGCGAGCGCTGTACGGCGCACCGCGAGCGCCGGGCGGGTGTCGTGTCCTGCACGCGCCGCGCGAACGCGGTACGGGTGCACCGCGAACGCCACGCGGGTGTCCTACCTGCGCCGCGCGAACGTCGTACGAGTCCACCGCGAACCCCGTACGGCTGCACCGCGAGCGCCGCGCGAGCCAGCTGTTCCGACAACTCCGGCTACTCCGGCTACTCCGACACCATCTGATCCAGCCGCCGCAGGATCACGCCCTCCCGCAGTGCCCACGGGCAGATCTCCAGCGTCTCCACCTCGAACAGGTCCATCGCGCCCTCGGCGACCAGCGCCCCCGCGAGGAGCTGGTTCGCGCGGCCCTCGGAGACTCCGGGGAGTTCGGCGCGCTCGTCGGCGGTCATCGCGGCGAGCCGGGGGACCCAGTCCTGGAGGGAGCGGCGTTTGAGTTCGCGCTGGACGTACAGGCCGTCGGCGGAGCGGGCGGCGCCGGCGATACGGGCGAGCTGCCGGAAGGTCTTGGACGTGGCGACCACGTGGTCCGGCGCCCCGAAACGGCTGAACTCCCCGACCGTACGGGCGATCTGGGCCCGCACATGGCGTCGCAGCGCCCGGACGGCGGCGGGGTCGGGGGGATCCTCGGGGAGCCAGCCCGCGGTCAGTCGGCCCGCGCCGAGCGGCAGTGAGGAGACCGCGTCCGGCTCCTCGTCTATCCCGTAGGCGATCTCCAGGGAGCCGCCGCCGATGTCGAGGACGAGGAGCTTGCCCGCCGACCAGCCGAACCAGCGGCGGACGGCGAGGAAGGTGAGCCGGGCTTCTTCCGCACCGGTCAGCACCTGGAGCTCGACGCCGGTCTCGGCCTTGACCCGGGCGAGTACGTCGTCCACGTTGCTGGCCTCGCGCACGGCGGAGGTGGCGAACGGCAGCAGAGCCTCGACACCCTTGTCCTCGGCGGCCTCCATCGCGTCCTTGACCGTCTCGATCAGTTTGTCGACGCCCTCGCGGTCTATCGCCCCGCTCGCGTCGAGCAGTTGGGCGAGCCGCAAATCGGCCTTGTGCGAATGCGCGGGCAACGGCCGGGCGCCGGGGTGCGCGTCCACCACCAGCAGGTGCACCGTGTTCGATCCCACGTCGAGGACACCGAGTCTCATGTACGGAACGCTACTGCGAGTCCGGCCATTCGAGTGGCCCGGGGCGGAGTCGCTCGACGAGGAGCGCTGGTCGGGCGGGAGATGGGACGTCCCCGGCGCGCGCTGAGGCGTCTCCGGAGCGGGCTCGGGCGACTTACCCTGGACAGGTGCCAAAGACGAAAAAGGCGAAACCCGACAAACCGGCCAAGGGTTCCTTGCAGGCGAAGGCCACGAAGTCCAAGAAGTCTCCGGACCTGAGCCCGGACCGGAGCGACGAGAAGGGGCTCGACTTCGCTCGTGCGTGGGTGGAGTTCCCGGATCCCGCCGACGCCGAGCAGGTGTTCCGCTGCGATCTGACATGGCTGACCTCTCGCTGGAACTGCGTCTTCGGAAGCGGCTGCCAGGGCATCCAGGCGGGCCGCGCCGACGACGGCTGCTGCACGCTGGGCGCCCACTTCTCCGATGAGGACGACGAGAAGCGGGTGGCCGGATTCGTGGCGAGGCTCACGCCGGAGCTCTGGCAGCACCACGACGTGGGGACGAAGACCGGCTGGGTCTCGGAGGACGAGGACGGCGACCGCCAGACCCGCCCGTACAAGGGGTCGTGCATCTTCCAGAACCGTCCGGGCTTCGCGGGCGGCATGGGCTGCTCGCTGCACATCCTGGCCGTCAAGGAGGGCCTCGAGCCGCTGGAGACCAAGCCGGACGTCTGCTGGCAGCTTCCCGTGCGGCGGACGTACGAGTGGATCGACCGGCCCGACGACACCCGGGTGCTCCAGGTGTCCATCGGTGAGTATGACCGCCGCGGCTGGGGTCCTGGCGGCCACGACCTGCACTGGTGGTGCACGTCGGCGACCTCGGCGCACGGCGCGGGTGACCCGGTGTACGTCTCCTACCGTCCCGAGCTCGTCGAGCTGATGGGCAAGGAGGGCTACGGCCGGCTCGTCGAGCTCTGCGAGGAGCGACTGGCCTCCCAGCTGCCCCTGCTGGCTCCGCATCCGGCCGACCCGGTCCTCTGAGGGCCCCGAGGTTCTGACACCCGGCGCGCCGCGGGCTGTCACTACGAGGACGGGCTCGGGCTGCCGCTCCCGCCGGGCGGCGGGGTCGAGCCGCCCGGGTCGGACGGCTCCGGGTCGGAGGGCGTCGGCTGGGGGTCGGACGGGCTCGGGCCGCTGGGCGTGGGCTCCGGGTCGGACGGGCCAGGACCGCTCGGTGTGGGGCCGGGGTCGGACGGCGTCGGATCGCTGGGGCGCGGGCCGGGTCCACCGGGCTCGGTCGGGCGCGCGGTGCCGTATCCGCCGATCGTGACCAGGGCGCCCACCGGTGCGATCGACACCCGCGCGCTCCAGGGGCCCACCGGCTCGCGCAGATGATCGACGTACACCTTGATCGTCGTCGATTCGCCGGGTTCGAGCGTTCCCGAGGACCGGCTCAAGTAGAGCCAGTGGGCGCCGGTGCGGGCGGACCAGTGGACCGGTGAACTCCCGGACGCGGTCAGGGTGATGAGGGTCGTGTCGCCGCTGTTGCCGGCTGACACGGAGAGGTGTCCGGCGCCCGGTGCCTGGCTGCTCCCGGGGGCGCTGATGACCTCCACGGAGACGTCGGGCGAACCGCCGCCCTGGGTGAAACGGCTGTCGGGGCGGGTGCTGGCGTTACCGGCGTTCTCGTAGCCGCCCGGCTGGTCGCCGTCGCTGCCGTGGTCGTCCCGCCCCTCGCTCGCGGTGACCGGGCGGCCGTCCGTGCCCTCGCCGGTGAGGGGCGCGCCCCGGTAGGCCGCCCAGAGGGCGAGCACGGGGGCCGCGACGACGGTGGCCACGACGGTGGTGGTGACGGCACGCGCGCGGAGCCGGTCCCGGCGCGCGGCATGGTCCTTGGGGTCCATCGGGAAACCGCGCCGGTCGAAGCGCGGAGCACTGCCCCGCGCGCGCGGGGCGTGCGCCATCGCGACGTGCAGGGCCGCACGCGGGGCCTCCAGGACGGGAAGCGCGGCGGGCGTGACGGTGGTGCCGGGCCAGGACCCGGCGACCGCGCGCTCGGCCGTACGACGACAGCGCGGGCAGTCGTCGACATGCCGGACCAGCTCCCGGCGCAGGGCGGTGCCGAGCACGAGCTGGTTGTCGCCGGTGAGACGGGCGACGCTCGGGCAGGTGCCGGTCTCCACGACGGCGAGCGCGGCGCGGGTGCGTTCGACCTCGCAGGCGGCGGAGCCGAGCAGTTCGCGCGCGGAGGCGAGGTCCATACCCAGGACGGCGGCGACCTCGTGGGCGGCGAGCTGGTGACGTACCGCGAGTTCGAGCGCCTCGCGCTGCTCGGGGGTGGTGCCGGCGGCCTCCGGCCAGGCCAGCAGGGCGAGTTCCCGCCGATGCCGGGCCCGGGTCTCCTCGGAAGCGGGGGCGGAGGCGGGGGGCGTTTGCGCGGAAGCGGGTGCGGGTGCGAAGGCGGAGCCGGAAGCGGGCGCGTAGCCGACCGAGCCGACCGAGCCGGAGGAACCGGAGGAGCCGGAGGAACCGGAGGAGCCGGAGGAGCCGGAGGAACCGGAGGAACCGGAGGAACCGGAGGAACCGGAGGAACCGGAGGAACCGGAGGAACCGGAGGAACCGGAGGAGCCGGAGGAGCCGGAGGAGCCGGAGGAGCCGGAGGGGGCTGCCGCGGCGGAGGCTGCCGCGGCGGCGCTCACGGCCTCCGCCGCGCGCCGGTCCGCGGCGTCCTTGTCCACCGGCGCGTGCGCCCCCGCGCCCGCCGTCCCGCGCGCGGGCTTGAGGGCGCCCTTGGAGGCGCTCCTGTGGCTTCCGCGCCCTCGGACGGCGGCGTGCGCCGCCTGTCGCCCGCGCCTGGTCTCGGCGAGTGTGCGCAGGCAGGCCCAGCGCGCCAGCGCGTACAGCCACGCCCTGCGGTCGCCCACGGCCTCCGGGGCACGAGTGCCCCGGCGTTCGGCCACTGCGAGGACGTCCCCCAGGGCGGCGGTCGCCGCGTCGTAGTCGCACAGGACGGACAGACAGTAGGTGAACAGGCCGTCCAGATAGGGCTCGTAGCGCGCGGGTGGGCGCTGGGCCATGGTGGTGCGGTTCGACGCGCCACGGGGCGCGGCCGCCCGCTCACGCGCGTCTTCGTGCGCCCGGTGTGCGCCGGTGGTGTGTGTGGAGGTCTCCGGACTGCTGCTCTTCACCCGTGCGACCGTAGGGGCCTTTCGGTGGCCCCTTCCTCCCCCTTGAGCACATTTAATCCGTACGGGTGAAACGATCCCTCATTAGGGGACATGAACCTCCGTTTCCGTGGCCCACACCGTAACCACGGGCGATGGCAATGCCATACGGAGGGGCGCGTGCCGAGCACGATTCGGGCACGCCGGCACGGACTAGTCCGCGGCTCGGAGGGACTTGTCCAAGGCTCGGGAGGTCCCGCTTCGGGATGGCCCCGCGCACAGCGGCGTCCGCGCTGTCAGTGGGCTCGGTTACGGTTCGGTTCATGGCTGCCCGTACGAAATCCGCGAAGGACCGGCCGTCCTACCGCTGCACCGAGTGCGGCTGGCAGACGGCCAAGTGGCTCGGCCGCTGCTCCGAATGCCAGGCGTGGGGGACGGTCGAGGAGTACGGCGCCCCCGCCGTCCGTACGACGGCCCCCGGCCGCGTCACGACCTCCGCGGTGCCCATCGGGGAGGTCGATGCCCGCCAGGCGACCGCGCGCTCCACCGGTGTGCCCGAGCTGGACCGGGTGCTGGGCGGCGGCCTCGTCCCCGGCGCGGTCGTCCTCGTCGCGGGCGAACCGGGCGTCGGCAAGTCCACGCTGCTCCTGGACGTGGCGGCGAAGTCGGCGAGCGACGAGCACCGCACGCTGTACGTCACGGGTGAGGAGTCGGCCAGCCAGGTGCGGATGCGCGCCGACCGCATCAAGGCGATCGACGACCACCTGTATCTCGCCGCCGAAACCGATCTGGCCGCCGTTCTGGGCCACTTGGACGCGGTGAAGCCCTCCCTGCTCATCCTGGACTCCGTGCAGACCGTCGCCTCCCCGGAGATCGACGGAGCGCCGGGCGGCATGGCCCAGGTCAGAGAGGTCGCCGGAGCGCTCATCCGGGCCTCCAAGGAGCGCGGCATGTCCACGCTCCTCGTGGGCCATGTCACCAAGGACGGCGCGATCGCGGGCCCCCGTCTCCTCGAACACCTCGTGGACGTCGTCCTGAGCTTCGAGGGCGACCGGCACGCGCGCCTCAGGCTCGTGCGAGGGGTCAAGAACCGCTACGGGACGACGGACGAGGTCGGCTGCTTCGAGCTGCACGACGAGGGCATCACGGGACTGGCCGACCCCAGCGGCCTCTTCCTGACCCGTCGCGCCGAGCCGGTCCCCGGCACCTGCCTGACGGTCACTCTGGAGGGCCGCCGCCCCCTGGTCGCCGAGGTGCAGGCGCTCACGGTCGACTCCCAGATCCCCTCCCCGCGGCGCACGACCTCCGGTCTGGAGACCTCCCGCGTCTCGATGATGCTCGCCGTCCTGGAGCAGCGCGGCCGGATCACCGCCCTGGGGAAGCGGGACATCTACTCCGCGACGGTCGGCGGTGTGAAGCTCTCCGAGCCCGCCGCGGACCTCGCGATCGCGCTCGCACTCGCCTCCGCCGCGAGCGACACCCCGCTCCCGAAGAACCTCGTGGCGATCGGCGAAGTGGGGCTCGCGGGCGAGGTCAGACGGGTCACGGGCGTTCAGCGCCGGCTCGCCGAAGCCCACCGTCTCGGCTTCACGCACGCCCTCGTCCCGACCGACCCGGGCAAGATCCCTCCCGGCATGAAGGTCCTGGAAGTCGCCGACATGGGGGCCGCGCTGAGCGTCCTCCCGCGCTCCCGTCGTCGAGAGGCCCCACGGGAGGAGGAAGCGCGCCGGTAGACTTTGCCCTGGTCTTGCCCGTCGTGACGAACTGAGGGCGGCCGGAAACCCGCGACCCGAGGAGTGCAGTGGCAGCCAACGACCGGGCAGCAGCTCCCGGAAAGTCCGGTGGGAGCTCCGGTGCCGATGGCCTGATGCGCGCCGCCCTGAGCGCCGTGGCACCCGGCACGGCGCTGCGTGACGGGCTGGAGCGGATCCTCCGCGGCAACACGGGCGGGCTCATCGTGCTCGGCTGGGACAAAACCGTCGAATCGATGTGTACCGGCGGATTCGTCCTGGACGTCGAGTTCACCTCCACGCGGCTGCGCGAGCTGTGCAAGCTCGACGGCGGCATCGTGATCGACAAGGATCTCACCAAGATCCTGCGGGCCGGTGTCCAGCTGGTGCCCGACCCGACCATCCACACCGAGGAGACCGGCACCCGGCACCGCACCGCGGACCGGGTGAGCAAGCAGGTCGACTACCCGGTCGTCTCCGTCTCCCAGTCGATGCGCCTGATCGCGCTCTATGTGGACGGCCAGCGCCGCGTGCTGGAGGACTCCGCGGCGATCCTCTCCCGTGCCAACCAGGCCCTGGCGACCCTGGAGCGCTACAAGCTCCGGCTCGACGAGGTCGCCGGCACCCTGTCCGCCCTGGAGATCGAGGACCTGGTCACGGTCCGCGATGTCTCCGCGGTGGCCCAGCGGCTGGAGATGGTGCGCCGGATCGCCACCGAGATCGCCGAGTACGTGGTGGAGCTGGGCACGGACGGACGCCTTCTCTCCCTCCAGCTCGACGAGTTGATCGCGGGTGTCGAGCCCGAGCGTGAACTCGTCGTACGGGACTACGTGCCCGAGCCGACCGCCAAGCGTTCCCGCACGGTCGACGAGGCTCTCTTCGAGCTGAACGCGCTCAGCCATGCCGAGCTCCTCGAACTGTCCACGGTGGCACGGGCGTTGGGTTACACCGGCTCCCCCGAGTCGCTGGACTCCGCGGTCTCCCCGCGCGGTTACCGCCTGCTCGCCAAGGTGCCCCGCCTGCCCGGCGCGATCATCGACCGCCTGGTGGAGCACTTCGGGGGCCTTCAGAAGCTCCTCGCGGCCAGCGTCGACGACCTCCAGACGGTCGACGGCGTCGGCGAGGCGCGGGCCCGCAGCGTCCGGGAAGGCCTCTCACGGCTGGCGGAGTCGTCGATCCTGGAGCGCTACGTCTAGCAGCGCGTCCGGCGCCGCGTCCGAGGCGCGTCCGTTCGCCGCGTTCCTGCTCCACACCCGCACCCGACGCCGAGTCCCGCCCCCAAGCCCTGCGCCCCGTAACGCCGTTCAGTCCTTGGTTAGGACGAATCAGTCCTTGGACAGGACGAACGACGTCTGGGCCTTCGTCAGCCCCGGTGCCTTCGCCTCCACCAGGTAGGTGCCCGCGGTCGCCGAGATCGCGGGCGGTGTGCCGCACTCGGGGGCGCTCGCCCTGCGGTCCCACTCCACGGTGTGCGTCACCTGCGAGTTGGCCCCGACACGGAGGAGCAGACTGCCGGAGCCCTTCGGGCAGTCGCCCGAGTCCCAGATGTCCTCGTCGCTCCCGGCCTGAACGATCGTCACCAGGGTGTTCTTCGGGCCGAGGTCGACCTTGCAGTCGCTGCCGGAGGTGTTCTTGGCGATGAGCTCGAACTTGGGTTTCTCACCGGGCGCGTACGTGTTGCGCACGCTGCGCAGCGTCAACCGGACGGCGCCCGCGGTGCAGTTGGGGACGTCGGAACCGGCCGGAAGCTGACCGGCCGCCCCTCCGGTGCCGTTGGACCCCGCGGCGGACCCGGTGTCGCCGCTCCCGGCGGAGCCTCCCGACCCGGCGGTGGACCCCGCACTGGAGCCGGACCCCGACCCGTCGCCGGACCCGTCACCGGTCCCGCCGTCCGAGCCGCTTCCGCCCGAGCCTCCTCCGCCCGTGCCGGCGGTCGACTCGTCGCGCCCGCCCGGGTTTTCACTGATCGCGGGTCCGGAGCCGGAGGGCCCGGGAGTGATCGAGGGCGCGGGATTCTTTCCGTTGGACCCGTCGCCGTTGTTCGACCCGCCTCCGCCGCCCGAGCCGACCACCCACACGATCAGCAGCGCCAACAGGGCGAGCATGGACAGCAGAACGGCCCTCCGACGCCAGTAGATGGTGGAGGGAAGCGGCCCGACCGGATTGCGCAGTGATCCCACGGCGCAAACTGTACGAGAGATCCGCCCCGGCACTTGCCCCACCCGCCGCCCCGGAGCAACTTTTCCGGATCATCATCCCGGCCGACGCGCCTACGCGGCACCGGGGTTGGGGGATTCGCCCCCTCCGTCCGGTACTTGTCCGGTACTTGACCCCCGTCCCGTACTTGACCCCCTCCGCCCGGTACAGCGGTTCGCCCACCCCGCTCCCGGATCGCACCCACGCTCTCGTCGCACGAAGGACGAACCCTGCCGCCGCGCGAGGACCACGGCTGTCACGGCCGGACGACTGTCACCGCGGGACGACTGACAAGACCGGCACGACTGAACCGGCACGACGGAAGGGCCGGCACTACGAGCACGACCGCGACCACGACCACGACCACGACCACGACCACGACCACCAGCCTCGTCCTCAACCGCGCGGCGGGCCGCACATGGCAGGATCGACACCGTCATGACTGCACCCACCACACCCACACCCACGCCCCGGCCCGCCGCCCCCGGCGCGGGCGAGACCCTGCACACCCCCGTCATCGCCTGGTTCGACGCGCACGCCCGTGACCTCCCCTGGCGCCGCCCGGACGCCGGCCCCTGGGGAGTGATGGTCAGCGAGTTCATGCTCCAGCAGACGCCGGTGAACCGCGTGCTGCCCGTGTACGAGCAGTGGCTGTCCCGCTGGCCCCGCCCCGCGGACCTGGCCAAGGAGCCCCCGGGAGAAGCGGTCCGCGCCTGGGGACGCCTCGGCTACCCGCGCCGCGCGCTGCGCCTGCACGGAGCCGCGGTGGCCATAACGGAACGGCACGGCGGCGACGTACCCGCGGAGCACGCGCAGTTGCTCGCGCTGCCCGGGATCGGCGAGTACACGGCGGCGGCCGTGGCGTCGTTCGCGTACGGCCGGCGGCATGCCGTGCTGGACACGAACGTGCGGCGGGTCTTCGCGCGCGCGGTCACCGGCGTGCGCTACCCCCCGAACGCGACGACGGCGGCGGAGCGCAGGCTCGCCCGCGCGCTGCTGCCCGACAGCGAGCGCACCGCCTCCCGCTGGGCGGCGGCCTCCATGGAGCTGGGCGCGCTCGTCTGCACGGCGAGGAACGAGGACTGTGACCGCTGCCCCATCGCGGCGCAGTGCGCGTGGCGTCTGGCGGGCAAACCCGAGCACGAGGGGCCGGCGCGGCGCGGTCAGACGTACGCCGGTACCGACCGCCAGGTCCGCGGCAGGCTTCTCGCCGTGCTCAGGGAGGCGGTCGCGCCGGTGCCGCAGTCCGTGCTCGACCGGGTGTGGGACGAGCCGGTCCAGCGGGCCCGCGCCCTCGACGGTCTCGTCGCCGACGGGCTCGCGGAACCTCTCCCGGGCGGTCTGTATCGGCTTCCGCTGACGTAACCGACGTCACCGGCGCGGCAAAACGCCCGCAACCGGGATGTACAGAGGTCTCGTCTTACCCATGGCCTACATCCGTTACACAACCGACGGACAGCCGAGCGTTCCCCGCGTGCTGGCTCGGACAACCCCGTGACAACCCCTCCGTAGCTTCTTCTCAGGCAACGGACAACCGGTCGCCGGCGACAGCCGGCGGGCCGGAAACGGGGATGGAGGCGGTTGATCATGGCGCACGGCGAGGTACTCGAGTTCGAGGAATACGTCCGCACCCGGCAGGACGCGCTGCTGCGCAGTGCCCGCCGTCTGGTCCCCGACCCGGTCGACGCCCAGGACCTTCTCCAGACCGCGCTCGTACGGACGTACGGCCGCTGGGACGGGATCGCGGACAAGCGGCTCGCCGACGCCTACCTGCGGCGCGTGATGATCAACACGCGGACCGAGTGGTGGCGGGCCCGCAAGCTCGAAGAGGTTCCGACCGAGCAGCTTCCCGACGCCTCCGTCGACGACTCCACCGAACAGCACGCGGACCGCGCCCTCCTCATGGACATCATGAAGGTGCTGGCTCCCAAGCAGCGCAGTGTCGTGGTGCTGCGACACTGGGAGCAGATGTCCACGGAGGAGACGGCCGCCGCGCTCGGCATGTCGGCCGGTACCGTCAAGAGCACACTGCACCGGGCGCTGGCCCGGCTCCGTGAGGAGCTGGAGAACAGGGACTACGAGGAGCGCGGATCGCGTGCGCTCGAACCGAGTGAGGGGCGGGAGCGTTGCGCGGCCTAGAAAACCGGGCCAGTAGAGCCGGGGCGGCCCGGCAGACCCTCAAGGCGGGGAGTGCGGCGGTCGCGCTCGCCGCCCTCGGTCTTTCCCTGACGGCCTGTGCGACGGGCGGCACGGGTGCCCGTGACGAGGGCCCGGCGGGCAGCGACGCGGTGACCGGTACCGCCCAGACGCCCATGGCCTCCGCCACGAGCGCCCCGCGGCGCGTCGACGCCGTCAAGATCCTCCAGGACGACCCGTCGGTCAGCCCGGCGGTCAAGAGCGCCCTGAAGCCGTGCGTCGCCGACGAGTACCCGGTCGACGTGTCCTACGGGAAGCTCACCGGCGGAAGTACGAACGACGTGGTGGTCAACGTGATGACCTGCGCGGACGCCGTCGGCGTCGGTTCGTACGTGTACCGCGAGAAGAACGGCCGGTACGAGAACGTCTTCAAGGCCGAGGAGCCGCCGGTCTACGCCGAGATCGACCGCGGCGACCTGGTGGTCACCCAGCAGCTCTACGCGAAGGGCGACCCGGTGTCGTACCCCTCCAGCGAAGAAGTGATCACCTACGGCTGGTCGCTGGCCCACTTCGCCGAGGAGTCCCGGATCCACAACGACTACAGCAAGGCGGTGGGCGGCTCGGCCGAGCCCACCCTCCCCCCACCCGGGAACTGAGAGCAGGGGATGACGGACCCTCGGATGGCAGACCAGCGGATGTCGGAGAACCGGATGTCGGAGAACCGGACGGTGGAGCACCGGATGTCGGAGTACCGCATGTCAGAGCAGACCCACGTTCTCTTCGTCGAGGACGACGACGTCATCCGCGAGGCCACTCAACTCGCCCTGGAGCGCGACGGCTTCGCGGTCACCGCGATGCCCGACGGCCTCTCGGGACTTGAGGCCTTCCGCGCGAACCGCCCCGACATCGCGCTCCTGGACGTCATGGTGCCCGGCCTCGACGGCGTCAGCCTGTGCCGCCGTATCCGCGACGAGTCGACCGTCCCGGTGATCATGCTGTCGGCGCGCGCCGACTCCATCGACGTCGTCCTGGGGCTGGAGGCGGGCGCCGACGACTACGTGACCAAGCCCTTCGACGGCGCCGTCCTGGTCGCCCGCATCCGGGCCGTGCTGCGCCGCTTCGGGCACGCGAGCGGCCCGGCGAACGGCCCTTCCGCGGAGGGGCACTCCTCGGTCGACGGCAGCGTGCTCTCCTTCGGCGACGGCAGCCTGGAGATCGACACCGAGGGCATGGAGGTCCGCAGGGGCGGTACGCCGGTGGCGCTGACCCCCACCGAGATGCGGCTCCTCCTGGAGTTCTCCTCGGCGCCCGGCACGGTACTGAGCCGCGACAAGCTGCTGGAGCGCGTGTGGGACTACGGCTGGGGCGGTGACACCCGCGTCGTCGACGTCCATGTGCAGCGGCTGCGTACGAAGATCGGCCAGGACCGGATCGAGACGGTCCGCGGCTTCGGCTACAAGTTGAAGGCCTGAGCAGGGGTATGCGGGGGATATTCCACCGCCTGGTTCCGGGGAGAGCGAACCGGGCGACGAGCCGCGGCGCGGGTATCAGGACCGGGGTACGGACCGGCGTCCGCTGGAAGCTCAGCGCCGCGATCGCGTTCGTCGGCGCGCTCGTGGCGATCGCGCTGAGCCTGGTCGTGCACAACGCGGCGCAGGTGTCGATGCTCGACAACTCGCGCGATCTGGCGGACGAGCGGCTCCTCGTCGCGCAGCGCATGTACGAGTCGGGGCGGACGCAGGCCTTCGGGGTGGAGGTCGACGACCCGGCGATCCCCAAGGACCTGCTGACGAAGGTCGCCGAGGGGCGGCGCGCCACCTACGTCGCCGACGGCCCCAGCGGAGTGCCGGACATCTGGGCCGCCGTACCGCTAAAGGACGGCCGCGTCCTCTCCCTCCACACCGGTTTCACGGACCGCAACACCGACGTCATGACCGACCTCGACCAGGCGCTGATCATCGGCTCGATCGCGGTCGTCTTCGGCGGCAGCGCGCTCGGCGTGCTGATCGGCGGCCAGTTGTCGCGCCGGCTGCGCAAGGCCGCCGCCGCGGCGAACCAGGTCGCGAGCGGTGACACCGACGCGCGGGTGGGTGACTCCATCGGCGGCGTCCTGCGTGACGAGACGGACGACCTGGCCCGCGCGGTCGACGCGATGGCGGACGCGCTCCAGCAGCGCATCGAGGCCGAGCGCCGGGTGACCGCGGACATCGCGCACGAACTGCGTACGCCGGTGACCGGGCTGCTGACCGCGGCGGAACTGCTGCCCCCGGGGCGGCCGACCGAGCTCGTCCGCGACCGGGCCCAGGCCATGCGCACGCTGGTCGAGGACGTCCTGGAGGTCGCGCGGCTCGACGGCGCCTCCGAGCGGGCCGAGCTCCAGGACATCCTGCTGGGCGAGTTCGTGTCCCGGCGGGTGGCGGCCAAGGACGCCGACATCGAGATCAGCGTCGTGCACGAGTCGGAGGTCACGACCGACCCGCGCCGCCTGGAGCGCGTGCTGTTCAACCTGCTCGCCAACGCTGCCCGGCACGGCAAACCGCCGGTCCAGGTCACGGTCGAGGGCCGCGTCATCCGCGTACGCGATCACGGGCCCGGCTTCCCCGCCGAACTCGTCGCCGACGGCCCCAGGCGTTTCCGTACCGGCAGCACGGACCGCTCCGGCCACGGCCACGGCCTCGGCCTCACCATCGCGGCCGGCCAGGCCCGCGTCCTCGGCGCCCGCCTCACCTTCCGCAACGTCCGTCCCCCCGGCGCCCCCGAGGACGTCCCCTCCGAGGGCGCGGTAGCCGTCCTGTGGCTCCCGGAACACGCCCCGACGAACACGGGAAGCTACCCGATGCTGCCGGACTAGTGCATTCCAGCCCGTCCGGCGTTTGAGGACGAGCGCGAAGCGCGAAAGGGGGGTCTGGGGGCGCAGCCCCCAGGAACGGGACGGGAAGGGGCGGAGGGGGCGAAAAAAACCACCCCGCCCCCGTACGCGTACGGCAACAGACGAAGACCCCCGGGGCGGACAACGCCGGGGGTCTTCGGACCGAGCAGGACTGGACGCGCCTCAGACGGCCTCTGCAACCGCCCGCGGCGCCCCCGCGGCGTCCCCAGCCACATCCCCCTCGGCCGCCTTCGGCCCCCCGGCCCCCTTGAGCGGAACCTCCTTGACGAACACCGCGGCCACCAGCGAGACCACGGCCACGATCGCGCCCAGCAGGAACGCGGAGTGCGTACCGGAGGACACCGCGAACTGGTAGGCCTCCCGCGCCGCGGCCGGCAGCTTCGCCAGGCTCGCCGCGTCGAGCTGCGCGGACTGCTCGGTCACCTTGGACCCGATGGCCCCGGCCCGCTCGGACATCACGTCCTGCACGCGCTGGTTGAACAGCGCGCCCATGATCGCGACACCGAAGGAGGAGCCGAGCGTACGGGCGAGGGTGGTCGTGGAGGACGCGACGCCCATGTCCTTCATCTCGACGCTGTTCTGCGCGACCAGCATGGTGATCTGCATCAGGCAGCCCATGCCCGCGCCGAGCACCGCCATGTACAGCCCGGAGGTGAACCGGGTCGTGTCGGTGTCCATCTGCGAGAGCAGGAACAGACCCGCCGCCATCAGCACACTGCCGGCGACCGGAAAGACCTTGTAGCGCCCGGTGTTGGTGGTGACCCGCCCGGCCACCATCGACGTGACCAGCATCGCGGCGAGCATCGGGAGCAGCAGCAGACCGGAGTTGGTCGCGGACGCGCCCTGCACCGACTGCTGGTACAGCGGCAGGAAGAGCGTCGCACCGAACATCACGAAGCCGGTGATGAAGCCGATGATCGACATCAGCGTGAAGTTGCGGCTGCGGAAGATGTGCAGCGGCACGACCGGCGCGGCGGCCTTGGTCTGCACGAAGACGAACCCGACGAGCGCGACGACACCGATCGCGATGAGCTCCATGATCCGGGCCGAGCCCCAGGCGTACTCACTGCCGCCCCAGGTGGTGACGAGGACGATGGCCGTGATGCCGATGGTCAGCAGCCCGGCGCCCAGATAGTCGATCCGCCCCTCGACCCGCTTCTTCGGCAGGTGCAGGACGACGCTGATCGCGATGAGCGCGACGACACCGAGCGGCAGGTTGATGTAGAAGGACCAGCGCCAGCCCCAGTGGTCGGTGATGGTGCCGCCGACGAGCGGTCCGGCGATCATGGCGAGCGCCATCACGCCGGCCATCATGCCCTGGTACTTACCGCGCTCGCGCGGCGGAATCAGGTCGCCGATGATCGCCATGACGCCGACCATCAGACCGCCGGCACCGAGCCCCTGGATGGCGCGGAACCCGATCAGCTGCCCCATGTCCTGGGCCATACCGCTCAGCGCGGAGCCGATCAGGAAGATCACGATCGAGGTCATGAAGGCGCCCTTGCGCCCGTACATGTCGCCGAGCTTGCCCCAGATGGGGGTGGAGGCCGCGGTCGCGAGGGTGTACGCCGTCACCACCCACGAGAGGTGTTCGAGGCCGCCCAGTTCGCCGACGATCGTGGGCATCGCCGTGCCGACGATCATGTTGTCGAGCATCGCCAGCATCATCGCGACCATCAGCGCGAACAGGACCACGCGCACGCTGCGTGGCTGTTTCTCGGGCTCTGCCGCCACTCCGGTGTCGTCCGCCATCGTTCCACTCCCCTGGGTACAGTTGCCGCCGCGAGCTACTTACTTGCCGCCCGGCTAGTTGACTACACTGGGAAAGTAGCCCCGTAACTAGCCGGGCGTCAAGTAAGTTTTGCTGGGCTTTACCAGCCGGGCGACAGGTAAGTTTCCTGGGAGCGCGAGGAGCACGAGAATGGGCGGCACCATGGACGGCACCAAGCGACAGCGCCGCGGCGACACCCGCCAGCGCATCCAGGACGTGGCCCTCGAACTCTTCTCCGAGCAGGGCTACGAGAAGACCTCACTGCGCGAGATCGCCGAGCACCTCGACGTCACGAAGGCCGCGCTCTACTACCACTTCAAGACCAAGGAAGAGATCCTCATCAGCCTCTTCCAGGACCTGACGCGGCCACTGGACGAGCTGATCGAGTGGGGCGGACACCAGCCGCACTCCCTGGAGACCAAGAAAGAGGTCCTGCGCCGGTACAGCGAGGCCCTCTCCGGCGCCGCCCCGCTCTTCCGCTTCATGCAGGAGAACCAGGCGACCGTACGGGAGCTGAGCATCGGCGAGACGTTCAAGGACCGGATGCACAGCATGCTCGACATCATCAAGGAGCCGGAGTCGCCGCTGACCGACCAGGTCCGCTGCGTCAGCGCGCTCTTCACGATGCACGCCGGGATGTTCGTCCTCCGAGACGTCGAAGGCGACCCCGAGGACAAGCGCAAGGCCGTCCTGGAGGTCGCGATCGATCTGGTGACGCAGGCACACGGAGACGCCGCCGCTTCCTAGACGGTGCTTCCCAGGCGGTGCTCCGCCCGTGTGCGGCTCTCCGCGTGCGTCCGGTCCGCCCCTACGGTCAGACCGTGACGCCCTTGCCGCGCAGGAACGCGACCGGGTCGATGGCGGAGCCGTAGTTGGCGGTCTTACGGATCTCGAAGTGCAGGTGGGGACCGCTGGAGTTTCCGGTGCTGCCGGACAGCGCGATGTTCTGACCGGTGGCGACGACCTGGCCGATCTTCACCTTGATCTTTGACAGGTGGGCGTACTGCGAGTACGTGCCGTTGCCGTGCTTGATGACTATCGCGTTGCCGTACGCCGGGCCGTCACCGGCGCCGTTGCCGCCCGCCTTGACGACGGTGCCGCCGTGCGCGGCGAAGACCTTGGTACCGGTGGCGACGGCGAAGTCCTGCCCGGAGTGGGTCGAGGACCACATGTTGCCGGCCTGGTTGAAGCTGGCGGACAGGGTGTACTTCTTCACCGGGTCGACCCAGCCGGCCTTCTTGGCGGCCTTCACCTGCGTGACGGTGGCCGCGGTGACGGCTCCGCTGTCGCCGGCGGCGGCCGCGACCCCTGCGCCCAGCACGACCGAGGCGCCGAGACCGACGGTCAGGACGGCCGCCCGGGTGCGGAGCAGGGACGTACGGGACTTGAGGGACGTGGTGCGCTTCGACATGGAGACCTCACGTAGACGGGGACGGAAAACCCACCCGGCGTGAACACTCCCGCCGGATGGACAACCCATTGGTAACCCGGCGACCCACCGACCCTCAAACACGCCATCTACGATGGAAGATCGTACTTGACACCGAAACTTCCTCGTCCTTGACAGACCTCCCGACCCGTCTCGAATCTTCCCCATTTTTCCCTGGAAGACGGGTTTAACCCCACTTCGAGCGGTCCAGCCCCACGGAAACCCCACCCCTCTCCACCCCTCACCCCGGACTCCGGAACCCCGGGGAACCCCCTAACCCAAAGGTCCGATTTGTCCGCCAGAACGTTCCAACTATTCCCGCTAGTAACGGACAAATCGCCTGTGCGTCATGTCACCGACCGCCGGTATCCGCGGCCTCTGGGATGTGACGGGGCCTACTCCCGGAGGGGCGGCTTCGCGGGACTCGGGAGAGCCGTGACGGGCTCCCTCGCCCTCCTTCGGAGGCGAGGCGCAGACGTGCCCCGTGGGCAGTGGGCAGTGGGCGCGGGCACAGCGAAAGGGGCCGCCCCGGAACCGAAGTCCCGGGGTGGCCCCTTTCAGGCGGGCGCCGAAGCGGCTACGCCTCCTTGCTCAGGTTGGGTCCTGCCCCACCCGCGGCCTGCTCGATCGGCGGAACGTCGGGGAGAGCGGACTTCTCCTCGCCGCGGAAGGTGAACTTCTTCGCGTCACCCTCGCCCTCCGTGTCGACGACCACGATCTGGCCGGGGCGCAGCTCGCCGAAGAGGATCTTCTCGGAGAGCAGGTCCTCGATCTCGCGCTGGATCGTCCGGCGCAGCGGCCGGGCGCCCATCACGGGGTCGTAGCCCTTCTTCGCGAGGAGCGACTTGGCGGTCGGGCTGAGCTCGAGGCCCATGTCCCGGTCCTTCAGCCGCTCGTCCACCTTGGCGATCATGAGGTCGACGATCTGGATGATGTCTTCCTCGGTGAGCTGGTGGAAGACCACCGTGTCGTCGACACGGTTCAGGAACTCGGGGCGGAAGTGCTGCTTCAGCTCCTCGTTGACCTTGACCTTCATGCGCTCGTAGTTGCTCTTGACGTCACCCGTGGCGGCGAAGCCGAGGTTGAAGCCCTTGGAGATGTCCCGGGTGCCGAGGTTGGTCGTCATGATGATGACCGTGTTCTTGAAGTCCACGACCCGGCCCTGGGAGTCGGTCAGGCGACCGTCCTCCAGGATCTGGAGAAGCGAGTTGAAGATGTCCGGGTGGGCCTTTTCGACCTCGTCGAAGAGAACCACCGAGAACGGCTTCCGACGCACCTTCTCCGTCAGCTGGCCACCCTCTTCGTAGCCCACGTAACCGGGGGGCGAACCGAAGAGACGCGAGACCGTGTGCTTCTCGCTGAACTCCGACATGTCGAGGGAGATCAGCGCGTCCTCGTCACCGAAGAGGAACTCCGCGAGGGTCTTCGACAGCTCGGTCTTACCGACACCCGAGGGGCCGGCGAAGATGAACGAACCACCGGGACGCTTCGGGTCCTTCAGACCCGCTCGCGTACGACGGATCGCCTGCGAGAGCGCCTTGATGGCGTCCTTCTGGCCGATGACCCGCTTGTGGAGCTCGTCCTCCATGCGCAGCAGACGCGAGGACTCCTCCTCGGTCAGCTTGAAGACCGGGATGCCGGTGGCCGTGGCGAGGACCTCGGCGATGAGCTCGCCGTCGACCTCGGCGACGACGTCCATGTCGCCGGCCTTCCACTCCTTCTCCCGCTTGGCCTTGGCGGCCAGGAGCTGCTTCTCCTTGTCGCGGAGGGAGGCGGCCTTCTCGAAGTCCTGCGAGTCGATCGCGGACTCCTTGTCGCGGCGCACGCCCGCGATCTTCTCGTCGAACTCCCGGAGGTCCGGCGGAGCGGTCATCCGGCGGATGCGCATCCGTGAGCCCGCCTCGTCGATCAGGTCGATCGCCTTGTCGGGGAGGAACCGGTCCGAGATGTAGCGGTCCGCGAGCGTCGCGGCCTGCACCAGGGCCTCGTCCGTGATGGAGACGCGGTGGTGGGCCTCGTAACGGTCCCGCAGGCCCTTGAGGATCTCGATCGTGTGGGGAAGGGAAGGCTCCGCCACCTGGATCGGCTGGAAGCGGCGCTCGAGGGCCGCGTCCTTCTCGAGGTGCTTGCGGTACTCGTCCAGAGTCGTCGCACCGATGGTCTGGAGCTCGCCGCGGGCCAGCATCGGCTTCAGGATCGAAGCCGCGTCGATGGCGCCCTCGGCGGCACCCGCCCCGACGAGCGTGTGCAGCTCGTCGATGAACAGGATGATGTCGCCGCGGGTGCGGATCTCCTTGAGCACCTTCTTGAGGCGCTCCTCGAAGTCACCGCGGTAGCGGGAGCCGGCGACCAGTGCGCCGAGGTCCAGGGTGTAGAGGTGCTTGTCCTTGAGGGTCTCGGGCACCTCGCCCTTGACGATGGCCTGGGCGAGGCCCTCGACGACGGCGGTCTTGCCGACGCCGGGCTCACCGATCAGGACCGGGTTGTTCTTCGTACGACGGGACAGCACCTGCATGACCCGCTCGATCTCCTTCTCGCGCCCGATGACCGGGTCGAGCTTGGACTCACGAGCGGCCTGGGTGAGGTTCCGGCCGAACTGGTCGAGGACCAGGGACGTCGAGGGGGTGCCCTCGGCAGGACCGCCACTGGCGCCGGCGGTCTCCTTGCCCTGGTATCCGGAGAGCAGCTGGATGACCTGCTGCCGCACCCGGTTGAGATCTGCGCCCAGCTTGACCAGGACCTGGGCGGCGACGCCCTCGCCCTCACGGATCAGGCCGAGCAGGATGTGCTCCGTGCCGATGTAGTTGTGGCCCAGCTGAAGGGCCTCGCGGAGCGAGAGCTCCAGGACCTTCTTGGCACGGGGGGTGAAGGGGATGTGCCCGGACGGGGCCTGCTGCCCCTGCCCGATGATCTCCTCCACCTGCTGGCGGACCGCCTCGAGCGAAATCCCGAGGCTCTCCAGGGCCTTAGCGGCGACACCCTCACCCTCGTGGATCAGGCCCAGGAGGATGTGCTCGGTGCCGATGTAGTTGTGGTTGAGCATCCGGGCTTCTTCCTGAGCCAGGACGACAACCCGCCGCGCGCGGTCGGTGAACCTCTCGAACATCGTTAATCGCTCCTCAGAGCGGTCAGGCAGTAAGGGGACGCTCCCCTCCCTGTCCTTCCGCAGCTTAGTCCCGCAAGCAGGGACCGCTCATTCCAACTGCCGACACCGTCCTTGGCCTCCTGACCCCGAACGCCGACATCTGCTCCAACCTGATGGTGCGAGACGATGTTCCCGCAGGCCAGGCAGATACCCTCACCGGCTGTACGCCGATGGCGAACGTGAGATGCCCGAGCCATGCGTGTCGCCCCTCCCACTAGGGATGTCTTACCCGCACGCACTGACACTCCATGCCGCGCGCGCCGGTTCCCTCCGCTACGGGCGAACATCCTTGCGCCGCCCACAGCCCCCGCACGCCCCCATTTCCCGCACTCCTTGAGTCCACCGGAATACCCAGCGTAACTCCGGAGCCTTTCCGGCTGTTGCTCTTGGCATGGTTCCCACCGTTCCCCACCCCCGTCGGCCGCTCGACCCGAGCGATCCGGTGCGGTGGTGGTACGAGAACGAACTCGGCTGGCCGACAGTGCCCGGCGCTCCGCCGCGGCTGGTCACCGGCGTGCGTTTCGACGTCCTGGACGTGCCGGCGGAGGCGGGGCACGCGGCGCTGCGGCACCTGGGGCCGGGCTCTCCGGTGGCGCTGCACGGAGGCCACGCGGCGGGCGGCGGCGGGCGGATGCGGTTCCTGGTCGCCGCGGGGAGCGCGGACGAACTGCCGGGGCTGCTCGACTGGCTGGAGTGGGGCACTCTCACCCTGGACATCGCGGCGATCGGCGCGGGCGGCAGCATCGAGGCGCCGGAGCCGCCGGGGAGGGCGGGGAAGGCGGGGCGGCCGGGAATCACACCGCTCGCGAGCCTGGTGAATTCACAGGGGTGCGGTCAGGGCGACGCGGATTCCCGGGGGAACGCTCGGGAGACCGGTCCACAGGGGGCCGCCGTATGGCTGCGGCCCCCCGAGCCTGGGTGCGAGGTCGAACCCTCGCTGCCGACCATGTCGGCGCTGCCGGAACTGCCGGCCGTGGGGGGCGTTGGGGGCGCCCCCGATCTCGTACGACTCGTCGACACGATGGCGACACAGTGCCACCGGGTCCGGCTGCGGCGCGTGAGCGCTCAGCCGTTGGCCTTCTCGTAAGCCTCACGAATGGTCGCGGGAACTCGGCCGCGGTCATTGACCTCGAAGCCGTTCTCCTTGGCCCACGCGCGGATCTGCGCGGTGTCCTGGCTGCCACCGGAAGCGACGCGGGCCTTTCCACGGGCGCCCGAAGCACGGCCCCCGGTACGGCGACCGCCCTTCACGTACGCGTCGAGAAGGCCCCGGAGCTTGTCCGCATTGGCGGTCGTGAGATCGATTTCGTACGTCTTGCCGTCCAACGCGAACGTCACGGTCTCGTCCGCCTCGCCACCGTCGAGGTCGTCGACAAGAAGGACCTGAACCTTCTGTGCCACGGGATTTCCTTTCATCGATAACTTCAGAGCCGGGGGCTACGGCGGGCTGCCGCTGTTTCACGGCCCCTGTTATATGCAGTACTGCAGTACGTCGGAAAGCAAACCGCTTTTGCTGGAAAAACACAAACCCCTGGAGGAGACTCACAGGGCACTGGCAGACCGGAAACGTGCGCGTTTCGGACATAGGGAACCCGCGCGGGGCGTTCAACCGGAATAGTTGTCGGGCGATCACAGATGCAGAAGCATCCGGCTGTTGCCCAAGGTGTTCGGTTTCACTCGTTCGAGACCGAGGAACTCCGCGACGCCCTCGTCATAGGAACGCAGTAGCTCGGCGTAGACATCGGTGTCAACGGGTGTCTCACCGATCTCCACGAAGCCGTGCTTCGCGAAGAAGTCCACTTCGAAGGTCAGACAGAAAACTCGGCGAACCCCGAGCCAGCGGGCGGTCTGGAGCAACTTCTCCAGCAACTGATGACCGACGCCGACGCCCTTGAGCGAGGGGTTCACGGCGAGAGTGCGGACTTCCGCGAGGTCTTCCCACATCACGTGGAGCGCGCCGCAGCCGACGACCTCGGCGTTGTCGTCCCGTTCCGCGACCCAGAACTCCTGGATGTCCTCGTAAAGGGTCACCGTCGCTTTGTCGAGCAGGATGCGCTGTCGGACGTTCGCGTCAAGGAGTCGGCGCACGGCCGTGACATCGCCGGTCCTGGCACGCCGGACGGTGATGGCTTTTGCGCTGGCTTCGGGACGCTCTGACGGAAGCTTCGCAGGAAGCTCCGCGGGATGCTCTGCTGGCATGTGCGGACGCTATCGCCCGCTGTCGCCTGGGCCGGAGCCGGGGTTCTCACCGACCGGCTTCTCCGCCTCGGGCGTTTCCGGCCCTTGGACCATACGTACGGCGTCGCGCAGCTGATGTCGCTGTTCCTCGCTCATCATGCCGAAGAAGGCGACGAGAGCGGCGGCCGGGTTGTCACTCTGTGACCAGGCGTCGTTCATCAGTGCCGCCGCGTAGGCGGCACGCGTGGAGACCGCCTCATATCGATAGGCCCTGCCTTCGGCTTCCCGTCGCACCCAGCCCTTCTGATGGAGATTGTCCAAAACGGTCATCACCGTGGTGTAGGCGATGGACCGTTCCTGCTGAAGGTCTTCCAGGACTTCTCGAACGGTCACCGGGCGGTTCCACTTCCACACCCGCGTCATGACCGAGTCTTCGAGTTCTCCCAATGGGCGAGGCACAGCTCAGAACAATAGTGGGAGATCAGCAACAAAAAGGGCGTACGACTCGAAAAACGTATGAGTCGTACGCCGATGAGTGTTCCGGCAGGGGCCGGGCGCTCAGTTCTCGGTGCTCCGTGCGGCCTGTCGGGCGCTGTCCGCGCGCGCGAGGGCGGCGTCCACGACCGCGTCCTCCTTGGCCTTGTTGGCCCCGCCCTGGCTCTTCACGATCGTCACGATCAGTCCGACGAAGAACACGGCCATCACTACGGGGGGCACGAGCGCGGAGACATAGTCCATGCCTCCAGACTAACTACCCCGCCGCGAGCTGTTGCGGGGGGTTCGCCGGTGGGGGTGCGGGCTTGCGCTTCGGGGGGAAGACCTCGCCCGGGGTGGGGATGGGGCGTTCCGGGCGCGGGGTCCCGGCCGGGGGGCGCGACCGCGGCTGGGCGGCCGGCTTGTCCCCCGGCCTCGCGGCGCCCCCGTCGGAGGACAGGCCGCCGGGGAGGGCGAGGAGGCGGGTGCGGGATGGGGGGACGGTCCGGCCTGCCGGTCGGGCGCGTAGGCCGCGTTCACCGAGCGTGCGGCAGCGGTCCAGGAGGCGGGCCGCTGTGGGGTTGCCGCGCAGCGCGCGGAGGGCGGCGAGGTCGTCGGGGTTCGGGAGGTAGCCGTTGCCGAGCGTCTCCTCCAGGAGCAGGAGGTAGCCGGCCGCCGTGCCAGGCAGGGCCGCCCGGTAGCGGGCGAGGTCGGCCACCAGGAAGGCCCGGAGTCTTGCTCCCTCACGGGCCGCCTCGTCGACGGACTCGGCGAGACGTAGGCAGTCCTGGAGGTCCTCGGCCGAGACGGGGCTGGGGTTGACGGCGAGGTCGAGGGCGCGACGGAGCACACGCAGCTCCTCCGCACCGAACGCCAGGCCGCCGCGGGATCCGTATGGCGTGGGCATGCGGCGACGATACGCGCTAATCAGACAAAAGGCGCATACAAGGTGATCGTGGCGCGTCTTCACCGGGACCGGGGCCGTACGCGGGGCCCTGTCCCGGTGAAGACGCGCCGGGGCCTACGTACGTGACACGTTCCGCTCGTACACCAGCCGCAGCCCTATCAGCGTCAGCCACGGCTCGTGCTCGTCGATGACCGAGGCCTCGCCGAGGACCATCGGGGCCAGGCCGCCGGTGGCGATGACGGTGACGTCGTCGGGATCGTCGGCGAGCTCGCGGGCCATGCGGTTGACCACGCCGTCGACCTGGCCGGCGAAACCGTAGATGATGCCCGACTGCATGGCCTCGACGGTGTTCTTGCCGATGACGGTCCGCGGGCGGGCGATCTCGATCTTGCGGAGCTGGGCGCCCTTGACGCCGAGGGCCTCGACGGAGATCTCGATGCCCGGGGCGATCACGCCGCCCGTGTACTCACCGCGCGCGGACACCGCGTCGAACGTCGTCGCCGTACCGAAGTCCACGACGATCGCCGGCCCCCCGTAGAGCTCGACCGCCGCGACCGCGTTGATGATGCGGTCGGCGCCGACCTCCTTGGGGTTGTCCATCAGGATCGGGACGCCGGTCTTGATGCCGGGCTCGACCAGTACGGCGGGCACGTCGCCGTAGTAGCGGCGGGTCACCTCTCGCAGCTCGTGCAGGACGGACGGGACGGTGGAGCAGATGGCGATGCCGTCGATGCCGTCGCCGAGCTCCTCGCCGAGCAACGGATGCATGCCCATCAGGCCCTGGAGGAGGACGGCCAGCTCGTCGGCGGTGCGGCGGGCGTCCGTGGAGATGCGCCAGTGCTCGACGATCTCCTCGCCGTCGAAGAGGCCGAGGACGGTGTGCGTGTTGCCGACGTCGATCGTGAGCAGCATTTTTCCTATGCCGCCTCGTCCGTCGACGCCTCGCGCAGGTCGAGGCCGATGTCCAGGATGGGCGAGGAGTGCGTGAGGGCGCCCACCGCCAGGAAGTCGACGCCGGTCTGGGCGTACGCCTCGGCGTTGCCGAGGGTGAGGCGGCCGGATGCCTCCAGGAGCGCGCGGCCCTCGACGAGGGCGACGGCCTCCTCACACTCGGCGGGCGTGAAGTTGTCCAGCAGGATCAGGTCGGCGCCCGCGTCCAAGACCTCGCCGAGCTGGTCCAGGGTGTCGACCTCGACCTCGATCGGCACGTCGGGGAATGCCTCGCGCACGGCCTTGAAGGCCTGGGAGACGCCGCCCGCGGCGACCACGTGGTTGTCCTTGACCAGCGCCGCGTCCGAGAGGGACATGCGGTGGTTGACGCCGCCGCCGCAGCGCACCGCGAACTTCTCCAGGGAGCGCAGGCCCGGCGTCGTCTTGCGGGTGTCGCGGACCCGGGTCCCGGTGCCCTCCAGGGCGTCCGCCCACGCGCGCGTGGCGGTTGCGATGCCGGAGAGGCGGCACAGCAGGTTCAGCGCGCTGCGCTCGGCCGTGAGCAGGTCGCGGGTGAGCGTGGTGACGGTCAGGAGCTTCTGGCCCGCCTCCACCCGGTCGCCGTCCTCGACGTGCCGCTCGACCTCGAACTCGTCCGTGCAGACCACGGAGATGACGGCCTCGGCCACCCGCAGGCCCGCCACGACACCGGCGTCGCGGGCGGTGAAGTCACCGGTGGAGACGGCGTCCGCGGGAATGGTCGCGACGGTCGTCACGTCCACGCCGTGCGCGAGGTCCTCCTGGATCGCCACGTTCGCGATGTCCTCGACCTCCAGGGGGTCGAGTCCCGCCTCGGTGAGGAGCTGGACGAGCGCGGGGTCGAGGCCGCAGTCGAGGTACGTCTCGTCCGCCTCGGCGCCGCAGCCGCAGCCGTCGCCGCAGCCGCCGCTCTGGACGAGGGGAAGGTCGGGGGTGCTCACTGCTGTCACTGCTCCTGGGGACGGGTGGCCGACCGGGGCTGCCGGGTCGGGGGGAAGTCTGCTGTGTCGGTGGTGTGCACGGCGAGGGTCCTGTCGGGATTCAGCCGTACGACGATGTGGCGGCGCCAGTCCGTGTCGTCCCGGTCCGCGTGGTCCTCGCGCCAGTGGCAGCCGCGGGTCTCCTCGCGGAGGCGGGCGGCGGTGACCAGGGCCCTGGCCACGCACAGGAGGTTGGTGGCCTCCCAGGTGTCGACGCCGGGCTCGGCGGTCTTGCCGTTCTCGTCGAGGGCGTCACGGGCGTCGGAGTGCAGCCGGTGCAGCCGGTCGGCCGCCTGGGCGAGGGAGTCGGCGGAGCGCAGGACGCCGGCGCCGTCCGTCATGATCCGCTGGATCGCGAACCGGGCCGTCGGGTCGAGCAGCGGGTGAGCGGGCTTCTCCGGGTGCGGGACCGGCTCGGGCACGCGCGTGTGGAGGCGGTTCTCCTCGTGGCGGGCCGCGATGTCCGCCGCGATGCGCTCGGCGTAGACCAGGCCCTCCAGGAGGGAGTTGGAGGCGAGCCGGTTCGCGCCGTGCACGCCGGTGCAGGCGACCTCGCCGCACGCGTACAGGCCCGGCACCGTGGTGCGGCCCCGCGCGTCGGTGCGGACGCCTCCGGAGGCGTAGTGGGCGGCCGGGGCGACCGGGACGGGCTCGGTCACCGGGTCGATGCCGTGGGCGCGGCAGGCGGCCAGGATGGTCGGGAAGCGGTGCTCCCACATGTCGGCGCCGAAGTGCCGGGCGTCGAGGAACATGTGCTCGGCGTCCTGCTCCTGCATGCGGCGCATGATGCCCTTGGCGACGATGTCCCGGGGCGCCAGCTCCGCCAGCTCGTGCTGACCCACCATGAAGCGCACGCCGTCCGCGTCGACCAGGTGGGCGCCCTCGCCGCGTACCGCCTCGGAGACGAGCGGCTGCTGTCCCTCCGCGTCCGCGCCCAGGAAGAGCACCGTCGGGTGGAACTGGACGAATTCGAGGTCGGAGATCTCCGCGCCCGCGCGCAGGGCCAGGGCCACGCCGTCGCCGGTCGACACCGACGGGTTGGTGGTGGCGGAGAAGACCTGGCCCATGCCGCCGGTCGCGAGGACCACGGTGGGGGCGTGCACGGCTCCCACGCCGTCGTGCTGGCCCTCCCCCATGACGTGCAGGGTCACGCCCGCGGTGCGGCCGTCGGCGTCCGTGAGGAGGTCCAGGACGAGCGCGTTCTCGACCGTGCGCAAGCCACGCGCGCGAACCGCCTCGACGAGCGCTCGGGAGATCTCGGCGCCGGTCGCGTCGCCGCCCGCGTGCGCGATGCGCCGGCGGTGGTGGCCGCCCTCCCGGGTCAGCTCGAGGGCACCCTCGGCGGACTCGTCGAAGTGGGCGCCGGTCTCGATGAGGCGGCGTACGGCGTCGGGGCCCTCGGTGACGAGGATGCGTACGGCGCCCTCGTCGCACAGGCCCGCACCGGCCACCAGGGTGTCGTCCAGGTGCTGTTCGGGGGTGTCGCCCTCGCCGAGGGCCGCGGCGATGCCGCCCTGCGCCCAGCGCGTGGAGCCGTCGTCCAGGCGGGCCTTGGTGACGACGACGGTCCGCAGTCCCGCGGCCTCGCAGCGGAGGGCGGCGGTGAGGCCCGCGACCCCGGAGCCGACGACCACGACGTCGGCGGTGAGGGCCCAGCCGGGGGCGGGCGCGTGCAGTCGTATGCCGGTACCGGTGCTCGTTCCGGTACCCGTACCTGTGCCTTTGCCGGTCACGGGGCGGCTCCGAAGGTGAGAGGGAGGTTGTCGATCAGACGGGTGGTCCCGACCCGGGCGGCGACCGCGAGGACCGCCTCGCCGGTGAAGTCCTCGCCGATCTCGGTGAAGTCGGAGGGGTCGACCAGGGCCAGGTAGTCCAGGACGAGCGGCGGCCGCATCCGGGCCGCCTCGTCCAGGGCGAGGCGGGCCGCCGCGCGGACTCCGACGGGGCCGCCGGGGACGGCCTTCGCCATGGCGTGCGCGTCGGCCGCCGCGCGGGACTCGCCGATCGCGCTGAGGGCCTCGGCACGCGCGCGCGTGGCGGGCACTTCACGGGCACGCGCGCGCAGAGCCTCCTGGGCGGCGTGCCGGTCGCGGCCCGCGAACAGGGCCCGCGAGAGGGCGAGCGCGGTGCGCCGCTCCTGGGCGGAGAGGTAGCGGTTGCGGCTGGAGAGGGCGAGCCCGTCCTCCTCGCGGACGGTGGGCACGCCGACGATCTCCACGCCGAAGTTCAGGTCGCGCGCCATGCGCCGGATCAGGGCCAGCTGCTGGGCGTCCTTCTGCCCGTACAGCGCCACGTCGGGCCGGGTGAGGTGCAGCAGTTTGGCGACGACGGTGAGCATGCCGTCGAAGTGGCCGGGGCGGGTGGCTCCTTCGAGGCGTTCGCCCATGGGGCCCGCGCTGACGCGGACCTGGGGTTCGCCGCCGGGGTAGACCTCGTCCACGGAGGGGGCGAACACCACGTCCGCACCCGCCTCTTCGGCGATCTTGATGTCGGCTTCCAGGGTGCGCGGGTAGCGGTCGAGGTCCTCGCCTGCGCCGAACTGGAGGGGGTTCACAAAGACGGTGACGACCACCTCGCCCGCGTCGCCGGCGATCTCCCGGGCGGTGCGGATCAGCGTGGCGTGGCCCTCGTGCAGTGCGCCCATGGTCATGACGACCGCTCGGCGGCCGTCCCCCACGCGCGCGTGCAGCTCGTCGGCGGTGCGCAGGAGGACGGCGGTCATCGGTCGCTCCCGTCCTCGGGCAGCGGCGCCCCGTCGGCGAGCACCCCGAGCAGGTCCTCGGCGAGTTCCGGCTTGAGCAGCCCGTGGGCGAGCGCGCGGTCGGCGGTCGCTCTGGCCATCGCGAGATACCCGGGGACGGTCTGCGGGGCGTGCTTGCGCAGCTCCGCGACGTGCGCGGCGACCGTGCCCGCGTCCCCGCGCGCCACGGGCCCCGTGAGGGCCGCGTCGCCCGACCTGAGGGCGTTGTCCAGGGCGGCGCCGAGCAGCGGGCCCAGCATGCGGTCGGGGGCCTCCACGCCCGCGGCGCGCAGCAGCTCCATGGACTCGGCGACCAGGGTCACCAGATGGTTGGCGCCGAGAGCGAGGGCGGCATGGTAGAGCGGACGGTTCTCCTCGGCGATCCACTCGGGCTCGCCGCCCATCTCGATGACCAGGGCCTCGGCGGCCAGCCGCAGCTCCTGGGGCGCGGTGACCCCGAAGGAGCATCCGACGAGCCGCTGTACGTCGACGGCGGTGCCGGTGAAGGTCATCGCGGGGTGCAGCGCCAGCGGCAGCGCGCCTGCCCTGAGCGCCGGGTCGAGCACATGTGTGCCGTACCGCCCGGAGGTGTGCACGAGCAGTTGGCCGGGCCGCACCGCACCGGTCTCGGCGAGCCCCTCCACGAGCCCCGGCAGGGCGTCGTCGGGGACGGTCAGCAGCACCAGATCGGCCCGCTCCATGACCTGGGCCGGGGTCACCACCGGCACGTCGGGCAGCAGCTGCGCGGCCCGCCGTACGGAGGCGTCGGAGACACCCGAGACGGCCACCGGGCGGTGCCCGGCGAGCTGGAGGGCCGCGGCCAGGGTGGGGCCCACCCGGCCGGCGCCGACGACACCGACGGTCAGCCGCGCGGGGCGGTCCCTGGGGTCTGGCTGTTGGAATGTACTCACTCGACGGCGGCCTTCCCGTTCCAGTCCGCTCGGGGTACCGGACGATTTCTCGTCATGTTAACGCGATTGGTCCCTGGGCCGTTTTCGTTGTCCACAGGCTGTGGGTTTCCGCAGGTCGCGGGGGTGCGGAAATCCAGGTGTGCCGCGGCCGGACGCGCGGCATCATCCGGGAATGAGCGATACGGCGGACAAGGCGACGGACGAGTCGGTGGACGAGTCGATGGGACGGACCGGGGACGGGACGGTGGAGAGCGCGGCCGGACGGACCGCGGACGTGACGGCCGACCGGATGCGGGAGCGGCGGGTCGCCGCCTGGCGGGCCGCGCGGCGAGTGCTGTGGCGCCCCAGCCACCAAGCCACTGTCCGCGACCGGCTGACGTGGCTGAACGACGGGGCCGAGGGCGTGTACGACCTCGACCAGCCGGTCGACATGTACGGGGACCGGCTCGTCGAGACCCTGGAGGAACGGGTCGCCGGCCTGCTCGGCATGGAGGCCGCCGCCTTCTTCCCCACCGGCACCATGGCTCAGCAGGTCGCCCTGCGCTGCTGGGCGGGCCGGACCGGGAACGCGACCGTCGCGCTGCATCCGCTGAGTCATCCGGAGGTCCACGAGCGGCACGCGTTCAGCCGGGTCAGCGGTCTGCGTCCGGTCCACGTGACGGACGAGCCGCGGCTGCCGACCGCCGAGGAGGTGCGCGACCTCCCCGAGCCCTTCGGCACGCTGATGCTCGAACTGCCGCTCAGGGACGCCGGTTTCGTGCTGCCCTCCTGGGAGGAGCTCACCGAGGTCGTCGACGCCGCGCGGGAGCGGGACGCGGTGGTGCACTTCGACGGGGCCCGGCTGTGGGAGTGCACCGCGAGCCTGGGCCGCCCGCTGGAGGAGATCGCGGGCCTCGCGGACAGCGTCTACGTGTCGTTCTACAAGTCGCTCGGCGGATTCGGCGGAGCGGCCGTCGCGGGCCCGCGGACGCTCATCGACGAGGCGAAGACCTGGCGGCACCGGTACGGCGGCATGATCATCCAGCAGTTCCCCACCGCCCTCGCGGCCCTGATCGGCCTGGAGCGCGAGCTGCCCCGGCTGCCGGAGTACGTGGCCCACGCGCGCGTGGTCGCCGCCGCTCTGCGCGAGGGGTTCACCGAGGCCGGTGTCCCCTGGGTGCGCGTCCACCCCGAGGAACCGCACACCCACCAGTTCCAGGTCTGGCTCCCGTACGACCACGACGCGCTCGGCGAGGCGGGGCTGCGGCAGCTGGAGGAGACGAGGACCGGCGTCTTCGCGCAGGGCTGGACGCGGGGCGGGCCAGGGCTGGCGTACACCGAGGTCACGGTCGCGGCGCCCGGCCTGGAGTGGACGGCCCAGGACGTCAGGACGGCGGTCCGGGACTTCGCCGAACGGCTGCCCGGCTGAGGGCGCGCGCCCTTGGTGGGCTCCAGCCTGTGGTGGGCTTCACCGACCGGGGTGGGCTCCAGCCCTCAGGGGGCCTGACAGGCCGAGGTCAGCTTCAACCCCCGGTGGGCCTCACCGGCCGAGGTGAGCTTCAACCTCCGGTGGGCTTCAGTCCCCAGTGGGCCTGACAGGCCGAGGTCAGCTTCAACCCCCGGTGGGCCTCACCGGCCGAGGTGAGCTTCAACCCCCGGTAGGCCTCACCGACCAGGGTGCGGCCCCCACCCACGCAGCCGGCGGCCCAGGGCCTCCCGTGTCCCCCCGTGCGCGGGACGCTCCGCGACGACGGCCCGGAATCGCCGGCGGTCCCGCAGCTCGCGCGCGACCTGCCAGTCGAACGTGCCGGGGGCCGGCGGGGCGGGCTCGCCGTGCGAGCGCGCCCGGTAGGTGTCCAGAAGGTACTGCTGGGTGATGCTCATGACCCACCGCCTCTCGGGACGGATCGCCTCTCGGGACGAGGAGGGGGACGGGATCCGACGGCCCGCGAGGCCCGCTGGATCCAGCGTGCGCCTCCGCGCGGACGGTGTCGCCTCGATCGACAGGTCGGCCCGGTCGACCGGCGGAGGCGTTGTCAGTGGCGGGGTGCACCATGGGTTCATGAGCGTGCGCATCGACGTCACCGGGCTTCGGCAGGAGGGCATCGCCTTCGTGCCCTCACCGCTGGCCGAGCTCGGGATGGCGCTGCACGTCCTGTCCGAGCCGGGCCACCACCCGGCGCTCCAGGGCTGGACGACCGGGGTGACCGCACGGCTCGACCCGCATCTCGCGGACCGGATGTGCGAGGCGGACTTCCTGTGGCGGTCGACGTTCTCGGACCTGTTCCTGCCCGCCGCCGGGATCCCGGGCGGAGCCACGCCGGGCGCGACCCTCGCCGAGGACCTGGATCTGCTGGACAAGCTGACGGACGAGCAGTTCGTGGACGCGGCGCTGGAGTTCACGTGCATGCTCACCTACGACTCCCGGGTGCCGCACATCCTCTCCGACCCCGTCGTCCGCGGGCGGGCCCTCGACGTGGCGGCCTCGCGCGGGCCGCGGCAGGTGCGGTTCACCGAGCGGCTGCTCCAGGACCCGCCGAGCGTCCGGGCCTGGCTGAGGGGCTTCCTGCGGGACTGCGACGAGGCATTCTTCGCCGACACCTGGTCCCGCTTGCGCCACCAGCTCGCGGCGGACGCCCGGCGCAAGACGGAGCTGCTCCGGCACAAGGGCCTCGGCGAGGCACTGGCCTCGGTGTCCCCCGTCGTGACGCTGGACGAGGCCGCGGGACGGATCACCGTCGACAAGCTGATCCAGGGCCGCACCGTCACCACGGACGGCGGCCTCCTCCTCGTACCGACCAGCCTGGGCCGCCCGCATCTGAACGTGCTGCACCGGTACGGCTGGCAGCCGCTCCTGCACTACCCGGTCAGCGCTCCCGAGCCGGCCGCCCCGCCCACGGTCGATCAGCTCTCCCTGCGGATGACCGCGCTGTCCCACCCGGTGCGGATGCGGCTCTGCCGTCATCTGGCCCGCAGCGCGTACACCACCGGCGAGCTGGCGCAGGTGCACGGCATGACCGCCCCCGAGATATCCCGCCACCTGGGCGTGCTCAAGAAGGCGGGCCTGCTCACCACACAGCGCCGCGGGCGTTACGTGCTGCACCAGTTGGACGTCACCGTCGTGGCCCGGCTGGGCAGCGACTTCCTGGAGGGGATCCTGCGCTGAGGGCCCCGCCGACCGGTCTCAGTCGAGGCGGATGTGCCGCGCGCTCGTCCACGCCCGCCGCAGGCGGCCCCGGACCAGCCCGTCCCGGTTCGGGGCGAGGGTGAGGCCCGCGAGTACCGCGATGCGGTCGGCCGTCCTGGTGACCGTCGTGCCGTCGGTCCACAGGTGCTCGGCGAACTCCGGCTCGCGCAGCCGCTCCAGACACTCGTCCAGCCGCTCCAGGGCCCAACTCTCGCGCCGCAGTGGGGCGTCCTTGCCGGCGACGTACTGGAGGAAGCGCCCGAAGCCGCGCTCGCGGAGCCGTTTCCGTACGGTCTCGCGGTCGGCGAGGAGCGCGAAGTGGCGTACGTCGTGGCCCAGTTCGCGCAGCCGCCCGACGGTCTCCTCGAAGCAGCGGGGGTCCGTGACCGTCATCGGGGCTATCACGACGCCGTCCTGCTTGGTGAGGGCGAGGTCGAGCACCTCGACCACGCCCTGCCGCCAGGACCTCAAGTCCTGGAAGTCGCCGCGCAGTTCCGGCGGCAGCATGCGGCGCAGTCCGAATCCGACGAGTTCCGGATCGCAGACGACGCTGCCGGCCAGCCGTCGCTGGATCTCGTGTGCGGTCTGTGTCTTGCCGCCCCCGAAGGGGCCGTTGATCCACAGGAGCATGCGCAGACCCTAGTGGGCGCCGGTCACGCCCCGGTCACGCCCCCGGGCGATCAGCCCTGGCCGCCCGCCCGCACCAGCCCCGTCTCGTACGCGAGGACGACGACCTGCACCCGGTCGCGCAGCCCCAGCTTCGTCAGGATGCGGCCCACGTGCGTCTTGACGGTCGCCTCGGACAGCACCAGGTGGGCCGCGATCTCCTTGTTGGAGAGGCCCTGCGCGACGAGGATCATGACCTCGCGCTCGCGCTCGGTGAGCCGCTCAAGCTCCTTGTGCTGGGGCTGCTGCCCGGCCTGCGGCAGCAGCGGCGCGAACCGGTCGAGCAGCCGCCGGGTGGTGGAGGGCGCGACCACGGCGTCGCCGCTGTGCACCGAGCGGATCGCGGCGAGGAGTTCGGCGGGCGGCACGTCCTTGAGCATGAAGCCGGAGGCACCGGCCTTGAGCCCGGAGAAGGCGTACTCGTCGAGGTCGAAGGTGGTGAGGATCAGCACCTTCGGCGGGTTGGGGTCGGAGCAGATGCGCCGGGTCGTCTCGACGCCGTCCAGCTTCGGCATGCGGACGTCCATCAGCACCACGTCGACCTCGGTCGCCCGCAGCACCTGGAGGGCCTCGACACCGTCGCCCGCCTCGGCCACGACCTCCATGTCCGGCTGGGCGGCGAGCACCATCCGGAAACCGGTGCGCAGCAGCACCTGGTCGTCGACGAGCATCACGCGGATCGCCATCGGGGGCCTCTTCCGTTCCGTCAGAGTCAGAGAGTGAGGGGGCTGTTACAGGTGTCAGTGGGCCGGCTTGAGCGGAAGCAGGGCGCTGATGCGGAATCCGCCGCCCGGCCGCGGCCCCGCGTCCAGGGTGCCGCCGACCATACCGACGCGCTCCCGCATGCCGATCAGCCCGTGCCCCTGGCCGTCGGCGCCGCCCTCCTCGTACAGCTCGTGGGGCGCGCCCTTGCCGTCGTCCTCGACGAGCAGCCCGAGGCCGTCGTCGAAGTAGACCAGGCGCACGCTGGCGCCGGTGTTCGGCCCCCCGTGCTTGCGCGTGTTGGTGAGCGCCTCCTGGACGATGCGGTACGCCGTGAGCTCCACGCCGCTGGGGAGGGGGCGCGGGGTGCCCTCCACCTTGAAGTCGACGGGGAGGCCGGAGGTGCGGCACTGCGCGATGAGATCGTCGAGCTGCTCGACGTCGGGCTGCGGCACGTACTCGCCGCTCTCCTGGTGCTCTCCGGTGCGCAGTACGCCGAGCAGGCGGCGCATCTCGGCGAGGGCCTGCCTGCCGGTCCCCGAGATGGTCTCCAGGGCCTTCCTCGCCTGGTCCGGGGCAGCGTCCATGACGTACGCGGCGCCGTCGGCCTGGACGACCATCACCGAGACGTTGTGCGCGACGACGTCGTGCAGTTCGCGGGCGATCCGGGCGCGCTCGGCGGCGACGGCGACCTTGGACTGTGCCTCGCGCTCCTTCTCCAGCCGGGCGGCGCGCTCCTCCAGCTGGGCGAGGTAGGCGCGGCGGGTGCGGATGGAGTCGCCGAGCACCCAGGCGAGCGCGAAGGGCACCGTCTGGAAGACGGCTATCAGGACGACGCCCAGGGCGCTCGTCTCCGCCTCGGGCCAGCGGATCTGCGCGAGGGTCCCCGCGGCCAGACCGCCGGTCAGCGAGAAACGGGAGGCCCAGCGGGCGCCGTCCGCGGCGACGGTGTAGATGATCACCAGCATCGCGAAGTCCGCGGGCATCACCTCGACGTCCGTGATCAGCTGGACGCCGCCCATCGCGGCGACGAGGAGCAGCATCTTCTCGGGCATGCGGCGGCGCAGCGCGACCGCCAGGCACAGGAGGACGGCGATCGGGAGGGCCACGGCGGGCGACCCGTGGGTGCTCTCCCGGCTCCCGCCGACACTGGTGAGACTCGCACCGGTGATCCCGAGCAGGACGACGGCCCAGAAGCTGTCGACCCACGTCGGGTGCCTGCGGAGAAAGTCATAGAGGCGCTGCACGTAACCCAGAGTAGGGAAGCGTGCAGTGTGCAGGGGTCAACCCGAGGATCGATCCGCGAGGGCCCCGCGTACTCCCCAAGGTGGAGGCCCGCCGGCTCCGGCCGCTTAGCCTGGCCCCGTGAGACGTGAGGAAACGGACGTGTTCCGGGGCTGGCGCGAGGCGACGGAGGAGGCCTTGTACGGCCCTCAGGGCTTCTACCGCAGGCCCGAGGGGCCCGCGGGCCACTTCCGCACCTCGGTGCACGCCTCCCCGCTCTTCGCGGGCGCCGTGGCCCGCCTGCTGTGCCGGGTCGACGAGGCGCTCGGCCGTCCCGCCGCGCTCGCCTTCGTCGACATGGGGGCGGGCCGCGGCGAACTCGTGACCGCCGTGCTGGCCGCCCTCCCCGCCGAAGTGGGCTCCCGCGCGCGCGGGTACGCCGTCGAACGCGCCGCCCGCCCCGCCGGTCTCGATCACCGGATCGAGTGGCTGGCGGAGCCGCCGCGGGGTGTCACCGGGCTGCTGTTCGCCAACGAGTGGCTGGACAACGTGCCCCTGGAGGTCGCCGAGGTGGACGCCGAGGGCGTGGCCCGCGTGGTGCTCGTACGCCGGGACGGCACCGAACGGCTCGGGGAGCCGGTGCGGGGCGCGGAGGCGGAGTGGCTGCGGAAGTGGTGGCCGCTGTCCCCCGAAGGGGGCCGGGCCGAGATCGGGCTCCCCAGGGACAGGGCCTGGGCCGGCGCGGTCGCCTCGCTCGGGAGCGGTCTGGCCGTGGCCGCCGACTACGCGCACACCGCCGGCGCGCGACCGCCGTTCGGCACCCTCACCGGCTTCCGGGACGGGCGCGGGACGGTGCCCGTCCCCGACGGCTCCCGCGACATCACCGCACATGTGGCGCTGGACGCGTGCGCGCTGCCGGGAGGGCGCGTGACGACCCAGCGGGACGCCCTGCGCGCGCTGGGCGTGAACGGCGCTCGCCCAGCGCTCGCCCTCGCGTCCACGGACCCCGCCGGGTACGTACGCGCCCTCGCGAACGCCGGCGCGGCGGCCGAGCTGACCGCGCCCGGCGGCCTGGGCGACTTCGGCTGGCTGCTCCAGCCGGTCGCCATGCCGGGCGGGCCTGCCGACGCCGACGCTCCGCTGGGCGACCCGCTCGGCGACCTGCTGAACGATCTGCTCGCCGGCGCCCGGCGAGCGGGCGGCCCTCCGCCTGCCCGCGGCCTACTTGTCGATGTCCCCGACCACGAAGAACAGTGACCCCAGGATCGCCACCATGTCCGCGACCAGCGTGCCCGGCAGCAGTTCGGTGAGCGCCTGGATGTTGTTGAACGAGGCCGAGCGCAGCTTCAGCCGGTACGGCGTCTTCTCGCCCTTGCTGACCAGGTAGTAGCCGTTGATGCCGAGGGGGTTCTCGGTCCAGGCGTAGGTGTGCCCCTCGGGCGCCTTGAGGACCTTGGGCAGCCGCTGGTTGATCGGGCCCGGTCGCAGTTCCGCGAGCCGGTCGAGGCAGGCGTCCGCGAGGTCGAGGGCGTTGTGGGTCTGCTCCAGGAGGACCTCGAACCGGGCCAGGCAGTCGCCCTCCTGGCGCGTGACGACCTTCAGGGTGTCCTGGAGTTCGCCGTACGCGAGGTACGGCTCGTCCCGGCGCAGGTCGAAGTCGACCCCGGAGGCGCGCGCGATCGGCCCGCTCACGCCGTACGCGTGCACGGCCTCCGGCGTGAGCGCCCCCACGCCCCGCGTACGCCCCCTGAAGATCTCGTTGCCGAGCACCAGGTCGTCGTACACGCCCATCCGCGAGCGCAGACCGCTGACGGCGTCCCGCGCGCGCCCGGTCCACCCGGCCGGGAGATCCTCCTTCAGGCCGCCGACCCGGTTGAACATGTAGTGCATCCGGCCGCCGGAGACCTCCTCCATGACGTGCTGGAGCTCCTCGCGCTCGGTGAAGGCGTAGAAGATCGGGGTGATCCCGCCCAGCTCCAGGGGGTACGAGCCGAGGAACATCAGGTGGTTCAGGACCCGGTTGAGCTCGGCGAGCAGCGTGCGCGTCCACACCGCGCGCTCGGGGACCTCCATGCCGAGCATCCGCTCCACGGCCAGGACGACACCCAGCTCGTTGGCGAAGGCGGACAGCCAGTCGTGGCGGTTGGCGAGCATGATGATCTGGCGGTAGTCACGCGCCTCGAAGAGTTTCTCCGCGCCGCGGTGCATATAGCCGATGACCGGCTCCGCGTGCTGGATCCGCTCGCCGTCCAGCACGAGCCGCAACCGCAGCACACCGTGCGTGGACGGGTGCTGGGGCCCGATGTTGAGCACCATGTCGGTGCTCTCCGCGGCGCCGCCGATACCGACCATGGTCTCCGTGGTGGGAGTCATGGGCACAGTGTCTCGTACGTACGCTTGCCACATGGAGACGGGGAGCATGGAGACCACCGGAAATTCGGCCACCGAGCCGGTCTGGACCGGGCTGCCCCGCGGGCTGCTGCGGATGCGACGCATGCTGCTGGTGGTGTGGCTGGGGCTGCTGGCCATCGCGGTGGGGGTGCTGCTCGGGCTGTTCGCCGGGCCCGCCTGGGCCGTCTTCGCCCTGCTGCCGCTCGCCCTGCTGGCCTGGGGCTGGCGGATGCTGGGGCGCAACTGGCACTCCTGGCGGTACGCCGAGCGGGCGGACGACCTGCTGATCAGCAAGGGTGTGCTGTGGCGCGAGGAGACCGTGGTGCCGTACGGGCGGATGCAGTTGGTCGAGGTGACCTCCGGGCCCGTCGAGCGCCACTTCGGGCTCGCGAGTGTGCAGCTGCACACCGCCGCGGCGGCGACCGACGCGCGCATCCCCGGCCTTGATCCGGACGAGGCCGAGCGGCTGCGCGACCGGCTCACCGAGCTGGGCGAAGCCCGATCGGCAGGACTGTGACGACGCCGCCCACGGCGCCCACGGGCGCCGACAAGGGCATACGGGAGGGGAAACCGCTCCTCGAACGGCGCCTGCACCCCGTGACTCCGCTGCGCCGCGCCTGGGCGCCCGTCGCGGTCGTCGCCGGCTGGGCCGTGCACGACCCCAACCAGGCGCAGGAGCAGCTGACCAAGCTCACCACGACCACGCTGCTCCTCGGGTTCGCGGCGGCCGTCCTGGGCGGCGCCCTCTACGGCTTTCTGACCTGGTGGTTCACCCACTTCGCGGTGACCGACACCGAACTGCGCATCCGTACCGGCCTGTTGTTCCGGCGCACCGCGCACATCCGGCTCGACCGGCTCCAGGCCGTCGACATCACCCAGCCGCTGCTGGCGCGCGTCGCGGGCGTCGCCAAGCTCAAACTCGACGTCATCGGGACCGACAAGAAGGACGAACTCGCCTACCTGGGCGAGGGCGAGTCCCGCGCCCTGCGCGCCGAACTCCTCGCCCGCGCCGCCGGTTTCGCCCCCGAGACGGCGCACGAGGTCGGCGAGGCACCCGTACGGCAACTGCTGCACGTGCCGGCCGGCAAGCTCGCCGTCTCCCTGGTGCTCACCGGCGCCACCTGGGCGACGCTGACCGCCGCCCTCGTCGTACCGACGCTGCTGTGGCTGGCGACCCACAGCGTGTGGACGGTCCTCGCGACCGCGCTGCCCCTGCTCGGAGCGGCGGGTGCCAGCACGCTGGGCCGGTTCGTCACCGAGTACGACTGGACGGTGGGCGAGTCGCCTGACGGCCTCCGGATCGACCACGGGCTCCTTGACCGTACGCACGAGACGGTGCCGCCCGGACGCGTGCAGACCGTACGGATCGTGGAACCGCTGCTGTGGCGCCGCCGGGGCTGGGTACGGGTGGAGCTGGACGTGGCCGGGTCCTCCAACTCCGTACTCGTGCCGGTCGCTCCGCGCGAGGTCGCCGAGTCGATGATCGCGCGGGTGCTGCCCGGCGTGACGGTGCCGTCGCCCCTGTCACGGCCGCCGCGCCGGGCCGGCTGGTGCGTGCCGTTCTGGTGGCGGGGTTACGGACTCGCGGTCACCGACACGGTCTTCGTGGCCCGCCATGGGCTGCTGCGCCGCAACGTCGCGCTGGTGCCGCACGCGAAGGTCCAGAGCGTACGGCTCAAGCAGGGGCCCTGGGCCCGCTTCAAGGGGCTCGCCGACGTCCATGTGGACACGGGCGCCAACAAGAAGGTGACGGCGCGGCTGCGGGACGCCTCCGAGGCGGCGGAGCTGCTGGAGTCCCAGGCCGACCGGTCACGGACGGGACGGCGGGAGGCGCGGCCGGACCGGTGGATGGCGTGAGGAAGGGTTCGGCCGTGACGTGAGAGTGGGCGGTGGCTGGTGCCACCGCCCACTCTCACGTCGTCAGGACCGTCGGGTCAGGAGACCGCGCTCCGCAGTTCCGCCACGTCGATGCGCTCCGTCTCGTCGTGGACGGTCAGGTCGATGACCTGGCCGACGCCGCGGGACTCCTCGTCCGCCGGCTTGAAGCCGGACTCCGCCTCGGCCTTGTGAAGGGCGAGCGCCTCCTGGCCGACGACATCCGCGAGGTCCTCGTTCTGTACGGCGTCCAGCGCGTTCGGCGACTCCGGCTGCCGCGTCCGTTCCGCCTGCTCGGCCCGTTCTGCCTGCTCCGCCTGTGTGCCGAAGAAGTCGAAGCCACCCTCGACGGAGGGACGCCGGACGGGCGCGGCCGGTACGACGGCCACCGCGGTCGGCACGGTGAAGTGCCCGGCGGACGGGGCGGGCTTGACCGGCTTGACGGGCTTCGCCGACTTGGCGGAAGCCGGGCGGTCCGGGGGCGTCGGCGGCTCAGGGTGGTCCGTGGGCTCGACGTTCTCAGCCGACGGGGCCGGTGCCGGGGACGGGGACGGGACTGATGCCGGGGACGGGCTCTGCGTGGGCTCCGCCGGGGAGGGCTTCGCCGGAGAGCGCCTCGACGACGCGGACTTCGCGGCGGAGCGTCTCGACGGCGAGGGCTTCTTCGGCGCGGGCTCGGGCGGGAAGGGCTTCGCCTCGGCGGCCGCGCGCTCATGACCGCCGACCGCCCCGGGCTTCCCCGCTGCCTCGCCCTCCTCGGGGGCGGCGCTCTCGGACGCGCTCGCCTTGGCCGCCGTCTCCGTCCCGGTCTCCTGCGAGCCGCCGTGTTCCGGCTCGCCCGGCAGGGCCGCGTCCGGCTCCGGGTCGTCGTCCGTGCCCGGGGCGCCGTTCGCGATCCGGTTCAGCGCGGCGTTGGCGCGCAGGAAGAGCGACGAGCCGGTCGGGGAGAAGACCTCGGGGGCATCCGGCGCGTCGGGGCCGTCCTCGCCGTCGGCTGCTTCGGCCGCTTCGGCGGTCTTGGCATCCTCGGCCTTACCGTCGGAGTCGGAGTCGGAGTCGGCGTCGGTGTCGGCGTCGGCGGAGTCGTCCGGTCCGGCGGCGGAACCCGTCTCAGCCGCCTCGGTCGCCGCAGAAGTGTCAAGCGATTCGGGCGACTCAGATGCCTCGGCATCAGCAGTAGCCGCCTTCGAAGCCGAATCCGAATCCGCAGCCGTATCTGTGGGCGTATCTGTGGGCGTATCGGTGGTCGCAGTCGAAGCCGTCAGCGCGGCGGGCAGCGCGCGGGCCGGCTCCGTCGTTTCTATCTCCAGCAGCCGGCGCCCCTCCAGGGCGGTCGCGCGCTCGGTCTCCGCCGTGGCGTACCGCCTGAGCAGTGCCGCGTGTTCGTTGCGCAGGCCGGCCAACTCGGACCGCTTCGCGCGCAGCTTGTGCTCCAGCTTGACCCGGAGTTCGCGCGACTCGTCGAGGTCGGTCTCCAGTTCGGCCACGCGCTCCTCGTGACGCCACTCGTCGCTCGCCCGCGCGCGCGTGAGGTCGGCGACCTGTTTGCCCGCGGACGAGTCCCAGCGGCGCAGCACGACCGCGCCGAGCACCGCCGTCAACGCGGCACCCGCGGCCAGCCCACGGAGCACCATCGGCTCGGTGAACAGCCAGGGGCCCACGGCGCAGACGAGCGAGACGCCCGCGATCGCCGACGGAGGCAGCAGCCTGTGCAGAGGCGGGGAATGGCGATGACGTCCACGTGGCATGGCCAGAAACTTACCGCGCGTAGGCGAATCTTGGTGCCCCGCCCGGTAAAAACACAGCCGTCTCGCAGCCTTCACACGACTCGGCGCTCTCTGCGGGCACTCACGCCCCTATTCGATCAAGCCTTTCGGGTGGGCAGCTGGTTTCAGGGCGCATTGATCTCCCGAGGAGTCACCGACGCACCCGGTATCGCGCGGTGCCCGGCCAACTCATATGCCGTACGCGGGTAATGCGGGCCTTTGACGAGGGCTTCAGCGACGCCGGGTATCCGGTGCGGCCCATGAACCGCTCCGCCCGCTCTTTCCCTGATCTTTGAACCGGCTTTCCCGTGCGGAGTGAACCCGCGTCCCCAAGAGACCGTCCTAGAGGGCGCAATGTCGCCGGATGCCGGATTGGCACCGGAACCAAGGTCTTTCGCAGAACCTCAGGATGCGATGTCTGTCAGGGTAGAGGGTGAAATGTCGGACGAGGTTCCGGACCGAACAAGCCGCGTACGGCGCACAGTCCGGGGCCGACAGGTCCGCGACCCCCTGGCCCGTAGCCCGCTGGTGCGGGGTCCGCTGGTCCGGGGTCCGCTGGTCCGGGGTCCGCGGCCCGACGCCGTTCCCGCCCTGATCGCCACCGCCTGCACGCTCGTGGGGTTCCTGGATGTCGCCGCGGGCGTCTTCCCGCGGTTCCGGCACAGCCGTATGCACACCGTGGCCGAGGTACTTCCGGGCGCGCTGGGCCCGTTCGCCGCCGCGCTGTCGCTGAGCAGCGGCGTACTGCTGTTGCTGCTCGCCCACGGGCTGCGCCGCCACAAACGCCGGGCGTGGCGGGCCGCCGTCGCGCTGCTGCCGGCGGGCGCGGTCGCGCAGTTCGCGTACCGGCACTCGCTCATCGGTGTCGTCATCTCGCTGGCGCTGCTCGCGCCGCTGCTGCGTCACCGGGCCGAGTTCGCCGCGCTGCCGGACCCGCGCAGCCGCTGGCGGGCGCTCGCCAACTTCGTTCTGATGGGCGCCGGTTCACTGGTCCTCGGACTGGTCATCGTCAGCGCCCACGCGAAGCGGATGGTCGGCGACCCGAGTCTGGCCGACCGCATCACCCATGTCCTGTACGGCCTGTTCGGCTTCGAAGGGCCCCTGGACTACACAGGACCGACCTCGTCGACGGTCGCCTTCTCGCTGGGCGCGCTGGGCCTGCTGACCGCGATCACCACGATCTACCTCGCCTTCCGCCCCGAACACCCCGCCGCGCGGCTGACCGAGGAGGACGAGAGCCGGCTGCGCGCCCTCCTGGCCAAGCACGGCGGCCGTGACTCCCTCGGCCACTTCGCGCTCCGCCGCGACAAGGCGGTCGTCTTCTCACCGAGCGGCAAGGCGGCGGTGACCTACCGCGTCGTGTCGGGAGTGATGCTGGCGAGCGGCGACCCCGTGGGCGACGTGGAGGCCTGGCCCGGCGCCATCGAACGCTTCATGGACGAGGCCAAGGCGCACTCCTGGACGCCCGCCGTGATGGGCTGCTCCGAGACCGGCGGCGAGGTGTGGACCCGCGAGACCGGTCTCGACGCCCTCGAACTCGGTGACGAGGCGGTGGTGGACACCGTGGATTTCTCCCTGTCCGGGCGCCCGATGCGGAATGTGCGCCAGACGGTGAAACGTATCGAGAGGGCGGGTTACGAGACCCGGGTACGGCGGGTACGCGACCTGAGCGAGGGTGAGCTGGAGCGGATCCGGCGCGCCACGGAGGACTGGCGTGGTACGGACACCGAACGCGGCTTCTCCATGGCACTCGGCCGTATCGGCGACGAGGCCGACGGCGACTGCCTGATCGCCACCGCCCACAAGCCCGACGAGCCCGCCATCCGGGCGGAGCCACGCACCGATGCCCTTTCCGGCACACGCGCCTACGCCCCTTCCGGCACACGCGCCAACACCCCCTCCGGCACACACATCCACGCCCCTTCCGGCCCGTACGGCGGACCAGGCCCGTATGCCGCCCCCGCCCCGTACGGCGACCTGAAGGCCGTACTCCACTTCGTCCCCTGGGGCGGGGACGGCGTGTCCCTCGACCTCATGCGCCGTGACCGCGCCGCGGACCCCGGAATGAACGAGCTCCTCATCGTGGCCGCTCTCCAGGCGGCCCCCCGCCTCGGAATCGAGCGGGTCTCGCTGAACTTCGCGATGTTCCGCTCGGCGCTCGCGCGCGGCGAGAAGATCGGCGCGGGCCCGGTGCTGCGCGTCTGGCGGAGCCTGCTGGTCTTCCTCTCGCGCTGGTTCCAGATCGAGTCCCTGTACAGGTTCAACGCCAAGTTCCGCCCCCGCTGGGAGCCCCGTTTCGTCGTCTACCGCACCTCCCGCGATCTCCCCCGCATCGGCCTCGCCGCCATGCGGGCCGAGGGTTTCGTCAGCCTCGCCCTGCCACGCCTGCCGCGGCGCCGCCGGGCGGCTCCGCGCCCCTGCGCGCACGCGGTGGCGGAGCGGGAGGTCCGGACGGCGTAGTCCGGCGCCATGCCCCGGCGGGTCGGTGGGCAGGCGTGACACGGGCCGCGAGGCGGTCGGAAGACACCGGAGGCGGCCGGAAGGCACCGCCGGGGGGCCGCCCGGGAGGGCCGCCGGTCCACGGGGTCGGAGACGTCACCTGCCAGAGGCCTAGGCTGGACGTATGAGCATCGAGCGCGGGCGCGTGCGCGGCCAGGTCGCGGGACTGCCGACGTGGGACCGCTGCGCGGTCATGGGAGTCGTCAACGTGACCCCTGATTCCTTCTCCGACGGAGGCCGCTGGTTCGACACGACGGCCGCCGTGAAACACGGCCTCGACCTGGTCTCCGAGGGCGCCGACCTGGTGGACGTCGGCGGCGAGTCCACCCGCCCCGGCGCCGCCCGCGTCGATGAGGCGGAGGAGCTCAAGCGGGTCATCCCCGTCGTCAGGGGCCTCGCGTCCGAGGGCGTCACCGTGTCCGTGGACACCATGCGGGCGGGCGTCGCCGAGCAGGCGCTCGCCGCGGGAGCCGTCCTGGTCAACGACGTCAGCGGCGGCCTCGCCGATCCCGCCATGATCCCGGTCGTCGCGGCGACGGGCGCGCCCTTCGTCGTCATGCACTGGCGCGGCTTCCTGGAGGGCGGCAACGTGCGGGGGACGTACGAGGACGTCGTCTCCGAGGTCGTCGACGAGCTGCACGCACGCGTGGAGGCCGTTCTGGCCGGCGGCGTCGCCCCCGACAGGATCGTCATAGACCCGGGCCTCGGCTTCTCCAAGGACTCCGAGCACGACCTCGTGCTCCTGGCCCACCTCGACCGGCTGCGCGAACTCGGCCGCCCCCTGCTGGTCGCCGCGTCCCGCAAGCGGTTCCTGGGCCGCGTCCTCGCGGGCCCCGAAGGCGCTCCGCCGCCCGCGCGGGAGCGCGACGCCGCCACCGCCGCCGTCTCCGCCCTCGCCGCCCACCAGGGCGCCTGGGCGGTCCGCGTCCACGAGGTCAGGGCCACCGCCGACGCCGTGCGCGTCGCCAGGGCCGTAGAGGGAGCCCGGTGAGCACCCCCCGTACGGACATCGAACAGGTCGAACTCGCCAACACGGCGTTCTACGAGGCGTTGGAGCAGGGCGACTTCGACACCCTGTCGTCCCTCTGGCTGGCCCCCTCGGACGTGGCCGACGACACCGTCGGGAGCGGGGGCGAGGAGGAGCGCGAAGGGCCGGGCGTCTCCTGCGTCCACCCCGGCTGGCCCGTCCTCAACGGCCGCGGCGAGGTGCTGCGCTCCTATGCGCTGGTGATGGCCAACACCGAGTACATCCAGTTCTTCCTCACCGACGTACACGTCTCCGTCGTCGGCGACACGGCACTGGTCACCTGCACCGAGAACATCCTCAGCGGCGGACCCGCCCCCGACGACAGCGACGAGCTGGGCCCGCTCCTCGGCCAGCTGGTCGTCGCCACGAACGTGTTCCGCCGCACGGCCTACGGCTGGAAACTCTGGTCGCACCACGCCTCACCCGTCCTCGCCGAAACGGGCGAGGCGGAGGACCAGGAGTCCCCCGGCTGACTGGAGTAGCGGTCCAGGGGTGTGAGGCCGTGGTTGGAATCACGTACCCCTGGGTAGGGGCGGCTACCAACCCGTGAGCCGCCGTGTTCCCCAGGGGAAACGCCCGATGAAGCCTCGTGACCATCCACAGGGCACTCGCCCCCGCGGACCAGGACTGTCAGTGCCCGCAGGTAGATTCGTTCGAGGCCGGTGTTCCGACCGCACCAGGTACGTACCTGCCTCTACCGACAATTGCAGGAGTGATTCGCGTGGATCGTGTCGCGCTGCGCGGCCTCAAGGCCCGCGGGCACCATGGCGTCTTCGCCAGGGAGCGCGAGGAGGGCCAGACCTTCATCGTGGACCTGACGCTGGGCCTGGACACCCGAGCGGCCGCGGCCGACGACGACCTGGCGAAGACCGTGCACTACGGCGTGGTGGCGGAGGAGGTCGTGGCGGTCGTCGAGGGCGAGCCCGTCGATCTCATCGAGACGCTGGCCGAGCGGATCGCCCGGACGTGTCTGAAGCACGACGGCGTGCAGGAGGTCGAGGTCTGCGTCCACAAACCGGACGCGCCGATCACGGTGCCCTTCGACGACGTGACCGTCACCATCACCCGGAGCCGAGCATGACCGCCTTCTTCACCGAGGGTCAGAGCGACCCGACCGTCCAGCCGGTGCCCGCCTCCGTGACGGAACAGGTGGACGCCGCGGACACGACCCTCCAGAACCCGAAGCGAGCGGTCATCTCCCTCGGTTCGAACCTGGGCAACCGCCTGGAGACCCTCCAGGGCGCCATCGACGCCCTGGAGGACACCCCCGGCGTCCGTGTCAAAGCGGTCTCCCCCGTCTACGAGACAGAGCCCTGGGGCGTCGCCCCGGACAGCCAGCCGACGTACTTCAACGCGGTGGTGGTCCTGCGGACGACCCTGCCCCCCTCCTCCCTCCTGGAGCGCGCCCACGCGGTCGAGGAGGCCTTCCACCGGGTGCGCGAGGAGAACTGGGGCCCGCGCACGATCGACGTCGACATCGTGGCGTACGCGGACGTGGTCTCCGACGACCCGGTCCTGACCCTCCCTCACCCGTACGCCCACGAGCGGGCCTTCGTCCTCGCCCCCTGGCACGACGTGGAACCCGAGGCGCAGCTCCCCGGCCGCGGCCCCGTGGCCCAGCTCCTGGCGGACGTCGCGCGCGACGGGGTGGCGCCCCGCGTCGACCTGGAACTCCGGCTGCCCGAGTAGTCGTTAAGGTCAGGACGACCAGAGGCGGCCTACCGAAGGGGCAATGTGAAAGAGCTGCGTATCAGGACGCTGGCCGCGGTGTTCGTCATCGCGGGGGTGCTGTCCTGGGCAGGTGCCCGTCTGTGGAACTCGGTGGGCACGCTGCCCCGGGTCCCGCTGGCCGCCCCCATCGTCCTGGCCCTGATCGCGGTCGTCCTGCTGGCCACCGCGCTCTCGTTGCGCGCCCGCCTCAGGGCCCAGCGGGAGCGCCGCCCGGGTGCCAAGGGAGTCGACCCCCTGATGGCGGCCCGCGCCGTCGTCTTCGGGCAGGCAAGCGCCCTGGTCGCCGCCCTGGTGGCCGGGATGTACGGCGGCACGGGCGTGTTCCTGCTGGAGTCCCTGGACATCCCCGCCCGCCGCGACCAGGCCATCTACGCCGGCTTCTCGGTCCTCGCCGGCCTCGGCGTCATAGCGGCCGCCTTCTTCCTGGAGCGCGTCTGCAAGCTCCCGGAGGACGACGACGAGAACGGCGGCACCGCCCCGGTCGTGTAGGGACGCCCTCGGGACGGGGCACGCTGTCCACCGGACCCGAGCGGCCGCCCGTACGCGGACCGCTACCGCGCCATGATCAGGCTCATCGCCTCGTTGCGGGTGGCGGGGTCACGCAACTGCCCGCGCACCGCCGAGGTGATGGTCTTGGCCCCGGGCTTGCGCACGCCCCGCATCGACATGCACATGTGCTCGCACTCGACGACCACGATCACCCCGCGCGGTTCGAGGATCTTCATCAGCGAGTCGGCGACCTGGGTCGTCAGCCGCTCCTGCACCTGCGGACGGCGGGCGTACACGTCCACGAGGCGCGCCAGCTTCGAGAGGCCCGTGATCTTGCCGTCGGACGACGGGATGTAGCCGACGTGCGCGACCCCGACGAACGGCACGAGGTGGTGTTCGCAGGAGCTCAGCACCTCGATGTCCTTCACCAGGACCATCTCGTCGTGCCCGAGGTCGAACGTCGTCGTGAGCACGTCCTCGGGCCGCTGCCACAGACCGGCGAATATCTCCCGGTAGGCCCGCGCCACCCGCCCCGGAGTCTCCCGGAGCCCCTCACGGTCCGGATCCTCGCCGACCGCGATGAGGAGCTCTCGTACGGCGTTCTCGGCTCGTTTCTCGTCGAACTCGCCGATCTCACCATCGCCGTCCAGCGTCACGGGGTCGGTCATGTGGTCCTCGTTCCTGGTGCCTCTCACGCGTGCGGGTCGACGCGCCAGACGTACGGGCATACGAAAATGCCGCGCCCCTCAGGTTAAAACCTGAGGGGCGCGGCATCCATTCCGGGCCTGGTCAGGACGCCGGGAGCCGGTGTCAGCTCTCGGGACGCTCCTCCGGAACCGCTTCCTTCGCCGGGACGGACTCCGTCACACCGGCGATGGCCGGCGTGGCGCCGTTCGCCCCGTTCGTCAGTGACAGCTCCTTGGGGGAGAGCACCGGCGGGCGGGTGGACGGGGTACGCCGGGAGGAGCCGGTCCACGCGGGACGGGCCGGACGCTTCACGATGGGAGCGAAGATCTCGGCGATCTGCTCCTTGCTCAGCGTCTCCTTCTCCAGCAGCTGGAGCACCAGGTTGTCGAGGACGTCGCGGTTCTCGACCAGGATCTCCCAGGCCTCGTTGTGCGCGTTCTCGATGAGCTTCTTGACCTCTTCGTCGACGAGCGCGGCCACTTCTTCCGAGTAGTCACGCGGGTGCGACATCTCCCGGCCCAGGAAGGGCTCGGTGTTGTCGCCGCCGAACTTGATCGCGCCGAGACGCTCGGTCATGCCGTACTGCGTGACCATCGCGCGGGCCGTGGCTGTGGCCTTCTCGATGTCGTTCGCGGCACCCGTGGTCGGGTCGTGGAAGACGAGCTCCTCGGCCGCGCGCCCGCCCAGCATGTACGCCAGCTGGTCGAGCATCTCGTTGCGGGTCGTGGAGTACCTGTCCTCGTCCGGCAGGACCATCGTGTAGCCGAGGGCACGGCCACGCGACAGGATGGTGATCTTGTGGACCGGGTCGGAGTTCGGAGACGCCGCCGCGACCAGGGCGTGGCCGCCCTCGTGGTACGCGGTGATCTTCTTCTCCTTGTCCGACATGATCCGGGTCCGCTTCTGCGGGCCCGCGACCACACGGTCGATCGCCTCGTCCAGCATGTCGTTGTCGATCAGCTTCCCGTTGTTACGCGCGGTGAGCAGCGCAGCTTCGTTCAGCACGTTCGACAGGTCCGCGCCGGTGAAGCCCGGCGTGCGCCGGGCGACCGCGCCGAGGTCGACGCCCGGGGCGACCGGCTTGCCCTTCTGGTGGACCTTGAGGATCTCCAGACGGCCCTGCATGTCCGGACGGTCGACCGCGATCTGGCGGTCGAAACGGCCGGGGCGCAGGAGGGCCGGGTCGAGGATGTCGGGCCGGTTCGTGGCGGCGATCAGGATGACGCCGCCCTTCACGTCGAAGCCGTCCATCTCGACGAGCAGCTGGTTCAGCGTCTGCTCGCGCTCGTCGTGACCGCCGCCGAGGCCCGCGCCGCGGTGCCGGCCGACCGCGTCGATCTCGTCGACGAAGACGATCGCCGGAGCGTTCGCCTTGGCCTGCTCGAACAGGTCACGGACTCGGGAGGCACCGACACCGACGAACATCTCGACGAAGTCGGAACCCGAGATCGAGTAGAAGGGAACGCCCGCCTCGCCCGCGACAGCACGCGCGAGCAGCGTCTTACCGGTTCCAGGAGGCCCGTACAGGAGCACGCCCTTGGGGATCTTCGCCCCGACGGCCTGGAACTTGGCCGGTTCCTGGAGGAACTCCTTGATCTCGTGGAGCTCCTCGACCGCCTCGTCCGAGCCCGCGACGTCGGCGAACGTCGTCTTCGGGGTGTCCTTGGTGATGAGCTTCGCCTTGGACTTCCCGAAGTTCATGACCCGGGAGCCGCCGCCCTGCATCTGGTTCATCAGGAACAGGAAGACGACGACGATGAGGACGAACGGAAGCAGCGACAGCAGGATGCCCAGGAACGGGTTCTGCTTGGACGGCGCGACGGTGTAGCCGTCCGGGATCTGCTTGTTCTGGAACTTGTTCTGAAGGGTGTCTGCCAGGGTCACGCCCTGGTTGCCGATGTAGCTCGCCTGGATCTTGGAGCTGCCGTCGACCTTCTCGCCATCCTTGAGAGAGACCTTGATGATCTGCTCGTCGCCGGTGGTGATCTTGGCCGACTCGACCTTGTTGTCATTGATCGCTTGGACGACCTGGCCGGTGTCCACTGTCTTGTAGCCGCCGGACGAGCCGACGACCTGCATCAACACGACCACGGCAAGGACGGCCAGCACGATCCACATGACCGGCCCACGGAAGTATCGCTTCACGTCCATCCATACGGAGCGGTGACGCCCCGTCCCTCCTGCCATAGTGAGTTTGATAAAGACTTTTAAAGACTGTTCTTCGGACGGTACCCCAGCATTGTCACCCGAAGCCGCAGGGGACGGCTGGCAATCCCGCCTACGCATGCTCCAACGGCGGGAACCCCGCTGGGGTTCCCGGCGCCCCGGACGGCTGTGCTAGCCGCCGTAGACGTGCGGCGCGAGCGTACCGACGAACGGGAGGTTGCGGTACTTCTCGGCGTAGTCCAGGCCGTAGCCGATGACGAACTCGTTCGGGATGTCGAAGCCGACCCACTCCACGTCGATCGCGACCTTGGCCGCGTCCGGCTTGCGCAGCAGGGTGCACACCTTGAGCGAGGCGGGCTCGCGGGAGCCGAGGTTGGAGATCAGCCAGGAGAGCGTCAGCCCCGAGTCGATGATGTCCTCGACGATCAGGACGTGCTTGCCCTTGATGTCGGTGTCGAGGTCCTTGAGGATCCGGACCACGCCCGAGGACTGGGTGCCCGCGCCGTACGACGACACCGCCATCCAGTCCATGGTGACGGGGGTGGACACCGCACGCGCCAGGTCCGCCATGACCATCACCGCGCCCTTGAGGACACCGACGATCAGCAGGTCCTTGCCCGCGTACTCCGCGTCGATCTTCGCGGCCAGCTCAACCAGCTTGGCGTCGATCTCTTCCTTGGTGATGAGCACCGACTTGAGGTCGGTGCCCATGTCTTTCGCGTCCACCCGCATCACTTTCGGTCGTCCGTCCGAACCTTTTCGGCGGGCCCACGAACCGCCCGCGACCCGCTTGTGCGGGCCCCCGGAGCCGCGTGAGCGGTCCCGGTGGAGGGTCCGGTTTCAGCCTTGCCGGATCACCAGTCTGCCACCCTGCCGCTGGGCGACGACCTTGCCCGGGAGATTGATGGCCCCCTGGCCTCGCCAGCCGGTGATCAGCCGGTCGACTTCCTCGATGTGACGGGCGAACAGCGAACCGGCCGGGGCGCCCGCCTCGATGGCGGCGCGGCGCAGGATGCGGCGGCGTACGGCGGGCGGCAGGGCGTACAGCTTGGCGCACTCCAGGAGGCCCGCCGCGTCCCGTACGGAGGCCTCGGCCTGGCTGGCCCAGGCGTCCAGGGCGTCGGCGTCGTCGCGGGAGAGCTGGGCCGTCCGCGCGAGCGCCTCGACGACTCCTTTGCCGAGCGCCTTCTCCAGGGCGGGCAGGCCCTCGTGGCGCAGCCGGGAGCGGGTGTAGGCCGGGTCGGCGTTGTGCGGGTCGTCCCAGACGGGCAGCGACTGGACCATGCAGGCCTTGCGGGCGGTCTGCCGGTCCAGGTACAGGAACGGGCGGCGGTAGCGGCGGGCGGCCCCCGGGCTCCCGGAGACGGCCGCCATGCCGGACAGGGAGCGGATGCCGGAGCCGCGGGCGAGCCCGAGCAGGACGGTTTCGGCCTGGTCGTCGCGGGTGTGGCCGAGCAGGATCGCGGTGGCGCCGTGGCGTTCGGCGGCGGCGTCCAGGGCGGAGTACCGGGCGTCGCGGGCGGCGGCCTCGGGCCCGCCCTCGCGGCCCACGGTGACGGCGACGGACTCGGCGGGGTCCAGCCCCAGTTCGGTGAGGCGCAGCACGACCTCGTCGGCGCGCAGGCCTGAGCCGGGCTGGAGACCGTGGTCGACGGTGATGCCGCCGGCGCGGACGCCGAGTTTGGGGGCTTCGAAGGCGAGGGCGGAGGCGAGGGCCATGGAGTCGGCGCCGCCGGAGCACGCGACGAGCACGAGCGGCGGCGGGGCCGCTTCGCCGGCCGGGCGTGGCCGGGAGCCCGCGGAGGGCTGCTCGTGGAGGGCGGGCACGGTGACTTCGGGGGCGGGCGAGCGCCTGGTTCCCGGAGCGGGTACGCGCTCGGCGGCGGACGGGCGCGCGGCGTCGGCGGACGCGCGCCGAGTGTCGGGGGCGGGCGGATGCTCGGTGAGGATGTCGTGGAGTACGCGGCGAACCGCCAGGCGTATCGCCGCGACCGCAGGATGGGGACCCATGTCCGGTTCCCTTCATGAAGTTTTCGGGGGGTTAACCCGGTTCCGGTCACTCAGAGTGTGTAGATGGTGACAGAACCGGGCCGTTCCCCGAGCATTGCACGCCTACCCATGCCTCACGGTCCCTCGGACGGGTGATTGGAGGGGCGTTTGCCTGCCGTCGGCCGGATTCGCTTCACGACCCTCCCGTAAGGTTCCCGATTCCGCCTAGCGGTGCACCCGCGCGACCCAGTCCGCCGGTTTGGCGATCTCCGTCTTGGTCGGGAGAGTGTTCGGAGAGGTCCACACCCGGTTGAACCCGTCCATGCCGACCTCCTCGACGACCGCCCGCACGAACCGCTCACCGTCCTTGTACTGCCGCAGTTTGGCGTCCAGACCGAGCAGCTTGCGCAGGGCCAGGTCCAGGCGGGAGGCCCCCTTGGCGCGGCGCTGCTGGAACTTCTCGCGGATCTCGGCGACGGACGCCACGACCTCCGGCCCCACGCCGTCCATCACGAAGTCCGCGTGGCCCTCCAGGAGCGACATGACCGCGGTCAGCCGGCCGAGGATCTCCCGCTGTGCGGGCGTCTGCACGATCTCGACGAGCGACCGGCCGCCGTCGTCCTCCTCGCCCTCGGGCCGTCCACCGGCCAACGACTGGGCTGCCTCGCGAATACGTTCGAGGACGGTCATGGGGTCGACCTCGGTCTCCCCCAGGAACGACTGGATTTCACCCTCCAGGTGGGCCCGCAGCCAGGGCACGGCCGTGAACTGGGTGCGGTGCGTCTCCTCGTGCAGGCACACCCAGAGGCGGAAGTCATGGGGCTGTACGTCGAGTTCGCGCTCCACGTGGACGATGTTCGGCGCGACCAGCAGGAGCCTGCCGCCGCCGTTCGCCCCCGCGGGCAGTTCTCGTGTGGCCGGGGCGAACGTCTCGTACTGGCCGAGAACCCTCGACGACATGAACGACAGCAGCATGCCCAGCTCCACGCCGGTGACCTTGCCGCCGACGGCGCCGAGGACGGCTCCGCCCGGCGTGCTGCCGCGCCGTTCCTGCATCTTGTCCAGCAGAGGCTTGAGAACCTCCCGGAACCCGGCGACGTTCGCCCGCACCCAGCCCGGGCGGTCCACCACCAGTACGGGGGTGTCGTGAGTGTCCTCCGTGCCCATCCGGGTGAATCCCCTGACGTGCGCCTCCGAGGCCTTCGCGTGCCTGCGCAGCTCCGCGACGACCTCTCTGGCCTCGTCACGGCTCACCTCGGGGCCCGGGCGTACGAGTCGTGTCGCGGTTGCCACCGCGAGATTCCAGTCGACCATCTCGGCACCACCGATGCTCGTCATGCGTCAACCGTACGTGAGCGGGTCCGACTGCGGTTAGGGGTACGGGCGGCCGGGCGCCGCCCGCGGGGAACTCACGGTGCCGTCGGTGCCCCTGGGTCCGCGGGGGCCGCGCCGTGTTCTCCCGTCGCGGTGGCCCGCCGGCCGGCTACCGGCATCCGCACGCGGCCAGTGCCGTCGCCGTGCGGTCCAGGGCCGCCTGGGCCGCCTCCGGCTCCGGCGGACTGGCCTCGTCGGAGGTCAGGAACGCGAAGGCCAGCAGGCGCCCGTCGGCGTCCACCACCGTGCCCGCCAGGGTGTTGACGCCGGTCAGGGTGCCGGTCTTGGCGCGTACGACACCGGTGGCGGAGGCGTCGGCGGTGTAGCGGTCGCTGAGGGTGCCGGTGAAGCCGGCGATGGGCAGACCGGTCAGGACGGTGCGGAGTTCGGGGCGGGAGGGGTCGCCCGCCATCGCCAGCAGCCCGGTGAGCAGGCCGGCCGTCAGCTTGTCGGCCCGGTCCAGCCCGCTTCCGTCGGCGAACTTCACGCCGGTCAGGGGAAGTCCGAGCTTCCTCAGCTGCGTGCCGATCGCCTTGGCGCCGCCCTGGAAGCTCGCCTGCTCGCCCGTGGCGAGGGCAACCTGCCGGGCCAGGGCCTCCGCGATGTCGTTGTCGCTGTTCGTCAGCATCCGCTCCACGAGGGCCGACACGGGCGGCGAGGAGACGGAGGCGAGGGGCTGCGAGCGGCCCGTCGCCTTGGAGGGACCGGGCGATGTCGTCGTGATGCCCTTGTCCTTGAGCAGCTCCGCGAACTTCCTGGCCGCGTCCGCCGCCGGGTGCTCGCTGCGCGCGGCCGGACCGCTGTCCGAGTCGTTCGTGCGGGCCTCGTCGACCATCAGGGCGCTGACCGGTGCGAGGTTGGGGTTGGCGCCGATGGGGTGCACGGCGGCGCCCGCGTACAGCGAGGTGTCGTACGAGAGCGTCACCCGTGACATCCCGCGTGCCTTCAGGGCGCTCGCCGTCCCGTCGGCGAGGGTGCGCAGGCTCGCCGAGCCCTTGGCGTCCTCGCGGGCGGTCAGGGTCGGGTCGCCGGCGCCGACGAGGACGACCTCCCGGGTGTCGGGTTCCAGGACGGCGCGGGTGGTGATGCGCCGGTCGCCGCCCGGGGCGGAGAGCGCGGCGACGGCGGTGGCGATCTTCGTGGTGGAGGCCGGGGTCTGGGCCGCGCCCGCGTCCATGCCGTACAGCACCTTGCCGGTCGCCAAGTCGACGACCGCCGCCGTCCGCTTCGCGCCCAGGGCCGGGTCCTTCAGGAGCGGCCCCAGCACACTCGCGAGGGCTTTCGGCGCCGGGACGAGGCCCGAGGAGGCGGTGGTGACGGTCGGGCCGCCGAGGCCGGTCAGCACGCCGGCGGCGCTGGGGGCGGGGAGCGGCGCCTTCCCGGACGTACCGGACGCGAGGCCGTGATCTGTGCCACCCTCACCGGTGCGCGACGCGGCCCTGTCGCGCTCGGCCGTACGCTGACCGGAGGAGTCCCAGGGACCGGCCGCGGCCACTGACCCGGCCGCGAGGGCCAGGCCCACGGTGGCGGCGACGGCTGTGAGCAGCGGAGTCGTCAACTTGACGGGACGCGATCGCACGGCTTGGGTGATCCGCGCCACGTGCGGTTTCACCGAACCCGCGACCCGCACCACATGCGGTCTCGCGGCCCGCCAAACCCTCACCTCTGGCACGATCACCAGCCCCTTTCGCGATCACCCACCTGCGTGAGGGACACTTAACCACCAGAACTATGTGCTGATCATGGAGGAGCCACCGGTGGAGTTCGACGTCACGATCGAGATTCCGAAGGGTTCGCGGAACAAGTACGAGGTGGACCACGAGACCGGTCGGATCCGTCTGGACCGTCGACTCTTCACCTCGACCAGTTACCCGGCCGACTACGGCTTCGTCGAGAACACCCTCGGCGAGGACGGCGACCCGCTGGACGCGCTGGTCATCCTGGACGAGCCGACCTTCCCCGGCTGCCTCATCCAGTGCCGCGCGATCGGCATGTTCCGTATGACGGACGAGGCCGGCGGCGACGACAAGCTGCTCTGCGTCCCGGCGCACGACCCGCGTGTCGAGCACCTGCGCGACATCCACCACGTGTCGGAGTTCGACCGCCTGGAGATCCAGCACTTCTTCGAGGTCTACAAGGACCTGGAGCCCGGCAAGTCCGTCGAGGGCGCCAACTGGGTGGGCCGCACGGAGGCCGAGGCCGAGATCGAGCGTTCCTACAAGCGTCTCAAGGAGCAGGGCGGTCACTGACCACCTCCGCTTCCGTCCGGGCCGTGCGATCCAGAAGGGGTCGCGCGGCCCGTTCGTGTATCCGTACGCATACTGAGGGCAGACAGAAGTACGCAAGAGACGCAAGAGACGCATGTGCACGAAAGGCAAGGCAGGAGCAGGTGGCGGACCCGGAGGCGGAAGACCGTAAACCGCAGTCGGACGAGGCTAGGAGTGCTTTCTCCCAGCCCGCCGGTGTGGCGCCGCCGCAGATCTCGACGATCGACGACGAGTCGTCGACGACCTCCGAGTTCGCGCTCCCGAAGGGGCTGGGCGTGGCCCAGCCGTCCCCGGCCGACTCCGAGGGTTCGGCGTTCAGCACCCCGGCCGGGTACAGCGCGCAGCAGGCCTGGCCCGCGTTCACTCCGCCTGGCGGCGTCCCGAGGGTCAAGCTGACCAAGGACGTGCCCTGGCAGGACCGGATGCGCGAGATGCTGCGGATGCCGGTCACCGAACGGCCCGCGCCCGAACCCGTCCACAAGGAGGACGAGTCGGGTCCCGCGGTTCCGCGCGTGCTCGACCTGACCCTTCGTATCGGCGAGTTGCTGCTCGCGGGCGGTGAGGGCGCCGAGGACGTGGAGGCGGCGATGTTCGCCGTGTGCCGCAGCTACGGCCTGGACCGCTGCGAGCCGAACGTCACCTTCACCCTGCTGTCCATCTCGCACCAGCCGTCGCTGGTGCAGGACCCGGTGACGGCGTCCAGGACCGTACGCCGCCGGGGCACCGACTACACGCGGCTGGCGGCCGTCTTCCGGCTCGTGGACGACCTGAGCGACCCGGACGTCGGGGTCTCCCTGGAGGAGGCGTACGGACGGCTCGCCGAGATCCGGCGCAACCGGCACCCCTATCCCGGCTGGGTGCTGACCTCGGCGACCGGGCTGCTCGCGGGCGCGGCCTCGGTGCTCGTCGGCGGTGACGCCCTGGTGTTCGTCGCCGCGGCGATCGGCGCGATGCTGGGCGACCGGCTGGCGTGGCTGTGCGCGGGGCGCGGGCTGCCGGAGTTCTACCAGTTCACGGTGGCCGCGACGCCGCCCGCCGCGATCGGCGTCGCGCTCCAGCTCGCGCACCTGGACGTGAAGGCGTCCGCGGTGATCACCGGTGGGCTGTTCGCGCTGCTGCCGGGGCGAGCGCTCGTGGCGGGCGTGCAGGACGGTCTGACCGGCTTCTACATCACCGCCTCGGCCCGCCTGCTGGAAGTCATGTACTTCTTCGTCGGCATCGTCGTCGGCGTGCTTCTGGTGCTCTACTTCGGCGTGAAACTGGGCGCGGAACTCAACCCCGACCAGGCCCTGAGCATCTCCGAACGGCCACTGCTCCAGATCGCCGCCTCGATGCTGCTGTCGCTCACCTTCGCGATCCTGCTCCAGCAGGAACGTTCCACCGTGCTCGCGGTGACCCTCAACGGGGGCGTGGCCTGGTCGGTGTACGGGGCGATGCACTACGCGGGCGGCATCTCACCGGTCGCCTCCACGGCCGCGGCGGCGGGTCTGGTCGGGCTGTTCGGGCAGTTGCTGTCCCGCTACCGGTTCGCGTCCGCCCTCCCGTACACGACGGCCGCGATCGGGCCCCTGCTGCCGGGTTCGGCCACCTACTTCGGCCTGCTGTCCATCGCCCAGAACGAGGTCGACGAGGGTCTCGTCTCCCTCACCAAGGCCGCCGCCCTCGCCATGGCCATCGCCATCGGCGTGAACCTGGGGTCCGAGATCTCCCGGCTGTTCCTGCGGGTGCCGGGCGCGGTCGCCGCGGGCCGCCGCGCGGCCAAGCGGACGCGCGGCTTCTAGCCCGGTCCCACGGGCCCGGGGGCCGTACGAGCGCTACCGCTTGGCGTGGCGTCCGCCGCGCGGGGGATTCTGCGGGTCCTGGTTCTGCTGGTACGGGTCCTGGTGCTGCTGCGGATACGGGTCTTGGTGCTGCTGGTGGTGAGGGTCCTGCTGCTGGTACGGACCCTGGTGCTGCTGCGGCTGGTGCGGGCTCTGGTGCTGCTGCTGGTGGAGCGGGGGCACCCGGAGCTGGGTCGTCTGGTCGACGGCGGACTCCGCGGGGGCCTCCTCGGCCGCTCGGGCGGCTTCCTTCTTGGACTTGCCGCGCGCGCGGAGGTACTCGATGACGATCGGGACCACCGAGACAAGGACGATCAGGATCAGGATCGCCTCGATGTTCTTGTGCACGAAGTCGATGTTGCCGAGCCACGCGCCGAGCATCGTGACGCCGGCGCCCCAGAGGATGCCACCGATGATGTTGTACGTGATGAAGGAGCGGTACTTCATGCCGCTGACGCCCGCGATGATCGGCGTGAACGTGCGCACGATGGGCACGAAGCGGGCCAGGACGAGGGACTTGGGCCCGTACTTCTCGAAGAACTCGTGGGCCTTGACCACGTTCTCCTGCTTGAACAGGCGGGAGTTCGGGCGGGTGAAGAGCGCGGGTCCGACCTTCTTGCCGAACAGATAGCCCGCCTGGTCGCCGAGGATCGCGGCCACGCAGATCAGTGCGATCGCGGCCCACAGCGGGAAGTCCAGCGTGCCCGCGGTGATCAGCAGACCCGCGGTGAACAGCAGTGAGTCGCCCGGCAGGAAGAAGCCGATGAGCAGGCCGGACTCGGCGAAGACGATGAGGAGCAGGCCCCAGATACCGAAGTTGTCCAGGAGCGTGTTCGGATCCAGCCAGCTTGGTCCGAGGGCAAGCGTCGTCACGGTTCCGGGCTCCTGAGGGGTGAGGAAGGGACGGCGGTCCAGATGGGGCCTGATGCGGCCGGTCAAAAGTATCAACGCTGGGTGTCCCCGCCAGGTTCCACCGAGGCCTACAGCATGGACTGTGCGTCAACTGGTACAAAGCTGTGAGCCGTACGAAGCTGTCGTCATGGGCATCGAAGAGTACGGCGGAGGACAGGGACCGCGGCCGGACGTGCTGGTCGTGACGACGAACGACGCACCCGGATACCGCGTCCAGGAGGTCATCGGCGAGGTCTTCGGACTCACCGTGCGCTCCCGGCATCTGGGCAGCCAGATCGGCGCGGGGCTGAAGTCGATGATCGGCGGGGAGCTCAAGGGGCTCACCAAGACGCTGGTGGAGACCCGCGACCAGGCCATGGACCGGCTCGTCGAGCAGGCACGCGCGCGTGGCGCCAACGGCGTGCTGGCGTTCCGCTTCGACGTGGCGGAGGTGGCGGACGTGGGCACGGAGGTGTGCGCGTACGGGACCGCTGTCGTGCTGGTCGAGGAGTAGAGCGGCCGGTAAGGGGCGCCCCGCACGGTGGGGCGCCCCTTACCGTCAGTCCTCCTGGGCGTGCCGGGCCGCGTTCGCCCCGATCGCGTCCCTGAGGTGTTCGGCGAGCCCCGGCCGCATGGCGTCGTAGAACTCCTTGAAGCGCTCGTCGGAGACGTACATGGCGCCGAGCCCCTGGTGGATCTCGTACGAGCACGCGTAGAACCACTTGGTGACGTGCTGCCGGTGTTCCTCGGCCAGGTCCATGGCGGGCTCACCGGCCGGCTGCTCACCGGCCTCCATCAGGGCGGTGTACCGCTCGCTCCAGGAGGTCACTTCGGCCTGCATGCGCCGCCAGTCCTCCTTGGTGTATCCGGCGGCGCGGCGCTGCGACTCGGCGTACGTCTCCGTGCCGCCCCAGCGGCGCTCGGCCCCCTCGGCGTGCGCTTCGGGATCCTTGTCCCCGAAGACCTCGAACTTCTCCTCGGGTGTGAGGTTGATGCCCATCTTCCGTGCCTCCATGGCGTGTTCCACGGCCGCGGCCATCTTCTGGAGCTTCTCGATCCGGGCGGTCAGCAGCTCGTGCTGACGGCGCAGGTGCGCGCGCGGGTCCGCAGCCGGGTCGTCGAGCAGGGCGGCGACCTCTTCGAGGGGGAAGCCCAGTTCCCGGTAGAACAGGATCTGCTGGAGCCGGTCGAGGTCGGCGTCGCTGTAACGCCGGTGGCCGGCGTGGCTGCGCCCGCTCGGCACGAGCAGGCCGATCTCGTCGTAGTGGTGCAGCGTGCGCACCGTGACCCCGGCGAAACCGGCGACCCGGCCCACTGGATGACTCACCTTCCGCTCCCTTCTCCGTACGCCTCCCAGGCTGGGGCCTCACGTGACGTGAGGTGCAAGTCCGGAATCCGGGAGCCCGAGATCCGGGAGTCAACCCTTCAGGGTGTTATGTCGGTTTCATCCACTTAGGGTGTGCGCGTGACCACAGAAGCACCGGCGGCACCCGGCCCGGAACAGACACCCGCGCGGCGTCTGCTGCCCCTGGTCGTGCCCGCCGCGGTGGTCGGGGTGGCCGCGGCGCTCGTGCTGCTCGGAGTCAGTCTGGTGGCCGAGCGGCTCCAGGACGTTCTGTGGGAGACCCTGCCCGACGCGCTGGACGTGGGCCGCTACTCGGTTCTCTGGATGATCGTGATGCTCACCGCCACCGGTGTCGCGGTGGGCCTGGTGGTGTGGAAGGCGCCGGGGCACGCGGGCCCGGACCCGGCGACCATGGGCCTGGTCAACGCGCCCCTGCCGCCGCGTGTCCTGCCCGGACTGCTCCTCGCCACCGTCCTGGCGCTGGCGGGCGGGGTGAGCCTGGGCCCGGAGAACCCGATCACGGCCGCCAACATCGCACTCGCGTACTGGCTCGGCCGGAAGGCGGCCCCGAACTCCCCGGCCGCACTGTGGATGATGCTGGCCGCCGCGGGGACGATCGGCGCGCTGTTCGGAACACCGGTGGCGGCCGCGCTGATCTTCTCCGAGGTGCTCGCCGGGCGGCCGGGACCCGGCGCCCTGTGGGACCGGCTGCTGCCGCCGCTGCTTGCGGGCGGCATGGGCGCGCTGACCATGACCCTGCTGGCCCACCCGAGCTTCGACCTGTCGCTGCCCGACTACACCGGCCCGCGTTGGGGCGACCTCCTGTCCGCCCTGGTGGTCGCCTCGGTCGGAGCGGTGGCCGGGATGGCCGCCGTGTACGCCCTCCCCTACGCCCACGGAGCCTTCTCACGGCTCGGCCACCCGATGCCCGCGATCCCGGTGGGCGGGCTCCTCCTCGGCCTGCTGGGCGCCCTCGGCGGGCACCTGACCCTCTTCAAGGGACTGGACGAGGTGAAGGTGCTGGCCGCGGATCCGGACGGCTGGTCGGCCGGACGGTTCGCGCTGATGGCCGTGGTGAAACTGGCCGCGCTCGTGCTCGCCGCGTCCTGCGGCTTCCGGGGCGGCCGGATCTTTCCGGCCGTCTTCGCCGGGGTGGCCCTGGGCCTGTGCGCGCACGCGCTGGTGCCCCAGGTGCATCCCACGGTCGGTGTGGTGTGCGGGGTCCTGGGTGTCCTGCTCGCCGTCACCCGGCAGGGCTGGATCAGCCTGTTCACCGCGGCGGTCCTGGTGTCCGACCCCGCTGTGCTGCCCCTGCTGGTACTGGCGTCGGTGCCGGCCTGGCTGCTGGTCACCGGGCGCCCCCAGATGCAGCTTCACGACGACGGAACCCCGATCCGCTAGGAGATGTCATGCCGCTCCACAAAGGCCCCACCGAACGCGACGAACGCCCGATCTCCGTGAACCCCTTCTTCGGGGAGACCAATCCGGTCGGCGGCATGACCGAGGCTCCGCCCATGCACCGGCTCCCGGACGGGCCGCTGCCGCCCACGACGGCCTATCAGCTCGTCCACGACGAACTGATGCTGGACGGCAACTCGCGGCTGAACCTCGCCACCTTCGTCACCACCTGGATGGAGCCGCAGGCCGGGGTGCTGATGGCCGAGTGCCGGGACAAGAACATGATCGACAAGGACGAGTACCCGCGCACGGCCGAGCTGGAGCGGCGCTGTGTGGCCATGCTCGCCGACCTGTGGAACGCGCCCGACCCGGCGGCCGCCGTGGGCTGTTCGACGACCGGTTCGAGCGAGGCGTGCATGCTCGCCGGGATGGCCCTCAAGCGCCGCTGGTCCCAGCGCAACGCCGACCGCTACCCCGGGGCGCGCCCGAACCTCGTCATGGGCGTCAACGTCCAGGTCTGCTGGGAGAAGTTCTGCAACTTCTGGGAGGTGGAGGCCCGCCAGGTCCCCATGGAGGGCGACCGCTTCCACCTCGACCCCCAGGCCGCCGCGGAACTGTGCGACGAGAACACCATCGGCGTCATCGGCATCCTCGGCTCCACCTTCGACGGCTCCTACGAACCGATCGCCGACCTGTGCGCGGCCCTCGACGCCCTTCAGGAGCGCACGGGCCTCGACATCCCGGTGCATGTCGACGGCGCCTCCGGCGCGATGGTCGCCCCCTTCCTCGACGAGGACCTGGTCTGGGACTTCCGGCTGCCGAGGGTGTCGTCCATCAACACCTCCGGGCACAAGTACGGCCTCGTCTATCCGGGCGTCGGCTGGGCGTTGTGGCGGTCGGCGGCCGAGCTGCCGGAGGAACTCGTCTTCCGCGTCAACTACCTGGGCGGCGACATGCCGACCTTCGCGCTCAACTTCTCCCGGCCCGGGGCCCAGGTCGTGGCGCAGTACTACACGTTCCTGCGGCTGGGCCGCGAGGGCTACCAGGCCGTGCAGAGGACCACCCGGGAGGTGGCGCTCAGGCTCTCCGAACGGGTCGAGGCGCTGGGCGACTTCCGGCTCCTCACCCGGGGCGACGAGCTGCCCGTCTTCGCCTTCACGACCGGGCCGGACGTGAAGGCGTACGACGTCTTCGACGTGTCCCGGCGGATGCGCGAGCGGGGCTGGCTGGTGCCCGCGTACACCTTCCCGGCCAACCGCGAGGACCTGTCCGTGCTCCGCGTGGTGTGCCGCAACGGCTTCTCCATGGACCTCGCCGACCTCTTCGTGGAGGACCTGGGACGGCTGCTGCCGGAACTGCGCTGCCAGCCGCATCCGTTGACCGACAAGGACGCGGCGACCGGCTTCCATCACTGAGCCGCCGCCCCGGCGCGCCCTCGCGTCCGCCCCCGTCAGGTGCCGTCGCCCAGCTCGAAACCGTGCCAGTGGACGCCGTCGGTGGATATGCGGTAGCTCCCGGCGCCGAAGCTGCCGCCCGACAGGTAGCCGAGCGGTGTCACGGTGGCCGAACCGCCCAGGCCCCGGGTGCCGTCGGCCGGCTCGAAGGTGCACCCGCCGTCGGTGCTGTGCCAGACGCCGTCCTCGCCGTGGACGGTGAGGCCGCCGTCCGCGTCGGCGACCGGATCACCGAGCGCGGAGCGCGGGTCCACACCCTTGCGGTACTTCCACACCCGCTCCCAGGTGTGGCCTCCGTCGGTGCTGCGGTGGAGGGCGAGCAGGCCGTTCTTCACGCCCTCCCCGGCGGGCAACTGGCCCGGCTGGAGCGCGTACAGCACATCACCGGAGGCGACCACGCGGATTCCCCAGCCGGGCTTCTCGGAGCCGGTGAGCGCCGTCGCATGCCAGGTGCGCCCGCGGTCCTCGCTGCGGGCGAGGGCCGGGAGGCCGGTGCCGGGGTCGGTGCCGGAGGCGAAGAGCAGCCCGCCCGCGGTCTCCCCCGCCGGGGTCAGCACACCGGCCAGCGGGGGCTGCCCTGCCAGGACCGCGAACCGGCCCGTGGCGGGGAGGACCACCAGCAGCCGGGACGCCTCGCAGCCGTTCCCCTCCTTGTCCGGCCGTGAGCAGTCGTGGACGAGGGCGGCCCCTTCGGGCACCTCGGGAGTCGTGCCGGACGCGTCGGCCGAGCCGCGCCGCCACTCGCGTCCGCCGTCGTCCGTGAACCAGGTCCGCTCGGGCGGCGGCCACCGTCCCTCGGTGAGCAGCGCGCGGCCCGATCCCAGCACCGTGAGCCCCGCCGTGATGCCGAGGTCGCCGGTCACGTCCGGCAGCGGGGAGCGGGCGAGGCGCCAGGAGCCGGCGCCCCTGTCGAGCACGGCGACGTGCTGCCGGCAGCGCTTCTTCCCGCACCGCGCGAGCAGCGCGAAGCCGCCGGCGTCCGCCGCGAACCCGACCGCGTACGGACTGCCGGGAAGGTCCGGCGCCGAGGGGATGCGGGGTGGCGCCGCCACTGTCCGGGCGGGAACGCTTCTCCCCGCACCCACGTCGGCACCGGCATCGACGCCCGCCTCGGCACGGCCGCCGCCGGGGCCGCCGCTCGCACCCGCGTCGACGCACCCGACCAACAGCGCCAGCACCCCCAGCACGACGCCCGCAACCGCCTGCTGCCGGCCCTTTCTCCTGCCCCACCTCATGAGAACCCCCGATCCCGCGATGCCCCGTCACTTCTGGTACACCGCTCGACGCGATCGGGTTCCCACTCCAGCGCGACGACTTTCCGCGCCGCTGCCGTCAGTGCCTGTCGTCGCCTCCCCCCGCCTTCCTACTTGCTCAAGGCCCCGAACTTCCGTACAGCCAGCGGGAGGAACACCGCCAGCAGGGCCAGTGGCCAGGCGACGGCCGCCCAGACGTGTCCCGGTTCGCCGCCGGGGCCGCCGAACAGGTCCCGTACCGCCGTCGCCGTCTGGGACATCGGGTTCCACTCGACCGCCGTGCCCAGCCAGCCCGGCATGGAGTCCGGGGTCGCGAAGGCGTTGGAGAGGAAGCCGACGGGCCAGATGAGGATCTGCACGGCCTGGACCATCTCGGGCTTGCCGGCGACCATCGCGAGGTGGATGCCGATCCACAGCATGGCGAACCGGAAGAGCAGGAGCAGTCCGACCGCTCCGAGGAACGCCGCGGCCGTGCCGTGCGCGCGCCAGCCGATGGCGTACCCGACACCGATCATCACGACCAGGGACACCGCCGACTGGAGCATGTCGGCGGCGGAACGGCCCACCAGTACGGCCCCGTTGGTCATCGGCATCGAACGGAAGCGGTCGATGACCCCCTTGTTGAGGTCCTGGGTGACCGCCAGCATCGTGCCCTCCAGGCCGAAGGCCATGGTCAGCGCGAGCATTCCGGGCACCAGGAAGTCGACGTAGTCGCCCTGGACACCCCGGCCGCCGCCGATCAGATAGCCGAACATCAGCAGCAGCATCACGGGGAAGACCAGGCCGACGAGCACCTGGACGGGCTGCCGTGCCCAGTGGGCGAGTTCACGGCGGGTCATGGTCCAGCAGTCGGTGAGGACGTACGTCCCCGGCGGGCTCGTGTCGTAGGTCTCGGCGCGGTTCGCCTCGTACGTGCTCGTGCTCATACGGTCTCCTCCATGCGGTGTCCGGCTCCCGTCAGGTCCAGGAACACCTCGTCCAGGGTCGGCCGTCGCAGTGCGATGTCCTCGGCCTCTATGCCGGCCTCCTCCAGGGCGCGTACGGCCCCGGCGAGCGCCGCCATGCGGTCGGTGACCGGGGCGCTGAGGAGGCGGCGGTCGGTGTCCACCGACACGCCGTCCGCGGGGAAGGGCAACAGGGCGACGGCGGCGCCCAGTTGACCGGCGTCCCGGAGCACCACGTCGATCCGGTCGCCGCCGGTGCGGGCCTTCAGTTCGTCCGCCGTGCCGTCCGCGATGACGCGGCCCTGGTCGACGACGGAGATGCGGTGGGCGAGCTGGTCGGCCTCCTCCAGGTACTGCGTGGTGAGCAGGACGGTGGTGCCGCCGCCGACCAGGGAGCGGACGGCGGCCCACACCTCCGCCCGGCCGCGCGGGTCGAGCCCGGTCGTCGGTTCGTCGAGGAAGAGCACCTCCGGCTCGGTGATCAGCGACGCGGCGAGGTCCAGGCGGCGCCGCATGCCACCGCTGTACTGCTTGACCGCCTTGCGGCCGGTGTCCGCGAGGCCGAAGCGCTCCAGGAGCTCGTCGGCCCGCACGCGCGCGTGGCGGGCGCCCAGGTGGTGCAGCCGCCCGAACATCTCCAGGTTCTGGTGTCCGCCGAGTTCCTCGTCGAGCGCGGCGTGCTGGCCGAGCAGGCCGATGCTCCGCCGGACCCGGCCGGCGTCGCGCACCACGTCGTACCCGGCGACCTCCGCCCGGCCCTCGTCAGGCCGCAGCAGGGTCGTCAGGACGCGCACGATGGTGGTCTTGCCCGCTCCGTTCGGGCCGAGCAGTCCGTGCACGGTGCCGCGGCGCACCGTCAGGTCCAGGCCGTCCAGGGCCGCCTTGTCGCCGTACCGCTTCCGTACGCCCTCGGCGACGATCGCGTCGGTCATCCGATCCCCCTTGTTCAGTAGTCAAACTTGACTACCCTACGAAAGTAACCCCGCCCGAGTCATTAGTCAAACTTGATTAGCCGCGGCCCCGCCGTAGGTCAGCCGCGGTCGCCGGGGTGCGGCGTACCGGTCGCGTACGGGTTCTCCTCGCCCTCGGACAGGACGCCGACGAACGGCTCGCCCTCTCCCGCGAAGGTGTACGCCCCGCGCTCGATCCGCGCGATCAGGCCCCGCGTCCACTCGGCGTCGAAGTCGGCGGTGTGCACCCAGAGGTTCATGATCTCGCCGATGTGGCCGAGCTGTTCGGGGCCGTCCTCGGGGACGTAGTGCTCGGTGACGGCGGAGCGCCAGTCCTCGATGCGGCTGATCCGCTCCTTCAGGAGGGACACCGCCTCCGACCTCGACAGTTCGACGATGAAGCCGATGCCCGCCGACTTGACGTCCATCTTCTGGTCGTACGAGGTCAGGGACTCGCGCAGCAGCGTGCGGAACTCCTCGGTGCCCTGGTCCGTGATCTCGTACTCGGTGCGCGGCGGGCCGCCCGCCGTGGACGGCGCGATCTCGTGCGCGCGCAGCAGTCCCTGTTTCGCCATCTGCTTGAGCGCGTGGTAGATCGAGCCGGGCTTGGCGTTGGACCACTCGTGCGCGCCCCAGTACTCCAGGTCGTTGCGCACCTGGTAGCCGTGGGCCCGCCCGTGCTGGCGGACGGCGCCGAGCACCAGGAGACGGATCGCTGACATGCGGTCCACATTAGGACCCGCCGCGCTACGCCCAGGAGGTGCCCTGCTCCTGGGCGACCAGTTCGAAGGCCGTCCTGCCGTCCAGGGACTCGCGGATGATGTCGGCGTGGCCGGCGTGCCGGGCGATCTCCTCGACGAGGTGGAGCATCAGCCAGCGCATCGAGACCTCACCCTTGGGAAACCAGGGCGCCTCGGGGAGCGGGAAGGTGTCGTCCAGCGACCCGACGGACCGGATGAACTCCTCGGTCTCGTGCGCCACCCCGTCCCAGAAGGCGAGGGTCTCGGCCACCGTCTCGCCCTCGACGAGGCGGAAGCTGTCCCCCCAGGTCTCCTGGGTACGGGCTCGCTCGTTCGGCTTCCGCTGGGCCAGCCGCAGCCAGTTCAGCTCGCACTCGGCGACGTGCTTGACGAGCCCGGACAAGGACAGCTCGCTGGCGCTGGGCCTGCCCGCCGCCTGCTCGTCGCTCAGTCCGAGTACCGCGCGCCTGATGCCGCCGCGCTGGGCCTCCACGAAGGCCAGAAGAGCGCCGCGCTCGTCGCCGTACGCCTCTGCGGGAACGTGAGTGACCATGTCTGGCCGCCTTTCATCGGGGTCTCGTCGTCGGGCATTTCCTGCCTGACACCGATGAAGTTACGGGCCCTTGCGGTCAGGTTCTGTCCGCAAGGGCCCGTCGAAAGCAGGGAAAGAAAACCGAGGGCCTCAGAAGGGGAAACGGCTCCGGCCGTGCTGGACCGAGATCCACTTCTGGGTGGTGAACGCCTCGACCGTCGCCTCGCCGTTCAGGCGGCCGATGCCCGAGTGCTTCTCGCCGCCGAAGGCGACCAGCGGCTCGTCGTGCACGGTGCCGTCGTTGACGTGGAACATGCCGGTGTCGATCTGCTTGGCGAAGGACACGCCGCGCTCGACGTCGGCGGTGTGGACGGCGCCGCTGAGCCCGTACGGGGTGTTGTTGACCAGGCGTACGGCCTCCTCCTCACCCGCGAAGGGGATGAGGAGCGCGACCGGGCCGAAGATCTCCTGCTGGAGGATGGCGGAGTCGGCGGGCAGGCCGGTGAGGACGCTCGGCGAGACGAGGTTGTCGTTGGCGGTGCCGTGCACGAGGGCGGTGGCGCCCTCGGCGATCGCCTGGTCGACCACGCCGGTGAGCGAGTCCGCCTGCGAGGAGTTGATGACCGGGCCGATGACCGTCGAGGGGTCGGACGGGTCGCCGACCTTCAGCGTCTTCACCTTCGCCACGAACTTCTCGGTGAACTCGGCCTCGATCGACCGGTCCACCAGCACGCGGTTGGCGGCCATGCAGACCTGGCCCTGGTGGACGTAACGGCTGAAGACCGCCGCGTCGACCGCGTAGTCGATGTCCGCGTCGTCCAGGACCACCAGGGCGCTGTTGCCGCCCAGTTCGAGGACCGCACTCTTGAAGTGCGAGGCGCAGACGGTGGCCACGTGCCGGCCGACCTTGTCCGAACCGGTGAAGGAGATGACCTTGGGGATCGGGTGCTCGATGAACGCGTCGCCGATCTCGGCGATGTCGGTGATGACGACGTTCAGCAGGCCGCCGGGCAGGCCCGCGTCCTCGAAGATCTTGGCGACCAGCGCACCGCCGACGATCGGGGTGTTCTGGTGCGGCTTGAGGACCACCGCGTTGCCGAGCGCGAGGGCGGGCGCGACGGACTTCAGCGAGAGGAGGAAGGGGAAGTTGAAGGGGCTGATCACGCCGACGACACCGACGGGGACGCGGTAGACGCGGTTCTCCTTGCCGTCGACCGGCGAGGGGAGGATCTTGCCCTCGGGGCGCAGCGCCAGGTTGACCGACTCGCGCAGGAACTCCCTGACGAGGTGCAGTTCGAAGGCCGCCTTGAGGTGCGTGCCGCCGAGCTCCGCGATGATCACCTCGGTGATCTCCGCCTCGCGCTCGTCGATGATCCGCAGGGCGCGCTCGAAGACGGCACGGCGGGCGTACGGGTTGGTGGCGGCCCATTCCTTCTGGGCGCGCTCGGCCGCGCGGTAGGCCTCGTCGACCTCGTCGACGGTGGCTATCGTGATCGACGCCAGCTTCTCGCCGTCGTACGGGTTGAAGTCGATGATGTCCCAGGATCCGGTCCCCGGGCGCCACTCACCGTCGATGTACTGCTGGGCCAGGTCCGTGAAGTAGGACGACATTTACTCCCTCAATCCCTCAATCCCCGCGCTGCCGTGGCAGCCATCCGATCAACGACTGATCGGACGTCATCGTACTTGTGTTTCAAGGGAGTTGGAGAACACCTCGGGAGATCCCGTGAAGGGGTCCGGGAGACCGCGGAAGACCCCGCGGATCCCGGGGATCCTCAGGAGAGCTGGAGCAGACCCCTGAGCAGGTCACGGCTCTCGGAGGGGCCGGGACTGTCCTGCTGCAACTGCTTCAGCGCGCTCTCGTACTGGGTGACGTCCTCGCGCTTGTCCAAGTACAGCGCGCTGGTGAGCTGTTCGAGATAGACGACGTCCGAAAGGTCGGACTCGGGGAAGCTGAGGATGGTGAAGGAGCCGCTCTCTCCCGAGTGCCCGCCGAAGCTGAACGGCATGACCTGAAGCCGTACGTTGGAACGCTCCGACACCTCGATCAGATGCTGGAGTTGTCCGCGCATCACCTCGCGGTCGCCGTACGGCCGGCGCAGCGCGGCCTCGTCGAGGATGATGTGGAACTCGGGGGAGCTCTCGGCGACGAGGTACTTCTGACGCTCCAGGCGCAGGGCCACCCGCCGGTCGATGTCGGCGGCGCTCGCACCCTTCATACCGCGCGAGACGACCGCGTGCGCGTACGCCTCGGTCTGGAACAGGCCGTGCACGAACTGCACTTCGTACGCCCGGATCAGATGGGCGGCGCCTTCGAGACCGACGTAGGTCGGGAACCAGCTGGGCAGCACGTCGGAGTAACTGTGCCACCAGCCCGCGACGTTGGCTTCCTTCGCGAGGGACACCAGGGACGTGCGCTCGACCTCGTCCATGATGCCGTAGAGCGTCAGCAGGTCCTCGACGTCGCGCGTCTTGAAGCTCACCCGTCCCAACTCCATGCGGCTGATCTTCGATTCGGAGGCGCGGATCGAGTAGCCGGCCGCTTCGCGGGTGATGCCGCGCGCCTCTCGCAGGCGCCTGAGATGCGATCCCAACAGCATGCGCCGCACCACCGAGCCGCTCGACTCACCAGCGCTCACGTTCGTCCGCCTCCCCAACCGTCTTCAGGGCCCGAAGTCTGCCACTAAAACACTTCGAGCTGTACTCATTCGGTTACAGAAACGGAAAGCTTCCGGAGAAGCGCCACAGGAAAAGACCACTGGAGAGCGACAAGAGTGAAGAAGGTGGCAGAAGAAAAGAGCAAGAAACGGTAGAGAAAGGGACAGTCCCGTCACGTGCACGTGCATCTGCCCTTGCATCTGCCCTGCGCATTCGGAAGCATGGTCCTCGCGCCACCGCTGCATCGCAACGACCGCGAACACCCGGGAGTGCCTCGCATGGGGACGAATGGATCGACCATGCTCGAGCCCTTACGGCAGGGACTTCCGCCGCTCGATCCCGCGGCCGTGTCCAACGCCGCTTCCTGCGCCCTGCCCGCCCGCTTCGAAGCGGTGCGCGAGGCGCGGCAGTTCACCCGCAGAACGCTCGACCAGTGGGAGGTCGGGGAACGCTTCGACGATGCCTGTCTGGTGGTCTCCGAGCTCGTCACCAACGCGCTGCGGCACGCGCTGCCATCGGACACGCCCCGCCCGGATGACCAAGGGCCGCCCGTGCGGCTGCACTTGATGCGGTGGACCGAGCGACTGGTGTGCGCGGTACGCGACCCGAGCCACGACAGCCCGGTCGCGGGCGACTCGGACGACTTCTCGGCGGAATCGGGCCGGGGCCTCTTCCTGGTCGACTCGTTCGCCGACAGCTGGGGCTGGCACCCGCTCGCGGGAACCCTCAGCGGCAAGGTCGTGTGGGCGCTCTTCCGGCTGCCGCCCACTCCCCTGGCACCTCCGCGCGACTGAAGAACCGCGGCGCCTCATGGCGCCGCGGTTCTACGCGCGTTACTCAACGCAGTACGGTGATCGCGCAGCGTCGCGCGGTCAGGCACCCGCGACCAGGTGGTCGAACTCGCCGTCCTTGATGCCCAGGAGCATGGCCTCGATCTCGGCGCGCGTGTAGACGAGCGCGGGCCCGGTGGGGAACCGCGAATTCCGCACGGCCACGTCGCCGCCCGGCAGCCTCGCGAACTCCACGCAGGAACCCTGCGAGTTGCTGTGCCGGCTCTTCTGCCAGGCCACTCCGCTCAGCGCGGTGGCGGCCATGCCGTTGTACACGTCATCCACGAAATCCACGTCGTACACGTCGTGGTCCACAGGTCGCTCCCCGGTCGTGCAGTGGCTGATGTGGCCATTGATGCAGTGGTCAACTGACCCGGATCATAGCTCTGTTCATGTGCAGATGCATGGGCAGATGCACGTGCACGCGGGGTGGTCCCGTGGTTACAGCTTTTGCCGCCCCTTCGACTACAGGCGGTCGTCCAGCCGACTACAGCTGGTCTCTGGCGCATTCCCAGAAGATCGCGGCGCTCACGATCTCCAGCCCCCGTGCCTCTAAGAGGAGACGCCTGCGGGGGCCTCGGTGTTCCAACCTCCTTGAAACCTCGACAAATTGGCGCCGGAAATGGCTGGGGATTCCCTACGCGTGACGCATAGGGAACCCCCAGTCACCCCAGTCCCACCCAAGCGGTGCTCGGCCCCGCTCAGGCGTGCTCGGCTCCGCTCAGCCGACGGAGTACGGCAGCAGCGCCATCTCCCGGGCGTTCTTGATCGCACGGGCCAGCGACCTCTGCTGCCGCGCCGTCACCCGGGTGACGCGGCGGCTGCGGATCTTGCCGCGGTCCGAGATGAACCGGCGCAGCAGATCGGTGTCCTTGTAGTCGATGTACGTGACCTTGTCGCGGGCCAGCGGATTGGGGCGGGACTTCGCCGGCTTGCGCTCGGGCTTGCGGGCCATGGGGTCAGACCTCCAGAAGGGTGTCGAAGGCGGGCGTCAGCCGCTTCCAGCCGGTGCGCCCGGCGGCGTACTCGGCGTCTGTCAACAGGCAGGACTCCAGCAGCAGTTCGAGACCGTCCCGGTCCAGGCCGGGAGACGTGAAGACCAGGTGCTGGCAGCAGTCGCCGTGCTCGGGGTGCCAGTCCAGGGCGGCGGCGACCCGGCGCACCGGCGGGACCAGCTCCCACGCCGCGTCCGGCAGCGAGGCGAGCCATGGCCCGGCGTTCTCCACGCAGAGCGCGCCCCCCGCCGCGTCCCAGTGCAGCAGCGTGTCCGGCCGGTCGGCCAGCCAGAACCGGCCCCGGCTGCGCGCGGCCGCGCAGCTCAGGTCCTCCAGTGCCGCGTACAGCCGCTCCGGGTGGAACGGACGCCGACGGCGCCATACGAAGGTGGCGACCCCGCACTCGTCGGCCTCGGCCGGGAGCAGCGCACAGGCCGGATGCTGGGCGGCGGCTGCGGCGTCCACGTCGAACCCGGCGAGAGCGGCCTCGGCGAGGAGGGAGCGGCGGTTCGGGTCGGACGCACCCAAGCCCTCTTCCCCTAGCGGTACCTGACGTGCCGTCGGGTGCAGCTGGGCCAGCAGCGCGCGGTCCTCGTCGTCGGCCTCTTCGGAGGGGACGACGGCGAGCACCGGTGCGTACTCCAGCTGACGGGCGAAGGTGTCGGCGACGGTGCGCTGGTCGGCGGCGGCCGCGGCGAGGCCGCCCTCGGCGAGGTCGTCGCCGTTGCCGAGGTAGGGCAGCAGCAGGGCCGGGTCGACGGCGGTGATCACGGCGGTCAGGACCAGTCCACTGGAAGCGACCACCTCGGCCATCGCCCTCGGCTCGACCGAGTCCCACAGCTCCACGACCGCGAGCGTCGTGAGACCGGCGTCCGCGAGCCGCTCCAGTTCGGGCACGAGGTCCTCGCGCAGGGCGCAGCACGCGCAGTCGTCGACCAGGGGCGTCTCACCGGCGGACAGCACGCCGGTGGCGTCCCGGATCGTCCGTACGACCGTGCCCGCGGCGGCCGTGGCGAGGTCGTGGTGGAGCGCCACACTCCCCGGCACGTCCGTCAGCAGCCGCTCGACGGCCGCCCTGCGGGCATCGGCGTGCAGTCCGCCGACGATCGCGACGGACAGCCCCCCGGCCGCCATCAGCTCGCCCCGCGCTTGCCGAACCGCCGCTCGAAGCGCTCCACCCGGCCCGCGGTGTCGAGCACCCGCGCGTTGCCCGTGTAGAAGGGGTGGCTCACGTTCGAGATCTCGACGTCGAACACCGGGTAGGTGTTGCCGTCCTCCCATTCGACGGTTCTGCCGCCCGCCGTCGCGGCGAGTGTGGAGCGGGTGAGGAAGGCGTGGCCGGCGGCGCGGTCGCGGAAGACGACGGGGCCGTAGGACGGATGGATTCCCTCGCGCATGACGGTCAGCGCTCCTCTCGGAAGTCGACGTGCCGGCGGACGACCGGGTCGAACTTGCGCAGGACCATGCGGTCCGGGTCGCTCCGGCGGTTCTTGCGGGTGACGTACGTGTAGCCGGTCCCGGCCGTGGACCGGAGCCTGACGACCGGACGGAGTTCGTTGCGTGCCATGCTGCTATCTTACTGAAAATGAATCCCATTACCAATCAATGGTCTGGAGAGGTGCGTCACCCGTGTCCGCCCACTGCATGCTGACCGGAGCCCGGCCGGGCTTCGGCAACCGGATCTCCCACTCCCACCGGCGCACCGCGCGCCGCTTCGACCCCAACGTCCAGCGCAAGCGCTACTGGCTGCCGAGCGAGGGCCGTCACGTACGGCTGCGGCTGAGCGCACGCGGGATCAGGACGGTCGACACGATCGGCGTCGAGGCGGCCGTGGCGCGGATCCGCGCCCGGGGGGAGAAGGTCTGATGGCGAAGAAGAGCAAGATCGCGAAGAACGACAGGCGCCGGGAGATCGTCGCGCGGTACGCCGCACGGCGTGCCGAGCTGAAGGAGGTCATCCGCCGGCCGTCGTCGAGCGAGGCCGAACGGATCGCCGCCCGGGAGGAGTTGGGCAGGCAGCCGCGGGACGCCGGCGCCACCCGCGTACGCAACCGGGACAGTGTGGACGGCCGACCGCGCGGCTATCTCCGCGCCTTCGGGCTCTCCCGGCTGAACCTGCGTGAGCAAGCGCACGCCGGATTCCTTCCCGGGGTCCGCAAGTCCTCCTGGTAACTTGCTGCGGTCGTTCCGGCGACCCCGGCATCTTCTTCACTCTTGGGGGCTTCAGTGACTTCGGCTACCTTCCCGCGGCGTCGTGCGCGTATCGCGGCAGCGGCCACGGTCGCGGGCCTCGCGGCCGCGCTCGTGCTGACCGGTTGCAGCGACAGCGGCGACGACTCCGCGGACGAGTCCGCGAGCCCCACCGCCTCCGCGAGCGCGTCCGCCGACACCGGGGGCGGCTCCGGATCCACCTCCCCCTCCGGCGGCGGTGACCTGGAGGGCAGCTGGCTCGCCACGACGGACGGCAAGGCCGTGGCGCTGGTCATCACCGGCACCCAGGCGGGGCTCTTCGAGACCGGCGGCACGGTGTGCAGCGGTACGGCGGGCGAGGAGTCGGGGATGCGGATGATCCGGCTCAAGTGCACGGACGGCAGCGAGGCCCGCGCGGTCGGGATGGTCGACTCCGTGAGCGGCGCAGCGATGAAGGTCACTTGGGAAGGTGACCTCGGTCCCGAGTCGTACACGAAGTCCGAAGGCGGGCAGTTGCCTACGGGGTTGCCTACGGGGAGTTTGGGCTGACGGGGGCTGGGGGCCTGCGGAGGCCTTGGGGCACGTTTTTGGGCGTGCGGGCTCCTTTGGGCGTCTTCGGGTTCCTTAGGGCTCCTTAGCGATCTCCCTCGGAGGGCCGTTGCTGGTGGCGCCGGGCCGTGGAGTCCCTTGGGTTCCGCGGCTCGTTCGTGTTTGGGGGGCGGTTCGTGTTTGGGGGGCGGTTCGTTTTCGGGGGGCCGTCGGTCTTCGGCGATCCGTCGGTTGGGGGCGGTGCGTCGGTTAGGGGCGATCCGACGGTCTGGGGTGGCCCGGCAGTTGGTGGCGGCCGGTCGGCCGTGGGAGGTTCGTGGGCCGGGGGCGGTTCGTCGGCCGGGGGCGGCCCGGCAGTTGGTGGCGGCCCGTCGGCCGGGGGAGGTTCGCCGGCCGGGGGAGGTTCGCCGGCCGAAGGCGGTTCGCCGGCCGGAGGCGGTCCGTCAGCCGGAGGCGGTTCGTCAGCCGGAAGCAGCCCGTCGGCCCGTGGCGGCCCGGCAGCCGGAAGCGACCCGTCAGCCGGAGGCGGCCCGTCGGTCGAGGGCGGTTCGGTGGTCTTCGATGGTGGGACGTCTGTCGTCTGCGGGCCGTCCGTCTTGCCTGCCCGGTCCGCCGTCGCGTCCGGCCCGTCGCCCGTCCTGCCCGACCCGTCCGCCGTCTTGCCTGACCGGTCGCCCGTCTTGCCTGATCCGTCGCCCGTCCTGCCCGGCGCGTCTGACCCGCCTGACGTCATTGGGGGTACGGCGGTGTCGAGGGACTCGGAGAGTTCGGTGAGGGAGTTGAGGAGGAGGCCGGCGCCCTGGCGGGCCATCGCTTCGGGGCCGTCGTCGGGGTCGCCCTCGGCGTCCCAGGTCTCCAGGGCCTCGCGCACGGCGTCCCATCGCGGGACACGGCGCTCGCGTACGGCCTTGGCGCCCCTGTCGGTGGCGGCGCGCAGGGCGTCGGCGAAGCGGGCCGCGGCCGGGACGGCGGGCGCGGCCCGGTCCGGGAGGTGGGCCTCCATGAGCATGGCGACGCGGCCCAGCTGGGCGAGCGCGTCATCGGCGTCGTCGGCGGCGGTGCGGGACAGGCCCCGGTGGCGTACCGGCTCACCCTGGGCGCGGGCCACGGCCGCGTGCCAGGCGGCGCGGGCGGCCCGGGAGCCGAGGAGGGCCTCGCGGACGTCGGGACCCCCGGCGGGATCGGCGTACCTGCTGAGCACCGCGGCGGCGTAACGGCCCTGCGCGGCCAGCCAGTCGGCGAGGCGGGTGCGCAGCCGCGGGGTCTCCCAGGCCGGGTAGACCGCGTACGCGATCATCGCGAGGAGCCCGCCGAGCAGCGTGAGCAGCACCCGTTCCGGAACCGTCTGCGTCCACGCCTCGCCGCCCAGGCCGAGCAGGAAGACGACATACGCGGCGACGCAGGCCTGGGCGGCGAACTGGCCGGTGCGCATCACCAGGTACATGCAGGCCGCGCTGGCGACGGCGAGGGCCGCGGAGAGGTACTCCCCCGGATGCGCCGCCTGGACCACGCCCGTGGCCAGGGCCACGCCCACCAGGGTGCCGCCGAAACGGGCGACCGCGCGGCTGTACGTCAGGGAGAAGTCGGGGCGCATGACCATGACCGAGGTCAGCGGGGCCCAGTAGCCGTGGCCGAGCGGGAGCCAGGTGCCCAGGAGGTAGCCGGTGGCGGCGACCGCGGTCACCCGGGTCGCGTGGCGGGCGATCGGGGAATCCCGGTGGAGTTCTCGTCGCATGGCGGCGAGGGCCACCGGAACGAGGTGCGGGAGGGTGGGGCGCGGGCGGTGTTCGGGTGCGGTCGGGGCGGATCTGCCGGTGCTCTCCGCCGTCTCCACCACGTCTTCCAGGAGGGTTCTCAGGCGTCCGGCCGCGCGGTAAGGCGGGCCCGTCAGGATGGAGCCGGTGTCGGGGGTCCGGAAGGTGGCGACCGCGTTCGGCGCGACGGACACGGGGTCGCCGCGCCGGACGGCTCGCGCGGTGGCGTCCAGGACGGTGGCCGCGGCGGCGAGGAGTTCGCGGACCCGGTCGCGCTCGCGGCCCTCGGCCGGTACGCCCATGGCCGGGTCGGCGAGGGAGGCGAGGACCGGGCGGATGCGTTCGGCGATGCCGCGGGTGCCGTGGAGGGCGGCGGGGCGGCTGCGGGCCTGGCGCGGGGTGACGGCAGCCGCGTTGCGGGCCTCCATCAGCGGGAGCGGGTCGAAGGGCGCGGCCGGGTCGTGGCGCAGCCGGCGCGCGTAGTCCGCCTCGGCCGCCAGGGCGTCGGCCAGCGCGTCACGGTGGGCACCCCAGCGGCGTACCGGAAAGAGCACCACGAGCAGCGCCTGCACCAGGCCGCCCACGACCATCATCGCCGCGTGGCCCGCCGCCTGGGCGACCGAGGTCGGCAGGGTGACCGTGATCAGCATGATCGCCACGTTCGAGGAGGCCATCAGGCCGATGGTCGGGCCCGCCGCCCAGCTCATCCCGGCCAGGAAGGTCCACACCACCAGCAGCGGCAGGAAGAGTGCCAGGTGGGAGACGGTGAGGTAGCCGAGGAAGGTGGAGACCGCGAGGCTCGCGCCGGAGGCCAGGGCGAGTTCCGGGCGGGGGCGCCAGCTGCGCTGGAACGTCGCGATCGCCGCCTGGAAGGCCCCGAACGCCGAGCTCGCCGCCGCTTCGGGCCCGAACGCCCACAGGCTCACCGCGATCACCAGCGCGAGGCCGGCCGCGCCGCGCAGCGCGATCAGCGGTTCGAGACGCTTCCGCTCGACCACGAAGCCCGAGCGCGTGGTCTCCCTCAGCGCCCGGAGCCAGCTCATTCGGCCAGCGTACGGAGGTTTCGGCGGGTTCGCGGTACGGGAGGGGAGCCCCGGCGGGGGCGGGCGGCTACGGAAGGAGGGGGCCGGTAGGCGGGGCCAGGAGGCAGGGGCCAGGGCCCGGGAGCCGGGAGCCGACACAGCCGAAGGCCGCGGGACAGGAAGAGGTCGCTGCCTGTCCGGGGTGGGGGCTCGCCGGGGGCGGAGGCGGGCGAGGCCCGGGGCAGGCGGGGCCGGAGGCGGGCTAGGCCCGAGGCAGCCGGGGCCGGAGGCAGCCGGGGCCAAGACTGCCGAGGCCGAAGCAGCCGGGGCCGGGACTGCCGGACCCGTGACAGCCAGGGCCAAGACTGCCGAGGCCGAGGCAGCCGGGGCAGGGACGGCGGGGCCCGTGACAGCCAGGGCCGTGGCGGGTGAGGACCGGGACAGCCGGGCCCGTGGCGCGGGGGCACAGTGATATGCGTGATGATCCTGGGAGCACCGTCACGATTCAGGGGAACGAAAACATGCGCGCCATACCGATCGCCGTCACCGCCCTCGTGGCGGCCCTCACTCTGACCGCCTGCGGCGACAGCGGCGACGACGGCGGTGACAACGACACCAAGGCCACGGCCTCCGCCGCCGCCACGGCCGCCTGCGCGATCGGCCAGGTCGCGCTGGAAGCCGGTCCCGCCAGCGAGGCCCCGGCCGCGGGCGACACCGGCATCGTGCCCTTCACCATCACCAACAGCGGCGACCAGTGCACGCTCGAGGGCTTTCCCGGCGTCGGTCTGACCGCCGGCGACACGTCCGCGACCGTCGCCGGCGACGAGGCCGCGCAGCCGGAGAAGCTGACCCTGGCGAAGGACGACACCGCGACCTTCACCATCACCTACGTACGGGGCGAGGCCGCCGGGGCCGAGAGCCTCGACGCCACGACGGTGCAGATCAGCCTGCCCGGCGCCGACACCACCAAGGACTTCCCGTGGTCGTACGGCCCCGTCGCGGGGAAGACCGGGGCGGGCGAACCCGACGCCACGGTGAGCCCCTTCCAGCGCGCGGGCGACTGAGCCGCCGGATCACGGGATCGGGCGCCGCCCCCTGACCTGCGCCCGGTCCGCCGCCGCGGCGCCCTCCTGCCAGCCGGCCGCGTCGGTCACCCCGCGCAGCCGGGTGGTCACCGTCTCGGGGAACATCCGCTCCAGCTGGTCCGCGACCGCCACGTCGCGGGCCACCAGCACCGGCAGCAACCCGCCCTCGGTGGACGCCACTTGGCCCTCCGCGACGGACGCGAGCCGGTCGCCGATCCGGTGCGCGTACGCGGCCAGGAACGACTGCCGGAAGGTCTTCGTACGCTTGCGTCCGCCCGCCCGCTGCGCCGCCTCCGCCTTCGTCATCGCGGCGGTGGCCTGCACAAGGAGCGAGGTGTAGAGGAGTTCGACGGCCTCCAGGTCGGGCTCGAAGCCGACGACGGTGGAGAAGCCGAGGGAGTCGTTCCACACGGCTCGGCAGCGGTTCGCCCCGGCCACCGCGTCCAGGAGCACCGCCTTGGCCGTCTCGTACGGCGGCTCGACCCCGATCCGGCAGGCTCCGGGCGCGTCCTTGGCGTGCGTACGGGCCGCCAGCAGCGCCTCGTCGATACTGTGCCGCGCCATCAGCTCCTGCGCCTTGGCGCTCAACGCCTCGGCCTCCTCGGGGAATCCGGTCGCCTCGGCCTTCGCGAGCAGGGCGCGGATACGGGTGAGCATGCGGGAGTCCTTGTGGGCGGCGGGCACCGGCCCCTCGGGGACGTCCAGCGGCTCGATGGAAGGGAGACGGAGGAGGAGCCGGTACAACTCCAGGGCGGCCGTGGCGTAGGAGAAACGGTCGGTGCGCGCCGGTCCGGTGGCGTCCAGGTCTTCGAGCTGGGCCGCCCAGCGTGGGCCACGGGGCTTGTCCCGGCGGCTCTCGCCACGGATCAGCTCCGCCGCCAGACGTACGTGCACGTCCTCAAGCTCGCGCCGCACGAACCGCACGACGTCGGCCGGCTCCCAGCCGCGCCGCCAGGCCGCGGCGACGAACTCCTCGCCGCGCCGGGTGAGTTCGACGTCCGAGGCGGGGTCGGCGGCCAGCATCGAGGCGCCCGCGTCGAGGGCGGAGTCGGAGTCGGCGTAGAGGGCGGCCTCGAAGGCGCGCTCCACGGTGCCGGGCGTGCTGCTCATCCCTCGATCGTGCCACGGGCCCGGCGGAGGCTACGGCCTGCCCTACCCCCGGAAGACCCGCTGGTGGTCGCGTACGCGGGCGTACGCGGGGTCGCCGGACGGTTCACTGGGGGAGGCATGGTCCGGACACCGCGCTCGCGTCGAAGAGACTGGCTCATCCACACCCTGTGGACAACGAACTGATGGCCAGGCTTGGGGAGTTGGGCCCCGCGGGCTCGGGCGCGGGGCCCCGAGACGCCCCACCCTGAACTGTCAACCTTGGGTTGACAGTGATGGACTGCCAACCTACGGTTGACACATGACGACGAACCCACCCGGCACGGCATCCGTACGTCTCGACGACCTCATCGACGCGATCAAGAAGGCCCACCCCGACGCACTCGACCAGCTCCAGGACGCGGTGATCGCCGCGGACCACCTCGGCGACGTCGCCGACCATCTGATCGGCCACTTCGTGGACCAGGCCCGGCGCTCGGGTGCCTCCTGGACGGATATCGGGAAGAGCATGGGAGTCACCCGGCAGGCCGCGCAGAAGCGCTTCGTACCGAAGGCCGAGGCGGACCTCGACCCCAGCCAGGGCTTCGGCCGCTACACCCCCCGCGCCCGGAACGTGGTCATGGCCGCGCACAGCGCGGCGAAGTCCGCGGGCAACGCCGAAGGGCTCCCCGCGCACCTCGTACTCGGCCTTCTCGCCGAACCCGAGGCCGTCGCCGCGCGGGCGATCACCGCGCAGGGCGTGACCCTGGACGCCGTACGCGAGGCGGCGACGGCGGCGCTCCCGCCCGCGGCCGACACCGTGCCGGAACTCGTCCCGTACGGCCCCGCCGCCAAGAAGGTCCTGGAGCTCACCTTCCGCGAGGCTCTGCGCCTCGGCCACAACTACATCGGCACCGAGCACATCCTGCTGGCCCTCCTGGAGTTCGAGAACGGCGACGGAGTCCTCAGCGCGGCCGGCATCGACAAGGCGGCGACGGAGGCCCGGATCACGCTGGCGCTGGAGGAGTTCCAGCGGACGCGGGAGCAGCCGGCCGGCTGAGGCACGGCGGTGCGCGGCCGGCGCCCGTTGTCAGACCCTCCTGCGAGACTCGGAAGCATGACCGACCGGTGGGCTCTCGTACCGGCCGAGGACGGTGGCGCGGAGATCGCCCCCCTCGGCCCGGACGGGCTGCCCGCGGGGCCGGTGCGCCGGGAGCCGGATCTCGTCGACGCCGTGCGCGCGCGGCCGGACGTGACCCGGTGGGTCTGGCGGTCGACGGCCGAGGTGTATCCGCGTCTGCTCGCCACGGGGGTGCGAGTCGAGCGGTGCTACGACATCGAGGCCGCCGAGACGCTGCTCCTCGGTCACGAGGGGCGGCTGGGGGAACCCCGGTCGGCCGCCGCCGCGCTCGCGAGACTGCGCGGCGGCCCCGTACCGCCGGACCCGCCCCAGCGCTCCGCCGAACCCGGCTCGCAGTCCTCCCTCTTCGAACCGCGCCCGGTTCACGTACCCCTGGCGGATCTCCTGGAGGTGTACGCGGACCAGCACCGCCGCATCGAGGCGACCGCTCTCCCCGAGCGCATGCACCTGCTGACGACGGCGGAGTCGGCGGGGATGCTGGTGGCCGCCGAGATGAACGGATCGGGGCTGCCGTGGAGCGCCGACGTCCACCGAGCGGTACTGCACGAACTGCTCGGCGAGCGGTACGCGGGCGGTGGCGAGCCGCGACGCCTGGCCGAGCTCGCCGAAGAGGTCTCGGCGGCCTTCGGGAGACGGGTCAGACCCGACCTGCCCGCCGATGTCATAAAGGCCTTCGCGCAGGCCGGGATCAAGGTCAGGTCCACCCGCCGCTGGGAGATCGAGTCCATCGACCACCCGGCCGTGAAACCCCTGATCGAGTACAAGAAGCTGTACCGGATCTGGGTGGCGCACGGCTGGTCCTGGCTCCAGGACTGGGTGCGGGACGGACGCTTCAGGCCGGAGTACCTGCCCGGCGGGACGGTCACCGGGCGGTGGGTGACCAACGGCGGCGGGGCGCTCCAGATCCCCAAGGTGATCCGCCGTGCCGTGGTCGCCGACCCCGGCTGGCGGCTCGTCGTGGCCGACGCCGACCAGATGGAGCCCCGGGTGCTCGCGGCGATCTCGCGCGACCCGGGTCTGATGGAGGTCGCGGGCCGCGAGAGCGACCTGTACCAGTCGGTGTCGGACCGGGCGTTCTCCGGTGACCGGGCGCAGGCCAAGCTCGCCGTGCTCGGGGCCGTGTACGGACAGACGTCGGGTGACGGACTGAAGAACCTCGCCCTGCTGCGCCGCCGCTTCCCCAGGGCCGTCGCCTACGTGGACGACGCGGCCCGCGCGGGCGAGGAGGGGCGGCTCGTCCGGACCTGGCTCGGGCGTACCTGCCCTCCCGCCGTCGGTGCCTCCGACGCCGCGGACGCCGCGTCGGAGGAGGCCGGTATCCCGCAGGACGACCCCGCCGAGACCGTCGCCGACCAGACCGCCTGGGTGCCTGGCTACGCGTCCTCCAACTCCCGCGCCCGCGGACGCTTCGCCCGCAACTTCGTCGTCCAGGGCAGCGCCGCCGAGTGGACCCTGCTGGTGCTCGCCGCCCTCCGTCGCACCTGCGCCGGCCTCGCCGCCGAGCTGGTCTTCTTCCAGCACGACGAGGTCATCGTGCACTGCCCGGCCGAGGAGGCGGACACGGTGGTGACCGCGATCCGCGACGCGGCCGACCTCGCGGGCCGCCTCACCTTCGGCGAGACACCGGTCCGCTTCCCGTTCACGACAGCGGTCGTGGAGTGCTACGCGGACGCGAAGTGAGCTGACGTACGGAGGAGCGTTGGGACGGGGTGACGTACGGCGCCGGGCCGGGGTGACGTACAGCGCCGGGACGCGGTGACGTGAGATCACCGGGCCGTGTGCGACGGGGCAGCACCTGACGGGGCGGGCCGGGCGAGAGCGACCGGCCGGCCCACGACAGGCGGCGGAGTCACGACAGTGGGCGGCGGCACGAGAGCCGACAGGAGCCGGTAAGTGGATGGCGGCCCGACAACCAACGCGGACAGGTCAGACGGCGGCGGCACGGTAGCCGACGCGGACAAGTCAGCCGACCGGCGACACCAGGGCCGACGCGGACAAGTCAGGGGGCTGCGGGAGGTCGGCGGGACGGGCGAGGAGTTCTCTCAGTCGGGCCACCACCGAACTGTCCGTCCCGTCCAGCGCTTCGAGGGCCGACCGCCACTGCCCGTACGCCCCTTCGGTATCTCCCGCCGAGCTCAGCAACAGCCCGCGCTGGTGACGGGCGAGCCCTCCGGTGTACGCGTCGGCGCGGCTGTCGGCGCGGCACACCAGCAGGTCGCACTCGTCGGCGGCCCGCGCCCGGAACCCCGCTTCCCGCAGGGCGCGCACCAGCCCGAGCCGGGTCTGCGCCTCGCCGTGCCAGTCGCCGTGGCCGCCGAGAACGCGCAGGCTCTCCTCGAAGTGCGGTACTGCGGCGGCCGGTTCGCCGAGGGTGAGATGGGCGTAGCCGATGTTGCAGTGCGCGGAGTGCCGGATGATCACGTCGCCCAGCGCGTCGCCGATCGCGAGGCTCCGCTTGTGGTGGTCGATGGCGGCCCGCGGGTCCGTGTGCTCGTACAGGTTGCCGAGGTTGCTGTAGGTGATGGCCTCGGTGTGCCGGTCTCCCAGACTCCGGGAGAGTTCCAGGCTCCGCAGCAGCGCCTCGCTGGACTCGTCGTGCCGGCCGAGCCCCTGGAGGAGCATGCCGCGGTTGTTCAGCCCTCGCCGCACCCATGACAGGACTCCGAGCCGCCGCCAGATCGCCAACGCCTCGTCGTTCAGGGCGAGTGCGTCGCCCGCGCGCCCCGTCATGAAGTGCAGCCCGGCCAGGTCCCCGAGGGCGTACGCCTCGGCCGCCTCGTCGCCGAGCCGCCGCGCGGCGCGCAGCGCGGCCCGCTGGAGGACCTCCGCCTCGGCGACCCGGCCGCCGCGTTGGGCGTACGGGTGGAGCAGTCGCACCAGGACGGGGACGTACGGGCAGACCGGTGCGTAGCGCTCCACCAGCGCCACCACGTTCTCCAGCTCCAGATCGCCCCAGGCGAAGGCCTCCTTGGCGGAGCCGAACGGCGGTGTGGCCTCGACCTCCGTCGCGTGCGAGGCCGGTTGGGAGGCGGTCGGCCTGCTGCGGTCCTCGCGGTCGAGGCCCGGTTCGACGATCACCGCGAGGGTGCGCGCGGCGACGGCGGCGTACCAACGCAGGGCTTGTTCCGCCGCGTTGGGGACACCGTCCTCACCATTGGCGGCCCCGGTTGCTGCCCCGAGGGCCGGCTCGGTGACCAGCCCGTCGTCCGGGGCCCCCGCGATCTCGCGGGCGAAGTCGCGGACGAGGTCGTGGGGTGCGTAGCGGCCGTACGCCGTCTCCTCCAGGAGGGCGACGTCGACGAGGCGGTCGAGGGCGGCCTCGGCACGGCGTTCGTCGGTGCCGGTGAGCCGGGCGAGGAGGGGCGCGCCGTACGCGGGGAGGTCGAGCGCGCCGATCCGGCACAGGGCGAGCGCCGCGTCCCGGTCGGTCTGCCGCTCCGAGGCGCGCAGCGCGTCATGGGCGACGCCCAGCGACCTGCGTACGCTCAGGTCGTCGTACTCAAGGTGGTGCAACCGCCCCTCGGTGGCGGCCAGTTGACCGGCCAGCACGTCCGGAGTGAGTGCGCGGCGCGCGGCGAGGCGGGCCGCGACGATACGGAGGGCGAGCGGCAGTCGGCCGGTGAGCTCGACGAGGCGGTGGCCGCCGTCGAGCCCCTCCTCCCGTCCGGAGATCGCGCGGAGCAGCGCCGCGCTGTCCTCGTCGGACAGTGGCGCCAGCGGGAAACGGTGCGCGCCGTCCAGTGCCGTGAGCGGCGAACGGCTCGTCACGATCACCGCGCACCCCGATCCGGCGGGCAGCAGCGGCCGTACCTGCGCGGCGTGCGCCGCGTCGTCGAGCACCATCAGCGTGCGGGTCGGCGCGAGCATCGAGCGGAGCAACGCGGCTGCCGCGTCCGGGTGTTCGGGGATGCGCCGCGGTTCGGTACCGAGGTCGCGCAGCAGCGCGGCGAGCGCCTGAGCGGAGGTGAGCGGGGTCATTCCGGGCGTGGCGCCGTGCAGGTTCACGTACAGCTGCCCGTCGGGAAAGCACTCCCTCGACCTGTGCGCCACGTGCAGTGCCAGCGCGCTCTTGCCGACGCCGGCCATACCGCTGATGACGGCGACGCCGGGTCCGGAGGCGGCCGCCCGGTGATCGGCGTCCAGGACCGGGCGCAGCGCCTTGCGTACGTCGTCCCTGCCGGTGAAGTACGCGGGAGGGGGCGGGAGTTGGGCCGGCCGGGGCGGGCGTGTGGGGGCGGGGGCCGGAACCGTGGCTGGGACCGTGGCTGGGACCGTGGCCGGGAGGCCCGGCTCCGGGTCCGGCTGCGGCCCCGAGTCCGACCCCGACTGCGGGTGTGACCCCGACTCCGGGTGTGACCCCGGTGATGCCTCAGGCGCCCCGGTACGAGGGCTCGGGGCGCCGGTCCCGCGGCCGTCCGCCCCCGCCGGTGGTGTCCCCTGTGCCTGCCGCTCCCGTTCCCGCAGGATCTCCAGGTGCGCCTCCCGCACCGCGGCGCCCGGCTCGACACCGAGTTCCTCGACCAGGCGGGCCCGCAGGTCACGGTGGACGGCCAGGGCCTCGGCGCGACGGCCGGTGCGGTGCAGGACGAGCATCAGCTGCCGGTGGAAGGCCTCACGGAGGGGATGCTCGGCGACGAGGGCGGCCAACTCCGGTACGAGCCGGTCCAGTCGGCCGCCACCGGTGACACCGTGCGCCCCGGCACCCCCGGCACCCCCGGCACTCACACCGTCGAAGTCCGCCGCACTCCGCTCCCCCGCACCCGCGCCCTCGCGGCCCACCGCATCCCGCGCCCCGGCCTTCGCGAGGCCCAACTCGGCCTCGTACCGCCACTCCAGGACGAGCAGTCGTGCCTCCGTGAGCCGCTGGACGAGCGCGTACCCGCGGCCCTCGGGCGGGAGCCCGCTCAGGGGGGTGCCGCGCCAGAGCGCGAGGGCGTTCTCGGACTCGCGCAACGCGCGTTCCCAGTCGCGTCCGGCGTGCGCGACGCGTGCCGCCGCGACGTGGTCGTCGAAGACACGGACGTCCAACTCGCCCTCGCCGACCCGCAACAGGTACCCCGGCGGAACGGCGCGCAGCCGCTCCGGATCGTCGAGGAGGCGTCGCAAGCGGGTGACGTGGTTGTGGAGCGAGGCCTGCGCGGACGCCGGCGGCGACCCGTCCCACAGGGCGTCCTTGAGCGCGTCGACGGAGACGACCCGGCCCGGCTCGAACAGCAACGCGACCAGCAGGGCACGCGTCTTTCCGCCGCCGACCGAGCGGACCTCGCCCTCGGCGTCGTACAGGACAGGTGGCCCCAGCAGCCCGAACCGCAGTGTCCGCCGCAGCCCGTCCCGCATGACGCCGTCCACTGCCCTTCCGCGCGAGCACCTCGTACGCGCTCCAACCCGACCGCACCCGCGCGGACTTGCACCGGCCGGCACGCGGTTCCCGGTGGAACCGTTGGCGGTCATGTTAGCGATCCGTTGGCGCGACCTGATGTGATCACAACATCGGATCTGGCCCGACGGTGCGCGCGTAGGACGCGTAACTCGGGGGAGTGTCGCCGCCGCGGCCGGATCCGGGGACGCGAGAGGCCCCGGTCGCCCGAGGTGAGCGACCGGGGCCTCCGTCCGTCGTGACGGTCGGATCACTCCGTGGGCGGGTCCGCTCCAGGACCGATCCGGGCGCACCCGGAGCCGGCCGGCCACTCCTTCAGCCCGGCCTGGAACTCCCTGAACTCCTCGATCCCGGGGAGCGGATTCTCCACCCCGTCCGCGATCTCCAGCTCCACGTGCGCTACACGCCCGCCGACACCCGCTCGGCCGGTGCCTCGGCGGCCTCGCTCAGGCCCACCTTGGCGTGCAGCCGGCGCAGACCGGACGGCGCGTACCAGGCGGTGCGGCCCAGCAGCCGCATCGCCGCGGGGACCAGCACACCGCGTACGGCGACCGCGTCGATCAGGATGGCCAGTCCGCTGCCCAGTCCGAACATCTGGATGAAGCTGACCTTGCTGGTGGCGAAGGCGAAGAAGCTCACGGCGAGCAGTCCCGCCGCCATGGTGACGATCCGTCCGGTGCCCGCGAGACCCCGGGTCACGGCCTCCTCGGGACCGGCGCCCGCGTCGTGCAGCTCCTTGATCCGGCTGGTCACGAACACCTCGTAGTCCATGGAAAGACCGAAGGCGATGCAGAACATCAGGACCGTCGTGCCGGCCTCCATGGGCTGCGGCGTGAAGTTGAGCAGCCCGCTGAGGTTGCCGTCCTGGAAGATCCACACCATGGCGCCCATGGCCGCCATCAGGCTCACCCCGTTGAGCACGAGGGCGCGCAGCGGCTGGACCACACTGCCGGTGAACAGGAACAGCAGGACGAAGGTGCTGACCACGATCCAGCCGATGGCCAGCGGCAGCCGGTCGCCGATCGACTGCTTGGAGTCCACCAGCCGCGCGTCGGTTCCGCCGACCAGGGCCTCGGTTCCGGACGGCGCGTCGACGGCCCGGATCCCGGTGACCAGGTCCTGCGCCGCGTCCGAGGCCGGAGTGAACTCGTGGAGCACGGTCAGCCGTTGCGCGTCCGAGGTACCGAGCGCCGCGGCGCCGGGTCCGGGCTCCGCGGACATCCGGCCACCGGTGTAGCTGCCGGAGCCGGCGTCGACCCGCACCACGCCGTCGAGCCGGGACAGTTCGGCGGCGTACCCGCCGAGCGTGTCCGGGGTCACCGAGCTGGTGGTGATGATCTGCACGGCCGCCGCGTCGTTGGCCGCGAAGTCGGTCCGCAGCGCGGTCGAGACCTGCCGGCTCTGGGCGTCCTCCGGGAGCACCCGCTCGTCCGGGATGCCGAAGCTGACGCCGAGCAGCGGGCTCGCGGCCAGCAGCAGTACGGCGAGCACGGGCAGGGCGGTCAGTCCGGGCCTGCGCATCACGGTGCCGGCGATCCGCCCCCACAGCGGGGAGTCCGTCCGGCCGGCCGACCTGGTGCCGGGCACCCGGCCCGCGTTGACGCGGTGACCGAGTACGGCGAGCAGTGCGGGGATCACCAGCAGCGAGCTGATGGACGCGATCGCCACCACGCCGATCCCGGCGTACGCGAAGGAGCGCAGCGCGAACAGCGGGAAGACGAGGAGCGCGCCCAGGGCGGCGATGACCGTCGCGGAGGAGAAGGCGATGGTGCGTCCGGCGGTGGTGACCGTGTGCCGGATGGCGTCGGGCACGTCGTCGCCGCGGACCAGCTGCTCACGGAAACGGGAGACGAGCAGTAGGCCGTAGTCGATGCCGAGGCCGAGGCCGAGGGCGGTGGTGAGGTTGACCGCGAGGACGGAGACGTCGGTGACGCTGCCCAGCAGGTAGAGCTCGGCGAGCGTGCCGAGGATCGCGATGACACCGATGACCAGTGGCAGCAGCGCGGCCACCAGGCTGCCGAAGGCGATCACCAGCAGGACGAGGGTGACGGGTATCGCGATGGCCTCGGCGAGCGCGAGGTCTTCGGCGACCTGTGCGGAGAGGCCGCTGTTCACCGCGGCGCCGCCGCCGGCGCGCACCGAGACGCCGTCCTTGTCACCGGTGTACTCGTCGAGCAGCGCCTCGGTGTTCGCGCCCTCGTCCCGGTCGCCGCCCTTGACGTGGGCCAGCACCAGGGCCTTCTCGCCGTCCTTGGACTTCAGGCCCTCGCCGCCGCGGTCCCAGTACGACAGCACGCCCGAGACGGTCTTCTCGCTCCGCAGGCTCTCGGTCAGCTCCCGGCCGCGCTGCGCCGCCGCGGTGGTGTCGGGGCCGCCCTGCTCGGCGTCGACCAGCAGGACCAGGTTCGAATCACCGCCGAACTTCTCCTCGATCAGTTTCTCGGCCCGGCTGGACGGCGCGCCCGGATCGTCGAACCCGCCTCCGCTGAGCTTGCCGAAGGCACCGATGCCCAGGGCGGCCATGGCGATGAGCAGGAGTGTGGAGACCACGAGGATCAGCCGGGCGCGACGCACGGTGAGCTCGGCGATTCGCAACAGCATGGATGGGTTCATCTTTCGGAGAGGTCGGAGCCGCCACTTTTCGGCCGCGCCACCGGTGAGCCCTCACGCTCGCACCGACGCGCGGGCGCTCGCGTCGGTGAAATTCGCCTAGGCGGTGGTGGGCGGTTCCGGCCGGGGTGGTGGGCGGTTCCGGCCTGGGGGGAGGAGGACGGTTCCGGACCCGGGGGGAGAGGAGGACGGTTCCGGTCGGGGACGGAGGGCGGTTCCGACCGCTGGGGAGGGCGGTTCCGGCTGGGGAGGGCGGTTCCGGCTGGGGAGGGCGGTTCCGGCTGGGGAGCGAGGGTAGTTCCGACCCGGGGGTGACGAGGGTTCCGGCTGCGGGGGAGGGCGGTTCCGTGCCGGGGACGGAGGCGGCTCCGACCCGGGGACGGAGGCGCTACGACCCGGGGACGGACGGCGGCACCGTGCCGGGGACGGACGGCGGCACCGACCCGGGGAGGGACAGCGGCACCGACCCGGGGAGGGACAGCGGCCCCGGCCCGCGGAAACGGCGGCCCCGGCCGGGTGATTTCCGTGGACACGACGCCATACGGCCCGATGTCACCCTGGACACGGCGCGCCGCCTGCCGTATGAGCTCAGCGGTTCGCCCGCATCGACGGCGGGGGCTCGCCTAACGTACGAGGTATGCGGACGTCTGTTCCCCCCACCGGTCAACTCGTCGGCAGACAGGCCGAATTCCGGCGTATCGACGAGCTGACCGGCGCCGCGCGCGAGGGCCGGGGCGGGGCGCTGGTCCTGCGGGGCGAGGCCGGTATCGGCAAGAGCGCGCTGCTCGACCGCGCCCGGGAGGCCGCGTCCGGGTTCCGGGTCGTCGAGGTGTGCGGGTCGCAGTACGAGACGGAGTTGCCGTTCGCCGCCCTGCACCAGCTGTGTGTGCCGGTGCTCGGACAGCTCGGTGAACTGCCCGCCCCGCACCGCGAGTCGCTGCGGATCGCGTTCGGGCTGGCCACCGGGACGCCGGACGCGTTCCGCATCGGTCTCGCGACGCTGGAACTGCTGGCGTCCGCCGCCCGTGAGCGTCCGCTGCTGTGCGTGGTCGACGACGCCCAGTGGCTCGACGCCGCTTCGGCCAGGGCCCTCGCCTTCCTCGCCCGGCGCGTCGGATCCGAGCCCGTCGCCATGATCCTCGGGCTCCGGCTGCCCAGTGCGCCGGGCGAACTGGACGATCTGCCGGGCCTGTTCGTCGACGGCCTGAGCGACACCGACGCGCGGGCGCTGCTGGCGGCCCGCAGCCACGTGACGCTCGACGAGCAGGTGTGGGACCGGATCATGGCCGAGGCGCGCGGAAACCCGTTGGCGCTGCTCGAACTGCCCAGAGCCGGTGGCTACGCCCCGCCGGACACGTCCTCGGTGCCGACCAGGATCGAACGCAGCTACCAGGCCCGGCTGGCCGAAGCACCCCCCGGGGCACGCCTGTTGCTCACCGTCGCGAGCGCCGACCCGACCGGCGACCCCGGTCTGCTGTGGCCGGCCGCACGGCGACTCGGCCTCGACGTGGCGACGGCCGGCGCCGCCGCGACCGCCACCGGTCTCGTCGAGTTCTCCACCCGCGTCCGCTTCTGCCACCCGCTGGCCCGCTCGGCGGTCTACCGGGCGGCGGACGCGGCTCAACGGCGTACGGCGCACGGGGTGTTGGCCGACGTCACCGACCCGGTCGTCGATCCGGACCGGCGGGCCTGGCACCGCGCCCAGGCCGGTACGGGCCCCGACGACGACGTCGCCGCCGAACTGGAGCGCTCGGCGTCCCGCGCCCGGTCGCGCGGAGGTGTGGAGGCCGCGGCGGCCTTCATCGAACGCGCGGCGGCGTTGTCCCTGGACACCGGCCGCCGGATCGAGCGGACGCTCGCGGCGGTACGCGCCAACCTCGACGCGGGCGCCACCGACACCGCGGCGGAACTGCTCAGCACCGTCGAGAACGCCGCCCTCGACGAGCTCCAGCACGCCCGGGTCGACCTGCTGCGGGGCCAGATCGCCTTCGTACGGCACAACGACGGCAACGGCCCGATGTTCATGCTCCGTGCCGCACAGCGCCTGTCGACGCCGGACCCGGACTGGTCACGCGAGTGCTTCCTGGACGCACTGGAGATGAGCCTGGTCGTCGGCCGGGCCGAGGGCGTGATGGACCTGGTGCTGGCCGCCGCCGGCACCGGCACGCCCACGCCGAGCCCCGCCGGAACCGGCACGCCCACACCGAGCCCCGCCGGAACCGGCACGCCCACGCCACGCCCCGCCGGAACCGGCGCGCCCGCGCCGCGCCCGCCGGACATCCTGGACGCGCTCGCCCTGCTGGCCTCCGACGGACACCGGGCGGCGGTTCCCGCCATACGGGCCGCGCTCGACGGCGGCGAGACCCCGATGTGGACCCGGCGGCCGGCGCTCGCCTCGATCCTCGCGTGCGAACTGTGGGACCCGCACACCCACTCGGCGGTCGCCGACTGGCTGATGAAGACCGGCCGCGAGTCCGGTTCGCCGCTCATGCTGCGCCTCGGCCTCGCCCAGGTGGCGTCCAGCGCCGCGTTCAGGGGCGACTTCGGGCAGGCGACGGCGGCGATCGCCGAGGAGGAGGCGGTCGCCGACGCGGTGGGCGGGCCGGCGGTCTGGTACCACCGGCTCCATCTGGCGGCGATGCGCGGCCGACGCCAGGAGGCGTCCGAGCTGTTCGAGACGGCTGCGGAGGCGGCGACGGCACGGGGCGCGGGGCAACTGGTCTCCAACGTCCACTGGGCGACGGCCGTGCTCAACAACGGCCTGGCCGACTACCCGGCGGCGCTGGCCGCGGCCCACCGGGCCACCGCCCCCGGTGATCTCTTCCTCGCCGGGATCTCCCTGCCCGAACTGGTGGAGGCGGCCGTCCGCTGCGGCGAGCACGACACCGCCGTCACGGCCCTGGAATCGCTCACGGAACGCACCGAGGCCGCCGGCACCGCCTCGGGCCTGGGCGTCGCCGCGTACGCCCGAGGCCTGGTGACCGGCGACGAGGACCACTACCGGGAGGCCGTCGAGCACCTCGACAAGAGCCCGCTGCTCCCCTACCGGGCCAGAGCGCATCTCCTCTACGGCGAATGGCTGCGCCGCGAGGGCCGCAGGCGGGACTGCCGGCTGCACCTGCGTACCGCCCACGAACTGCTCTCCGACGCCGGCCTCGAGGCGTTCGCCCAGCGGGCCGCCGACGAACTGCGCGCCACCGGCGAGAAGGCCCGCAGCCGCACCGGCCACACCTACGACCAACTCACCCCGCAGGAGCTCTACATAGCCCGCCTGGTCGCCACCGGCGCGACGTCCAACGAGGTCGCCGCCCGGCTGTTCCTCAGCCCGCGCACCATCGACGCCCACCTGCGCAACATCTTCCGCAAGCTGGGCATCACCTCCCGCCGACAGCTCAGGGACCGGCCGGACTTGGGCGGCGTCTGAGCGGTGCCGCCGTACGGGCGCCACGCGGGCTGTACGCCCGTCTGAGCGGTACCGCCGAACGGGCGCCCAGCGGACTGCAGGCGGCCGGCCCGCCGCGTACAACTCAGGCCTCGGCCAGGTACAGTTCGGCCCCGCCCGCGCGTACGCCCTCCGCGGCGGCGTCGGCCAGCACGCTGTCGGTGATCACCGCGTCGAACGCCGTCAGCGGCGCGACCCGGTACTTGCCGAACGTCCCGAACTTGGACGAGCCCGCCACCAGGACCGAACTCCCCACCGACTCCATCGCCGCCTGCTTGACCTCGCCCTTCGGCTCCGACGGTGTGGTCACCCCGCGCGGCAGGTCCCAGGAACTGGTGCTGATGAACGCGATGCCGAGGGCGAGTCGGCGCAGGGTCGCCGCGGCGAGACGGCCCACGCTGGAGCGGTTGGCCAGAACACCAGTCCCTGGCGCTCCAGTTCGGCGATGTCTCGGCGGACCGTCATGTGGGAGACACCGCAGAGCTGGGTGATCTGCTGGACGCTGAGCAGACGCTGAGCACCCCTTCCTTGCGCAGATGACTTCGGCGCCACGGACATCTTCACCTCGGCCTGGGAGGTACTCGCGTGAGCGCGGCCCGCCACGACCTCGCCGCCGCCGGCGCACACCTCGCGGCCCTCGGCCTCAGCCCCGGTTCTCCGGAAACCTAAGCATCCGGGAGGGCTCTCGGGTTCTCATCACCCCGACCGGCACGGACCTGGCCGCGATTGACCCCGACGGCCTCGCCGTCCTCGACCTGGACGGCACCCACCGTGACGGCCCCCGCCCGTCCAGGGAATTCCCCCTGCACACCGCGTTCTACCGGCGCGACCCCGCCGCCCGCGCCGTGATCCACCTCCACTCCCGCCACGCGACAGCCGCCGCCTGCCGCCCCGCCTGGTCGGAACACAGCGCGCTCCCCCGCAGACCCCGTACTGCGTCATTCGCGTCGGCCAGACCCCACTACTCCCCTACGAACCCCCGGGCGACCCCCGCCAAGCCGCGGAACTCGAACAACTACCGTTCCCCTTCCGCGCCGCCCTCCTCCAGAACCACGGCCCAGTGGGCTCCGGCCCCTCCGTCACCGCAGCCATGGACGCGGCGATAGAACTCGAAGAAACAGCGGCCCTGATCCTCGCCCTGGGCTCCCTACCGGCCCGCCTACTCACGAACACCGAGGCAGGCGCCTTGGCGGAGAAGTACGGGACGTCCTGGAGCGGTGACCCGCCGGTTGGGGATCCCTTCGCACAACCGTGATGACGGCGTGGCACCCATGAACGTTTCTCCTGGTCAGCGCACTGATTCGCTGATCACACATGACAGTGAATCGGCTGACGCTCCTGTAACCAGTCACTACGGAGCGCGGTTCTCCCCGTACCCATCAGGAGATCATCAGCAAGGAGAGCGTCTTGTTACTGCAGTTCGCCTCACGCCTCACCACGCCTCTGATCGTCGCAGGTGCACTCGTCCTCACCACGTCGACCGGCGCGCACGCCGGCGCGATCGGTTCAACTCCCGTGCGCACCTTCGACTACAGCGTCGGGGGTGTGACCATGAAGGTTCCGACAGGCTGCATGTTCACCCACATCATCCGCGGGAGCGGCAAGAAGATCACATATCAGAACGCCGGGGTCGACTGCGGTTTCGTCGCAGCGGTGAGTAGCGGTTTCTGTAACTGGCGCATCGACTTCATCTATGCCGACACCAACAACCGGACGTACCGCACTTCGCGTGGCAGGACACACAGCGAATGCAAGATCGACCCGATGCGGAACAACTCTCCCCAGAGGCTGCCTCGTTATGGCAAGGCGTGTGCCCATCTCTTCGTCAACGGAGTGCGGCGCGTGAGCCAGTGTCACCACATCACGAAGTGAGTTGTCCATGATCGAGCAGCCAAAGGCACAGGGTCCTGACGAGCCGTGGCATACACGGCGACGCCGGACCGGGATCGCCGCGTTCACCATCGGCCTCGCGGCCACCCTCGCCTTCTTCGCCTTCTTTCCCGGACTACCGCATGTCATTGACTGGGGAGCAATTCTCGTCTCCCTCGCCGTGGGCGGACTCGCTCAATGGATCTGCCGCTCCTGGGTCACAAGGACGGCGAAGGAGGAGGCCGAACGCCGGTGACCGCCTCAGTGAAGCCACTCACGAGGCTCCACCGAGCCCTCACCTGCTCGACACACGCCGACAACGCACTCGCACCGCGAGCGACCGAAACGGACATAACCGCCAGACGCGCCGATAGGTGCAGCGCCGCTCCCACATTTCGAAGGCTGCCATGGCTGCCGTGCGTCGCCCAGGCGAGTTCTTCACGCCGGGACTCGAGGCCCGACCCGTGCCACACGAAGACCGGACCTGGCCCCACCGACACCCACGCACAACCTGCCGACCGTAGCAAAAAGCAAAAGCCCCAGGTCACGGCGAGTGAGTCCTGAGGCTTCCACAGAGCCGCCTTCGGGATTCGAACCCGAGACCTACGCATTACGAGTGCGTTGCTCTGGCCATCTGAGCTAAGGCGGCGCGCCGTCCACACCATGGTGCGATCAGCAACGCGGGTAAGTCTACACAGTTTCCGAGGGTGCTCCGAACAGGCCTCGGAGGGCCGATCCCGAGGCCGGTGGCAGGGCTATGAGCAGCGCTTTTCCTTGGGTGGAGGGGTGCCGCGGAGCAGGTAGCGGTTGATCGTGGAGTCGATGCATCCGCTACCGCGGCCGTAGGCGGTGTGGCCGTCGCCGACGTACGTGAGGAGGGTGGCGGAGGAGAGCTGGGAGGCGAGGGCCTGGGCCCAGGGATACGGGGTCGCGGGGTCGCGGGTGGTGCCGACGACGAGGATCGGCGCGGCGCCCCTCGCCTCGACGCGGCGGGGCTCGCCGGTCGGCTTCACCGGCCAGTAGGCGCAGTTCAGGGAGGCCCAGGCCAGGCCCTCGCCGAAGACGGGCGACGCCTTCTCGAAGGAGGGAAGCGCCTTCTCCACCTCGTCGGGACGCGAGAAGGCGGCCGGGAGGTCGAGGCAGTTCACGGCCGCGTTGGCGAACATCAGGTTCGTGTACTCGCCGTCGGCGTCCCGCTCGTAGTAACTGTCGGAGAGGGAGAGCAGGCCCGCGCCGTCCTTCTCCTTCATCGCCGACGTGAGCGCCTCACGCAGTTGCGGCCAGGCCGCCTCGTCGTACATCGCCGCGATCACACCCGTCGTCGCGAGCGCCTCGCCGAGCTCGCGGCCGTCCGCGTCGCCCGCCGGAATCGGAGCCGCGTCGAGCCGTTGGAAGAAGGCCTTGAGGTTCTTGCCGACCTGGGCGGCACTGGTGCCCGCGCCGCCCAACGGGCAGTCGCTCTGGCGTACGCAGTCCTTCGCGAACGACTGGAAGGCCGTCTCGAAGCCCGCCGTCTGTCCCTCACTCAGCTTGCGCGCGCCGAGCGACGGGTCCATCGCACCGTCCAGGACCAGACGGCCCACGCGGTCGGGAAAGAGGCCGGCGTACGTCGCCCCGAGGAACGTTCCGTACGACGCCCCCACGTACGTCAGCTTCTTGTCACCGAGCACGGCCCGCAGCATGTCCATGTCGCGGGCCGTCTCCACCGTGGAGACGTGCCGCAGCAGGTTGGGTGCGTCCTCCCCACACCCCTCCGCGAACTGCTTGAAGGCGTCGACGAGCTGGTCCGTCTCCATCTCGTCGTCGGGAGTGCTGTCCGTCTGCGTGTACGTGTCCATCTCGCTGCCGGTGAGGCACTCGACCGGCTCGCTGCGGGCCACGCCGCGCGGGTCGACGGCGACCATGTCGTACCGGGCGCGGACCGCCGCCGGGTAGCCGATACCGGCGTACGACTGGAGGTAGCCGATCGCCGAGCCGCCCGGCCCGCCGGGGTTGACCAGCAGCGAACCGAGACGTTTCCCAGGACCCGTGGCCTTCTTGCGGGAGACCGCCAGCCGGATGTCGCCCGCCGTCGGCTTCGCGTAGTCGAGCGGCGCCTTCATCGTGGCGCACTCGAAGCCCGGCACACCGCAGCTGCGCCAGGTCAGCTTCTGCCCGTAGTACGGCGACAGTGCCGAAGGTGTGGAACTGGGCAGCGGGGTCAGCACCGCGTCCGCCGTCGACGCCGTGGTCGAACTCCCCGAGGAGCACGCCGAGACGAGCAGCGCCGTGGCGGCCAGCAGCACGCTGCTCACGCGGAGGGACCGGGACGGCCCAGGAGAACCGATCGACCGGCCGGACCGCGCCGGCCGAGGAGCGCACCTGATGTACATCTGGCGAGCGTAACCCTGCGCCATGATTTGATCACCATCAGTCGCCGAACCGCCTCGTACGAGTGACGCGGTCAACCAGTCCCGCAGGTCACACCCGGCATCCCCGACCCCCGCGAGCCGCCCGGACCGCTCGGGTCGCGCTCACGAAGCCCGACATTCCCGAACCCGGAAACCCCGGAACCCGGAAACCCCCGGCTTCGTAGGCCGCGGCTCGCCCGGTCACCCCGCCCGCAGCGCCATGGTCATCGCCTCCACCGCGAGCAGCGGGGCGACATTGCGGTCGAGTGCCACGCGGCAGCCGGCGATCGCGTCTATGCGGCGCAGGGTCGCTTCCGGCGAACTGCCGCGGGCCAGCCGCTCCAGGGTGTCCTCGGACTCCGTGTTGGCGAGGGCCACCCGGGAGCCGAGCTGGAGGGCGAGGACGTCGCGGTAGAAGCCGGTGAGGTCGATCAGGGCCAGGTCCAGGGCGTCGCGCTGCGTCCGCGTTCTTCGGCGCTTCTGGTTGTCCTCCAGCTCTTTCATGACGCCGGCGGTACCCCGGGGCATGCGACCGCCCTGAGCCGCGCCGAGGGCCGCCTTCATCTCCTCGGTCTCCTTGACGTCGACCTCCTCGGCGAGCTGCTTGGCATCCTCGGACGCCGTGTCGATCAGCTCCTGGGCCGCCTTGAGGCAGCCGCCGATGTCGTCGATCCGGAGCGGGAGCCTGAGAACGGCGGCGCGCCGCTCGCGAGCGCGGGGGTCCGTGGCGAGGCGGCGGGCCCGCCCGATGTGACCCTGCGTCGCGCGCGCGGCCACGGCCGCCACGTCGGGCTCGATGCCGTCACGGCGTACGAGGATGTCGGCGACGGCGTCCACCGGCGGGGTGCGCAGGGTGAGAAGACGGCAGCGGGAGCGGATGGTGGGGAGGACGTCCTCGATGGACGGGGCGCACAGGAGCCAGACCGTACGAGGCGCGGGTTCCTCCACGGCCTTCAGCAGGACGTTGCCCGCACCCTCCGTGAGACGGTCGGCGTCCTCCAGGACGATGACCTGCCAGCGGCCGGTCGCCGGGGACATCTGGGCACCGCGGACCAGGTCGCGGGTCTCCTTCACGCCGATGGAGAGCATGTCGGTGCGGACGATCCGGACGTCGGCGTGGGTGCCGACCAGGCTGGTGTGACAGCCCTCGCAGAAACCGCAGCCGGGGATGCCGCCCAGCGCGCGGTCGGGGCTCACGCACTGGAGAGCCGCCGCGAACGCCCGTGCCGCCGTGGAGCGGCCCGAGCCGGGCGGGCCCGTGAACAGCCAGGCGTGCGTCATCTTGGACGCCTCGGGCGGCGGGGTTCCCGAGGCGATCGCCGTGACGAGGGTGTCGGCGTCGCGGGCAGCGGCGGCGAGCTGCTCGCGTACCTTGTCCTGGCCCACCAGGTCGTCCCACACGGGCATGGCGCACCGCCCTTCCGTCGCACTTCGCCTTGCCGAGTCCATTGTGCGGGTCACCACTGACAACGGGTCACCAGGACGACGGACCGCCCATCGAGGCGGGGCCCCACCGACCACGGAGCGGCCAACCCAGCCCAAGCCAGCCGAGGCGATCGGCGGCAACGGCAACGGCAGCCAACTGCTGTCCGGCAGCCACTGGACCGACCGGCTTCCGACCGGACGCGGTCCCAGCCGCCCCCGCCGCGCCTCACCACACGTCAGCGCAGGTCGACCTGCACTGAATCCGTCCAGACCCGTCCGCCCAGAGCCACCAGCGTCACCGACACCGATCAAACCCCGATCTCAGCGGCGCCGCCCGCCCTTCCCCCGCTCCTCGTCCCATTCGTCCTCGTCGCGCGGGCCAAGCAGTTCGTCCGCCAGTGTCGGGAGATCGTCGAGCGGGGTCTCCTCCGCCCAGTCGGAGCGGGGCCGTCGACGCGGAGTGCCCTCGGCATCGACCTGGGGCAGTTCGCGCGTACGGTCGCTGGACCGGTCGGATCCCTCTGCCGGGCGCTCGTCACGGAAGAACCCCGGCGGCACCCGGTCCGAAGAACCGCCCTCGGCACCGGCACCCGCCTTGGCACCCGCACCCGCACCGCCGCCCGAGTCGGCATCCCGGACCTGGGGCAGTACGGCCGTCTCGTCAGCCGCACCCGAAGTGACCGGCGGCAGCACAGCGGTGTCATCCGCCGCGTCCGCGGGCACCGGCCGCAGCACAGCCGTGTCGTCCGCGCCCCTTTCGGGCACCGGCGGCTTCGGCAACTTGGCCGTCTCCTCGGCGTCGGACCGGCCAACCGACCGGCCGGCCGAACGACCACCCGACCCGGAGTCGGACCGCGCACCGCCCGGCCCGTCATCGGCTCGCACCGGCCGCAGCACGGCCGTGTCGTCCAGCCCGCGAGCCGACCCGTCGGACGGCGCCACCACTGGCGTAGGAACGGTCGTCTCATGGTCGGAAGAACGCGACGAAGAAGCAGAAGCAGAAGCAGCAGCCGACCCGGAAGCCTCACCGGACCCACCACCGTCACCGGCCCCGGATCCAGACCCCGTCCCCGCCCCCGTCCCAGACCCCGATCCGCCAGAGGTCCCAGACCCCTCAGCCAGCCGAGAAGCCTCCGCTTCAGCCTCAGCCTCAGCCGCCGCCTCGGCCGCCGAAGCCGCAGCCGCCTCCGCGGCCCCTCGTCGAGCCTCCTCCGCCCGCAGCAGCGCCTCCTCGGCCTTGCGCTGCTTCTCGAGGCGGCGCTCCTCCGCCTCGGCGCGCAGTCGCGCCTCCTCGGCGGCAAGCCTGCGCAACCGCTCCTGCTCGGCGGCGCGTGCCTGCTCCTCGGCGAGCTGGCGGGCCCGCTCCTCCTCGGCGCGGCGGCGGGCGTCCTCGGCACGCTGCCGGGCCTCCTCCGCCTGGCGCTCGGCCTCGCGCCGCTGGGCTTCCTCCAGCTCGCGCTGCTTGCGCTCCTCTTCCTCCGCGCGCAACCGGGCGAGCTGCTCCTGGCGCTCGCGCTCCAGCCGCTCCTCCTCGGCCTTGCGCGCGGCCTCCTCCTCGGCCTTCCGGCGGGCTTCCTCCTCCGCCGCCTTGCGTGCCTCCTCCTGAGCCCGCACCTCGGCCTCCGAGAGGGGCAGCAGCATGTCGAGGCGGTGCCGGACGACGGTGGTGACGGCTTCGGGCTCCTGCGCGCCGTCGACGACGAGGTACCGCCCGGGGTCGGCGGCGGCGAGGGTCAGGAAACCGGACCGCACGCGCGCGTGGAACTCGGCCGGCTCCGACTCCAGCCGGTCCGGCGCCTCCGTGAACCGCTCACGGGCGGCTTCCGGCGAGACGTCCAGCAGCACCGTCAGATGCGGAACGAGGCCGTCGGTCGCCCACCGCGAGATCCGCGCGACCTCGGTCGGCGACAGGTCGCGCCCGGCCCCCTGGTAGGCGACCGAGGAGTCGATGTACCGGTCCGAGATGACGACGGCGCCCCGCTCCAGCGCGGGCCGTACGACCGTGTCGACGTGCTCCGCGCGGTCGGCGGCGTACAGCAGCGCCTCAGCCCGGTGCGAGAGACCGGCCGACGACACGTCCAGCAGGATCGACCGCAGCCGCTTGCCCACCGGCGTGGCGCCCGGTTCGCGGGTCACCACGACCTCGTGGCCCTTGGCGCGGATCCACTCCGCGAGCGCCTCGGCCTGGGTCGACTTCCCGGCGCCGTCACCGCCCTCCAGGGCGATGAAGAACCCGGAGGCGGCCGGTAGCTGCACCGGATCGTCGCCGCCGCGCAGCGCGTCCCGCAGGTCGTGCCGCAGCGGCACCCCGGAGCGGTCGTCGGCCTTGGCGAGCACCAGCGCGGCGACCGGCAGCAGCAGCGCGCCGACCAGCATGAGGGTGAAGGCGGCGCCGCCGTGCGCGAACACGAACTTGCCGTTCTCCAGGCGATGCGGGCCGATCGCCGCGGCCACCAGGGGCGCGGCCAGGGCGCCGAGCGCCACGAACAGCCGTACGACCGCGTGCAGATGCTCGGTAGTCCGTGCTCGGCGGTAGTCCTCGGCCTCCTGGTCGAGCAGCGCGTGCCCGGTGTTCGCGGCGATGCCCGCGCCGACACCCGCGAAGCCGTCGATCAGCAGCACGGTGGTGACGTCCGGGATCAGCCCGGCGGCCAGCAGCGCGACTCCGGTGAAGGCGATCGCCAGCGCGAGCAGCCTGCGCCGCGACAGCGAGGGCAGCAGGGAGGGCGCCGTACGGATGCCGACGACGACACCACCGGTCAGCGCGAGCACCAGCAGCCCGTACGTCACCGGCCCGCCACCCAGGTCCTTGGCGTGCAGGACGGAGACGGCGACGGCGGCCGAGATCGCCGCGGCGACCGCGGCGCAGGCCAGGACCAGCAGCGGGATGGCGCCCGTACGGCCCGTGTCGATGCCCGTGCCCGTCTTGGGGCGGCGCAGTCCCTCGAGCGGCGACCGCGCGCGCGGGGTGCGGGCGTCGGGCAGTTCGAGGAAGGTGAGCACCGACAGCGAGGCGGCGAACAGGCCGGCGGCGACGTACGAGGCCAGCGCCGCCTGGTGCTGGCCGAACCAGTCGATCCCGGTGCCCAGCAGGTTGTTGACGAGGGACACGGCCACGAGCGCGGCGGCCGCGATCGGCACCGTCAGGAAGCCCGTACGCAGAAACAAGCGCCGCAGCGCGTCCATGTGGTCCGGCAGCGGGCGCACCGTGGCGCCCTCCGGCGGCGGCGCGGGCAGCAGCGCGGGTGCCGCGCCCTCCCGGCAGACCGTCCAGAACCGCTCGGCGACGCCGGTCACGAAGGCGACGACGAGGATGGCGGCGAGCGCGTCGTCCGGCGTCCAGTCGATCCACAGCGGGGCGACGATCAGGAGCGCGGCCCGCAGGCCGTCGGCGCCGACCATGGTCCAGCGCCGGTCGAGCAGTCCCTCCTGGGACGTCAGCGTGGAGAGCGGGCCGAGCAGTACGGCTCCGAAGAGGAGCGTGGCGAGAACGCGCGCCCCGAAGACGGCCGCCACCGCGAGGGCGACACCGCGGTACCCACCGCCGAAGGAGCCCTCGGAGATCGCCGCCTGCAGCGCCAGGACGACCAGGACCAGGAGGGCGAGGGCGTCACCGACCCCTCCGACGAGCTGTGCGCTCCACAGCCGTTTCAGCTGCGGCTGGCGCAGCAGGGCGCGCACGGCGCGCTCCCGGGAATCCGCGACCAGGGCGTCGTCGGGGGCCGGGTCGTGGCCCGTTGGCTGCTCGGATCGCGTCATCCTGACAGCCTATCCGGACCCACTGACTCCCCGAAGGGGTGCCCGAACATACGGACGCCCCCACACCAAAAGGTGTAGGGGCGCACACGCGTCGGTCACAGGGTCGGTCACAGGAGGGACGCTCCCGGGCCGCCGGAAATGCGGTCCCGGGAAGGCGGTTTCAGGAAGGCCCTTCCGGGAGCGCGGTACCGGACGGCGAAAGCCGCCAGCCCTGCGGCAGCAGCAGAGCTGCTAACCCTCCGAAGCCGCCGTCTTCTTGGCGACGGCCTTCTTGGCGGGTGCCTTCTTGGCAGCCGTCTTCGAAGTCGTCGTCTTCTTGGCGGCGGTTTTCTTGGCCGGGGCCTTCTTGGTGGCCGTTTTCTTGGCGGGAGCCTTCTTCGCGGTCTTCTTGGCCGGCGCCTTGGCACGCTTCTCGGCGAGCAGCTCGAAGCCGCGCTCCGGGGTGATCTCCTCGACGCTGTCGCCGGACCGCAGGGTCGCGTTGGTCTCGCCGTCCGTCACGTACGGCCCGAAACGGCCGTCCTTGACCACGACCGGCTTCGCGCTGACCGGGTCGTCGCCCAGCTCCTTGAGCGGCGGCTTGGCGGCCGCGCGCCCGCGCTGCTTGGGCTGGGAGTAGATCTCCAGCGCCTCTTCGAGGGTGATGTCGAAGAGCTGGTCCTCGGCGGTGAGGGACCGCGAGTCCGTGCCCTTCTTCAGGTACGGCCCGTAGCGCCCGTTCTGCGCGGTGATCTCCACGCCCTCGGCGTCCTTGCCCACCACACGCGGCAGGGACATCAGCTTCAGGGCGTCGTCCAGCGTCACCGTGTCCAGGGACATCGACTTGAACAGCGAGGCCGTACGCGGCTTGACGGCGTTCTTGCCGGTCTTCGGAGTGCCTTCGGGGAGCAGCTCGGTGACGTACGGGCCGTAGCGGCCGTCGCGAGCGATGATCTGGTGACCCGTCTCCGGGTCGGCGCCGAGCTCGAAGTCGCCGCTCGGCTTGGCGAGCAGTTCCTCGGCGAGCTCGACGGTCAGCTCGTCGGGCGCCAGGTCCTCGGGAACGTCCGCGCGCTGGTGGTTCTCGGAGTCCTTCTCGCCGCGCTCGGCGTACGGGCCGTACCGCCCGACGCGCAGCACGATGTCGTTGCCGACGGGGAAGGACGACACCTCGCGGGCGTCGATGGCGCCCAGGTCGGTGACGAGTTCCTTGAGGCCGCCGAGGTGGTCGCCGTCGCCGTTGCCGGCCTCGGCGGCACCGGTCGCGTCACCCTCACCGAAGTAGAAGCGCCGCAGCCACGGGATGGACTGCGCCTCGCCCCGCGCGATGCGGTCGAGGTCGTCCTCCATCTTGGCGGTGAAGTCGTAGTCCACGAGCCGGCCGAAGTGCTTCTCCAGCAGGTTGACCACGGCGAAGCTCAGGAAGGACGGCACGAGCGCCGTGCCCTTCTTGAAGACGTACCCGCGGTCGAGGATGGTCCCGATGATCGACGCGTACGTCGACGGGCGGCCGATCTCGCGCTCTTCGAGCTCCTTGACCAGGCTCGCCTCGGTGTAGCGGGCCGGGGGCTTGGTGGCGTGCCCGTCGACCGTGAGCTCCTCGGCGGACAGCGGGTCGCCCTCGGTGACCTGCGGCAGCCGCCGCTCGCGGTCGTCCAGCTCGGCGTTCGGGTCGTCCGCGCCCTCGACGTACGCCTTCAGAAAGCCGTGGAAGGTGATCGTCTTGCCGGACGCGCTGAACTCGGCGTCGCGGCCGTCGGCGGACCTGCCCGCGATCTTGACGGTGACGGAGTTGCCGACCGCGTCCTTCATCTGGGAGGCGACGGTCCGCTTCCAGATCAACTCGTACAGCCTGAACTGGTCGCCGGTCAGGCCGGTTTCGGCGGGAGTGCGGAAACGATCACCCGACGGGCGGATCGCCTCGTGCGCCTCCTGCGCGTTCTTGACCTTTCCGGCGTACGTGCGCGGCTTGTCCGGCAGGTAGTCGGCGCCGTACAGCTGCGTGACCTGGGCGCGGGCGGCGGAGATCGCCGTCTCCGACAGGGTGGTGGAGTCGGTACGCATGTAGGTGATGAAGCCGTTCTCGTACAGCTTCTGCGCCACCTGCATGGTCGCCTTCGCCCCGAAGCCGAGCTTGCGCGAGGCCTCCTGCTGGAGCGTCGTCGTACGGAACGGGGCGTACGGCGAGCGGCGGTACGGCTTGGACTCGACCGAGCGGACCGCGAAGTCCGTGTTCTCCAGGGCGGCGGCGAGCGCGCGGGCGTTCGCCTCGTCCAGGTGGAGCGTGTTGGCGCCCTTGATCTGGCCGAGTGAGTCGAAGTCACGGCCCTGGGCGACCCGCTTGCCGTCGACGGCCGTGAGGCGCGCGACCAGCTGTGAGGGGTCCGAGGCGTCCCCGGCACGGCCGGTGCCGAAGGTGCCCGTCAGGTCCCAGTACTCGGCGGAGCGGAAGGCGATGCGCTCGCGCTCCCGCTCGACGACGAGGCGGGTCGCGACGGACTGCACGCGGCCGGCGGACAGCCGCGGCATGACCTTCTTCCACAGGACCGGCGAGACCTCGTAGCCGTAGAGGCGGTCGAGGATGCGGCGGGTCTCCTGGGCGTCGACCATGCGCTGGTTGAGCTCACGCGGGTTGGCGACGGCGCTGCGGATCGCGTCCTTGGTGATCTCGTGGAAGACCATCCGGTGGACGGGGACCTTGGGCTTCAGGACCTCCAGGAGGTGCCACGCGATGGCCTCGCCCTCGCGGTCCTCATCGGTGGCGAGGAAGAGTTCGTCGGAGTCCTTCAGCAGGTCCTTGAGCTTCTTGACCTGCGCTTTCTTGTCAGCGTTGACCACGTAGATCGGCTGGAAGTCGTTGTCGACGTCCACGCCGAGGCGGCGCACCTCGCCGGTGTACTCCTCGGGCACCTCCGCGGCACCGTTGGGAAGGTCACGGATGTGCCCGACGCTCGCTTCGACGACATAGCCGGGGCCGAGATAGCCCTTGATCGTCTTCGCCTTGGCAGGCGACTCGACGATGACGAGTCGGCGGCCGCCGTGTGCGGTGTCGCTGGTCGGGGACAACTTCGCTCTTCTCTCCGGTCGACGCGGGGGATCGCCCCAGGCCTTGCTCCCGGGGGTCGTGTGGTGCTGACGCTGCGGAGTGTGACGGTACATCCCGCCCCCGTGTCAAACGGGAAAAGCCCGCAACGGCCACTCGAACGGTAACCCGGCTACCGCCATTCCTGCCGCCCGGAGTGCGGACCAGCCGTTTCGGCTCTGTCCGGAGTGTGACCTCCCAGTTACCGAAGTCGCCGTCGTCACACGCGCGTGAGCACCCAGATCGCGAGGGCCAGCGTGCCCGCTCCGGCGACGCTCGCGACCGTCGCCGATGCGACGCGGTTCACACCGGCGGCGACGGGCTCGCCGCGGCGCACCCTGGTCGCGGTCCAGGCGAGCAGTCCGCCTCCGAACAGCGCGAACACCGTCCCCACGAAGATCGCCGGTCCGCTTTCCACGGTTCTGTCCTTCCGTCCCGAGCCTTCAGGCTCGGGACGCTGACAGGCCCCGGCAGCGGACAGACGAACCCACGGTGAACACCGGGCGACCGACACCCCATGAGCTCCGCCTTCCGCGCCATACGCGGGGTGCGGGCCGCCACCCCGACTCGTCTCGAACCTGCCGCGTCCGGGCTCACGAACCGTCACGCCCTCACGTCCGGATTCGCGAACTCCCGCGTCCGGACTCTCGAACCCGCCGCGTCCGGGTTTCCGGACGCGCCCGGCGGCCCAGCGGCGCTCCGAATCCGCCACCTTCGGGCTTGCGAACCCGCACGTCCGGGCTCTCGTGACCCGCCACCTTCGGGCGAACCCGCACGTCCGGGCTCTCACAACCCGCCACCTCCGAGCTCACGAACCCGCCGCGTCCAGGCCTGCGAACCCGCGCGCCCGCGCTCTCGCCACACCCCCGCCTCCGAGCTCTCGAACCCGCCGCCTCCGGACTCTCGAACCGCCCCGCGCGGGCTCGCGAACCCACCGCGTCCGGGCGCTCAAGCCCGCCGCGTCCAGGCCTTCGTGACGCACCCGGCGGCCCAGCGGCGCGCCCTCGCTCCCCGCCCCGCTCGCCCACCCCCGCTACGCCGGTTCGAGGAACCCCTGCTCCACCAGAAGCCTGATCTGCGCGGGTGTCCGGTCCCGGAGCAACACCGGATCCTCGCCGACCAGTTGGGCGATGGCGTCCAGGATCCGGCCGGCGCTCAGCGTGCCGTCGCAGACTCCCGCGAACCCCGCGCCGACCGTGTCGACCTTCGTGGCCCGGCGCATCCCGCGGTTCTGGCGCAGCACCACGTGCTCGGGGTCCTCGGCGCCGGGCAGCCCGACCTGCTCCTGGACGACCTCGGCCGCGAGCCTGAAGTGCGCGCCGAGCAGCGCGGCGTCATCGTGCGCCCGCAGATAGTCCACGCGGTCGAAATGCGCGCGCACGGCCTCGCCGAGGGGCTGTTCGACCGAGTGCGGCCACTCCTCGACCGTGATCGACGGCTCCGCGGCCGCCGTTCTGCGCAACGTGATCCACCCGAAGCCGACGGCCCTCACCTTGCGCGTCTCGAACTCCTCGAGCCAGGCGTCGTACCGCGCCTGGTACTCGGCGGGGTCCACCCGGTGGTCACCGGCGTCGCGCAGCCACAACTCGGCGTACTGCGTGACGTCCTGGGCCTCGCGCTGCACGATCCACGCGTCGCAGCCGCGCGGCACCCAGGACCGGAGCCGGTCCTGCCACTCCTCCCCCTCCACGTGCTGCCAGTTGGCCAGAAACTGCGCGTATCCCCCGTCCCTGAGACGCTCCCCCGCCTCCTGAACGAGCGTCCGGCACAGATCGTCCCCGCCCATCCCGCCGTCGCGGTAGGTGAGCCGGGCGCCGGGCGAGATCACGAAGGGCGGGTTCGAGACGATCAGGTCGTACGTCTCGTCGGCGACCGGTTCGAAGAGGGAGCCCTCGCGCAGGTCGGCGGCGGGGGCGCCGGAGAGGGCCAGGGTGAGCGCGGTGATGTGCAGCGCGCGCGGGTTGAGGTCGGTCGCGGTCACCCGGGTGGCGTGCTGGGCGGCGTGCAGGGCCTGGATCCCGGAGCCGGTGCCAAGGTCGAGGGCCGACTCCACCGGCGTACGGACGGTGATGCCCGCGAGGGTCGTGGAGGCACCTCCCACGCCGAGCACGACGCCTTCGTCCCGGCTGCCGATGCCACCCGCGCCGCCGACGGCACAGCCGAGGTCGGACACGATGAACCAGTCCTGCCCGTCGGAGCCGCCGTAGGGCCGGATGTCCACGGTCGCGGCGACCTCGTCCCCGCCCACCCGGGTCAGCCAGCCGGCGTCGACGCAGTCCCCGACCGGCAGGACGTCCGCCACGCGCGCGTGCGGCACCGGCTGCTGCAACAGGAACAGCCGGACGAGCGTCTCCAGCGGTGTGTCCCCCCGGGTGGCCCGGAGCGCGGGCACGGTCTCGCTGCGTGCCAGGGCGGCGTAGGCGGGGGCGCCGAGCAGGTCGAGGAGTCCGTCGGCGGTGAAGGCGGACCCGAGCAGGGCGTCACGCAACCGGGCGGCGACATCGACACGATCGGACGAGGGCAGGGGCGACAGGCTGGATTTGCTCACGTCCCCCATTGTGTCCGCTCCCTGCCATGGGGGCTCGAACCTGTGGACAACTCCGGCGGCCGCCACCCACACCTGTGGACAAGTCACGCCGACGGCCCGGTACGCGCGCGTACCGGGCCGTCTTTCGGTTGACGAACGATCGCCCTCCCGGGGCGGCCCCCAGGAGAGTCGGCGCGTCCGGATCAGCCCTGGGCCGCCGAGGGCGAGGCGGCCGAGGAGGCGGACTTGCAGCTTTCCTGCGTCGCCATCGCCTTGCCGACGTCTCCCTCTTCGAGCTTCTTGAGGGCGTCGTTCCCGCTCTTGCCCAGCTTCCCCAACTGCTCGGCCACCCCGCTGAGTCCGTCCGCGAACTTCGCCTGGTCCTTGGTGTCGAGCGCGTCGGACTGCTTCACCAGATCGGCGTAGGACGTGGAGAGGCCGTTGAGCTCCTTGACCGCGTCCTGCTGCTTCTTCTCGCCGTTCTCGACGTCCGGGGCCCCGACGTTCTGGATGGCGGTCGCCATCACCTTGTAGGCGTCGGAGATGTCCTGGAAGCCGGTGGAGTCGGCCTTCTGCACCTCTTCCGGCGTGCTGTCGTCCGAGGTCTCCTTCTGGATCTTGGCGTTGGCCGCCGCGATCTTCTGGATCTGCGGCTGCACCGCGTCACAGACCTGCTTGGCCCAGGAGTTCAGCTTGTCGTTGCCGTCGTCGCTGCTGCATCCCGACAGCGCCAGTACCAGTACCGCACCGCCGGACAGTGCGGCCGCGAGCTTCTTGTTCACCGGATTGGTCCCTTCCATGGCTCTCGGCCCCGGAACATACACGGCGCGCGCGCGACATTCGCACGTCGGATGTCCGCTTGAGCGCCTTCTGTAGCCATTTGCACCAAGCGAGAGAAGGCTCACGGAGAACCGGGTGAACACACACCAAGGCGGGCGGACCGCCCGTCTGCACGCGCGTTCCGCCCGCCCACCGGGTGGAGCTCACCGGCGTCCTGACCAGCTACGAGGCCAGGCGCCGAGGGCTCCCTAGGACACCACCGCGGGATCGGCGGGCTTGACCGTCCGCTCCCCGTCGTCGTCGCCCTCGTCCCCCATGGCGATCCCGCGCCGCTTGGAGATGTACACCGCGCCGATGATGACAAGGAACGAGAGCGCCGCGATCAGCACGCGCACGGCCACGCTCTTGTCCTCGCCGTAGGAGAACTTGACGACCGCCGGCGCGATGAGCAGCGCCACCAGGTTCATCACCTTCAGCAGCGGGTTGATCGCGGGTCCCGCGGTGTCCTTGAACGGGTCGCCCACGGTGTCGCCGATCACCGTGGCGGCATGGGCCTCGCTGCCCTTGCCGCCGTGGTGGCCGTCCTCGACGAGCTTCTTCGCGTTGTCCCAGGCACCGCCGGAGTTCGCCAGGAAGACCGCCATCAGCGTGCCGGTGCCGATCGCCCCCGCCAGGAACGAGCCGAGCGCGCCGACACCGAGCGTGAACCCGATCGCGATCGGCGTGAGTACGGCGAGCAGACCTGGCGTGGTCAGTTCGCGCAGCGCGTCCTTCGTGCAGATGTCGACGACGCGCCCGTACTCGGGTTTCTCGGTGTAGTCCATGATCCCGGGGCGCTCGCGGAACTGCCGCCGCACCTCGTAGACCACGGCCCCGGCGGACCGCGAGACCGCGTTGATCGCCAGCCCCGAGAAGAGGAAGACGACCGCGGCACCCGCGATGAGCCCCACCAGGTTGTTGGGCTGGGAGATATCCATCATCAGGTTCATCGGTGCGCCGGGCCCCGAGACCTTCTCGCCCACTTCGTTCGCGGCCGTGAGGATCGCGTCGCGATACGAGCCGAAAAGGGCCGAGGCCGCGAGAACGGCGGTGGCGATGGCGATGCCCTTGGTGATGGCCTTGGTGGTGTTGCCCACGGCGTCCAGGTCGGTGAGCACCTGCGCGCCCGCGCCCTCGACGTCACCGGACATCTCGGCGATGCCCTGCGCGTTGTCGGAGACGGGCCCGAAGGTGTCCATCGCCACGATCACGCCGACCGTGGTGAGCAGACCGGTGCCGGCCAGCGCCACGGCGAAGAGCGCCAGCATGATCGACGTACCGCCGAGCAGGAAGGCCCCGTACACGCCGAGGCCGATCAGCAGGGCGGTGTAGACGGCCGATTCGAGACCGATGGAGATACCGGCGAGCACGACGGTGGCCGCGCCGGTGAGCGAGCTCTTGCCGATGTCCCGAACCGGGCGCCGGGTGGTCTCGGTGAAGTAGCCGGTCAGCTGCTGGATCAGCGCGGCCATGACGATGCCGATCGCGACGGCGACGACCGCGAGGATCCGCGGGTCGCCGTTCTTGGCCGCGATGGCCGCGTCCGTGACGCCGTCGAGGTCGGCGTACTTCGCCGGCAGGTAGGTGTAGACGGCCACGGCCACCAGCACCAGCGAGATCACCGCGGAGATGAAGAACCCGCGGTTGATCGCCGACATCCCGCTGCGGTCCGAGCGCCGGGGCGCCACCGCGAAGATGCCGATCATCGCGGTGAGTACGCCGATCGCGGGCACGATCAGCGGGAACGCGAGTCCGGCGTCACCGAACGCCGCCTTGCCGAGGATCAGCGCGGCGACCAGCGTCACGGCGTACGACTCGAAGAGGTCCGCGGCCATACCGGCACAGTCGCCGACGTTGTCGCCCACGTTGTCGGCGATGGTCGCGGCATTGCGCGGATCGTCCTCCGGAATGCCCTTCTCGACCTTGCCGACCAGGTCGGCGCCGACGTCGGCGGCCTTGGTGAAGATCCCGCCGCCGACACGCATGAACATCGCGATCAGCGCGGCACCGAGCCCGAAGCCCTCCAGGACCTTCGGCGCGTCGGCGGCGTACACCAGCACCACGCAGGAGGCGCCCAGCAGACCGAGCCCCACCGTGAACATGCCGACGACGCCGCCCGTACGGAAAGCGATCTTCATGGCTTTGTGCGAGACGGCGGTGAGATCCTTTTCGGGCTCACCCTCCGCCGGAGTCGCTTCCCTTGCCGCGGCGGCCACGCGGACATTGCTCCGTACGGCGAGCCACATACCGATATAACCGGTGGTCGCCGAGAACGCCGCGCCGATCAAGAAGAAGATCGACCGTCCGGCACGCTGATTCCAGTCGTCTGCCGGAAGCAGCATGAGCAGGAAGAACACCACGCCGGCGAATACCGCGAGCGTGCGCATCTGCCGCCCCAGGTAGGCATTCGCGCCTTCCTGGATGGCCCTTGCGATCTCCTTCATGCTGTCGGTGCCCTCGCCCGCCGCGAGCACCTGGCGTACCAGGACCCCGGCGACCACGAGCGCCGCGAGCGCGACGACCCCGATGACCATCACGATCAGACGATTGTCGTCGGTCAGTACTGCGGCTGCGAAGGTTGTGGACCGGTCAAACTGATGAGGGGTAGAAAGCCCCGCCATTCGTCCTCCTTGACGCTTGGACCGAGCTCAAGATGTGGACGGATTGTAGGTACCGGAACCTGATCAAAACAGTGCGCGGTAAGCGGAATTAGCCTTCACATGCTCTTGAGCAAATGATCGTCGGGCGTCCAGCGACCCCGAAAGAGGTAATGCCCCAAAACCGTTGACGCTTGATCAAACAATTGCGTCACCGGTCGTGAATTGGTTCACGAAATGCTGCCAATGAGACAGCAGTGGCTCCAGGGCATGCGAAAGGGCCCTGCTGAGCAGGGCCCTTTCGGTTTCTTACGCGCTTACGAGGGGTTACGGGGACGTGCTCAGAGGGCAAGCGGGGCCGGCGGCGTGGTCGGCCAGCTCATCCTGATCAGTCCGCCGTTCTCCCCCGCGGTGACCTCGACGTCGTCGACGAGACCGCTGATGACCGCGAGCCCCATCTCGTCCTCCTCGGTCTCCGCGTCGGAGTCGCCGGAGGAGACACCGGGCACCGACTCACCGGGAGCCGTGCGCGGAGCCTCGTCGCCGACCTCGATGGAGAAGGACTTCTCCTCCTCGATCAGCAGCACCCGCACCGGCGCCGAGATGCCGCTGCTCTGGTGCAGTCCCACGGCACGGGTGCAGGCCTCGCCGACAGCGAGTCTCACCTCGTCCAGTACGGCCTCGTCCACTCCGGCCCTGCGCGCCACCGCTGCCGCCACCAGTCGGGCGGTCCTGACGTGCTCGGGCAGCGCGCTGAAGCGGAGCTCAACGGTGGCCATGCATCCCCCTCAGCTACGGGCGTGCTTTCGGAGGGCCGGGCCGCCGAGACCCGGTCCCCCTCCTTGCTTCTGCCGTCGTGGGCGCGCGACTTGTGCCGTCCTTCGGCTCGCGCCCCCGGACGGGTCAGTCGGTGGCGTTCACCGCTTCCTCGACCGAGGTGTGGATCGGGAACACCTTGGTGAGGCCGGTGATACGGAAGATCTTCAGAATGCGCTCCTGGTTGCAGACCAGACGCAGCGAGCCCTCGTGGGCACGCACACGCTTCAGGCCACCCACGAGAACGCCGAGCCCGGTGGAGTCGAGGAAGTCCACGCCCTCCATGTCGACGACGAGGTGGAAACTGCCGTCGTTCACCAGCTCGACCAGCTGCTCGCGCAGCTTGGGCGCGGTATATACATCGATTTCGCCACCGACCTCGACGACCGTACGGTCGCCGTTAGGGCCGGACACACTGCGAGTCGACAGAGACAGGTCCACGAATCCTCCAGCACCTTGCTATCGAGCGGTCGCCCCACGGGACACCTCGGCAGAGCCCCCGGGACGGTTCGCCAGCCGCGATGGCATTCAATCACTTACCGGCAGGCGTGCACGACGCCTTGGCCCCATTGTCCGTCATGCCAGTGACACACTCGATGCCGATGGCCAAGAATCACCGATCCGATCGAACCCCGACGGACACCGCTTCCCGCCCCTCGCCGAGCACGGTCCTGGACCGGCTCGCCTCGGGGCCGAGCCGGGCTTCGCGCATCACTCATACGGAGCACTTGCCCCCGCGCGAGGGCCGTCATGCCGTCTGGCCGGACCGGATCCGCTCGGAGGTGATCGCCGCCGTGCAGGCCGCAGGCATCGAACATCCCTGGGCCCACCAGGCACTGGCCGCCGAACACGCCCTGGACGGCGAGTCCGTGATCGTCGCCACAGGCACGGCGTCGGGCAAGTCCCTGGCGTACCTCGTCCCGGTCCTGTCCGCCCTCCTGGACGGCTCGGAGGCCCCGAACGGCCGCGGCGCCACCACCCTGTACCTCGCCCCGACCAAGGCTCTCGCCGCTGACCAGCGCCGATCTGTGAAGGAACTTTCACAACCTCTGGGCAAAGCCGTACGCCCGGCCGTGTACGACGGGGACACCCCCTTCGAAGAACGCGAGTGGGTACGTCAGTACGCCAACTACGTCCTGACCAACCCCGACATGCTGCACCGCGGCATATTGCCCTCCCACCCCCGCTGGGCCTCCTTCCTCCGCGCCCTGCGCTATGTCGTCATCGACGAGTGCCACACCTACCGCGGTGTGTTCGGCTCCCATGTCGCCCAGGTCCTGCGCCGCCTGCGCCGCCTGTGCGCCCACTACGGCGCCTCTCCCGTCTTCCTGCTGGCCTCCGCGACCGCCGCCGAGCCCTCGGTCGCCGCACGGCGCCTGACCGGCCTCCCGGTCGTCGAGGTCGCCGACGACGCCTCCCCGCGCGGCGAGCTGGTCTTCGCCCTCTGGGAACCCCCTCTCACCGAGCTGCACGGCGAGAAGGGCGCCCCCGTCCGCCGTACCGCCACCGCCGAGACCGCCGACCTCCTCACCGACCTCGCCGTCCAGGGCATGCGGTCGATCGCCTTCGTACGATCCCGCCGCGGCGCCGAACTGGTCGCGGTGATCGCCCAGGAACGCCTCGCCGAGATCGACCGCTCACTGGCCCGGCGCGTGGCCGCCTACCGCGGCGGTTACCTCCCGGAGGAACGCCGCGCCCTCGAACGCGCCCTCCACTCCGGCGAGCTGCTCGGCCTCGCCGCCACCACCGCCCTCGAACTGGGCATCGACATCTCCGGCCTCGACGCCGTCGTCATCGCGGGCTACCCGGGCACCCGGGCCTCCCTCTGGCAGCAGGCGGGCCGCGCCGGACGCTCCGGACAGGGCGCCCTCGCGATCCTCGTCGCCCGCGACGACCCGCTGGACACCTTCCTCGTCCACCATCCCGAGGCGCTCTTCGACCAGCCCGTGGAGTCCACGGTGCTCGACCCGGACAACCCCTACGTCCTCGCCCCGCACCTGTGCGCCGCCGCCTCCGAGATCCCGCTCACCGACGACGACCTGAAGCTCTTCGGCCCCACGGCACCCGGCCTGCTGCCCCAGTTGGAGGCCGCTAAGCTGCTGCGCCGCCGGACGAGGGCCTGGCACTGGACACGCCGGGAGCGGGCCGCGGACCTCGCCGACATCCGCGGCGAGGGCGGCAACCCCATACAGATCGTCGAGGCCGGCACCGGCCGACTCCTCGGCACGGTCGACGCCGGCTCCTCGCACACGACGGTCCACGAGGGCGCGGTCCATCTGCACCAGGGCCGCACCTACCTGGTACGCAAGCTGGACCTGGAGGACTCCGTCGCCCTGGTCGATGAGGCCAACCCGCCGTATTCGACGGTCGCCCGCGACACCACCGCCATCTCCGTCCTGGAGACGGACGTCGAAGTCCCCTGGGGCCAGGGCAGGTTGTGCTACGGCTCCGTCGAAGTCACCAACCAGGTCGTCTCCTTCCTGCGCCGACGTGTCATCACCGGTGAGGTCCTGGGCGAGACGAAACTCGACCTCCCTCCTCGTACGCTCCGCACGCGTGCCGTGTGGTGGACGGTCACCGAGGACCAGTTGGACGCGGCCCGGATCAACCCGGAGATCCTCGGCGGCGCCCTGCACGCCGCCGAGCACGCGTCCATCGGCATGCTGCCGCTCTTCGCCACCTGCGACCGCTGGGACATCGGCGGCGTCTCCGTCCCGCTGCACCCGGACACCCTCCTTCCCACGGTCTTCGTCTACGACGGCCACCCCGGCGGCGCGGGCTTCGCGGAGCGGGCCTTCCACACCGCCCGCGCCTGGCTCACCGCCACCCGCCAGGCCATCGCCTCCTGCGAGTGCGAGGCCGGCTGCCCGTCCTGCATCCAGTCCCCCAAGTGCGGCAACGGCAACGAGCCCTTGCACAAGCGCGGCGCCGTGCGCTTGCTCACGGAGCTGCTGCGTGGGGCGCCGGAGGAGCAGCCGCCGGGGGACTAGCCGCCGGGGGCGCCTATACCGCGGGGTCCGCCCTGCGGTGGGGAGCGGTCAGTCGGTGACGTGGGGTCCATCGGCTGAGCGGGTGGTGGCGGATCGGCAGGTCCTTTCGGTCCTCCGTGCCATGCTGCCTCCACAAGCTCCGCCGACCGCCGAGGTGCCGCCACCTCCGCCGACCGGTGAGGCGTCGCAACCCCCGCCGACCGGCGAAGTCCCGCAACTCCCGGAGCCTGAACAGGCCTCGCAGCCACTGCCGTCCGACCAGCCCCCGCAGGCCCCGCTCTCGACCTGACCTCCGCTGCGAACAGCCCCCGACCCGACGCCGCTGTGACGTCCGAGATCTCGCCGCCGACAGCGCACCGGACGAGTCGCGCATGCTGGGCGCGTGCCACTCGGTCGGCCTCCCCGCAGGCGGCTGTCGGGCCGTCCATCCAGTGGTCCGCCGCCGCGAGGGCCGCCAAGTCCGCCGCTCCCGCCGCCCGGTGGCGGACCAGGACGACCTGCCCCATGGCCAGCACCACCCCGAAGACCACGCAGAGCACAGCGATCACCCCGACCGACCAGACGGTCGCCGACCCCCTGTCCGACTCAGCCGGCGTGCGCGTTGCGGATCTAAGGGCTGTGGCGGATCTAAGGGCTGTGGCGGACCTAAGGGCTGAGGTCGATCCGCCCGGGTCGTCCGTCGCGCGGCCCCATATGGCGAGTCCGCTCCACCGACCGGACCTGGGGCCGGCGCCCCGCTGCCCCAAGACCACGGGGACTTCCGATACTTCCGCCACCACCGATACTTCCGCCACCACCGAGACTTCCCAGCCGACCGAGTCCGGTGAGGACGCAGTCCGACTCCCAGCTACTGTCATCCGCCGCTCACCCCCACCGTCTCCTCCGCCAGAGCCACAGCCTCATCGGTCAGCTCCAGACTCAGTGCGTCGGGACCAGGTGCGGTCGCCGTGACCGTCACCCGGACCATGTCGCCCTCCCGGCTCACCTGGATCCGCGCACCCCGGGGTGCCGCGCTCCGCGTCGTCGTCAGGACCGCGTCGGGCGGGTCCTGGCGGGCCGCCGCGCGTGCACCCGCCCTCGCCGCGTCCTGGCACTGGATCTGCGCGGAGGCGGCGAGCAGCGCCCAGACCAGAGCCATCGCGACGAGCACCAGCGCGGGCAGCACCACGGCCGCCTCGGCCGTCACGAACCCCCGGTCCCGGCAGCGGAGTTCCCGCCCGTCGGCAAGTCCGTCGTCCCGGACCCAGCCACTCGCCGTCGGGACAACCCGACCCTCCGCGCGCCGTTCACATCTGGACATCGAGCGCTCGCTGCACGATCCCCTGAAGCTGCGCGCTGACCTGCCCGCTCGTCAGCACCTTGTAGAGCGCGGCCGCGAAAGCGACCGCAGCGATAATCCCGACCGCGTACTCGGAGGTGACCATTCCGCCGTCCCTCCGCATCAGCCCGAGAAGCCATGCCCGGATCCGCACCCGCACTCGTACTGTCCTGCTCATCTCAACCCCCGTGAGGTCCAAGTCGATTGATTCCTGGTCGTTCACCGCACTCCTTCGCCACGCACCCTCACCGCACCCCGTCACCCCCTCCCAGCAGGCCGCCGGCCAGTCCGATCACCACTGGCAGTACGCCGATCGCAAGGAACGCGGGCAGAAAGCACAGCCCCACCGGCGCGGTGACCATCACGGCCGCCCGGCGCGCTCGTGCCGTCGCGGTGCGCCCCCACCCGGCGCGGGCCTCGGCGGCGAGGCGACCGACGGGTACGGCCGCAGGTACGCCTGACTCCCCCGCGCGCTCCAGGAGCCGTGCCAGCGGGCCGCCACCCGGTATCGACGCCAACTTCCGCCACGCCGCGGCCGGTTCACCTCCGAGCCGCACTTCGGCCGCTCCTCTCGCGAGCCGCTCCCCTACAGGTCCGCCCAGCGCCTCACCCACGGCCTGAGCGGCCGCCACCGGGCCCGCACCCGCCGCGATACACGCCGCAAGCAGGTCAGCGGCCAGCGGAAGCTGCCGCGCCGCCCGCGCCCGGTCGTACTCCTCCACGGGGCCGGACCCTCGCCGCTGCCGCCATCGCCGGACCCCGAACCCGGCCGCCAGTCCCACCAGCACCCCGGCAGGGCCCCCGACCAGCACCCAGCCGGCACACACGGCGCCCGCCACCGGCAGCCACTGCCTTCCGGCACCGTCCCACTCGAAGCGCCGTACGCTCGCCGCGGCCTCCAGCGCCAGCAACTCGGCCAGCCTCCTACGCACCCTCCGCTCGCGCCGCGCCACCCAGATCGACCGTGCCAGCCATGCGATCGCCAGCGTTCCGCACACGACCACCCCCAGCCTGTGGACAACTTCCGCGCTCATGCCGCCTCCGCCCCTCGGACGATGCGCTGGGCCCACCACAGGCCCACGCCCTCCAGCACCCCGCCGATCAGCAGACAGGCCAGGCCGGGGCCGGTGTGCAGCAGTACATGCAGGGGATCGGCGCCCAAGGCGGTCCCGAGCAGGAGCCCGAGCACGGGCAGCCCCGCGAGCATCACCGCCGTAGACCTCGATCCGGCCAGCTGAGCTCGCAGATCGGCTCTTTGGTCGCGCTCGGCACGCAGCGCCCCTTCCAGCCGGTCCAGTCCGGCGGCAAGCCCGGCTCCGCGGTCCACAGCCACGCGCCAGCACGCGGCGAGCCCCACCAACCCGTCGGCCCCCGGCTGCCGTGCGGCCTCGGTGAGCGCGGCCGGCACATCCCCGCCGAACCGTGCCGCCGCCAGCACCACCGCCTGCGCCTCACCGAGGCCCGGCGATTCGCGCGCCGCCCGGCGCAAAGCCTCGCCCGGCTGCCTCCCCGCCCGCACCTCCCCGGCAAGCGCTCCGCACAGGCCGATGACGGCGTCCCCCCGCCGCTCCACCGCCCGCCGAGCCTCAGAGGCGCGCCGCACCCTCGCGAGCACCGGCACGCCCGCCACTCCCAGCACCAGCGGCACCACGGACGCACCGATCAACGCGATCACCAGACCGACGGCCACCGACCACGCCTCGATTCGCAACCGTCCACGCAGCCGCCGCCATCCGACAAACGCCTTCTCCCAGGACGGCGGCCCTGCCCCCACCACTCCGCCACCCGCCGACAGCAACCGTGCCCTGCGCACCCCCGAGTCCCACCCGCCCATCAGCCAGGCCGCCGTCCCGGCGCAGGCCATGGCCGCCCCGACCGACGTCCCCGACATCTCACCGATCGCCATGTCGCTCCCCGTTTCCACGCCACTCCTCGTTTTCGTCCCGCCCGCGCACCCTCATCGCCGCCCCTCGCTCCCGTCCCGAAGCAGCCGCTCCAGCCGCTCCCACCCCCGCTCGTACGCGAAGGACTCCGCGCCCCACCGCAGCGCGGGCACCGTCACCACCAGCCCCGACGGATCACGCTCCAGCACATGCACCTCGGCGATCCGGCGCCGGCCCGCGCGGTCGCGTACGAGATGCAGGACCACGGACAGCGCGGCCGCCAACTGGCTGTGCAGCGCGGCCCGGTCGAGCCCGGCAGCCGTGCCGAGCGCCTCCAGGCGGGCGGGCACCTGGGCCGCCGCGTTCGCGTGAACCGTGCCGCAGCCGCCTTCGTGGCCGGTGTTCAGGGCCGCCAGCAGGCTCACCACCTCCGGCCCGCGCACCTCACCGACGACGAGCCGGTCCGGTCTCATCCGCAGGGCCTGCCGGACCAGGTCCTGGAGCGCGACGAGCCCGACGCCCTCCTGGTTGGCGGGCCGCCCCTCCAGGCGCACCACGTGCGGATGGTCGGGTCGCAGCTCCGCCGAGTCCTCGGCGAGGACGATCCGCTCCCCCGGACCGACCAGCCCCAGCAGCGCGCTCAGCAGTGAGGTCTTGCCACTCCCGGTCCCTCCGCTGACCAGGAACGACAACCGGGCGTCGAGCAGCGCTCTCAGCACCCTGTCTCCGCCGGGCGGTACGGTCCCGGCCGCCACCAGTTCGTCGAGCGTGAACGCCCGTGGCCGTACGACCCGCAGGGACAGACACGTCGAGCCGACGGCGACCGGCGGCAGCACCGCGTGCAGGCGGGTGCCGTCCGGGAGGCGGGCGTCGACCCACGGCCGGGCGTCGTCCAGCCTGCGCCCGGCCACCGCGGCGAGGCGCTGAGCGAGGCGCCGCACCGCCGCCGCGTCCGCGAACGAGACTGCCGTCAGCTCCAGGCCACCGCCCCGGTCCACCCACACCCGGTCGGGCGCCGAAACCAGCACGTCCGTAACCGACGGATCCGCGAGCAGCGGTTCGAGCGGGCCGCTGCCGACCAGTTCGGAACGCAACCGCTCCGCCGCACCGAGGACTTCGGCGTCCCCGAGCACCCGCCCCTGTTCCCGCAGCGCCTGGGCCACGCGCGCGGGGGTGGGTTCGGAGCCGCTCTCCGCCAGCCACTGCCGTACGCCGTCCAGCAGGCCCGCGCTCTGGCCCAGACCCGCGTCGCAGTCCATCCCCGTGGCCGCGTCCCAGCTCATACGCCCCCGCCTTCGACCGGTACCCGCTGCCAGAAGGCCGAGCAGAACCGGGCGAGTGGCCCTCGCGCGGATCCTCCAGGGGGCATGCCGCCGTCCGACGTCGGGGGTTCGGCGGGCACCTCACCCGCCAGGGGCAGCCCGAGCAGCCGGGCCACCTCGCGGTCGTCGAGACCGGGTGCGTACGGTCCGCGCACCGCGACCCGGAGATCGCGCAGGACCATGCCGACCGAGGACGCGACGCGCCCGGCCGCCGCGATGGCACGAAGCTCGGCGGGGACCACCAGTACCCCGAGGTCGAGCTGGGCCAGGGCCTCCGCGACGCCCTCGTCGATGCGCCGTGGCAGGTCGACGACCACCACGCCGCCCCGCCGTCTGGCGGCGGCCAGGACCGCCCGTACGGCCTGGGGCGGAATGGCGACGGAGTCGCCGCGATCCCAGCTCAGGACACGCAGCGCGTGCAGTTCGGGCAAGGACTCCTCCAGGGCGCCGCCGCCGACCCGGCCGCGCGAGGCCGCGAACGCGGGCCAGCGCAGGCCTTCGGTCGCCTCCCCGCCCAGCAGTACGTCGAGTCCGCCGCCAAGGGGATCCGCGTCCACGAGCAGGGTGCGGCGCCCCTCACGCGCCGAGGTGACGGCGAGCGCGCAGGCCAGCGTGGACGCTCCGGCCCCGCCACGTCCGCCGAGGACTCCGACGGTGAGCGCGGGCCGGCCGACTCCCTCGGCCACGTCGGCGATGCGGTCGACCAGCCATTGCTCGCCATCGGGCAGCATCAGGACGTGGTCCGCGCCGATCTCGACAGCGCGCCGCCAGACTCCGGAATCGTCCTGATCCCGGCCTACCAACACGACTCCGCGTCTGCGCACGGCCCCACGCACCCGCCGCGCGGCATCGTCGCCCACCAGCACGAGAGGCGCGGACTCCCAACTGCCCCTGCGCTCCGGCAGCCCGTGGTGGACCTCCGGCCTGGCGCCCGCCGCCGCGCACAGACGCAGCAGGTCGTCCAGTAGTACGGCGTCCTCCGTGACGATCAACGGTCCGCCCTGCCGCCCCTCGGCGGCGGGCGGCCGGTTGTCTGTGATGGCTCCCGCCACGATCTCCAGCCCCCTTCGCTGCTTCCTTCGCGGGGCTCTCTGCGGCCCCGCTGATTCCCACTCGTGTGGAGAACCGGCAAGCGGTCTCCATATGAACGGCCGATACGAACCGGCCAAACGCACTGACAAACCGAACCGGCCATGAACTCGCCGCGAGCGGAGCGCGTTGGAATCACGGTGCAGTGATGCGGGAAATCGTGTGGATCTTGGTCGATTTCTGTGGACAACTGAGGGCCTGTGGATATCGCCTTCACTCATACCGGTGCGACCTCAGGGACTTCCACAGAGCAGCCCGAGCGTTACACACAGTGACGGATCAAGCGCATCAAAAAAGCGCGGCCAGAGCCGCGCCAGAGGGGTTGAGGGCCGTACCAAGAGGCGGAGGAAACGCATCCGGACATGCGACGACCCCCGCCGGGGGGGAGAGCGGGGGTCGTCCCCACGGTCCGACTCGGGGGGGGGAGGAGCCAGACCGGGTTAGCACGGTCGCGAACGATCCGTGACTTCCATGGTGTACCCGAGAGCCCTCTCAGGCAAACCCACGCGCCTCACCTTACGCCGAATGGTGGGCGCCTATGCTCAGCTCGTGGAAAACCACTACTTGCCTCGCACAGCAGCCTTCTTTGATCTGGACAAGACGGTCATTGCGAAGTCGAGCACGCTCACGTTCAGCAAGTCGTTCTACCAAGGCGGTCTGATCAACCGCAGGGCCGCCTTGCGAACCGCCTATGCCCAGTTCGTGTTCCTGGCCGGCGGCGCCGACCACGACCAGATGGAGAGGATGCGCAAGTACCTCTCCGCGATGTGCCGCGGCTGGAACGTCCAACAGGTCAAAGAGATCGTCGCCGAGACGCTGCACGACCTGATCGACCCGATCATCTACGACGAGGCCGCGTCCCTCATCGAGGAGCACCACACGGCCGGACGCGACGTCGTGATCGTGTCCACGTCCGGCGCGGAGGTGGTCGAGCCGATCGGCGAACTGCTCGGCGCCGACCGCGTGGTGGCGACCCGCATGGTGGTGGGCGAGGACGGCTGCTTCACCGGAGAGGTCGAGTACTACGCCTACGGACCCACCAAGGCCGAGGCGGTCAGGGAGCTGGCGGAGTCCGAGGGTTACGACCTCTCGCGGTGCTACGCCTACAGCGACTCGGCAACCGACATTCCGATGCTGGAATCCGTGGGCCACCCCTTCGCGGTGAATCCGGACCGCACCCTGCGCCGCGAGGCCCTCGCCCGCTCCTGGCCGATCCTGGACTTCCACCGCCCGGTCCGGCTGAAGCAGCGCCTGTCGGGACCGCCACGTCCGGCACTGGTCGCGGCGGCCGCGATAGGAGCGGCGGCGGCCACGGCGGGACTCGTCTGGTACGCGAGCCGACGGCGCGCGACAGCGGTCTGACCGCGGCCATGGAGGACGGATGACCGGCCGCCGATCACGTCCTGGCGCCGCGTTTCCCGTCACGCGTGTTCAAGCAGCGGACTCCCGCCCGATTTAGGCCGTTTAACCCAAAAGTAAAGAAGTGTGCCCGGGGGTTCCGCTTCCTCAGGACCTGGAGTACAAAGGGTTTAACGGCCCGCGAGACCAAGGACATCCGAGAGGATCACCTTCAAACGCAATCAAGGCCCCACGGACCGCGCATGAACACCAGGCACCCACGCGACGTCGACCCGTCGATTACGGGCCAGCCGCACCAGGAAACGGGCCACAGTTCCCGGCCTGATGGGCAATATTCGAGGACGCTTGGTAACCAGGTGAACATGCCAGCGGCGGTACGAGACCTCGTACCGCCGCAACCCTGTTCAGGGAGTTTTCCACCCTCTTCGTAGAGGGCGTTTTCCAGGACCGCCGACTCGGCCCGAGATACCTACGCCGCCCCGCGCTGAAGCGCCTCGCATACGGCTGTCGACTCCCTGGCGCCGAGTTCGACCGCCTTGCCGCAGTGGGCGATCCAGGCCGCCATTCCCGTGGGCGTACCGGAGACATAGCCTTCCAGGGCAGCCACATACGCCGCACGGCCCAGTTCGCCGTGACCGACCTCGGCGGGGCAGACGGACTTCGGGTCGAGGCCGCTGCCGATCAGGACGATGCGCTCGGCCGCACGCGCGACCAGGCCGTTGTGGGAGCCGAAGGGGCGCAGGGCAAGGAGTTCGCCGTGGACCACCGACGCCGTGACCAGGGCCGGGGCCGAACCACCCGCGATGATCAACTGGGAGAGGCCTTCAAGGCGGCCGGCGACCTCGTCGGCGCCCGGCAGCGGGAGTTCGACCAGCGGCTCGTCCACCGGTTCGCCGTCCCGCCGTGGACGGCCGACCTTGTCGCCCTTGTCCGCGGCAGCCACCAGATGCAGCCGGGCCAGCACCCGAAGAGGCGACTGGCGCCAGATGGACAGCAGTTGGCCCGCCTCGGCGGTCAGCCGTAGGGCGGCGCCGACCGTACGCCCTTCCTGGTCCGCGCTGAAGTCGGTGCGGCGGCGCACCTCTTCGAGAGCCCAGTCGGCACCGGACAGCGAGGCGGATCCGCGCGCGCCTCGCAGCGCGGCCTCGGACGTGATCTCGTTGCTGCGGCGCCGCATGATCCGGTGGCCGTAGACCCGGTCCACGAACTTGCGTACGGACTCCACGGAGTCGGCCACCCCGGGCAGGGAGCCCAGGGCCGCGAGCGGATCGGCGGTCGCGCCTGTCGTACTCATGAGTACGACATTACGCACTCCCGTGCCCCACCCCACGATGGAGTGGTCTTCTTCACGCGAGCGGTGCACCCAGGGCGATCGCACCACTACCCTTTGTGAACATGAAAATTGCTTTCGTCGGGAAGGGTGGCAGCGGCAAGACCACCCTGTCCTCCCTCTTCATCCGCCACCTCGCCGCTTCCGGCGCGCCGGTGGTCGCGGTGGACGCCGACATCAACCAGCACCTGGGAGCCGCGCTGGGTCTCGACGAGACGGTGGCCGCCGCCCTGCCCGCCATGGGCGAACGGCTGCCGCTGATCAAGGACTACCTGCGCGGCACCAACGCCCGTATCACGTCCGCCGAGACGATGATCAAGACAACCCCGCCCGGCGAGGGGTCGCGGCTGCTGCGGGTCCGCGAGGAGAACCCGGTGTACGACGCCTGCGCTCGGCCGGTGGAACTCGACGGCGGTGTCATCCGTTTGATGGTCACCGGCCCGTTCACCGAGGCCGATTTGGGAGTGGCCTGCTATCACTCCAAGACCGGTGCAGTGGAGCTCTGCCTGAACCATTTCGTCGACGGCCGTGGCGAGTACGTCGTCGTCGACATGACGGCGGGTTCGGACTCCTTCGCGTCCGGCTTGTTCACCCGGTTCGACCTCACGTTCCTCGTCGCCGAGCCGACCCGCAAGGGCATCTCCGTCTACCGCCAGTACAAGGAGTACGCCCGTGACTTCGGCGTCGCCCTGAAGGTGGTCGGCAACAAGGTGCAGGGCCAGGACGACATCGACTTCCTCCGCGCCGAAGTCGGCGACGACCTCCTGGTCACGGTCGGGCACTCGGACTGGGTGCGCTCCATGGAGAAGGGCCGCTCGCCCCGGTTCGGGCTCCTGGAGGAAGACAACCGCCGTTCGCTGCGCACCCTGCACGACGCGGCCGACGCGCGCTACGAACTGCGCGACTGGGAGCGCTACACGAGCCAGATGGTCCACTTCCACCTGAAGAACGCCGGCAGTTGGGGCAACGAGAGGACCGGGGCGGACCTGGCGGCGCAGGTCGACCCCGGCTTCGTTCTCGGCGAGGGACTCGGCGAGGGACTGGTCGCTACGGCTTGACGGCCGGCGCCCCCGGGACGCCCTTCGGGGCCGGGGCGGGGCGGCCCGAGAGAAGGGACGCCCAGCCCTGCTTCGGGGTCTCGCCGACCTTGAGGCCGCGGAGCTTGTCCAGGGTGGCCGGGTCCTGGACGTCGAGCCAGTCGGCGAGTTGCCTGAAGGAGACACAGCGCACGTCGGACTTGGTGCAGACGCGCTCGATGACCTCTTCGACGGCGCGCATGTAGGTGCCGCCGTTCCAGGACTCGAAGTGGTTGCCGATGATCAGCGGTGCTCGGTTGCCGTCGTAGGCGCGGTCGAAGCCCTTGAGGAGGCCGTCACGCATCTGGTCGCCCCAGAACTCGTGCTTGCCGGGGTCGCCCTGGGTGGTGGTGCCCGACTGGTTGACCATGAAGTTGTAGTCCATGGTGAGCTGCTCGTAGGAGTGGCCGGGGAAGGGCACGAGCTGCATCGACAGGTCCCACAGGCCCTCCTTCTTCTTGGGCCAGACCTGGTCGTTGACACCGCTGGTGTCGTAGCGGAAGCCCAGTTGACGGGCGGCCCGCATGAAGTTCTTCTGCCCCTCCAAGCACGGCGTGCGGGCGCCGATCAGTTCCTTGTCGTAGTCGAAGGGCAGCGGAGACGCCTTCTTCATACCGGTGTTGGTCTTCCAGGACTTCACGAACGACTTCGCCTGGGCGATCTCGTCCTTCCAGTCCGCGACCGACCAGTCGCCGACCCCGCCCTGGGCGCCGCAGAAGTGGCCGTTGAAGTGCGTGCCGATCTCGTTGCCCTCCAGCCACGCGCCACGCAGCTGCTTCACGGTCTCCTCGATGCCCGCCGCGTCGTTGAAGCCGATCTCGGAGCTGCCCGGTGAGTGCTGCGGCGGGTTGTAGAGGTCACGCCTGTCCTCCGGCAGCATGTACACGCCGCTCAGGAAATACGTCATCGTGGCCTTGTTGGCCTTGGAGACCTTCCGGAAGTGGGAGAAGAGCTTCTGGCTGTCCTCACCGGCGCCGTCCCAGGAGAAGACCACGAACTGCGGAGGCTTCTGGCCGGGCTTCAACCGCTCCTGGCGTGGCAGATGGGGCTGCGCGCCGGTGAAAGCGGTGGAGCCGTCGCCGATCATCCGAATCGGGCTCTTGGGCGCCGGTGCTCCCGCGGCCTTCTTCGTGTCGTGCGCGCCTTCCTTCGGGCCGGTGGAGTCGAGCGCGCAACCGGCGAGCGCCGTGGCGCAGGCCGCGGCGAGTGCTACGCCCGCGGCGATCCTCTGGGTGACGGCCATCATCCGCCCGCCTTCTTCCTTCAGTCTGGGCAACGCTGGGTGCGCGTCCTGGGGTGAAATGCGGCTAAATGCCGACAGTCACGCCAAGGTCGCACGGGGCCCAGACCAAATAAGTACGACAAGCCGATCAAATACTTGCTTCACTCCAGAGAGTGATCCAATGCCCCATTTGCCACTATTTTCCGCACGAAGCCTTTACTCTGCATTACGATCTGTTTACCGAGCGTTGTAAATCCCGCCGCTGCACGCCGTGACCCACGGCCGCGACCCGCCCTCCGCCTACCTGGCGGGGGATCACCTGTTCCGCGACCGCGCTGCCCCGGAGGAGACGGGAACCATGTCTGCCTGCGTCCCTACCCGCGCCGCCGACTCGACTCGGCCCGAGCGCATCCGTCAGCCCCACAGCCCCCCGCCGACACCGCCCCGCCGATTCCGTATCGCGGGCGCCGATCTGTCGGCCTCGATCGCGGTCTTCCTGATCGCCCTGCCGTTGTCCCTGGGCATCGCCCTCGCCACCGGCGCGCCGCTCCAGTCGGGCCTCGTGGCCGCCGCCGTCGGCGGACTCGTCGCCGGAAGGCTCGGCGGCTCGTCCCTTCAGGTGAGCGGGCCCGCCGCCGGGCTCACGGTCGTCACCGCCGAGCTCATCCATCTCTACGGATGGCGTACGACCTGCGCCATCACCGTTCTCGCCGGCATCGCCCAGCTGGGTCTGGGGTATCTGCGCGTGGCGCGTTCGGCGCTCGCCGTCAGCCCCGCCATCGTGCACGGCATGCTCGCCGGCATCGGTGTGACCATCGCCGTTGCCCAACTGCACATCGTGCTGGGCGGCACTCCGCAGAGCTCCGTCCTCGACAACATCCGAGGACTGCCGCAGCAGTTGGCGAACGTCCACCCCGCGGCGGTGTCGATGAGCGCGCTGACCCTGGTCCTTCTCCTCGCGTGGCCGAGGATTCCCGGGCGAGCGGGTCGGCTGCTGCGCAAGGTCCCTGCCGCGCTCGTCGCCGTCGCCGGGGCCACCGCGACCGCCTCACTCGCGGGACTCACCCTGCCCAAGGTCGAACTGCCGTCCTGGAGCAGCCACGCGCTGGCCGGGCTGCCCGAGGGGCCGGTGCTCGGGCTCGTGGCCGCCGTTCTCACGGTCACGCTGGTGTGCAGCGTGCAGTCGCTGCTCGGCGCCGTGGCCGTGGACAAGATGGTGACGGGGCGGCCCGGCTTGCGGACCCGGGTGGGCCGCGCCGACCTCGACCGGGAGCTGCTCGGTCAGGGCGCCGCCAACATCGCCTCCGGCGCGCTCGGCGGGCTGCCCGTCGCCGGGGTAGCCGTACGGAGTTCCGCGAATGTGCAAGCCGGTGCCGTGAGCCGGAACTCCACGATGCTGCACGGCGTTTTCGTAGTAGTTGCCGCATTGCTGATGGTCCCGATTCTGGAGCTGATCCCGCTCGCGTCACTCGCCGCCCTGGTGATGGCCGTCGGCATCCAGATGGTGTCCCTGCACCACATCCGCACGGTCACCCGCCACCGTGAGGTGCTGGTGTACGCCGTCACCACCCTCGGCGTCGTGTTCGTCGGAGTACTCGAGGGCGTGGCCCTGGGAGTCTCCGTGGCCGTCGGCGTCGCCCTGCACCGCCTCACCCGCACCCGCATCACCCACGACGAAAAGGAAGGAGTCCATTACGTACACGTACGAGGACAGTTGACGTTCCTCGCGGTGCCGCGGCTCAGCCGCATCCTGCACCAGTTGCCCCAAGACGCCGCCACCGTCGTGGAGTTGGACGGGTCGTTCATGGACCACGCGGCGTACGAGGCACTTCAGGACTGGCAGAGCTCGCACTGCGCGCAGGGCGGCACGGTCGAACTCACCGGACGGACCGGTACGCGGATCGCCGAGCCCGCGGGCTCCGCCCACTGCCGCTGCCGGCCCTGGACACCGTGGCGCAACCACAACTGCGAGCCCACCACGAGCTCCCACCCGGCGCCGGCAGGAAGCCGTCCTGGCGGATCGGCCCGATCGGCCCGATCGGGCGAAGCAGGTGGACCGGACAGCCCTGACGCATCCGGTGCACCGGCGGGACCGCACGGACCAGGCGCACCGGCTGACGCGACCGGGTCGTCCGGGTCGTCCTGGGTGAGCGGCGGAAGCAGCGGAAGCACTGGGAGCGGGCACCAACTGGCGCGTGGCATCAGCGCGTTCCAGCGCAACACCGCGCCGTTGGTGCGGGGTGAGCTGGCGCGGCTGGCCAGGGAGGGGCAGCGGCCGTCACAGCTCTTCCTGACGTGTGCCGACTCGCGGCTCGTCACGTCGATGATCACCTCCAGCGGTCCGGGCGACCTCTTCGTCGTACGGAACGTGGGCAACCTCGTCCCGCTGCCCGGCGAGGAGGGCGGCGACGACTCGGTGGCCGCGGCGATCGAGTACGCGGTGGACGTGCTGAAGGTGCGGTCCATCACGGTGTGCGGGCACTCCGGGTGCGGGGCGATGCAGGCCCTGCTGAGCGCGGAGCCGGGAGGGGCGATGACGCCGCTCAAGCGGTGGTTGCGGCACGGGCTGCCGAGCCTGGAGCGGATGGCCGCCAAGGAGCGGCCGTGGGCACGGCTGGCCGGGCGGGCACCCGCCGACGCGGTGGAGCAGCTCTGTCTGACCAACGTGGTGCAGCAGTTGGAGCACCTGCGGGCGCACGAGTCCGTGTCGCGGGCCCTGCGGGAGGGCGCGCTCGAACTGCAAGGGATGTACTTCCACGTCGGCGAGGCGCAGGCGTATCTGCTGGCCGACAGTGAAGGGTCCGAGCTGTTCGAGCATGTGAGTGCGGCGGAGGACCTGCGGCATCCCGCGTGACGAAGTCCGGCCATCCCGCGTGACGGGTCCGGCCACCCCGGGTGGCCTGTCCGTCATCCGGTGCGTGAACTGTCCGGCTGGTGCGCGTGAACTGTCCGGCTGGCGCGCGTGATTTGCCAGGTTGTCGCGCGTGACCTGTCCGGCTGTGACACGTGACTTGCCTCCCTGTCGCGCGTGGCCTCCTCAGGCGTCACGCGCGACAGTTCGTCGGGCTCGCCCCGCTGTGGCTCGCCCCGCTGCGGCTCGGCGTGCCTCAGCTCGGGCCACGCAGGTGAGCGGCCGTAGAGCGATGGCCTACCGGGCAGCTCCACCCCGGGGGCTGTGCGGCGGGCCTCGTGCGTGGCAGCTCGCTGCCCTCGAAGCGGCGTCGGCTGTGGCTGGGTCGAGGGCGTGTTGCCGGGTGAACCCGGGAGTCGGGCCGTACGTGCCCCAGAGTGGGTCCCTTGAAGGGCTCGCCACCTTCAATAGGTCTAAACCAATTTGGGATCGGCCCTTGTCACCGGGCCTCCGGGTCTGATGAGCTGTGGTCTGGGACACAACGGACACCCTGGGAAAGGGAGATGTCGTGAGTAACGAAAGCCTGGCCAACCTGCTGAAGGAAGAGCGCAGGTTCGCGCCGCCCGCCGACCTGGCCGCGAACGCCAACGTCACCGCGGAGGCGTATGAGCAGGCCAAGGCTGACAGGCTCGCCTTCTGGGCCGAGCAGGCCCGTCGGCTGACCTGGGCCACCGAGCCGACCGAGACGCTGGACTGGACGAATCCGCCGTTCGCCAAGTGGTTCAAGGACGGCGAGCTGAACGTCGCGTACAACTGCGTGGACCGCCATGTCGAGGCGGGGAACGGCGACCGGGTCGCCATCCACTTCGAGGGTGAGCCCGGGGACAGCCGGGCCATCACCTACGCCGAGCTGAAGGACGAGGTCAGCAGGGCCGCGAACGCGCTGACCGAACTGGGTGTGGAGAAGGGCGACCGGGTCGCCGTATACCTGCCGATGATTCCCGAGGCCGTCGTCGCGATGCTGGCGTGCGCCCGGATCGGCGCCGCGCACTCGGTGGTCTTCGGCGGGTTCTCCGCCGACGCGATCGCCACCCGCATCCAGGACGCGGACGCCAAGCTGGTCATCACGTCCGACGGTGGTTACCGGCGCGGGAAGCCGTCCGCGCTGAAGCCGGCCGTCGACGACGCGGTCAGCCGGGTCGACGGGGTCGGCAAGGTGCTGGTGGTGCGCCGTACGGGCCAGGAGGTGGCCTGGACCGAGGGCCGCGACGTGTGGTGGCACGAGATCGTGGACCGGCAGTCCGCGGAGCACACCCCGGAGGCGTTCGGGGCCGAGCAGCCGCTGTTCATCCTCTACACGTCCGGGACGACCGGGAAGCCCAAGGGCATCCTGCACACCTCCGGCGGCTACCTCACGCAGGCCAGCTACACCCATCACGCCGTCTTCGACCTCAAGCCGGAGAGCGACGTGTACTGGTGCACGGCTGACATCGGCTGGGTCACCGGGCACTCGTACATCACGTACGGGCCGCTCTCGAACGGCGCGACGCAGGTGATCTACGAGGGGACGCCGGACACCCCGCACCAGGGGCGGTTCTGGGAGATCGTGCAGAAGTACGGGGTGACGATCCTCTACACCGCCCCCACGGCGATCCGGACGTTCATGAAGTGGGGCGACGACATCCCGGCGAAGTTCGATCTGTCGTCGCTGCGGATCCTCGGGTCGGTCGGTGAGCCGATCAACCCCGAGGCGTGGATGTGGTACCGCAAGCACATCGGGGCCGACCGGACGCCGATCGTGGACACCTGGTGGCAGACCGAGACCGGCGCGATGATGATCTCGCCGCTGCCCGGGGTGACCGAGACCAAGCCGGGTTCCGCCCAGCGGGCGCTGCCGGGCATCTCGGCGACCGTCGTCGACGACGAGGCGCGGGAAGTGCCCGACGGTGGCGGCGGCTATCTCGTGCTGACCGAGCCGTGGCCTTCCATGCTGCGCACCATCTGGGGCGACGACCAGCGGTTCCTCGACACCTACTGGTCGCGGTTCGAGGGGAAGTACTTCGCCGGTGACGGGGCCAAGAAGGACGACGACGGCGACATCTGGCTCCTCGGGCGCGTCGACGACGTGATGCTCGTGTCCGGGCACAACATCTCGACGACCGAGGTCGAGTCGGCGCTCGTCTCGCACCCGGCCGTCGCCGAGGCGGCGGTCGTGGGCGCGGCCGACGAGACGACCGGACAGGCGATCGTCGCGTTCGTCATCCTGCGCGGCACGGCGTCCGCCGAGGACGAGGGGCTGGTGGCCGGTCTGCGCAACCACGTGGGCACGGTGCTCGGGCCGATCGCCAAGCCCAAGCGGGTGCTGCCGGTGGCCGAGCTGCCCAAGACCCGCTCCGGCAAGATCATGCGGCGCCTGCTGCGTGACGTCGCGGAGAACCGGGAGCTCGGTGACGTCACCACGCTCACCGACTCCACGGTGATGGACCTGATCCAGGCGAAGCTGCCGGCAGCGCCCACCGAGGACTAGAGCGGCGCCCTCCGGGTGTGGGAGCGGCGGACGCCCCCACACCCGGACCGCCCCGGCGGCAAACGCGCCGAACCCCCCGTTTCCCCCTACGGTGAAGATCACCGGACAGGTTCCGCCGCACGTTGGGTAGGCTCGGTACCGCGTCAACAACACGACAAGGTCCGATAGGTGCGCCGGGAAGTCTGGTCGGCAGGTGTTTCGTGCTGCCCATCCGACCGGAGGTCTCCCGTGCCCGCCCCCGCGCCCCCCGCCAGCAACCGCAGGTTCCTCGGCCGGATGTCCCTGCCCGAGCGGAACTTCGTGGCGGAAGCGCTGCGCACCGAGACCGTGGGCGGCGTGCTGCTCCTGGTGGCCGCGATCGCGGCACTCATCTGGGCGAACACCCCGGTCAGAGAGAGCTACCAGTCCGTCCTCGACCTCCATATCGGTCCCGGCGCGCTCGGACTGAACCTCTCGCTCCAGCACTGGGCCGCCGACGGGCTGCTCGCGGTGTTCTTCTTCGTCGCCGGTATCGAACTCAAGCGCGAGCTGGTGGCCGGAGATCTGCGGGATCCCAAGGCGGCGCTGCTGCCGGTGGTCGCCGCGTTGTGCGGAATGGCGGTTCCCGCACTCGTCTACACGCTCACCAACGTCCTCGGCGGCGGCTCCCTCGACGGCTGGGCGGTGCCCACCGCCACCGACATCGCCTTCGCGCTCGCGGTCCTGGCGGTCATCGGCACGTCCCTGCCGTCGGCCCTGCGCGCTTTCCTGCTCACCCTCGCCGTCGTCGACGACCTGTTCGCGATCCTGATCATCGCCGTCTTCTTCACCGACGGCCTGAACTTCGCCGCCCTGGCCGGCGCGGTCGTCGGCCTCGGCGTCTTCTGGGTCCTGCTGCGGAAGGGCGTACGAGGCTGGTACGTGTACGTGCCGCTCGCCCTCGTCATCTGGGGGCTGATGTACAACAGCGGCATCCACGCCACCATCGCCGGTGTCGCGATGGGCCTGATGCTCCGCTGCACCCGGCGCGAGGGCGAGCCGCACTCCCCCGGCGAGCACGTCGAACACCTCGTACGCCCCCTGTCGGCCGGACTCGCCGTGCCGCTGTTCGCGCTGTTCAGCGCGGGGGTGTCGGTCTCGGGAGGCGTGCTGGGGGATGTCTTCCGGCGGCCCGAGACGCTCGGGGTCGTGCTCGGCCTCGTCGTCGGCAAGGCCGTCGGCATCTTCGGGGGCACCTGGCTGACGGCCCGCTTCACCAGGGCCTCGCTCAGCGACGACCTGTCCTGGCCCGACGTCTTCGCCGTCGCCTCCCTCGCGGGCATCGGCTTCACCGTGTCCCTGCTGATCGGCGAACTCGCCTTCGACGGCGACGACCTGCTCACCGACGAGGTCAAGGCCGCCGTCCTCGTCGGCTCGCTCATCGCGGCCCTGCTCGCCGGAACTCTGCTGAAGATACGCAACGTCAAGTACCGCAGACTGGTGGAGGCCGAGGAGCGGGACGACGACCTCGACGGCGTCCCCGACATCTACGAACAGGACGAACCGGCGTACCACTTGCGGATGGCCGAGATCTACGAGCGGAAGGCCGCCGAGCACCGACGGCTTGCCGAAGTGACGGGCGGGGCGAGCGACGAGGACGACGGTCCGGCATGATCTGACACGACCGTACAAAAACATGCAGGAGAGGGAGATCACGATGAGTGCACCCGACGGCGGTCCGGTCGGCGCCGAACGCAGCATCGGCCAGCTGTTCGCCTCGGCGACGACCGAGATGTCCTCGCTGGTGCACGACGAGATCGCACTGGCGAAGGCGCAGCTCAAGCAGGACGTCAAGCGCGGGGTGGTCAGCGGCGGCGCGTTCGCGGTGGCCGCCACGGTGCTGATCTTCTCGCTCCCGATGCTGAGCTTCGCCCTGGCGTACGGCATCCGGACGTGGAGCCACTGGAACATGGCGATCTGCTTCCTGCTCTCCTTCGCGGCGAACGTGCTGGTCGCCGCCGTACTCGCGGTGATCGGCGTGGTCTTCGCGAAGAAGGCCAAGAAGAGCAAGGGCCCGCAGAAGGTGGCCGCCTCGGTGAAGGAGACCGCGGGCGTCCTCCAGAACGCCAAGCCGCACCCCCGAGAGCTGCCCGTGCGGGATCGCGTGCCCACGGCCATCGAGGCTGTGGGACGCTCGTCCTCATGACGGACCCCGCCACACCTTCGGCGCCCACTTCGGTCGTACGCCTCGACATCCCCGGCGGCCAGGAACTGACCCACCGGGACGTCGCCGCCAACGGCGCCCGCTTCCACATCGCGGAGATGGGCGACGGGCCACTCGTCCTGCTGCTGCACGGCTTTCCGCAGTTCTGGTGGACCTGGCGTCATCAGCTGGTGGCCCTCGCCGACGCCGGTTTCCGCGCCGTGGCCATGGACCTGCGGGGCGTCGGCGGCAGCGACCGCACCCCGCGCGGCTACGACCCCGCCAACCTCGCGCTGGACATCACGGGGGTCGTACGGTCCCTGGGCGAGCCCGACGCCGCGCTCGTCGGGCACGACCTGGGCGGATATCTGGCGTGGACGGCCGCCGTGATGCGCCCCAAGCTCGTACGCCGGCTCGCGGTCTCCTCGATGCCGCATCCCCGGCGCTGGCGCAACGCCATGCTCTCCGACGTCAAGCAGACGGCCGCGAGTTCATACATCTGGGGGTTCCAGCGGCCGTGGGTTCCCGAACGGCAGCTCGTCGCCGACGGCGGCGCCCTGGTCGGCCGGCTGGTACGGGACTGGTCGGGGCCCAGCCTGCCGGACGACGAGGCGGTGGAGACGTACCGCCGTGCCATGTGCATCCCCTCCACGGCGCACTGCGCGGTCGAGCCGTACCGGTGGATGGTGCGGTCCATGGCGCGCCCGGACGGGATCCAGTTCAACCGGCGGATGAAGCGGCCGGTCCGGGTGCCGACGCTGCATCTGCACGGATCGCTCGACCCGGTGATGCGCACGCGGAGCGCCGCGGGCTCCGGCGAGTACGTCGAAGCGCCTTACCGCTGGCGGCTGTTCGACGGTCTCGGGCACTTCCCGCACGAAGAGGATCCGGTGGCGTTCTCGACCGAATTGGTCAACTGGCTGAAGGATCCCGAGCCCGACCGGTAAGGCCGTTCGGGCAGGGTTCCGGAGTGTCCGCTATCCGGAAGCGAACGCCTGTCCTACGAACAGCCAATGCCTCGCGCATAGGCCAATTGGGGGGCCAGGGGGCGGTTATCGACCTTGGGGCAGGGGCACACGTCGGGGTATGGGCTGGACGCACGACTACAGTGACGCAGCACGCACCCGCCGCTCGACCGGGGGCCTGAGCTCCCATCAGAGGGGCACCCCGCCGCTGCCGGGCACGGACCTCCGAGTGGGGATTCCCCGTATTCTGCGCCGTCGGGCCCGCTGGGTCTCGGTGCGGCTGCGCCATCCTCGCGGCTGAAGCACGACTGAGCCGCTAGTGAGCCGCGGCTGGATCACGACCGAACACCGTCGGCGGTCCGACCGGCGTCAGACTGTGCGTCAGAGTGCGCAACTGTCGCTGTCCACCTGCTGGTTGGCGGTAAGGCCCTTGGCGATGTCCTCCTGGACCTCGTCGGCGGTGAGGGCGTACCCGGTGTTGGCGTCGTCGAGCGACTTCGCGAACACCACGCCGTACACCTTGCCTTCGGGTGTCAGCAGCGGGCCGCCGGAGTTGCCCTGGCGGACGGTCGCGAAGAGCGAGTAGACGTCGCGGCGCACCGTGCCCCGGTGGTAGATGTCCGGGCCGTTGGCGGTGATGCGGCCACGCACGCGCGCGGGCTGGACGTTGTACGCGCCGTTCTGCGGGAAGCCGGCGACGATCGCGTTGTTGCCGCTGACCGCGTCGCCGCTCGTGAACTGGAGGGCGGGCGCGTCCAGACCCGGTACGTCGAGTACGGCGATGTCGCGCTCCCAGTCGTAGAGGACGACCGTGGCGTCGTACTTCCTGCCCTCGCCGCCTATCTGGACAGTGGGTTCGTCGACCCCGCCGACCACGTGGGCGTTGGTCATCACCCGGCGCTCGCCGAAGACGAAGCCGGTGCCTTCGAGGACCTTGCCGCAACTCTGCGCGGTGCCCATGACCTTGACGATGGACTTCTGGGCCCGGATGGCGACGGCGCTCCTGGCGAGGGCCGGGTCGGGGGGCTGTACGTCGGTGATGGGCTCGTTGGCGAACGGGCTGAAGACCTGCGGGAAGCCGTTCTGCGCGAGGACGGATGAGAAGTCGGCGAACCAGGTGTCGGCCTGGTTCGGCAGGGCGCGGGACACGCCGAGCAGCACCTTGGAGCTGCGGACCTCCTTGCCGAGCGTCGGCAGCGTGGTGCCGGCCAGGGCCGAGCCGATCAGCCAGGCGACCAGGAGCATCGCCACGACGTTGACGAGGGCGCCGCCCGTCGCGTCCAGGGCGCGGGCCGGGGACCAGGTGATGAACCGGCGCAGCTTGTTGCCGAGGTGGGTGGTCAGTGCCTGGCCCACCGACGCGCAGACGATGACGACGACGACCGCGACGACCGCCGCCGTGGTGTTCACCTCGGCGTCGTCGGTGAACGCGCCCCAGATGACCGGCAGCAGATAGACGGCGACCAGACCGCCGCCCAGGAAGCCGATGACGGACAGGATGCCGACGACGAAGCCCTGGCGATAGCCCACGATCGCGAACCACACGGCGGCGACCAGCAACAGGATGTCCAGCACGTTCACTGCTTCTAGCCTCGCCTCGTCACTCTGCGGTCACTCCGTCTCGGCTGGGGGCGGGACCCGCGGCGCAGCCGAGGACAGGTGCGGCGTCCCCCAGGAAAGACACAGCACGGGGCCACCCTGTCATGCGCGCCAGTCGAGCGGGACCTGCTTCTCCCGGTCCCAGGGCCGCTCCCAGCCCGCGTAGTGCAGGATCCGGTCGATGATGCCCGCCGTGAAGCCCCAGACGAGGGCGGATTCGACCAGGAATGCCGGACCTCGGTGGCCACTGGGGTGCGCGGTGGTCGCGCGGTTGGCGGGGTCCGTGAGATCCGCCACGGGGACGGTGAAGACCCGCGCCGTCTCGTTCGGATCGACCACGCCCACCGGGGTCGGGCGGCGCCACCAGCCGAGGACAGGGGTGACGACGAAGCTGCTCACCGGGATGTAGAGCTTGGGCAACACGCCGAAGATCTGGACGCCACCGGGGTCGAGCCCGGTCTCCTCCTCGGCCTCGCGCAGCGCGGCCCGCAACGGCCCGTCGGTCGTCGGGTCGCCGTCCTCGGGGTCGAGGGAGCCGCCGGGGAAGGCAGGCTGCCCGGGGTGCGATCGCAGCGAGGTGGCGCGCTCCATGAGCAGCAACTCCGGGCCGCGCGCGCCCTCGCCGAACAGGATGAGCACGGCGGACTGGCGCCCCGCGCCGTCGCTCGGCGGCAGGAAACTGCTCAACTGGAGCGGCTCCACCGTCTCGGCGGCGCGCACCACCGGGTCGAGCCAGTCCGGCAGGCCGTCCTTGCTCACCGTCACCGGCCCGCCCTGCCCGTCGCTCACCAGCCGGCCGCCGTGCGTGTCACTGCCGTGCGTCATCGCCACCCCCGTCCTGTTCTTCCCAACGCCTGCCGGTGCCGTGTTCGTTCCGTCCGGCACCCCGGGGTGTTCCCGACGGAGGACGTCGTCCGACGGCCCGGGGTTCCCTGGCGGGAGCCGTCATCCGGTGCCCTGCGGTGTCCCCAGCGCGGGCGCCGGGATGCCGCCCGCGTCCAGATAGGACTGCGGGGGGTTGAGGCGCTGTCCGGGGAAGCCGCCCTTCTCGTACTTCAGGAGCTTCTTGGCTTTCTCCGGGTCCGTCTCGCCCTCTCCGTACGCCGGGCAGAGCGGGGCGATGGGGCAGGCACCGCAGGCGGGCTTGCGGGCGTGGCAGATCCGGCGGCCGTGGAAGATCACATGGTGGGAGAGCATCGTCCAGTCGCTCTTCGGGAAGAGCGCGCCGACGGCGGCCTCGATCTTGTCGGGCTCCTTCTCGTCGGTCCACTGCCAGCGGCGGACCAGCCGCTGGAAATGGGTGTCCACGGTGATTCCGGGCCGCCCGAAGGCGTTTCCGAGCACCACGAAGGCGGTCTTGCGGCCCACACCGGGGAGCTTGACGAGGTCTTCGAGACGGCCGGGGACCTCGCCCCCGAACTCGTCCCGCAGGGCCTTGGAGAGCCCTATCACCGACTTGGTCTTGGCCCGGAAGAACCCCGTCGGGCGCAGGATCTCCTCGACCTCCTCGGGGTCGGCCGCGGCCAGGTCCTCCGGGGTCGGGTACTTGGCGAAGAGCGCCGGGGTCGTCTGATTGACCCTCAGGTCGGTCGTCTGCGCCGAGAGGACGGTGGCGACGACCAGTTGGAAGGGGTTCTCGAAGTCCAGCTCCGGGTGCGCGTACGGGTACACGTCGGCGAGTTCGCGGTTGATACGGCGGGCTCGGCGGACGAGGGCGGTGTCTGGCACGGGGGCGGTGTCTGGCACGGGGGCCTTCTGCGGGGGCTTGGGGGAGGGGGATTTTCGGGCGGGGGCGGCTTTGCCCGTGGGGGCTGCTTTTCCGGCAGGGGCGGGGCGCTTGGCGGGCGTCGCCTTCTTGGCGGCCGGCGCCTTCTTCGCCACCGGTGTCGCCTTCTTGGCGGTCGCGGTCGCGGTCGCGGTCGCCGTCGCCTTCTTCGCGGCGGCCTTCTTGGTGACCGTCTTCTTGGCGGTCACCTTCTTGGCCGCCGTGGGCTGCGCCGCGGCCTGCTCGGCAGACGTCGTCGGCTTCTTCACCGTTGTCTTCGCAGCCACCTTCACCGGAGCCCGCTTTGCTCCCTTTGTCGCTTTCTTGGCACCGTCCGTGGGCTGTTCGCCCACAGCGGAATCCCGACGTACAACCACCCGCGCAGCCCCCTTGGCCTGTGCTCTCACCGGCGTTTTGGACACCCGGCCAGCCTAGAGCCCGGCACCGACATCCGCCCCGGACCCTGGAGATCAGCCCCCAATTGGCCCCCTGCCACACTGCCCGGGACGCCAGTGCGGCAGACTTGTGACTGATCACACTGTTTGGACCGTCCGGCAAGCTGGGGAACACGGTCCCCTGGTAACAAGGGGAGCCAGATCCCCTGAGCAGGTCGACAAGGAGAGAACTCGTGGACGACGTTCTGCGGCGCGCCCCGCTCTTCGCGGCGCTCGATGACGAGCAGGCCGCGGAGCTCCGCGCCTCCATGAGTGAGGTGACCCTCGCGCGCGGTGACGCCCTTTTTCATGAGGGTGACCCCGGGGACCGCCTTTACGTGGTCACCGAGGGCAAGGTGAAGCTCCACCGCACCTCCCCCGACGGCCGCGAGAACATGCTGGCCGTCCTGGGCCCCGGTGAGCTGATCGGCGAGCTGTCACTGTTCGACCCGGGCCCGCGCACGGCCACGGCCAGCGCGCTGACCGAGGTCAAGCTACTCGGGCTCGGTCACGGCGACCTCCAGCCCTGGCTGAACGCGCGACCCGAGGTGGCCGCCGCCCTGCTGCGCGCCGTCGCCCGGCGCCTGCGCAAGACCAACGACCAGATGTCCGACCTGGTCTTCTCCGACGTGCCCGGCCGCGTGGCCCGCGCCCTCCTGGACCTCTCCCGCCGTTTCGGCGTGCAGTCCGAAGAGGGCATCCACGTCGTGCACGACCTCACGCAGGAGGAGCTGGCCCAGCTGGTCGGCGCGTCCCGCGAGACGGTCAACAAGGCCCTCGCCGACTTCGCGGGCCGCGGCTGGCTCCGCCTGGAGGCGCGTGCCGTGATCCTGCTGGACGTGGAGCGGCTCGCCAAGCGGTCGCGCTAGCCGCCCGCCTGCTGAACGACGCCTTCTTACTGAAGGGCCCTGCCAATCGGTGGGGCCTTTCAGCTGTCCGCTCGCCTTTCACCACGAACGGCTACGGCTACGGCTATGGCTGCGGCTACGGCTACGGCTACGGCGGAATTGACGCGGCTGACGGAGATGGCCGAGGCCTTCGCCGCGTACTACCCGGAGCGGGCCGAGGAGATGCGGCGGGCGGCCGTCCTCGGCCACGAAGCCGGCGGCGACCTCGTCGTCCTGCGGTCCTACGTCGACGACCTGGGCCCGTGGCCGGCCGAGGAGTACGCGCGCGTGCACGGCGTCAAGGCCCCGAGGCCGTCGGCCAGGGGGCGGGGGTCTAGATGAGCCCGTGCTCCCGCAGATAGTCCAGCTGGGCGCGGACCGACAGTTCGGCGGCGGGCCACAGGGAGCGGTCCACGTCGGCGTACACGTGCGCGACGACCTCGGACGACGACCGGTAGCCGTTCTCGACCGCCGTCTCGATCTGGGCAAGTCGGTTGGCACGGTGGGCGAGGTAGAACTCGACGGCGCCCTGGGCGTCTTCGAGGACGGGCCCGTGACCCGGCAGCACGGTGTGGACACCGTCGTCCACCGTGAGGGACCTCAGCCGCCTCAGAGAGTCCAGATAGTCACCCAGCCGGCCGTCGGGGTGGGCCACCAGCGTCGTACCCCGGCCGAGGACGGTGTCCCCGGTCAGAACGGCCTGATCGGCCGGGAGATGGAAGCACAGCGAGTCGGACGTGTGTCCCGGCGTGGGCACGACCCGCAGTTCGAGGCCGCCGGTGGTGATCACGTCCCCGGCGCCGAGGCCCTCGTCCCCGAGCCGCAGCGCCGGATCCAGCGCCCGCACCTTCGACCCCGTCAGCCCCGCGAACAGCACGGCGCCCTCGGCGTGGTCCGGATGCCCGTGCGTGAGCAGGGTCAGCGCGATCCGCTTGCCCGCCTTCTCCGCCGTGTCCACGACATTGCGCAGATGTACGTCGTCCAGGGGGCCCGGATCGATCACCACCGCCAGCTCGGAGTCCGGCTCGGCCAGGATCCAGGTGTTGGTGCCGTCCAGGGTCATCGCGGACGCGTTGGGCGCCAGGACGTTGACGGCTCGCGCGGTGGCGGGGCCGGAGAGCACCCCGCCCCGCGGCTGGCCGGGGAGGGCGGCTGCGTCGGTCATGCGGGGGCTCCACCCGTCGGGATGTGCTTGGTGAACTCGTCGTGACCGGGCCAGGAGAGGACCACTTCGTCCTTCTCCAGCCGCGCCCTGGCCAGGACGGGGGTCAGGTCACGGGCGGGCGCGGCGGCGAGGGCCTCGGCCGCCGTGCCGTACGGGACGAGCTGGCGCAGGGTCGCGATGGTGGGCGGCATCATGAGCAGCTCGCCCCTGTCGTACGAGGCCGCCGCGTCCGCCGGGCGGATCCACACCGTGCGGTCGGCCTCGGTGGAGGCATTGCGGGTGCGCTGTCCCTCCGGGAGGGCGGCCACGAAGAACCAGGTGTCGTAGCGGCGGGTCTCGAACTCCGGGGTGATCCAGCGGGCCCAGGCGCCCAGCAGGTCCGACCTCAGGACGAGTCCCCTGCGGTCGAGGAACTCGGCGAAGGACAGGTCGCGGGCGACCAGGGCGGCGCGGTCCGCCTCCCAGTCGTCGCCCGTGGTGTCGCCGACGACCGTCTCCGGGGTGCGGCCGGCGAGGAGGACGCCCGCCTCCTCGTACGTCTCGCGGACCGCCGCGCAGACGACGGCCTGGGCGGAGGTCTCGTCGCCGCCGAGCCTCTCCGCCCACCACGCGCGCGTGGGGCCCGCCCAGCGGATGTGGTGCTCGTCGTCGCGCGGGTCCACGCCGCCGCCCGGATACGCGTACGCGCCTCCGGCGAAGGCCATGGAGGCGCTTCTGCGCAGCATGTGGACGCTCGGGGAGACGGGCCCGTCCTTGAGGAGCATCACCGTGGCCGCCCGCTTGGGGACGACCGGTGTCAGCGTTCCGTCCGCGAGCGCCCGGATCCGGTCGGGCCACTCCGGTGGGAACCACTGCCCGTTCGACTGCCCATTCGCCATGGCCGGAGGCTATCCCGTGCCGGGCGGATGTTCGAGAGGCGCTTGGGGATCACCCCAGCTGACGGCGTGGGCCGGGGCACGGAGTACGGGGGGCAGCCAAAACCCGGGGCCGGGGGTTCCTCCAGGCGGGGGCTACGCGCCGGGCCGGGGTTCAGGCCCAAACCCCGGCCCCCGCTTCGGGCCGGGCTTCGGGCCGGGGCGCCCGCGGGTTCTTCGTACCCTGCGCCCCTGCCCGCCCCGTACCCGAGGGCCCCGAAGGCTCCGTTCCCGGACCCCCGTACGCCCGTACGCCCGTACGCCCGTACGCCACCGAACGTACGCCGCCGAAAGGCTCTTCGTCAGGCGCCGGCCGGGGTGGAGAGCTCCACCTGGATCTCGATCTCGACCGGTGCGTCGAGCGGGAGGACCGCCACGCCGACCGCGCTGCGGGCGTGGACGCCCTTGTCGCCGAGAACCGCGCCGAGGAGCTCACTGGCGCCGTTGAGCACGGCCGGCTGGCCGGTGAAGTCGGAGGCGGAGGCGACGAAGCCGGTGACCTTCACGACCCGCGCGACGCGGTCCAGGTCGCCGGCGACGGACTTGACCGCGGCGAGCGCGTTCAGCGCGCAGACGCGAGCCAGGTCCTTGGCCTCCTCGGGCGTGACCTCGGCGCCCACCTTGCCGGTGAGCGGAAGCTTGCCCTCCACCATGGGGAGCTGCCCAGCGGTGTAGACGTACACACCGGACTGCACGGCGGGCTGGTACGCGGCCAGCGGCGGGACGACCGCGGGCAGCGTCAGCCCGAGCTCCGCCAGCTTGGACTCGACGGCGCCGCTCATGCCTTCTCCCGCTTCAGGTAGGCCACCAGCTGCTCGGGGTTGTTCGGCCCGGGCACCACCTGGACGAGCTCCCAGCCGTCCTCGCCCCAGGTGTCCAGAATCTGCTTCGTGGCGTGGACGAGCAGAGGCACGGTTGCGTATTCCCACTTGGTCATACGGGCGACTGTAGCGGCTGCCGCGGACACCCTCCCGCGGGCCTCGTACGCCGCTTCCCGCACACGTTGTCCACAGCCTCCTGCTTAGTACGGCGGCCGACTGGTTAGGCTCGAATACGTGAGCAGGCTCCAGGTCGTCAGCGGCAAGGGCGGTACCGGCAAGACCACGGTAGCCGCCGCCCTCGCGCTCGCCCTCGCCACGGAGGGCAAGCGCGCTCTCCTCGTCGAGGTCGAGGGCAGGCAGGGCATCGCGCAGCTCTTCGAAACAGAAGCGCTGCCCTATGGGGAGCGGAAGATCGCCGTCGCTCCCGGGGGCGGGGAGGTGTTCGCCCTCGCCATCGACCCCGAACTGGCCCTTCTGGACTACCTCCAGATGTTCTACAAACTGGGCAGTGCCGGCCGGGCCCTGAAGAAACTCGGCGCCATCGACTTCGCGACCACCATTGCGCCCGGTCTCCGGGACGTGCTGCTGACCGGCAAGGCCTGTGAGGCCGTCCGCCGCAAGGACAAGAGCGGGCGGTTCGCGTACGACTACGTGGTCATGGACGCGCCGCCCACGGGCCGCATCACCCGCTTCCTGAACGTCAACGACGAGGTCGCGGGCCTGGCGAAGATCGGCCCGATACACAATCAGGCACAGGCCGTCATGCGCGTCCTCAAGTCCAAGGAGACGGCCGTCCACCTGGTGACGCTCTTGGAGGAGATGCCCGTACAGGAGACGGCCGACGGCATCGCCGAGCTGCGGGCCGCGAAGCTCCCGGTGGGGCGGATCATCGTGAACATGGTCCGGCCCGCGCTGCTCGACGACGCCGACCTCGAACTCACGGCGGCGGCCCCCCGTACCGCCATCGCCAAGTCCCTCTCCGCGGCCGGACTCGGCGGCGCCCGTCGCGGCGGGCTCGCCGAGCGGCTGGTGGACCCGCTGCTCGAACAGGCCGCGGAGTACGCCGAGCGCCACACCCTGGAGCGCGAGCAGCGGGCGGTGCTCCTGGAACAGGGCCTTTCGCTGCACGAACTCCCGCTGCTCGCCGAGGGAATGTCCCTCGCGGGCCTGTACCACCTGGCCAAGGACCTGCGTCAGCAAGGGATCTCATGAGCTCGGACTCGGACCGCACACGCGAATCCTCGGACCGCACAAGCGAGTCCACCCGCACAAGCGAGTCCGCCCGTACGCGCGATTCCGTTCGCGCGGCGGAAGGCGGCGGCGTGTCGGATTCGGGGCGCGCGCTGGACGCGGCCCGCCTCCTGGTCGTCGATCCGCTGCTCGACGACCCGGAGACCCGCATCGTGGTGTGCTGCGGTTCGGGCGGCGTCGGGAAGACGACCACGGCGGCGGCCCTCGGGCTGCGTGCCGCCGAGCGCGGTCGCAAGGTCGTCGTGCTCACCATCGACCCCGCTCGGCGCCTCGCCCAGTCCATGGGCATCGACTCCCTGGACAACACCCCGCGCCGGGTGAAGGGCGTCGACGGGGACGGCGAACTGCACGCCATGATGCTCGACATGAAACGCACCTTCGACGAGATCGTCGAGGCGCACGCGGACCGTGAGCGGGCGGCCGTGATCCTGAACAACCCCTTCTACCAGTCGCTTTCGGCGGGCTTCGCGGGCACGCAGGAGTACATGGCGATGGAGAAGCTGGGCCAGCTGCGGGCGAGGGAGGAATGGGACCTCATCGTCGTCGACACCCCGCCGTCCCGCTCGGCCCTGGACTTCCTCGACGCGCCCAAGCGTCTCGGTTCCTTCCTGGACGGGCGGCTGATCCGGCTGCTGACGGCGCCGGCGAAGCTGGGCGGGCGCGCGGGGATGAAGTTCCTGAACGTCGGGATGTCGATGATGACCGGCACCCTGGGGAAGCTGCTGGGCGGCCAACTCCTCAAGGACGTACAGACCTTCGTGTCCGCGATGGACACCACGTTCGGCGGGTTCCGCACGCGCGCGGACGCCACGTACAAGCTGCTCCAGGCACCCGGCACGGCCTTCCTGGTGGTGGCCGCCCCGGAGCGGGACGCGCTGCGCGAGGCCGCGTACTTCGTGGAGCGGCTGGCGGCCGAGGACATGCCCTTCGCCGGTCTGGTCCTCAACCGGGTGCACGGCAGCGGCGCCGCCCAACTGTCCGCCGAGCGGGCTCTCGCCGCCGCGGAGAACCTCGGACTCGACACCGCGGAGAACGCCGACGTCGATGCCGTGGAGAACGCTGATGCCGATGCCGTGGCGAAGGCTGATGCCGATGCCGCGGAAAATCTTGACGACGCTCGCATTGTCGATCAGGGGGGCGGGAAGGCTGGTCTTCGTAACTCTCCCGACACGTACGACAGTTCAGAATCTCCCGCTTCCGAAGCACCAGCCACCGACGATCCCGACGAAGGCTCCCCCGCCGCCACGGACAGGACTGTCGCCACCAACGGAAACGGGACCGCCGAGGACACCGGCCGGACCGTCGAACAACTCACCGCAGGTCTGCTGAGGCTGCACGCCGAGCGCATGCAGTTGCTCTCCCGCGAGCAGCGCACGCGTGACCGTTTCGCCGCCCTCCACCCCGAGGTGGCGGTGGCCGAAGTGGCGGCGCTGCCCGGCGACGTACACGATCTGGCAGGGCTGCGGGACATCGGAAACCGGCTCGCGGCCGGTCGGCCGGAGCTGCCCGAATCCGGCGCGTGACGGTGCCTGCCGGCGCCTACCGTGCCCCTGAAGGGCCCATGGCCCGGGGCCCGGGGCCCGAGCATGCCTTGAAGACCGAGGGCCCAAGGAAGCCGGTGAAGACCGGGGCCCTAGGCACCCGGTGAAGGCCCGGGAAGGCGTGAGTGAGTCCGTGAGTCCCTGGTGGACCTCAGAGGTAGACCTCAGAAGTTCCGAGGAGGCCCGCAGAGCTCACACCGGGGCCCGTCAGGGCCGCGTCGGACATCCCGAACCGTCGGGCATCCCGAACCGGGCTGCCGCAGGGCCGCATGGGCCCGCGGTGGCCCGGAGTGACCTCGCAGGCCTGGAAGGCCTGACAGGGTTCACAGACCTCTGGTGAACAGACCTGCGGTGGTCCGAGTGGCACGCCCCCGAGGGGGACGCCCTCAGCCCACCGCCAAATAGCGCTCGTACACCTCTTCCTCATCAAGGGGCAGCAGGCCCGCACCGCGCTCGTACTCCGTACGCGCGGTTTCGAGCAGGCGTCGCCATGAGGTGACGGTCGGTCGCCGGCGCAACAACGCACGCCGTTCCCGCTCTGTCATGCCACCCCACACGCCGAATTCGACGCGGTTGTCGAGCGCGTCGGCGAGGCACTCCGTGCGCACCGGACATCCGGTGCACACTGCCTTCGCCCTGTTCTGCGCTGCTCCTTGAACGAACAGTTCATCTGGATCGGTAGTGCGGCAGGCCGCCTGCGCACTCCAGTCGGTTACCCAGCCCATACCGGCGCCGTCCTCTCCCGAATCGAGGCTCCCCCACGGCGGCAGCGGCATATTCACCGCCGCCAGTTGAGGACGTTACGGAAGGTGGGCACAGCGCAACACCCCCTTCGGGCCCAATCTTGGATGGCCCGAACGGACTATGCGTAAGCGGCAGATCACCCGGGGGAGTGACCTGAGGACATACGTGAGTTTCCCGGCAAACCGGGATAGTTCAGTTGAGTCACAACGGACGCCTGATGACACACAAGGCGGATTCGGACACGCCCCCAACAAAAAGTTGGAGAACTTCCGGAACGATTCGGGGTCGCCGGACGTATTGATACATGGCCGTACTGCTGTGACAGTTGAGAGCAGCTTAGGCCAAGGCCTATACGCGTGTCCGGCGATTGAGAACGTAGGCTGCCCTCATGCCAAAGAAGCGCTCGGGCGGTGGTCTGTCGCCATTCCAGCAGGCCGCCAAGTTCCTCGGTGTCAGCGTGCTCGCAGGTGCCGTCATGGCCGGAATCGCGCTGCCCGCGGCGGGCGCGCTCGGCCTCGCCGCCAAGGGTTCCGTCCAGAGTTTCGACGAGATTCCGGACAACCTGAAGAGTCCGAAGCTGAGTCAGCGGACCACGATCCTGGACAGCGACGGCGGTCAGATCGCGACGGTCTACTCGCGCGACCGGACCGTGGTCGCCCTCAAGAACATCTCGCCGTACATGCAGAAGGCGATCGTCGCCATCGAGGACTCGCGCTTCTACGAGCACGGCGCGGTGGACCTCAAGGGCGTCCTGCGCGCCCTGAACCAGAACGCGCAGAGCGGCGGGGTGTCCCAGGGCGCCTCCACGCTCACGCAGCAGCTCGTGAAGAACTACTTCGTCGAAGAGGCCGGCGACGACCCGACGAAGGTCGCCCAGGCCACCCAGCAGACCATCGGCCGCAAGATCCGCGAGCTCAAGTACGCGATCCAGCTGGAAGAGAAGCTGGGCAAGAAGAAGATCCTCGAGAACTACCTGAACATCACGTTCTTCGGCGAGCAGGCCTACGGCGTCGAGGCCGCCGCCCGGCGGTACTTCTCCAAGTCCGCCAAGGACCTGAACGTCCAGGAGTCCGCGCTGCTCGCGGGCATCGTCCAGTCGCCCAGCCGGTACGACCCGGTCAACGACGAGGCGGAGGCCACCAAGCGCCGCAACACCGTGCTCCAGCGCATGGCCGAGACGCACGACATCTCGCAGGCGGAGGCCGACAAGGCCATGAAGGCCCCGCTCGGCCTGAAGGTCAGCAAGCCGAACAACGGCTGCATCACGGCGGTCGAGGGCGCGAGCTTCTTCTGCAAGTACGTGGAGAAGGTCTTCCTCAGCGACCCGGTCTTCGGCAAGACCAAGGAGCAGCGGGCGAAGGTCTGGAACCAGGGCGGCCTGACGATCCGTACGACGCTCGACCCGCAGGCCCAGGAGTCGGTGCAGGCCTCGCTCAAGGACCACGTCAACCAGTCGGACACGGTCACCGCGGCGGCCACCCTGGTCGAACCGGGCACGGGCAAGATCGTCGGCATGGGCCAGGCGACGCCGTACGGCTACGGCAAGAACGAGACCGAGTACAACTACTCGGTCAACAACTCCATGGGCGGCTCGAACTACGGCTTCCCGACCGGTTCGACGTTCAAGCCGTTCGTGGCCGCGGCGGCACTGGAGGAGGGCCGGCCGGCGACCCAGGAGTACTCGTCGCCGTACGACATGGAGTACCCGAGCCCCGTTCAGACCTGCAAGAACCCCTACGTCAACACCACGGGCGAGACGGTCGAGAACGAGGACGAGTCCGAGGTCGGTCCCTACCGGCTGAAGGACGCGATGGCCAAGTCGGTCAACACGTACTTCGTGCAGATGATCTCCGACATCGGCCTGTGCCCCGTGGTCGACATGACCAACAAGCTGCACGTCACCCAGGGCAACGGCACCAAGCTCCCGGAGAGCCCGTCCATCGCCCTCGGCGCGGTGGGTCTCTCGCCCCTGACGATGGCCAGCGCGTACGCCTCCTTCGCCGCCCGGGGCATGTACTGCAGCCCGGTCGCCATCGAGTCGATCACCCAGAAGGTCGGCGAGAAGCGGAAGTCGCTCGCCGTGCCGAAGTCCACCTGCTCGCGGGCGATGTCCGAGAAGACCGCGGACACCGTCAACACCCTGCTGAGCGGAGTGATCGACTCCGGTACGGGTCAGGCGGCCGGTCTCACCGACCGCGCCAACGCCGGTAAGACGGGTACGACGGACTCCCGTAAGAACGCCTGGTTCGTCGGTTACACGCCGAACCTCGCCGGCGCGGTCTGGGTCGGCAGCGCCACCCAGAAGGTCGAGATGGAGAACATCACGATCGGCGGCGTCTGGCACGAGAAGGTCTACGGCGGCCAGGTGCCGGGTCCGATCTGGAAGGACGCGATGACCGGCGCCCTCGTGGGCAAGGAGTCCCCGTCCTTCAACCTCGTCAACATCCCCGACGCCGAAAAGCCCAAGGACAAGGACAAGGGCGACGACGGGGACAACGGTGACGACGGGAACGGAAACAACAACGGGGGCGGGGGCGGCGACGACGGCGGCCTCACCACGACCGGGGCCAACACCGGCGCCAGCACCGGCGGCAACACCTTCCCGACGCCTTCCTTCTCCATCCCGGAGGGGTTCCTCCAGGGGCAGAGTGACGGGGGTAATGGGAACGGCGGGCGGGACGGGTAATTCCGGGCCGGGCCGGGGTCTGTATCGGGTCCGGGTGTGCGGGTCGGGTAGTTCGGGTTCGGGTCCGGCTGTGCGGGTCGGGTAGTTCGGGTCCGGCTGTGCGGGTCGGGCCGGGTCCTGTGCCGGGACTTCGCTTGAGTGATTCGTGCAGGTGATCTGGTGTAGGTGATACGGCGGTGGGGGCGTCCCTTTTTACGAGGGGCGCCCCCACTGTCGTAGGCGTGGGTGGGTTGGATTTTGCGAGGCTCTGCGATCGGGGTCGCCGTGGCACGGGGGCCGGGGTGGGGCGGCGCGGGGGCGGTCAGGGGCCTGCGTCTCGGCGGCGGGCCGGTCTGGGGCCTGCGTGTCCGCGCGGGGCCCGGTCAGGCGTCCGGTGCCAGGTGTCCGGTCTGGCGCTCGGTCGAGGGGCCGGTCCGGAGCCCGGTGAGGGCCCGATCCGGAGCCTGGTGAGGGCCCAGTCCGGCGCCCGGTGAGGGCCCGGTCGGCGCCCCGCCGAACGTCCGGTCAGGCGCCCGCGAGGAGCTGCTTGACCACGGCGGCGACGCGGCCGCCCTCCGCGAGGCCCGCCACCTTCGGGTTCACGATCTTCATGACCTGACCCATGGCACGCGGTCCCTCGGCGCCCGCCGCCTTGGCCTCCTCGACGGCCTGGGCGACGATCTGCCGGAGCTCGTCCTCGGAGAGCTGCTTCGGCAGGTACGTGGCGAGGACCTCGCCCTCCGCCTTCTCCCGCTCCGCCGACTCGGCACGCCCGCCCTGCGCGAAGGCGTCCGCGGCCTCACGGCGCTTCTTCGCCTCGCGGGTGATCACCTTCTGCACTTCCTCGTCGGAGAGTTCGCGCTTGGTCTTGCCCGCGACCTCCTCCTTGGTGATCGCGGCGAGGGTCAGCCGGAGCGTCGAGGAGCGGAGCTCGTCGCGCCCCTTGATGGCAGTGTTGAGGTCTTCCTTGAGCTTCGCCTTGAGCGTGGTCATGTCGTCGATTGTCGCAGGTGTGGAGTGGCGGCTGCCTGCTGATTTTCGAGGCGCGGTCCGTCGCGACGGCGCGAGTACGCGGCAGGGTTGTCCACAGGGGGCACGCCGGGTGGCCGCGGTCTGACACGATGGACGTATGCGCGCGCTATACGGAGTACCCCTGGGAATCACGGCGGTGGGCGCCGCCGGTCTGTTGTACTCGGCAGGGTTCGAGGCCCGTTCCTTCCGCCTGCGACGGGTGACGGTGCCGGTGCTGCCGCCCGGCATGCGGCCGTTGCGCGTTCTCCAGGTCTCCGACATCCACATGGTGAGCGGTCAGCGCAAGAAACAGCGCTGGCTGCGCTCCCTGGCCGGCTTGCGCCCCGACTTCGTCATCAACACCGGGGACAACCTCTCCGACCCCGAGGGCGTCCCCGAGGTGCTGGACGCGCTGGCTCCACTGATGGACATTCCGGGGGCGTACGTCTTCGGTTCGAACGACTACTACGGACCCAAACTCCGCAACCCCGCCCGGTACTTGTTCGAGAAGGCACAGGGCCGCCACGGCCTGAACGGCAACAAGCCCGTTGTGGACGCCGTCCACAACCCATGGGAGGACCTGCGCGACGCCTTCGACACGGCGGGGTGGCTGAACCTGACGAACTCCCGCGGGGAGCTGAAGATCGAGGGCGCGTCCGTGGAGCTGACCGGCCTCGACGACCCGCACATCAAGCGGGACCGGTACGCGCGCGTGGCCGGCGGCCCGTCGGAGTCGGCCGACTTCTCGATGGGGGTGGTCCACGCCCCGTACCTGCGCACGCTCGACGCGTTCACGGCCGACGGCTACCCCCTGATACTGGCCGGCCACACCCACGGCGGCCAGCTCTGCCTCCCCTTCTACGGCGCCTTCGTCACCAACTGCGACCTGGACACGGACCGCGTCAAGGGCCTCTCCACGCACACGGCCGAGGGCCGCACGTCGTACATGCACGTCTCAGCGGGCTGCGGAGCGAACCGCTACACGCCGGTACGGTTCGCCTGCCCGCCGGAGGCTTCGTTGCTTACGTTGGTGGAGCGGAAGTAGGCGGGTGCTGGGTGGCAGGGTGCTGGGCGATGGGGACTGCTGCGCGACGGGGGCGGAGTCCGCTGATCGGGCTCGGGGCACGGGCCCTCGGTCAGCTGCGGGGAGAAGCCCTCGATCGGGCGCGGAGTCGTTGAGCGGGCGGCCGAGCGAGCCGGCCGCCAACAGGAACATGACGTAACCCACCTAGATGACCCGCATCGCCCGATTCGTGAATCCGCCCTAGCGTGGGGCCATGACCGCCCCGATCCCCAAGGACATACCCGAGCTCCCCGCGATACCGGGTATCCCCGCGCCGGCTCCCTTCCTCGTCCCCGCGACGGCGGTGGTGGCCCCCGTGCGCCGCCCACTGGCGGCGACTTTCCGCATCCTCGTGGCCCTGACGGCGGCGACGGGCGTGGCCATCGACCTGATCCTGGGCGATCCTCTCCGCGTGCTCAGTTACTTCACGATCCAGAGCAGCCTGCTCGTGGCGGTGGTGTTCATCGCGTCGGCCGGCCGCGCCTGGACGGCCCGGCGGCCCTTGCCCGGCGTGGTGACCGGCGGCACCCTGCTCTACATCTCGATCACGGGCCTGGTCTACCACCTGATCCTGGCGAACGAGTCCAGCGTCTTCTCGATGACGGGAGACGCCGCTCCGCCCACCGGCTGGCAGGCGGTCGCCAACCACCTCCTGCACACGGTGACGCCGATCGCGGCCGCGGTCGACTGGCTCCTGCTGACCCGCCCCGCTCCCCTGGCCCTCCGCCACGCGGCGACCTGGCTCCTCTATCCCCTCGCCTACCTGGTGTTCTCGCTGGCCCGCGGGGCGATGATGTCGCCGGGGTCCCCGGCGCGCTATCTCTACCCCTTCCTGGACGTCGACCGGCACGGCTACCCCGGCGTCCTCGCCAACGCCCTGCTCCTCGGCCTCGCCTTCTACGCCCTCGCCCTCCTCCTCGTCACCCTCGACCACCTCCGCCCCGACCCGGTCCGCCGCCGGTCCAGACACCCCGAAACCGGATTTCGTCTCCAGCCACCAGTGGGCTAAAGTAAACGACGTCGCCGCCACACCAGCGACAATCGGGGTGTAGCGCAGCTTGGCAGCGCGCTTCGTTCGGGACGAAGAGGTCGTGGGTTCAAATCCCGCCACCCCGACAGCTAAAACACCAGGTCAGGGCTGGTGCTGAGAGATCAGCACCAGCCCTGATTTGCGTTGCGGGCCCATTTTGGGAGCTGACTGGGTGTGATCTTCGGGATCCGCTCCCAGCGAGTGACTCTCCGCCTTTGAGCAAGCCGCGCGCCACGTGCACCCCGGGAGAGTCATCCCCACGGCTTGTGCCAAGGGGCCCGCAGACGGTACGACGAGCGCCATGCACCCATGGTCTCCGTTAAATGACCGGCAGCTCGCGCTCCTCACCCGCATCGGGGATGGAACCGACCCCGTCACGTCGGCCAACCCCGAGCTCGCTCTTACTGCCCACGCGCTCAAGGAGCGGCGCCTGATCACCATGCCCAAGCAGGGTGGGAAGTGGCAGGCGGAGATCACTGACGCGGGACACTTCTACCTGGAGCACGGCCATCACCCGGACCGGCCGGAACCGGCTCAGCGCAAGCAGCGGTCGGCGGGTTCTGAGCAACAGACACGAACAACCCCTCCAGCGCAGAGGCAAGCCGCAGCCTCACCCACGACGACGCCAGCGCCGCAGCGCCTCGCGAAGCCCTCACGGCCGTCGCCGGCGGAAGTCGGCGCCGCTTTGATCGCGGAGGTGCAGCAGGCTGGGCGGTTCCTCCGGATCCCGAACCCCAGCAACGAGGAACGGGCCCGCTACCGCAGGGCATTCGACGCAGCCCGGCAGTGCGCTCCCGAGGGATACAGCCTGAAGTACAGCGGGCGGGCGAAGGGCGACTTCTTCCTCGGCCTGCTCAGGGTGACCGGCGAGGACGAGACCGAGTGGAACCGGATCCGGCTGGCGCGCAGTCGTGTGATCACCGATGTTGAGGACGTGATCGCCGCGGTCACTGCGGACCACAGTGCCTTCGAGATCTCGGAGGAAGTCCTCCCCCGGGTGCTCTCGCTGCTCCGTCTCCTCGCCGAGCAAGCCCTCGCACGCCACGGCGAGATCGCGGTGTCGAAGAAGCGCAGGCAGCCGAGGCCGCTGCTCACCGTCCGCGGCAGAACGTACGAGGTCAGCTTCCGCGAACGGCAGAAGCCGGTCCGGTACGTCCCCAAGCAGCCGGGCCGCCGTACGTACGACTGGCAACGTGTCGCCCCGGCCCAGAAGTCCGAGCCGTCCGGTGAACTGGAACTGCTGGTCAGCCAGCACTCGGATTCCAGCTACAGCTACGGCTGGAAGAAGGAGTGGGCCGACACGACCAAGAAACCGTTGCAGGAGCAGATCGGTTCAGTCCTCCGGGCGTTGAAGGCTCGCGCAGAGGAAGAGGAGCGGGCTCAACTGGAACGTGAATCGGAGCAGCAGCGCCTGCGAGAGGAGCGGGAGCGGCAGGAGGCTGAGCGCCGGCGCCTGGAAGCGGAGCGGGAGGAGCGTGAGCGGCGGGAGTGGGAGGCCGCCGTCAGCGGGGCTTCGATCAAGGCGGCTCACGCGGTACGGGCCGAGCATTTCGGCACGGCCCTTGAGAGGTGGCAGGCTGCAGGGGAGATCCGGACGTTCTGCGCCGCTCTGGATGAAGCCGCCGCCGCGTCGGAAGACGCCCTCGAAGTCGAGAGACTGGGAGAGTGGTCGGCTTGGGGCAAGGCGGAGGCCGACCGGCTCGACCCCACCCTTGGCGGCAAGGGCCTGGCTTCCCTCAACTTCCACGCGGAGCCGACGGGAGATCAACTGCGGCCGTTCCTCGACAGCTGGCACCCAGACCGGCCGGAGAAGGAAAAGAAGCCCGCTGCACAGCCGGCGCCGCCCAAGGCGGAGCCAGATCCGTGGCGCGGTCTCATCGACGCACGTCAGGATCAAGGCTGGCGACATGGACCCCAAGGTCGCGCTCAATGGTGGAGGCGATGACGCCGTGGCCGCGGTCGCGTAGTGCCTTGACCGCCTTCTCGACCAGCTCCCCGATCCGGATGACCTCGGCACGTAGGGCAACCAACTCGTCGTAGCGCTCCGTCTTGTCCTCACCGCACCACTCCCGCACCGTGCGCAGGACGGCTGCTTCCGCTTCCAGCTTGCGGTCGTCCCGACGCTGGTACGAGTAGTAGGCGGGGCGAGCCCGCTCCTCGTCCACTGCCTGCTGCTTGCGGTCTACCTCGGGCAGGATCTCCTCGGCCAGGCGCCGGGCGACTTGCCGTGCGATCCGCTCGGTAACCGGCCAGCCCGCCGTGCAAAAGCCGTTGCGGTCCTCGTGGACCATGGGATCGCCCCGTAGTCCGGTGGGATCCGTGCCGACAAGCGGTGCCGTCTCGTCGAGGTGACCCAACTCCAGGACCCCCGCGTCAGCCACCGCTCTACGCAGACGCAAGCGGCCCTTGGGCCGGACGAAGCCGAGGATCATCCGGGCCGCCTCGAACTCCGCGCTGCCCCGGACCTCCCTTGACGCCTCGGCCAGAGCCAGCTCCGCCGTGTCATCCGCCCTGAAGGACTCGACGTCATTCCACGAGGCCACCAGGCAGGCGGGGCTCACCCACTCCTGCAGGCCAGCCTCATCACCGTCCAGGAACCGCACGTGTACGCGTCCTGATCTTCCAGAGCCGCGCACTCGGACGATCTCCACTTGGCGCACCGCGCCACCCAGCTCCTTCGGTGTGGCCCGATACGCCCAGCATTCCCCGGTCTCCATACGTCCATTGAGCCAGGTCGACGACACCGCCACGCACCAATCAACAAATCCGAGGTATGTCTGATTTCCGCCGTCCCCCCGGCAGAAACCTGCGAGAAGATCACGGTCAGCTGCTTCCAGGGGGATCTCACATGACCAACCACCACAACCGCACCTGCGGGCGCCCGACCCGCTCCGGCAACCCGTGCAAGGTCCGGATATCGGGCTCGGACGTGGCGTGCGGCACGCATGCCACGGAGCAGGACAAAGCCGTGGCCGAGGCCCACCAACGCGGATGGAGTGACGGCTACAAATCCGGCAGCGAGAGCAGTGCGAGCTTTTCCAAATCTCGGATCGAACGACTGGAACACCGCGTCAAAGAGCTTGAGGAACAACTGGACGACTCGAAGCGCGTGTACGAGATCGACGGCCATCAGGTTGTGGATGTCGGCGGATACGCCTACCGCTGGCGCGGGAGCACACCACTTGAGATCGGCGACCGGGTACTGCTGCCCGAAAACTATGTGAGTCGCATGAAGAACGGGCCCGGCCCCACCCTGGGCGTGGTGAGCAAGCTCGGCACCACCTACCGCGGACCGCTGTCCGACATCGTCAGGCGGGCACCCGCAACGGACGGGTAAGAGTTGACCCGGTTACCGCGGCCGACGACTCCTTCGTCTCCGGACTCGATCGAGCTGCCGGTGTACGTGAGGTACAGCTCGTCCTTCTCCGGTACGTCGCGCGCGTTGAGCCGGAACCGCGCCTCCGCGCCAGGGAGTTGGAGGGCTGCGAGCCTGTGGCACTCGGCGAGCACGCTCTCCGCGTTCCGCACGTACTCGGCCCGGCTCGCGACGAACCGCGACTTCTGCGGAACGCAGAGCACGACGTCGGCCTGCTCCCCGTCCCAGAACCCCATGAGTTTGACGTCCGATCCGCACCAGGCGTGGGTGCGGGTGAACTCGCTCTCCCCGGAGAAGTGGTTCACCAGCTCGCGGACGAACGACTCGAAGACGTTCTCGGGAGCCCAGCCGGTTCCCAGCGAGGTGTCGTTGGACAGTCGCACCCGCCGCTCCCGCAGGTCCTCGATCGACCTCGGGCTGAACCAGCGCGTCCGGTCGGGCACCTCGTCGCCGGTGAGGACGGCGCCCGGGCTCGAATTGCTGGTGATGTTGAAGACGATGTCGAGGTGGTCCGAGACCTCGGGAAGCCTCTCGGCGAAGAAGGCCCGCACCTCGGCCTCCACGATCTCCTCGACGGGAATCCGTTCCCCTCCGCACATGGGCGCGGCACGGCCGTTGACGAGCACCCTGACCGGGGCGGTCATCCGGCCGGCGCCGTACCGGACCTCGCTCGCGCCCCCGAGGAGGGCGAGCTTGTCGAAGTTGTGGTGCAGCACAGCGCCGAAGCGCGCGACGGTGTGATGGCTGTAGGCGCGGGACAGCCGCTCGGCGAGATGGTCGGCCAGAGTGTCCGGGTGACCGAGGCCCTTCCGTTCGACGATGGCCGTCACGTCCGGACTGGCCATGGCGGTGTCGATGACAAGGTGGCTGTTGCCGATGATCGTGCTCGTACGGGGCATCGCGAACTCCCGTTCCAAGGGTGGGCAGAAGGTGGATGAGCGCAGGCGTGAACACGCCTGGGTGAGCAGCGAGCGAGGATTCAGCGAGGGACATCGGCAGCGCGCAGGTCCGAGACCGCCCGAGCCAACACCGAGTAGCCGGTTGCGGCGTGCTCCTCGGTGGCAAGTCGGTGGATGTCGCGGGCCGCGACGAGGTCGATGTCCTGGGGGCGACGGCGATCGAGCCAGAGCAGTAGGCGCCAGGCCAGAACAGGCCCGCTGAACGGCAGTTGGGTGATGAGATCGATCGCGACACTGCCGGGCTTCACGCCCGTGTACAGCAGGTCACGTATGAGGTGAAACACCACTTCGGTGTAGTCGGCGACAGCGGGCCCGCAGACGCTCGCCTCCAGTCGACGACGCTCAGTTGGTGATCGTCGACCAAGAGGTGCTCGGGCTTGAGATCACCATGGAGGTGGACAACGGGATGCGATTCAAGCGGTTGGAGGGCCTCTGTCAGCGCTGCCCACCACGGCCGTAGCCGACAGCGCGGGGAGAGCTGGCTGAGCAGGAATTGACGCTGCGGCGTAGGGCGCCCTCGTTCACCGCTCCAGCCGGGACCCGGTGTGACGCTGGGCGAGGACCGGTGAATGCTGTGCGTCAGGTGAAGGACGTGGCCGACGTACTCCTCGATCGCCCGGCTTGTACGCACGCCACATGGCACGCCCGGCAGCATGCGGAAAACCGACCAGGATCCAGCCTCGCACCTCCCTGTGGCCAGGACTTCCGGAACCGAGAGACCCCAGTGAGCCGCACGCCAGACCGTCTCGGCCTCACGCTGACGTCGGCCCTCAGGGTCAACCCCCATGTAGAACTTCAGCAGTGAGCCGCCGTCGACCGCCCGCTGCGTGCTGGAGTACGGCTTGACGGTCGCAGGGCCGAACGGACCGTACCGGCGCTCGGCCTCTCGTACCGCCATCCCGCCATCGAGGACAGGTCGCCTCCCTTCGTCGGAGTCATTCGGATGGCTGGACGAGTGCCGAGCCGGCGGCGGCGCGCTCACAGCCTCAGCCCCGACAGCAGGCCCGCGACCGACGTCGTGACGTCCTTCGCGAACGGGCCGACGTTGTGGGTCCCGGCGAGATAGAGGCCGAACACCGCACACACCACGGCGTGACCCGCCTTGAGCCCACCGCCGCGGCACATGAAGACGATCACGATGCCGAGGATCAGCAGGACAGCAACATCGACAGCCACCGCGGAGCCCCCTCCGATTGCGTACGGATACTGGAGACTGAGGCGGGTAAACGACGACCGCGTCGGTGTGACCATGACAGCGGTTCGGGGGTGTGCGGAGTATCACAAGCTGTTGCCGAAGCTGCTCATCAGCAGCTCATGGCCGGTGGGTCTGACTTTTCAACATCCGCTTACACACGGGTTCATGACAGGCAGACTTAGGCTCCGGATCATGACCAGGGACGGGCAGGCGATAAGCGCGGTGAGTAAGAGTCGCCCAGGGTGACGCCCGGACAAGCTGAGACGGCAACGCGAAGCTCACGGCCTGACGCTCGAAGGTGCGGGCGAGCAACTGCGCGAGGTGGCCCGGAGGGGCTCACGGTGCCGGCCGCCAACTTCCAGACGCTGTGGCAGCACGAGCAGGGTGAGGGTCTACCCCGGACCGCACTACCGTCGCGCGTACTGCCTGCTGTACCGCGCCACGGAGCCCGAACTCGGCTTCCGCAACGCGCTTCCCGACGAGGCCACGAAGCTCAAGTTCACCGCGTCTAGCGAACCGCAGAACGGCGCCCATGTCCTGGCCGTGGAACGGGCGTTGCACCAGCTGGCACCCAGCGCGGAGGACGCCGACGGCCTGGGCGTCCAGCAGCGGATCATCAACGCCTGGAAGCGGCGTCACACCGGCGGTGATCCGAACCGGCCGACGCTGATGATGGTCGGCGGCTACGCGGGCAGCGGGAAGTCGGAGTTCGCGCGCTTCCTGTCGCAGCTCACCGGATGGCCCGTCCTCGACAAGGACCCGATCACGCGCCCGCTCGTCGAGCGCCTCCTTGTTGAAATGGGCAGCGAGCCCAACGACCGGCACACCGATCTCTACCGGGAGAAGGTCCGCCCGCTGGAGTACCAGTGCCTGCTGGAGACCGCGTACGCGAACATTGACTGCGCGATCAGCACCGTACTCTCCGCGCCCTTCATCTCCGAGACCACCGACCCTCGGTGGATGCGGCGCCTGATCAATCGCTGCGAAGCGCGTGGCGTCACCCTCGCTGTCGTCTGGATTCAGTGCGACCTCGACACGATGCACGAGTACATCAGCTTCCGGTCCGCTGGCCGGGACAGCTGGAAACTCCAGAACTGGGACACGTACGCCACCGGGATCGACCTCGAACTCCGCCCCGTCGTCCCGCACTTGGTCGTCGACAACCGGCTCGGCGCCGCGATATCGCTCACGGACCAGGTGCGCCAGGTCTTCGGGACGATGTTCCCGTGAGACAGGGCATCCTGCTGTACGGGCCGCCAGCGGCGGGCAAGGACACGATCACGGCCGCACTCACCGAACTCGACGCGCGATACGTGCCGTTCGCCCGCATGAAGATCGGGACCGGGAAAACCGATGGCTACCGGATGGGCACATCGGAGCAGCTGGCCGAACTGGAGGCACGCGGCGATGTCATCTACTGCAACGAGCGGTACGGCAATGTCTACGTCGTCGACCGGCCCGGGCTCGAACAGGCCATGGAGGTCGGCCGGACCCCAGTCGTCCACCTCGGCCAGATGGCGGGAATCGAGCAGGTGACCGCCCTCTTCCCGGCGCACTGGGTGCGCGTTCTGCTGTGGTGTTCCAAGGAGACCACCGCCCAACGCTCACCCCTGCGGGGTGACAACGACACGGCGGCCCGGCTGACTACGTGGGACGCCACTCGGGCCGATCTTGCGGCTCATCCTTGGGCTCAGTGGGAGCTGCGTTTGGACACGGATGCGACGGCACCCCGTCAAGCCGCACAGAGGATCGACGACATCGTCCGCACCACTTCACCTCGCGCCTGACGAACGCGGCGCAATACACCCTGCTCAGCTCAGGTTGTCCAGGCCCCCCTCGACGCGCAGGACTTCCAGTGCCTCGGCGATATTTAGGTGCTCGTCTTTGTTGCCGTCCCACCGGGCGAGCGTCGCCGCAGCAGCGCGCATGAGGGAGTCCGGCAGCCCTGCGTCGGCGAGCAGAGCCGCCGCGTCCTCAAGTTCTGGGCCCCAACGCCAGGCGCGGGCAGCCGTCTTGGGGATGTAGTCGGTCTCCACCAGGTAGCTGCGGTTGCGCTTGGCGGCAATCACCAGCAGCTCATCCGCGACACCGTACGTGTCCGCCGCCCCGTACGCCACGGCGGCCAGCACACGGGAGACCTTCTGATAGCTGGAGTACGCGAGCTTGAGAGCGGAGGCTTGGCCGATGCTGTCGCCCAGAACATGCGTCTGCACGTCGGTGCCGGCGAAGAGTTCGGCAATCCGGTCGGCTTTCTCGCCGGGGCCAGACATATAGAGCGTCGGGGACTTGCCGCCCACCGGAGGCGATCCGACCACGGCGGCATCGATGACCGGCATCGGGGCCAGGCGGTCGGCGATGCGCTGCACGCGCGATGGCGAGACGGCGTTAGCTTCAACATAGATCGTGCTCGCGTTGGCCATGCCGAGCTCGGCTACCTGGGCGGCGGTCTCCTCCGCTGCGGCGGGAGGGCACAGGGAGAGCAGCATGTCAGAGCGGGAGATGAGCTCCGGCAGTGCCGCGGCTTCCAGGCCCGCGTGCTCGGCCCGGCGGCGGGTTGCGTCGCTGCGTCCGTCGGGGCACCACAGCACGAGGTGGCCGCCGGCGCGCAGTTGAGCGCCAAAGGCGGATCCCATGCTGCCGGGGTGCAGCAGCCCGACGGTGTACGTCATGTCGTGGTCCTCGCGTGGTCGGCTGAGTGCAGGAGCAGCAGGTCGATGGCGGCGCGTGCGTGCGGCACCGTGTGGTCCGGCCCGGGATCGTCCGGTGGCCAGGAGCTATCGTTGCCGTGCAGCCCCGCGGAGCGTCCGCCGCCGATGTCGTTGACCGGGTTGTCGCCGACCATCCAGCCGCCGTCGCTCAGCACAGTGCCGCAGCGGACCGCCGCCAGGGCGAAGTGCCGGGTCTGCGGTTTGCGAGCGTCGGCCTCCTCGGAGACGAAGACGCCGTCCACGCGCTCGGCGATACCGGTGGCCCGCAGCTTGGCGCGCTGGATGTCCACCGCACCGTTGGTCGCAACCCCCACCCGCCAGCCGGCCGCACGCAGCTCGTCCAAGCCGTCGAGAACCTCGGCCGAGCACCTGACCAAGGCCGCGATGTCGGTGCGGTACGCGCGCCATATCTCGGCGGTCGACACGGGCAGCCTCTATCGGGTGCGGATCGCGTCGAAGGTGCACGGATAGGCCCGCTCGGCCACCATGTCCAAAATGTGCGCCTGCTCCTCGTCCTCCAGGCCGTGCTGAGTGGCGAACTCGGTGGCCCAGTCGGCGAGCGTTCCCCATCGGTCCACGAGGGTGTTGTCGAGGTCGAAGAAAACCAGAGGGCGCTGCACATCCCGCACCTTAATCCGCGAGGGTCAGCACTGACATCCAGCCCAGCCTTCAGGCAGTCCCCTGCCTGCCCGTGTGAGCTGCGGTGATCGGTCCGATGGCGCTGCCCCCGGAGGGCCCGGAGCCAGGTCTGCGTGATCGCAAAGCCGGTACTGACCGACAGCGCCATCGAGGCGATCAAGCGGAGGCTCCCTGGCCGTCCATGAGCTGCTGGATCGTGGCCAGGACGCCCTCCACCGCACCGGGTTGGGCGGCAAGAGCGGCCAGCGAGACCGACGGCCAGCCCTTGTAGCCCTTCTCCCGTTGTACCTCCAGCTTCTTCTCCAACTCGGGAATGGCTGGCAGCGAATCCGAGAAGACGGTCGCACCGTCGAGGCCGAGGTGATGAGTGATCGATCCGAAGCTGAAGGCGAGTTCTTCCTTCGCTGGGTTGTCGTACAGGGAAAGCGTCCAGATCGGCACCCGCAGGCCGGCTACGGGATAGTAGACGGACATACTCGGGTAGTTGGCCGTACCGCCCTCCAACCGTCCCCTGGTCGCGGCGTGATCGAGCAGTGCGGTCGCGATCCGCCTGGGTTCTGACGCGAGGCGATGACGAATCGCCGCGTCCATCTCGTCACGCGTGGTCCGCTGCATGGAACGCCGGCCGGATGGGGACTTCGCCGCCGTGGCAACCTCCCCGTGGACCCGCGGGACGAGAACGCGGAGGTCTCCGTCGCCTCGGTACTGGGTCAGCTCGACCGCGTACACGTCGGTCTGCCGCATCTGCCGGTTCAGGAACTCGACAATCGCCCTCAGCTCCAGCGGGATCCGGTCTGCGACGAACAGCAACCGCATCTGCCCGGCGGCCAGCCGTTCCTCGACCGCCGTCCAGAACTCCTCCGGGGAGCGGTCGCCGAGCAGTTCCCCGTACGCCTCTTCCAGCGATCGACCGTCCGCGACGCAGGTCTCCTCGAAGGAACGCTGGAGCAGCGCCCCAGGCCAGTAACGCGCCCCGTTCGCCGCGTAGTCCAGCATCTGACCCACCACCTCGCGGCGGATCCTGGTGTCGGTGGCCCGCTTGACCTCGACCAGCGTGGGTACCCCGTCGGCGTCGACGAAGAGGTGGTCCAGCCAGTACGCCGGACCGCCCTCCGCGCTCGTCGGGACACCCATCTCCCGCGCCACCAACACCAGCCGCAACGGCTGGCCATCGGCCAGAGAGCCGAAGTCCAGCACCCGAGGATGGCGTGCGAGAAGCTCTTGGAACTCCGCCTCGGTCTCGAACGCGGCTGGCTCCAGGGCCTGCAGATCGCTACCCAGGACGAATACCGGCTGATCAGTCATTAGCTACCCCGTCCCTGCGGTCACGCGACCGTGATCCACGATCGCTTCCACACCGATTGATACCGGAAGCCACCGACAATGGGGGCCTGGTGCCCTCGCCACGTCCGGCCGCCTACCCCCGACCCACCGCCTCCAGCGAAGGCCGGTGAGCGCGCTGGACGTGGCTCATCCCGTTGACGGTGCGTCACCTTCAGCGCCATTAGTCACACAGTCGGATGGGGTTCCGCCTACTCTCGCACCCCTCCAGCCAAGGCGGAGTTACTTCGCCTGAGACAGTCCCTGATCGAAAAGGAAGAGGTACGTCGTGACGTTTAAGTCCACGTTGTCACCGGAGAAGCGCGCTGAACTGGCGGATCTCGTGATCGCCCAGAGCAAGACCGTAGCGGAGCTGTGCGACGAGTACGAGATCTCACGCAAGACCGTAGGCAGCTGGGTACAGAGGCGTAGGCGAGAGCTCGGTATTCCCGGCTCTCCCAACGGGGGAGACCGCGGCCTCCCCCCGGCAGCCGTTCGTCGCTTCGCCAAGGAGAAAGAGGGGCGGGTCGCGGCCGAACAGCTCGCGGCGTCCTACCGAAGCGAGCTGCAGGACACCAAGACACAGCTTGAGCGGCTGGTGGAAACACTCCACGGGATGCAGGTCACCTTGGAGTACTACATGGGACAGAGGCCACTCGGCGGAGCCGCCGGTCAGTAATTCCTGACAAGCGCTCCTCGCATGGGCAACCACCGTCACGACGGCAACCAAATCGCGACCGAACTGGAGATCCTTTGCAAAGGCATGGGACTCCCCGTCGCGGACACGGACGACCGCACACGGGCCGTCGGCGTACTGATCACATCAGCCGAACGAGGGCCGCGTCACTGGAGTGGTTCGTCTCCACCACCGCGCGCTCAGCCGCAGCACGTGAACAGACCGAAGGACTGGCCGACGGACGCGCCGGTCTCCTGCACCGCAGTACGCGTGCCTACGTGCATCACGCACTCACCGGCGTCCTCCAGGAGCTGGGTTACTCGGTAGCCCACACCACCTCTGGCCTGCGAATCGAGGGCCTGCCCGGCGCCTCGGCCGGAGCGGAGACCGCCAGCACCCTCGCGGACTTCCTCCGCGTTGACTTGGACAGTCTCGACGGGGCCCGCGACCGCAAGAAACACGGCGAAGACGACGAGGATGGCGACGACGGCCTAGCCGGCGTACCCGCCCGCGTGTAACCGCGCGCCCCTGGACGAAACAACGCCAGCCTCAGCCTCGCTGCGAACCTCCTGCCGCTCTAGAGAGCCCGAGGGACGTCTTCCAACGCGGCTGATGCTGCATCGCGGGGCTTCTGGACGACGGCAGAGCACGGCGGCGGTGGAGCCGCGCTCTGCCTACGCGCGGTGTAGAGGCGGTACAACGTCAAGGCGGCCGAGAAGCGTGACCGGCCTCGTCCTCTCACGGGGCCGGTCACTTTCCGTACACCTGATTCCAGCGCGCTCGGTGACGGGAGTCGCCCTGCCCTTGGCCGTTCACCTCACCCAGGGACAGCAACGAGGCCCCGTTGTTCCACAGCCCGAGGTGATCCCGGTGCACGGCGAGAATTCCGTGGTGCAGCGCGAACTTCTCGGAGGGGCGACTGAACCGCGTGGTCGTGACGAACACGGCCAGGTCGGCCCCGAAGTGCACCTTGGCGCCCAGCAGATCGCGCAATTCACGGCTCGCAATCGTGCTGGTCGGCGCGTAGCGCTTGCACTGGATCACCACACTCCGGCCGTCCGGGAGGCGGCCGACAACGTCAGCGCCGTTGTCGTTCGCACCACCTACCCGCCGGACGTCAATGCACCCGTCTCGCCGGCAGAGACTCGCGACCAGTTCCTCGAACTCTGTGCCGGTCATCGCGTCCACCTCGGCGAGTGTCCGGTGACCGGCCTTCACCGCCTCTTCCTGCCGCCAGCGACGGTCCCGCCCGCGGACGAGCCGGTCCCTACGCCATAGCCACCACCCCGCCGACACGACGCCACCGATGAGCAAGGCCCCCTGTGATGTACGGCCACACCCGCGACCAGAACACCACCATGAGGACCAGCATCAAGCCACCGCCCACTACCACCGACTTCAGCCGCGCCGCCCGCCAGCGGCGCGCAGCCGCGCCCCGTTTACGCCCAGCCACGATCCAAGTCCCTCCCCCAGAGGTCCGTGTACGGCAGTCTGAGCATCCTGAGCCAGCGCGAGAAGGGCGCGAGTCGGCCATGTCCGGATCGGACTCCAAGCGGGGCGGCATGGGCCCGGTGACGGCGAACGACGCGACCGCCCTGGACGTCAACAGCGGCGGTCTCCGCAGCTCCTTCCGGTGGTCACCGGGCTGTTCGACTCCGTAGAGGTCGGCCACGCCGCGACACTCGCGGCGTGGCCGACACAACATCGCACGCACCGGACGGCGCCGACCCGTCGCAGGAGAATGAACCCAGGTCAGCGGGGAAGGCGGCTGGCACCGGCCGCGTGCGGTTCTCGCTCGTGCGCTGGGTGCTCGCGCCTCGGACGACGTGGCAGGCCCGCTGCCTGGCGGCCGAGTTCGAGCCGGGGATGGACGCCCGCACTGCCTGGATGATGGCACGACTTGCGCGGCACCCAGACGAGCGCCCATACGCGATGCGGCACCTGAACGGTGAGGAAGACGCCGGCTGAACCCCGAGCGACAGCTCGTTGCCAGTGCGGCTTGGACGCGGCCCCAGTCCGCCGCTTAGCAGGGACAACGTGGCTCTCCGGTTGCATTCACTCCTGTCAGCACCGGCCGCCGCCTACCCCCGGCCACCCTCCGCCGCAGGTCGGAACGTTCCTGATCGTTCCCCAGCCCCCAGACGAACATTTGGAAAGCGTCTTTGGGCAACCCTCTGTCGGCGTCGGCTGAATTAAGGCGCCGCTGAGGCAGGATCGTTTCAGTTCGAGCCTGCCGTGGACGCGAGCCACGCTTCCATCTCGGCTCGCTCGCGCTGCGCGAGGCGTTCCGACCGTACAGTTGCGTCTGGCCTCAGCAGAGTCGGTTCATACACACCGTAGTCGGCGAGCAAATCGGATGAAATGGCGTGAGCCATCGTGCGCACTTGCGTGCTTCCATTGCACAGGGCTTCCAGATATCCGATGCGATGGCAGGGGCTTCCCGTATCACTCGACACTGGCACCCCCGGCACGAAGCGGGCGGTTCCGTTGAGCGGCGTGCGGTCCAAGAACACCTGGTCAGGAGATGAAGTGCTGGCGAGTACATCGGCATCTCCGTAGGCTCCAGCCCACTCTGCATAGGCGCACGCGAGATGAAGCCCGTAGAGCACGCTAGATTCCAAAAGGGTGAGGTTCAGCACGGGGCCAGCATCCTCTGCTGCGGGGTCCGAAGTCAGAGCGACCTGAAGGTGAGCGCTGCCGTCGGAGTGCCAGACGGCTTGGACGCCAGGTCCGGAGATCCGCATGCGGCCTCGGCGGATCACCGGGGCGTGGCCCAGTAGATCGCGGGGCAGAGCAGCCGACGGGGCGCCCCCGGAGCGTGTCAATGCGCCGAGGAATCCCCGCACATCCTGGAGGAAAGTGCGGTCTATGCGACGCTCGGCTCGTCCCGTGGGGACCAGAGAAATGTCCAGCCTGATGCTGCCGTCAGCCGGAACTGTCAACCATGCACAGTCGTCTTCAAACTGTGCCGTTACCCGATGGGAGTGATCTTCTGCCAGCTTGAAGCGGTCGCGATAGAGGGCCGCGATCTCTGATTCGTCCAACCAGGCAGTGGTCCGTCCCAGGCGACGCGCATACCCGTACCGTTGCTGCCCTTTGCCTCCGGTGGGGCGGACGGCGTGCGGGGCGACCGGACTACGCGGAACCCCGATCAGGATGTAGCCACGGTCCGGAGTGGTGGGGCTGTCAGCGATCATGCGTATGCGGAAGTCCGGGGGCAGGAAGGGGAACACGCGACTGCGTAGGGCTTGGACGAGCTGGTTGTGCAGTTTGTCGCTGACCGCGATGGGGTTCAGACACTCCGCGTTGCCCTGGTCATTCTCGGTGATGCCGACAACGATCAGGCCACCTCGCGCGTTGGCCATGGCCGTCACGTCCTTGGCGAACTCGTCCAGTCCATCGGCGTCTTTGGTGTACGCGTTGTCTTGCTTGAAGTCCAGGTCCACGTCTTCGGCCGCACGCTGGTCGCAAAGCTCGACCAGATGGCTTCGATCCAGGCCGTCGAAATCCGCGTCGAGCAGCTGAGCCAATCTGGGAATCCTCACCGTCACCTGCGCAGGTTACGCCGGAAAGGCGCAACCGAACCCTCAACCCTCCTGTACATACCGGCCGTTGAGGCAGACCCTGAAGGGTGACTCTCTGTCGAAGGTGTGTACGCTCTCCGGATCTACGAGTCGTCGAGGCGCACCAGAGGCGCAGCGGCCTGTCGGGGGAGGGGCGTAGATGTCAATTTTCGATCCGCAGAAGCTGATCGCGGGCGCACGATTACGGCTGCCGGGACACACCGAGCCTGTCACCGTGGTCCAGGTTCAACCAGGCACTTACTGGGAGTTCCTCGTCAAAGGCGACGCCGGGGACTTCCGGAGCGTCAGTCTGCCTGAGGATGAGCTCCCGGGCATCGAAGTGGTCGACGCAGGCGGAGAGCGCCCGTACGACTCGGACGCGCGGGTCTTCCGGCTTGGCGTGGAAGCCCGCAGGATCCGTACGCGCTTCCAGAACGATATGGGAGCTCTTTCCGTCTCGAGCATCGAGCCGCTGCCGCACCAACTCGAGGCGGTATACGGCAGGTTCCTGGAGGAGCCTCGGCTACGCTTCCTGCTCGCTGATGATCCTGGGGCTGGCAAAACGATCATGACCGGGCTCTACATCAAGGAGCTTCAACTCCGCGGTGCGGCCGACCGGGTGCTGATCGTGGCACCCGCCAATCTCGGCTTCCAGTGGCAGCGCGAACTCGACGAGCGTTTCCGGATCGCGTCCCGCCGATTAACCAGGGACACCTTGGACGCCGACCCCATGGCCAACCCTTGGGAGTCGGACGGCGTCTTCATCGTCTCCCGCGATCTGCTGAAGACTGAGGCAGTCCTCGGATCCTTCGCCGCCGCACAGCGCCCTTGGGACCTGGCGGTTCTCGACGAGGCCCACGGCTACACCTTGAAGATCAACAAGCGTGGGGCGATCGACAACCGCACCGGCCGGTACAAGGCCGCTGAACGCGTTGCGCGTCACGCCGAACGACTGCTGCTCCTGACGGCCACTCCCCACTCGGGCCGCGAAGAATCCCTGTGGGGGTTGATGCGGCTTCTGGATCGCGACGCATATGGCGACCGATGCCCCGACCGCGTAGAGATCATGCCGCACCACTACTCCAGGACCACCAAGGAGCAGATGGTGGACCTGCGGGGCCACCCCCTCTTCCGGCCACGCTTCGCGCACACGGTTGCCTATGACCTCGCCGGTGCCGAGCTCGACCTGTACATCCGGGTGTCACAGTTCATCACCCAGGGTCTCGCTGAGATCCGTCGTGAGCGCACCGACGGCGGCCGTGCGTCCGTGTCCGGCTTCGCCCTCACGACCATGCAACGGCGGCTGGCGTCCTCTGTACGGGCCATCTGCCGAACCCTGCAACGCAGGGTGGAGCGCCTGGAGCGGGAACTGGAACAGCCGACGGCGACAACTACGGACGTCACCTGGCCCGTGCCGGACAAGAACACCAACGGTGACCGCCCCGAGGACGAGCGCTGGGCACTCGAGGAGCAGGCTCTCGATCAGCTCTCTCTCTTCAGGGCCCCTGAGGAGATCGAGGCTGAACTCGGCCTTCTTCGCCCGCTGCTTGCACAAGCCGAGGAGACAGCTCTTCTGGGCGGGGAGATCAAGCTCCAGGAGTTATGGAAGATCCTGGATCAGTACGGGGTCGGCGACGACGCTTCGAAGAAGATCTTGGTCTTCACCGAGCACAAGGACACCCTGGACTTTCTGGTCCACGAGCTGTCCCCGCACTTCGACGTGGCTGTCATCCACGGTGGCCTGCGTCCGGCAGAGCGGGTTCAGGCTGAGCGTGACTTCCGGGAACATGCACAAATCATGGTTGCCACTGAGGCGGCTGGCGAAGGTATAAACCTCCAATTTTGCCACCTCATGGTCAACTACGACATCCCGTGGAACCCCAACCGTCTTGAACAACGCATGGGACGAGTGCACCGCATCGGCCAGACCGAGGACGTTCACATCTTCAATCTCGTCGCGGCCAATACCAAAGAGGGGCACGTACTGGCCACGGTGCTCGGAAAGATCGAGACGATGCGACAGAACGAAGCCCTGGGAGACCAGGTCTTCGACGTTATAGGCGAGATTCTTTCCGGGTACCGGCTCCCCGAGTTGCTCGAGGCCGTCGTATCAGGCGAGAGGACATCCGAGGATGCGGCAGCCCAATTCGGGGCCGACGACGGCGAGTTCGACGAGCAGCTCATCGCGCGCATGCGCGCGCTCTCGGAGAAAGCCCTAGTGACAGGGCATATCGACTGGCGGATACAGCGCCAGGAGACGGCCCGGGCGGAGGAACGGCGACTGCCTCCCGAACATCTCAAACGCTTCTTCCTTGACGCCGTCGACCATCTGAACGGCCAGGCGCGCGAACGGCTGGACCATGCCAGTGTCAGGGTTTCCCGCACCCCCGACATCCTGATCGCTCGCGACCGTGATCTCGGCACGTTACGCCAATTACAGCCCAGCTACGAGCGAGTCACCTTCGATAAAAGTGTCGCCGTCCAGCGGCTGGCTCAGGACGCGGAGTCCGGGGCGCCCCGAGCGGAACTCTGCGGTCCCGGGCACCCCTTGTTCGAGGCGATCTTGGACCTGGTCATCGAGCAGACTGCGAGCGCTCTGCAGCGCGGCGCCGTCTTCCATGATCCCGGACTCAGTACTCCCGCGCTGCTGCACATCCTGGAAGGCGAAGTCGCCGACGGTCATCGCTCGACGGTCCACCGCAGCATGGCTTCTGTCATCGAGGCCGCCAGCGAGTTCCTCCCCACGAGCGGCGCACTGTACGACCTACTGCCTGGGAAACCCGCGCAGCCGGCTGGAGAAGGATTGGCGCCTGCCCGTCCTGAGTCCCAGCTCATCGCGTGGGCGCGAGGCAACGTCTACGAGGCGCGACTGCGCGAAGTGCGAGAGCGCCGTGCACGCACCGCCGACATTCAAGAGGAGTTCCTCACCGCTTCGTTCCGTACATTGCTGGCTCGCTACGACGCTGAACTGCTGGATCTAGATGAGGAGTTGGAGGCGGGGAGAGCCGGCGCCGAGGGCCGTCATCGCAGGACGGAGCTCATTCGGCGGACAGTACTCGAACGCCGTGACAGGCGGATCGCAGACACGGCTCGCACGCGGCAAGTTGACCGCGGGCCTGTCACCGTCCTCGCCCAGGCACTGCTCTTACCTACGCCCTCATCATCCAATCCCGTCGATGCCTGGGCTGAGCGCACGGGGAATGGGCGCGGACTCAGCGATCCAGAGATCGAACGGATAGCCGTGCAAGTCAGCATGGATCACGAATATGCACGTGGCTCCGAAGACCTCAGGTCTGTCGAAGCCGACAACCTAGGCTTCGACCTTGTCTCCCAGCGAGCCGAAACCACCCGATATATCGAGGTGAAGGGGCGCGCCGGGGTGGGGTCCGTCGAACTCACCTGGTCCGAGTACATCGCTGCTGGCAAATTCGGGCCCGCCTACTGGCTTTACGTGGTGCTCGACTGCGCAACCGATCATCCCCGGCTCTACCGCATCCAGGATCCGGCCGTCGCCCTTGCCGGGAACTTCCGGCCCACGCATGAGGTGCGCTACAGCGTCGCCCCAGGATCCGTCATCGACGCAGCACAAACCGCGGGAGGAGACACACAGTGAAACGTGCGCTCATCGAAGAGAAGCTCCCGCTAGCCCCCGTCAATGCGGCTTCTGGTCGGGAAAAGCACCTGCGACACGGCCACATCTCCACCATGCACCTGTGGTGGGCTCGTAGACCCCTCGCCATGGCCCGGAGCGTGGTGCTCGCCAGTCTGGTCCCCGACCCTGGGCCCGACAGCACGCCCGCCCGCGAGAGGCTGCTCACCGACCTCGGCCAGGCCGCTCCATTCGAAGCTTCTTCCCGACCTGCCTATATGGCCCCGCTGCGCACTGCCCTCGCCACCGCTTGGCCCGCGCGTCCCCCCAAGGTCCTCGACTGCTTCGCCGGAGGAGGCGCGATCCCGCTGGAAGCCGCGCGCCTCGGGTGCGACACCACCGCTGTCGACATCAACCCCGTAGCCCATCTCATCCAGCGCTGCGTCCTGGAGTACCCCGCTCTCTTTGGCGGTGTGGGCGAGGACGGCGGGCGACCGTTCATAGACGAATTGGCCCTATGGGGCCAGTGGGTAAGCGAGACGGCGGACGCTCGGCTTACCGAGGCCCTTCCGCGCGGTGAGGACGGTACAAGGCCCGCCGTGTACTTCTGGGCCCGCACCGTGCCGTGCGCAGACCCGCACTGTGGCCGGACGGTTCCGCTGATCTCCTCGCGCAAGCTCGCCGACTCTAACCGGCACCGGATTCGTCTCGACTACGACATACGACGGGACCGGATCGAACTGCGCCTCGCAGAAGGCCCGCCTGCCGACGGCAGCGACTGGAAACTCGGCACCAAGACGAGTCGCGGCTCCCAGGTGACTGTCACTTGCCCGGTCTGCGGGACCACCCGTCCAGACCGGGAACTGCGCGGCTATGCACGTGAACACGGCTTCGGTCACTACCTCTATGCAGTCCTCGACATCGATCCCGACGGGATACGCATTTACCGAGAGCCCATAGCTGCCGACCATGCCGCGGTCGAGCAGGCCGAAGCCATGGTGCAGAGCTTGGAAGACCATCCGGATGGAACCAGCGCCATCCCAGACGAACTGGTGACGCGTTCCCAGTATCGGCGCTACCCGAATCTCACGTACGGCATCGACACCTGGGCGGGCATGTTCACCCCCCGCCAGCGGTTGGTCCTCGCCATACTGGCCCAGGCCGTTCGGTCCGCCCACGCGGCGATACTCGAGAGCGGCACAGAGCCGGAACGGGCCCTGGCTCTGGCAACCTATCTGGGACTGGCGGTCGACCGGGTGGTCGACTACAACTCATCTTTCGTCACCTGGCGGCCCACCGTGGAAGCGCCACGCAGTACCTTCCCCCAGCAAGCCATCCGTATGGCCTGGGATTTCACCGAGATCGACCCGTTCAGTGGTGGGCCGAGCGGTTGGTCAAGCGCCCTCAATTGGATCACCCAGTCCCTGCGCCACTGTGCTGCTGCCACCGAAGGCAATCCCTCTCGAGTCCAGCGCGCCAATGCTCAGCATCTCCCCTTTGCCGACGGCGAGTTCGATGCAGTCATCATCGACCCGCCCTACTACGACGCCTTTCAGTACGGCGACCTCTCCGACTTCTTCTACGTCTGGCTCAAGAGGTCCATCGGACATCTCTACCCCGAACTCTTCGCCACCGCACTGACCCCCAAGCGTGCTGAGGTAATCCAGAATCGGGCCCAGCGCGACTCCGCCGAGTACATATCCCGCGACGAGTTCGAGGGCCGCCTTCAGCGCGCTCTGGACGAGGTCGCCCGGGTCGTCGCGGACGACGGCATCGTTTCATTGGTCTTCGCCCACACCGACAACGCCGCCTGGGAACACCTGCTGCGCGCCCTGCGCCGGGCCGGCCTGAAGGTCACGACGTCATGGCCGATGCAGTCCGAAAGGGCAGGACGCACCACCGACAACGTCGGCTCGGTGCTGGCTTCCTCAGTGGTGCTGGTCTGCCGCAAGGTGGGTGATGCCACCGACGGCTTCTACGACGATGTGGTGCGCGACCTGGATGCCCGGATCGCCGAACGCCTCGCTGTCTTCGATGACATGAAACTGTCCGGCGCCGATTACTTCGTCTCGGCCATCGGCCCCGCCTTCGAAGTCTTCGCCCGCTATTCCCGTGTTCTGCGCCTGTCGGGAGACGAAGTAGGGGTCGACGAGCTGATGGTGCTGGCTCGTCAAGCTGTGGCCCGGCACGCCACCAGGTCGCTCACCGGAGGCGAGTCTTTGGAGCGCCTGGACAGTCGTGCGCTCTTCTATCTCACGTGGCGTTGGGCGTACGACGGTCTGGCAATTCCCGCGGACGAGGCATACATGCTTTGCCGCGCCTTCGACCTTCACCTGGACGCCCTCACCGTACGGGGAGGTCTGATAGGCAAGTCCGGCTCCGACTACAAGCTGCTTGGACCTCACGAGCGCCGTGGCATCACACTCGGCCAGCGTCCCTCCTGGGTAGATGTGATGCACTCCGCCTGCCTGCTCTATGACGAAGGTCGCCGCCAAGAACTCGACGCACTACTCGGCGCCAGTGGTGCGGGCACCGAGCCTGCCTTCTGGGCACTAGTCACCGCCGTCACTCAGCTCCTGCCAGAAGGTTCTCGGGAGCGCACGCTCTTGCTCGGTCTCGGCGGCAACCGCGAGGACCTGGCAGAACGGGCTGCCAAGTATTCCCCGGACTTCGAGGAGCTCACTCTGTTTGGCACCCAACCCTGATGCCGCCCCAGACCTCACGCAACGAAAGGAAAGTCCACCCCGTGGCTGGCCTCAAGAGTTGGAACGAGATAGCCCCTCCGCACCAGGACATCGCCAACGGCTCCTTCGACGAGGGGCTGTTCGCCGCGGACCTGGGCCTGGTCAGCAAGGGAGAGGGACCTCAGGATTACCGCGATGCCCAACTCTTCGTACAGAAGACGTATTTGACGGACAATCTGCGCACTGCTCTTGTCGAGATTGGAAATCGACTGGCCGGCGACCCCGCTGCCAAGGCAGTACATAGGATGCAGACGGAGTTCGGTGGTGGAAAGACCCACACCCTGCTTTCCGCCTACCACCTCTTTGGCAGCGCCCGGGCTCTGTCGCGTACCCGGCTCGCCCGCCAGCTCGCCCCCTCGCTCACGGAGGGCCGCCTTCCACAGGCAACTGTCGTAGTCCTCGACGGCTCCGCTCTGAGCCCGGATCGTGCCGAGGCAAACCGTTCCCCAGGCCGTACCCTGCTTGGCCATCTCGCCTTTCAACTTGGCGGGCAAGAGGCATACGAAGACGTCCGGGCCGAGGACGAGGCCCGCCAAGCAACCTCCACCGCTCATCTGGTGGCCCTACTCAAGCGCTACACGCCTTGCCTCATTCTCATGGACGAGACTCTCGAATACCTGGCGAAGACCATCACCGCAGATGGCGATCAAGGTGCCCTGACCACCAACACGCTGGTTTTCATAAAGGAGTTGACCACCGCGGTTGCCAATACCCCTGGCGCCTGCCTTGTCGCAACCCTCACCGCTTCCCACCTCGAAGACTTCACAGGTATCAATCACGAGGATCTGCTGGAGCGATTGGCAAAGATATTCGGCCGGACGGAGAACGTCATCACTCCGGTCGAGGGCGATGACATCTTCCCTGTCCTGCACACCCGGCTGTTCCAGAGCACTGGGACTCCTGCCCAACGCCGTACGGTCGCGGATGCTTACGGCGACTACTACGCCGAGCAGTTCGGTGACGCTCTCCCCGCTGTCTACCGCGATCCGGTCTACCGCGACCGCATCGAGGCCGCTTACCCCTTCCACCCCGAGCTGATCGACCTGCTCACCCATCGTTGGGGCTCGCTGTCCGGCTTCCAGCGCACGCGCGGAGCACTGCGCACCCTCGCACATACCATCAAGGCTCTCCATGCGGAGGGGCGCGTCTCCCCACTTATCCACTCGGGAGACATCCCTCTTCATGATCCTGGGGTGCGGGCCGAGATTTTGAAGATCACCGGTGGTTCCTACCTGTCGGCTCTGAACGCCGACATCATTCGCGAGGATTCGCGAGCCCGCATTGAGGACCAGCGCCGCGGCGGCGAGATCGAGAAGCTGCGACTCGCGACCAAGCTCGCCACGACAGCCTTCGTCAACTCCTTCGGCTCCGACAGGGTCCTGGGGGCGTCCGACGCCCAGATGACCGTCGGCGTGGGCCGTCCGGGGCTGTCTCGCGGCGCCCTTGAGGATGTCCGGGACACCGTCAAGAATGTCGCCTGGTACATGCGCTACGAGGGCGGCCGCTACCGTTTCACCACCGAGCCCAACCTGAACAAGGTCATCGTGGAGCGCGAGAGCGCTGTCCCCGAGGACACTATCGCCGAGCTATTGGAAGAGGCCACCAAGAGTGTGGCTCCGGCCAAGTCCCCTTGGCGCACCCAGACCGGCGTCCTGAGTTCTGCGGACGTCCGTGACGAACCTCGTCTGACACTCGCTCTGCTCGATCCCGAGCACCGGGTCGAGCCTTCCGAACCAGGCATCGTTGGGGACGCGGCCCACCGGATCCTGAGCGAGTACGACCAGTCCGGCCGCATCAACAAGAACGCACTGGTCGTAGTCGCTCCCGACACCGGTGCCCTCGGCCGTGCCCGTGCACTAGCACGGACTCTGGCGGCGATGCGCGAACTGCGCGATGACGTACACCGGCTGAAGCGGTTCAATCAGGAACAGCAGGCCGACCTGCGAGAGAGGGTTGCACGCGCTGAGGATCGACTTCCTGCGCTGCTCACCATGGCTTACCGCCATGCGTTCTTGCTTGCCAATGGCACTGGCGGTTCTCCGCCCACCACACAGCACCTCGACCTGGGGGCCGCCCGCGCCAGCGAGACCGTCACCTCCAGAGTTACGGAACGGCTGCGCTCGGGTGACGGTCTACTGGACAGGCTTGCTCCGGCTGCGTTGTTATCAGACCGCTTCAACCTGCTTCCGGCAGACGTGGAGGCCGTCGAGACGGAGAACCTACTCAAAGCGTTCCGCCGCTTCCCAAGGCTTCCGAAACTCGCGTCTACCGAAGTGCTGCGTGACTGTCTGGCGGAGGGGGTAAAGCGTGGAGTCTTCGGCCTGATTTCGGGCTCCACCTGGCAAGCGGCCGATGCAGTGGTCCGCATCGGGGAGCAGATCTCACCGGATGAAATCGACTTCCAGCCGGGCACCTGGCTGGTACGGGCCGCCCGCGCCCAGGCTTTGCGGGGCCTGGAGGCACCTCCCGCGCATCCCTCTGTCGCCAGTAGCACGGGGACGGGAACGACTGTTGCCCCCGAAACCAGAGAGCCGACAGTCTCGGAGGAGCCAGCACCAAGGACGCCCCCAGCAGGGCCCACCAGTCTGCGACTGCGTATTACAGATGTCCCGGCCGACAAAGTTCGCGATGTCGTAAAAGTGGCAGTGCTGCCTTTCGCCGCGCAGGGCGCCGACGTACGAGTGGAGCTGAACGTTTCCGTTCGATCCTCGAAGCCGATACCCCCGCATGTCATTGACTTGGTCGTCGAGGAGGGCCTCGGCCAACTTGGCCTCCGAGCTGAGGCGCACGAACAATAGTGGCGACGCCTTCGATGCCGTAGCAAAGGGCACGGTGTGACAGAGCGCGGTCGGTGTCATCGGGATTCCGAGGTCCTCGCCGTACAACTCCGGGAGCCATCTGGGAGCCGATCTGCTCCCCGAGCCCTCCCGACCCCCTGCGAGCCCTCTCGACACCAGGGCCCTGACCAGTCAAAATGCCAGACCCACATGTGTCGGCCTCGCCCGACCCTCATTCGGGACGAAGAGGTCGTGGGTTCAAATGCCGCCACCCCGACAGAGAAACACCAGGTCTGGGGCCTGATCCTCACTGGGGATCTGAAGCCGTATCCCAACCGAACGTGATCTCTGGATTTCCGCTGTTCAGGCATGGTTTCGCGCGGGGTGAGGGAGGCATGCCGACGTCTTGTGTCCGCTTCATGGTCGAGGTGTATGCGGTGGCGTCGGTGCTGGGAATGCTGGAGGAGCGGGAGTCGGCTGCCCGCGTGCGAGTGGAGGGTTTGCGGGAGGAAGTCGCACGGTTGGCTGAGGGGTTGGAGGCCGCGGAGATCGAGCTGGACCGGCAGTTGATCGTGCGGGAGGAACTGGTCGAGGCCCTGGCAGCTTCTGTGGCGGAGTCCACTGTCGTGACCTCGGCCGAGGCGGAGGAGGAAGCGGCGCCGTTGCTCGCGCCGGTGCCGGGCTCGACGGCGCCGCCCTGGCGGGAAGGGCTGCTGGCGACGGTTCTGGCGCCGGACTATCAGCGGATTCTGGGCGTGCTGGAACAGCAGAGATATCCGGGTCACGGGCCGCTTCGGGCCAAGGAGATCGCGGTGGAGCTGGGCCTTGGGTCGGCGTCGGCGTCGGCGTCGGCGGCATTCAGTGCCGGCCGGCGGCCCGTGGCCGTGCCAGACGCCGGCTCATCCGCGTGACCATCGACCACCGGATCATTGCCACACTGGTGGCGGGCAGGGTCTCGCAGTCCCGGGCCAGGCGGCGGGAGTTCATCAGCCACGCGAACGTGCGCTCTGCCACCCACCCTCGGCAGCATCACGAACCCGGTCATGTCGTCGGTGCGCTTGACGATCTCCAACGTCAGGGCGAGTTTGTCCCGGCACCAGCCGACGAGGGAGCCGGTGTAGCCGCCGTCGGCCCAGACGAGGGTGATGTCGCGGGGCAGGCGGCGCAGCCGAGTCAGTAGGCCCGCCGCGGGGTCCCGGTCGCCGATCTTCCCGGCGGTGACCGCGACCACCAGGAGCAGACCGAGGCAGTCGGTCACGATGTGCCGCTTGCGGCCCGGCACCTTCTTCCCGCCGTCGTAGCCGCGTGAGGCGGCCGGCACCGTCGCGGCGCCCGCACCGACTGCGCGTCGATGATCCCCGCCATGGGCTCGGCCTCACGGCCCTCGCGCTCACGGACCTTCCCGCGAAGCCGGTCGTGGAACTCGGCGATCAACCCGTGCTCGCGCCACCGGCGGAAAATGCGTAAACCCGGCCCGAGCCAGGGTAGTCCGCGGGCATCGCCCGCCACGAGATTGCCGCCCGCGATCAGGTAACGGACCGCGTCAGCAGCTGCCGGTGACAGTAGCCCTCGGGCCGTCCGCCCCGCCCCTGAAGCCGGGCCGGCACCGGCAACAACGGCCGGATGGCCGCCCACTCCGCGTCCGTCATGTCCGACGGATACCGGCGCACCCGATCCGGATGATCGGCCGCGTTGCCGTACACGTGCGCGGCGCAATCGCACGACACGGCAAGCGAGTTGAAATCAACGGGCTCGGGCGCGTACAACAACGACAACAGGGCCTCCGGGAACCGCTCGGAAGGGGATCGCGCCCCCGAGCTACCAGGAGTCCCTGCCCTCATAGGCGTACCGCCGGAAGACCACCCGGCCAGGAACTCCGTTCGATCCACACGCTCCAAGGTCAGTTGAGATGCGGCTCCTCAGTCAGCACTAGGCCAAATCTGAACGACCCACACCTCAAGGGGATCCTCGTGGGGCCTTTCAGGAGGGAAGGGATCTAGAGTCAGCAAAGCATCCACATGATCTCGCCCTCGGCAGAGCAAACGCAGGTGATAGCGCCCAGGCCGCAGCGGGATCTCGCCGTAGCAGACGCCACCCAAGTCGACCACCGCGAGACGATCTGCCATCGGAGATTGGAAAGCCCGTTCATACTCCCAAGAGCCTGATGGCTGAGGAGCGGGCCCGTCCCACACTTCCAAACGCACTAAAGGGTAAAAATCGTTGTCGCTGGAGGTAAGACTCCAGCCTTCCCCGGGGATCTGAACAATGTCGTCCTCCGCCGGCGCTTGTTCGAAGAGGATGGGGCCGATCTGGATGGTCCTGTAGTACACGCGCGGGCGGACATCAACAGCGTTGATCAGAGTGGGCACTTACTCTCCTCACCATCGAGCGAGCAGGGCCCGTCAGGCTAGCCCGACTTGAACTCACCGCCCCTCACCTCGCAACGGCCACCAACGGGCACTCGCCCCTGGCTTCATGCGCATACCGCCCGAAAATCACCGTTCAGGAACTCCGTTCGATCCACACGTTCCAAGATCGGTTGAGATACGACTTCTCAGGCCCATCCCGTGTCTCCGGTGACTGGTGAAGAGATCGGGGAGAAGATCTTGGTCGACTTCTCCCAGCGGCATCTGCGCGGCCTGGCTGGCGCAATCGGGGCAGGGATCGCGATCACCTCCCTGTCGGACAGGTTGTACGGAGTCCCAGTTCGTGGCTCGAGGTTCGGGGTTCGGGGTTTCGGCGAGGAGCGGGGCGAACGCTAGGTGGCCGCGACTACGACGGCTCGTTCGGGGAGGTGCCCTCCTTCGGGTTGATATCCCAGACCGCCACGCTCACCTTGTGCGCCAGTTCTTCGATGTCCTGGGCGGCCCGGATGACTCGTGCGGTGTCTTCGGCCGCGGTCCACAGCGCTACGTCGGCGCCGGTCTCCTCGTCGCGCCAGGCGTAGCGGAGTGCGGCGATCACGTCGGGGGTGTCGTCCTGCCGGAGGTAGCGGAATGTCCGCAGCCCCCTCCCGAGGCGTTCCGTGTGGAAGGACTCGACCACCGGGGGCTCGACAGCGTCCGGGTCCTCCGCTCCGACGAGGAAGCGCAGCGTCTCCTCGCGGTCACCTTGCGCGGGCTTGACCATGCTGAAGACCTGGAGAGGCATGCTGGTCGGTTCCCACATACGCAGGAGCACCCTCGTGTCGAAGGGCTCCGGCGCGAATGCTTCCGCGAAGCGCCGCAGCACACCCGCGAGGAAGGGGATACCCGACTCGCCCGGATCCTGTCCGTACGACCGCCAGAACAGCCCCGCGCACGAACGCGTCCAAGCGTCGATGTCCTGCCACTCCTCGGTGTCCCAGCGCGGAGGAAGCTCCAGCCATCGGCTCGGGTCGTACTCAATGTCGAGGCTGAACTCGTGCTCCAGCTCGACCAGCGGCTCAGTCATGACCAGCTCCACCGGAAGGTCGTCATCAGGGCGTCGAACCACTCGACCATCGCATCGGCCAGGTCGTCTCGGGGGTTCCCGGCGCCGATCGTGGAGAAAGCGGCCACGAGCCACTGGCTGGGGTCACCGGGTACCGCCACGAGGTACTCCACCCTGCGGCTGCCGAGCTCCGCGGCACGCTCTGGGGCCGCCGGCACGACGCGCTCTCGGCGAACCGCGAGGGATCCGTCGACCTCGCCGCTGCTCACGTCCATCTCCGAATCACTCGCCATACCGTCAGCGGAGAGCAGTTGCACGGCGATCTCCGCAGGGTCGGACACCCCGCTTGAGACACCGTCAGGCCCGGAGCGCGCCGGGAGACGCGCGTTGGAGACTGTGAACGATGCACCGAGGTTCACCTCCCCCGCCAGCTTCACCGGCAGATACATCTCCAACGCCTTGGCCCCGCGAGCCTCGGCAACGGCTCCCCGCAGTCTGCGTTCCAGCTCCAGCCGGAGAGGCGTCAGCTTTTCGCGCGGCACCTCTGCCGGCACGCGGGCAAAGGCGGACGTGACGAGGGAACGTACGGCGTCCTCCGCGTCTCCTTGCCGCAGTGGGATCTGCACCCAGTCCTCGGGCAGGAGGAACCCGTAGCCGGTAGGCGGCGAGACGGGTTCGGTCACTGGATCAGCCATGACCGGGGGCCCGTCTGTTCGTGTACCAGATGCCCGCTTGCACCGCGGCACTGATCGCGACCCCGAGCCACAGCTGCGCGTATCCGCCCAGCACGGCTCCCAGGAGGGCCATGAGGAAGTAGAGACCGCTGATGACCCGTAGGTCGAATTCCAGTGTGTCGCTCTTCCTCCTGGTCTCCGGGCTCCAGAACCGGATCAGCACCAACAGCGGGCTAAGTGCGGCGAGGTCCAACGCCCAGGTGGGCACTGGTAGTTCCAGTCCCCATGTCTTGTCGTCCCGCATCGCGACGATGAACCACAGCAGCATGACGAGGGCGATGGCGAGCAGCACGGAGCGCACTTGGGCTGCCCGCCTGAGGAACCTCTCGTCTCCTGGGCCGGACGCATCTGTTCCGGAGCCAGCGGCATCGGCCCGGTGATCGGTATCGGCATCAGCTCCGGGATCGGCTTCCGCTTCATCGCCAGGCCGCGCAGACCCGCGAAGGTCTTGCTGCGCTTCGGCACGCACGCGCGCCTGAGCCTGACGCGCCTGCCGGGTGCGAGCGCTCTCCATGAGGCCGCTTCTCCGCTTCGCCGGGTTCGACCTCACCATTGCGACCCGATCCCCGCTCCTGGCGCCGTCATGTTTCCCTTGGCATTCACATACGCAGGAGACCACGCGTCTCCGGCCCTTCCGCCGAGGTCGAGGACCGTACTCGTCCCCCAGTAGGCCTGGGAGACACCCTTTTGGCGGGCTGCTTCCGCGGCGACTTCGCTCAGTCGCTGACTGTCCGGATACCTGCCGCTCATGCGCTCGACGTCCTTCACCTGCTCCGCCATGCGCTTGTCGCCGAGGGCCTTGTACGTCTCCCTCCGCGTCGCCTCCGGCACGGCCTCGTCCCTGGCGTTCACGCCCGCCGCCCGCCCCCGCTGGTTGTCCGCGGTTCTGCGGAGTCGGCCCAGGCGCCCACTGCCACCCCGACCACCGGCGGCCCGGTTCATTCTGGCCACTCGCTTAGCCTGCTGCTCCGCGAGGTCCTTCGAGATGCCTCGCCCTTCCTTCTGCAGCGCCTTTACCGCCTTGGCCGCTTTGACGCCGTTCTTGGCCATCCTGAACGCCGCGATGTCGGTGATCACATCGAACCAGGAGCCCTTGCCGGTCAGGGCCATGAGGAGGTGGATTCCGAAGACGATTCCAGTGAGGATTCCGGCCAGCACACCGAGGGCGGGGAAGAAGATCGCGGCGAAGGTGAGCAGGGTGGTGATGTCGCTCAGCACCTCGGCCAGTGTCCCCAGCCAGTCGGCGTCGCCCGCCCACGCCTTGAGGTCGTTCCACCAGCTGTCCTCCATGTCGTCGTCGATCGACGACCGGATCCTGCCGGCGTAGTGGTCCGCTCGCTCGTCGTAGAGAGAGACCGCGGAGTTCAGCTTCCCGCGGGCGGTATCCAGGTCCTCCTCGGCCCGCTTGACGGCCGGGTCGTCCGCCGGATCCGAACCGTCTTTCTCGGAATTCTTCTTCCCCCGGTTCTCCGGCTTGTGGCTGTCCAGGATCCGCTGGGCGTCCTTCGCGTCCTCCAGCGCACGGTCGGCCTTCTTCTGGGCGGTCTCCATGTCCTCCGCCCAACCCTCGAGGTGCCCCTTCACCTCCCGATAGCGGTCCTCGGCCAGCTCCAGCCTCCTGGACAGTCCGCGCGCCTTCTCTCCCAGCGTGTCGGCGTACTTGCCCTTCAGGCCGTCGCTGTTTCCGATCGCCTTCATCGCCGCGGCCTGCGTGCGAAGCCTCCCGGCCATCTTCTTCATGTGCTCGACCTCGTCGCGGATCCCCTCCGGGTCGCCCGGAACGGGATCCGTCTCGGCGAGCGGTGCCCAGTCAGCGGGCCGGGTCATGGATGTTCTCCCTGCGAAGAGTGATGTCCCCTGCGAAGAGTCATTGCTCCGTCCACACCGATGCGCACCGAGGCGCTACTTCTTCCCCTCGCTGACATTGGCCAGGTCATCGTCGAGGCTCTTGAAAGCGTCGCTGGTCGTCTTGACCATTGCCCCGACCTCTTCGATCTCCTTGATCAACCGCTTGCGGTTCTTGTCCCAGTTGTCCACGAAGTCGCCCATCGCCTTCTGGATACGGGAGTCACCGACGTGCGCCCTGACCTCCCTCTTCCACTCCTCCAGACCGTTGAACTCGTCGCGGATACGCCGGAGTTGCCTGGCACTCGCCGCCAGCAGGTCGTAGTCGACCTGGAGATCGGACCCCTTCGCCATGCTCACTCCTCGCGAGGTGGGAGTTACTCGTGCAAACCAACGCTATCCGGGACACACGTGAGGACACCAATGGGGACAACGCTCGTTGGTGGCAGGCCTCTTGGTCGAAGGCGGAGCGGACGGCCAGTAGCGGCCCCTCGGCACGCGTTTCCGGACCACCGCACGCTGATACGCTCCGCTGCGCACAAGACATGCACAGGTCATTAAGGGCTGTTGGGGTCGCAGCCATCAGGGTCGAGGGACCCGGGGGGCCGTGCAGGGCTACAAGACCGTACGCCGTCGTCTGTTCGGCCGAGGGGGCACGGCCATGGCCGCGGCCGTTGCCCTGGCCGCGGGCGGCCTGGCCACCGTACCTGCGGGGGCCGCCGTACCTGCGAGAGCGGCCGGGTCTACGGGGGCCGCGGGGTCTGCGGGGGCCGCGCCGGCCGTCGGCGAGGACGGGATCGTCCTGCCCGCCGCGGACCGGACCGCCACGCGCAACCCGGTGTTCGGAGGCTTCGGTGAAACCGGTGTGCTGTCGAGCCCGGAAGGCACTGTCGGCTTGCGCTGGACCGACTACGCGACGGGCCTGACCAGGGACGTGACCGAGTTCGACGGCACACAGCGGCCCAACGGGCTCGCCCAGTCGGACACCACGTACACCCTGTCGACCGACGCCGAGGGGCGACGCGTCGTTCAGTTCCGTGCGATCGGCTCCGGCGCGGACAGAGGCACGGTGACTGTCCCGACCGGCCTGACATACGCCGGTACCGCGGGCGAGGGCGTAGTCGTCGCCTACCTGGGCAGCTCCGTCAACTTGCGCGAAGTACACCTGCTCAGGGCGGCGGCCGAGGGCGGCACCAGCGACACGATGCTGACCGGCTGGCCCGCCGACGCGAAGCTCATCGCGGTGAGCGAGCGAGACGACCGCTCGCTGCTCATGCGCTACCGCGTGCCCACGGAGGACCCCTCGGTCTTCCTCGACCAGCTGGTCCTCGTCGACGTCCGCGACGGATCGTGGGCCAAGGTGTTCAGCCCGTACAAGACGGGCGCGGGCTGGTCTCTCGTCCTGAGCGAGGACTACGTCGGCCTGTGGTACCCGGGGGCCGGCGCGCGGCTGCTGCGGCGCGACGCGCTCGACGGACCGGTGACCATGGTTCCGCGCCAAGGCACCGAAGGGAAGACCGATTTCACGGTCATCGGTGACAACGTCGTGGTGGCCACGTACGGCGACGAGACTCGTGCCGTACTCACCAGACCCCTGACCGACGCCGGCGAGTGGCGCACGCTGCTCCCGCGGATGGACGGCTGGATCTGGCCTTCGGCGGACGGGTCGGCCGTCGTGGCGGGCGGTCCTGACAAGGCGGACTGGAGCGTGCACCGGCTCTCCGAGGCGCCGGACGGACAGGTCGCCGCCCAGCAGCTGACAGACCTGCCGCCGGTGCCCGCGCCCGTCGACGGGCTGTCGCTGGCAGGCGGCACCCTGACCTGGACCGACCAGACCTCGTCCCCGGCCCACGACGTCATGTTCAACACGCGCACGGTGTCCGCCGACGCGGTCCCCCAGGTGGGACCGGTCCGGCAGGCGGGCGGATGGGTAAAGCCGTGTCAGGTTCACTACGGCTGCGTCCGGCCGGTCGGGGCCGGTGACGGGTCCGTCGTCTACAACGACCTGGACTCCACCCAGTGGATCCACCGCCGTACGCCCACGGGTGAGGTCCAGACGCTGACGGTGCCCGGTTTCTACGGCGAGGTGGAGGCAGCGGAGGGGCGGTACGCGCTTCTGTCCGGCGGCGCGAACAGGAAGCAGTTCGTCGTCGACTGGACGCAGTCCAAGGTCGTGTCGACGCGCACGGCGAACGCCGCCGCCCTGTGGGACGGGCAGTTGTGGACCACGACTTCCACCGCCGGGCACCTGTCGATGAGCCGCCTCGGATCGACCGTTCCGGCGGTTGATGTCAACGTCGGCTCGGCGTGCGTACCCAGCGAGTTGCAGGTCAACGGCCGCTTTGTGTACTGGGCTTGTGCCGCGCAGAGGAAGGCCGGAGTGTACGACCGCTCCCGCGGGCGATCGATGGCCGTGCCGACGGGTGACGCTCTGCTGGCCAACGGGTTCCTGGTCCGCCACGACAACACCCGCGGCAAGCTGGTGCGCACCGACGTCCGCTCCGGGCAGGCGGTCACCGGCGACGTGGCCGATCTGCCTGCCCCGTCCAGTCTCTGGCCCGAGGGCACGACCTCGGACCGCCGGATCCGCTGGACCCTCGACCCGTACGGGAACCAGGTGGCGTTCGTGGACGCCGACGAGCGGATCCATATCCTCACCGCCGGTTCCCTCGCGGCGCCGGTCACCCGGGACCACGCGGGACGGGACGGCATCGGCGACCTGCTCACTCTCAACTCCTCCGGCACGCTGACGTTCCAGCAGGGCACGGGCAAGGGCACCTTCTCCGGGTCGGTCAGCGGCAGTGGCTGGGCGACCGGCATCCGTCCGGTGCCTGTCGGGGACCTGAGCGGGGACCGCTGCAACGACGTCCTGGTCCGGCTGAGCAGCGGCACCCTGCGGCTGTACAAGCCGGCCTGCGGGGCGGCGCTGAAGCCGACGACGCCGTACACGACGCTGGGCACCGGCTGGAACCAGTACGACGTCCTCACCTCCCCCGGTGACATCACCACGGACGGCCGCCCCGACGTGATCGCCCGCAACGCTTCCACCGGCGCGGTGTACCTGTACAAGGGTGCGAGCGGCGGCAAGCTCGCCGCTCACGTGAAGTTGTACGACAGCTGGAAGACGTACAAGAAGGTCGTCGGGGCCGGGGATCTGAACGGTGACGGGATCGGCGATCTGGTCGCGCAGGACAAGTCGAACAACCTGTACCGGTACTTCGGGAAGGGCAACGGCACCTTCGCCTCACACGTGAAGATCGCCTCCGGCTGGGGCTCCTCGTACAACGCGGTCGTCGGGGCCGGGGACATCACCGGCGACGGTAAAGCCGACCTGCTCGCGCGGGACACCGCCGGGAACCTCTTCCGGCAGACCGGTCACGGCAACGGGTCCTTCGCCGCGCGCGTGAAGATCGCCACCGGCTGGCAGGGCTACCGGGGCATTTTCTGACCGAGTCGTGACGCGTGCCCTGCCCGGATCCTGCCCGAACGCGCGAGCTTCTTCGGTTCGGCACGGGCCGCCGGACACCGGGAGAGGGCCGACGGGTGAAGGGCTCTTCGAAGGCTGGCCGCACCGTTCGGTACTGGTCCCTCCCCACGTGGGGACCGGTACCGAACGGTGCGGGCTGTGCCGGTCCGGGCCGTGGTGTCGTACCGGCGCGGATCGAGGAGAGGGGCCTGGACTGTTCAGCGGCGGCGGCGGCGCCGACGGTGGTGGTCTCGTGGTGCCGTGCGGTGCCGACAGGGCGGCTCCGCGGGGCTCTTGGCCCTTGCTATTCGCCTGTGCTGTTCGCCCGGGCGATTCGCCTGGGCGGTGTGGCTTTCGCCACGGTCCCTCGGTTCGGCGGAAGTTGAAGTTGACCGAAAACATGCAGGTTCGTGAGTCGCTCTGCGGGCACTGGGCTGGTGGCCTGTCCGGGCGGTGCGCGGTTCATTCGTTTCTGCGTCACGATCCTGCCAGTTGTGGCCTTCGTGGAGGAGGTTCCGGAGGCCGATCGATGCCTTAACCGCAGGTCAGCCGTATAAGGTGGGTTATCCGGTCCGGATGATCAGATGCGCGGGAAGTTAAGGGGTGGAGACCTTGAGTTCCGACTCAGGGGCACGCACAGCCTTCGCGGAGCGTCTCGCCCTGCTCTACCGGGAGGCCGGCAATCCGCCCCTCAGCCGGGTGTCCCAGGCGGTCGTACGACTTCAGCGCGTCGACGAACGCGGGCGCCCCGTACGGGTGTCCGCGCAGCGCATCAGTGACTGGCGACGGGCCAAGAACGTACCCGCTCAGTTCACGGCCCTCGCGGCGGTCCTCCAGATCCTGATCCCCGAGGCACGGCGTTCGCGGCCCACGCCGGTGTCCCCCGGTCTGTACGACCCGGTCCACTGGCAGCGGTTGTGGGAACGAGCGGTGGCCGACCCCGTCGGTGAGCGCGCCGGGACGTCCGCGGCATCGACGCAGGAGGACGAGCAGTCGGGCGTCGAGGACCCGGCGGTCGGCAGTGTGTGCCCGTACCGGGGGCTGGCCTCCTACCGTCAGCAGGACGCCCGGTGGTTCTTCGGGCGCGAGCGCAGCACCGACGCGCTCATCACGCAGCTCCGCGCCGCGGAGCTGACCGGTGGCCTGGTGATGCTCGTGGGCGCCTCGGGAGCGGGAAAGTCCTCCCTGCTGAACGCCGGTCTGGTGCCCGCCCTGCGCGACGGCGTACGAGGGGACGGCGTACGGGGAGAGGGCGTTCAAGGGGGCGGCGTACGAGGGGACGGTGGCGGCGGCGCGAGGACCGTGCTGCAACTCGTGCCCGGGGCCGATCCGTTCGCCGAACTGACCCTGCGGATACCCGGCCTGGCGGAGATAGTCCCCGCCGCCGGGGAGCCGGCGGCCAAGGGGCCCTGCACCCCGCGGTTCGCGCAGCGGGTGAAGGAGGCGGTGACGGCGTGGGCCGTGGGCGAGACGTCCGCCGCCGGGCGTCCGGTGCTCATCGTGGACCAGTTCGAGGAGGCGTTCACCCTCTGCACGGACGAGGCGCAGCGGCGGGCCTTCATCCAACTGCTGCACGCCGCCTGCTCGCCCTCCGACGCCGGTGACCCGGCGCCCGTGCTGGTGGTACTCGGCATCCGCGCCGACTTCTACGACCAGTGCCTCAGGTATCCCGAACTGGCCGACGCCCTGCAACACCGGCACATGGTGCTCGGGCCGCTGGCCACCGCGGAACTGCGCGAGGCGGTGACCGGCCCGGCCAAGGCGGTCGGCCTCGAACTGGAGCCGGGCCTCGCGGAGTTGATCGTCCGTGAACTGAGCGCCGACGGTCCCCGCGGGACGCACGACGCGGGCGTGCTGCCGCTCCTCTCGCACGCCCTGCTCGCCACCTGGCAGCGGCGCAAGGCGGGCAGGCTCACGCTGGCCGGCTACCGCGCGGCGGGCGGCATCCAGGGAGCGGTGGCGGCGACCGCCGAGCGGGCCTGGTCCGGTCTCGACCCGGCGGCTCGCACCGCCGCGCGGCTGCTCCTGCTGCGGCTGGTCCGACTCGGTGAGGACACGCAGGCGACCCGTCGGCGGGGAACGCGGCGGCAGTTGGCCGAGGAATCGACCGACCCCGGCAAGACCGAGGAGTCCCTGGAGGCCCTGGTCCGGGCCCGGTTGGTGACGCTCGACGCGGAGACCGTGGAGATCACCCACGAAGCGCTGCTGCACGCCTGGCCGCGGCTGCGCGAGTGGATCGACGAGGACAAGAACGGCAACCTGCTGCGCCAGCGGCTGGAGGAGGACGGCAGGGCCTGGGAGGGTTCGAACCGCGACTCCTCCCTCCTCTACCGGGGTTCGCGGCTCGAACAGGCCCGTGACTGGGCGAAGTCCGCCGGGGACACCTTCCTGACCCGCGGCGCGGTGGAGTTCCTGGCCGCCTCGGTCAGGCTGCGCAGGCGCACGGTCTGGATCGGCCGCGGCGCGGTGGCCGCGCTGGTCGTCCTGGCGATGCTGGCCGTCGGCTCGGCGGTGATCGCGTGGCAGCAGCGCAACGACGCGGTGTTCGAGCAGGTGGTCGCGGAGGCCGACCGCGTCCAGTACACGGACCCGTCGCTGTCCGCCCAACTCGACCTGGTCGCCCACCGTCTGCGGCCGCACGACGAGGGTGCGAACAACCGGCTGATCTCGATCGTCAACGCGCCGCTGGCCACACCGCTGCTCGGCCACACCGGCGCCGTCTACCTGACCTCGTTCAGCCCGGACGGCCGGGTGCTGGCCACCGCCAGCTACGACAGGACCGTACGGCTGTGGGACGTGTCCGACCCGACGCGGCCCATGCCGCTGGGCGCGCCCCTCACCGGCCACACGAGCTGGGTGAGCAGCGCGGTCTTCAGCCCCGACGGGCGCACTCTCGCCAGCGCCGCCGACGACGGCACGGTCCGGCTGTGGAACGTCGCCGACCCCCTCCGTCCCGCTCAGCTCAGCGCGCCCCTGACCCCGCACGGCGGCACGATCTACCTGCTCGCGTTCAGCCCGGACGGGCGGACACTGGCCTCCGCCAACGAGGATCACACCGTACGGCTCTGGGACACGAGCAATCCGCGGCACCCGCGGTCGCTCGGCAAGCTGACCGGTTCCGCGGCGGCGGTGCGTTCCGTGGCGTTCAGTCCCGACGGGCGGACGCTGGCGGCGGGCGGCGACGACGACATGATCCGGCTGTGGGACCTTTCCGGGCCGGGGCGGCCGGAGCGGATCGGCAGGTCGCTGACCGGGCACACGGACCTGGTGCACTCCGTGGCGTTCAGCCCCGACGGCCGTACGCTCGCCAGTGGCAGCGCGGACGACACCGTACGGCTCTGGGACGTGGCCGACCGCCGGCGGCCGGCGCAGCTCGGGCCGCCGCTCACCGGTCACACCGGGCCCATCTGGTCGGTGGTGTTCAGCCCCGACGGGAGCATGCTCGCCGCCGCGAGCGCGGACAGCACGGCGAGCCTGTGGAACGTCAGCGACCCCGCCTACCCCTCGCAGGTCGGGGAGCCGCTCGCGGGGAGCAGCGGCGAGATGTACGCCCTGGGTTTCAGCCCCGACGGCCGGACGCTCGCCACCGGGAGCGGTGACAGCAAGGTCCGTCTGTGGTCGATCCCGACGTCGGACATGATCGGCCGGATAGGGGCGTTCCGCCCGGACGGGCAGGTGCTGGCCACCGCGGCGCGGGACGGGCGGGTCCGGCTGTGGGACGTGGCGCGGCCCGACCGGCCCAGGCCGCTGGGCGGGGCGATCACGCCCGCGAGGGGGGATGTGCGTTCGCTGACGTTCTCCCCCGACGGCCGCACTCTCGCGGTGCTGACGGCGGGCGCCGTACAGCTGTGGAACGTCACCCGCCCGGTCCGGCCCGTCACGCACGGGCCCGTCGGTCTGCGGACCCGGTTCGCGGGCCCCGACACACTGGCCTTCAGCCCGGACGGTCGCATCCTGGCGACCGCGTACGAGGACCGCACCATCCAGCTGTGGGACGCCGCCGACCCTCACCGGCTCCTGCCCCTCGGCGCGCCGCTCACCGGCCACAAGGGCTACGTCAACTCGCTGGTCTTCAGCCCGGACAGCCGTACGCTCGCCAGTGGCAGCGCCGACGACACCATCCGGCTGTGGAACGTGACCGACCCCCGCCGCGCCGCCCCGCTCGGCGCCCCGCTCACCGGGCATCTGGGCCCCATCAACGCGCTCGTCCACAGCCCGGACGGCAAGACGCTGGCCAGCGGCAGCGACGACGACACGGTCCGGCTCTGGGACATCTCCGACCCGCGCGAGGCGACGCGGCTGGACGAGCCGCTCACCGGCCACACCGAGGCCGTCGTGTCGCTGACGTTCAGCCCTGACGGCCGCACCCTGGCGAGCGGCGGCAACGACAACACCGTCCGGCTCTGGAACATCGGCGACCCGTCCGACGCCTCGCCCATCGGGCAGTCGATGAGTCCCAACGCCAAGACGGGCAATTTCCTGTCGTTCAGTCCCAAGAGCCACATGCTCGGGGTGTCGAGCGGCGTGGACACCGTCCGGCTGTGGAACCTCGACGTCGACGAGGCGATCCGTCGCATCTGTTCGACCACCAGGGGTGTGCTCACCTCGGAGAAGTGGCACGAATACCTGCCGCGGCTGTCGTACGAGCCTCCGTGCGAGCAGTAGCGGGCTCGCGCCGGTCATCCCACGGGTCGAACGGCGCCACGTGATCCCGATCACAACTCCCGGTAACAGCTGGGCAGTCGACTCCCGCCGCTCAATCAGCCTTGTTACTCTAGGGTTCGACCCGATCGCTGGTGCATCCCCCGTCTCCAGCGGTCGGGTTCTTCCATGCCCGCCCGCGGGCGGCGGGCAACTGTTCACCACTCCCCCTGAAAGCTGGTGAGTGCCGCCGTGAGCAGGCGTGTCGTGGTGGTCACCGCCGTGCACGGGCCCTCGGCCCGCTTTCTGCCGGAGGCCCACCGGTCGCTGTGCGAGCAGGAACTCCCGCGCGGCTGGGAGTGGCACTGGGTCATACAGGAGGACGGCAGGACCGACGCCGTCGCTCCGCACGTGCCCGCCGACGAGCGGGTGACCTTCCGCCAGGGCCGTTCCGGCGGTCCCGGTGTCGCCCGGACCATCGCCCTCGCCCATGCGGAGGGCGAGTACGTCAAGGTGCTGGACGCCGACGACCGGCTCACCCCGGGTGCGCTCGCCCGCGACCTGGCCGTCCTGGAGGGCGACCGCACCATCGGGTGGGCGACCTCGCGGGTCCTGGACCTGCTTCCCGACGGGTCCACCGCCGGATTCCCCGGCGACCCCGACCACGGGCCGATCGAGCCCGGTGCCGTGCTCGACTTCTGGAAGGCGAACGGTTTCCTCGCGCAGGTGCACCCGGCCACGCTCTTCGTACGGCGTGATCTGCTGCTCGCGCTCGGCGGGTGGATGGCGCTGCCGGCCTCCGAGGACACCGGGCTCCTCCTCGCACTGAACGCCGTCAGCCGTGGCTGGTTCTCCTCGGAGGTCGGCCTGCTCTACCGCAAGTGGCCAGGTCAGGCGACGGGCCAGGCCTCGCACGTCGACCCCGCCGAGCGGGAGGCCCGTATGGCGGTGGTGGAGAGCAGGGCCAGGGCGTTGGGGCGGTTCGGGTGGGGGCGGGCGGTTCGTGCGGTGTACCCGGAACACGATGGACCGGCGTAGAGCCCACCGCCCACCGCCCACAGCCCGGAGCCCACGGTCCGGAGCCCACAGCCCGGAGCCCACAGCCCGGGGCGCTCTAGACCAACGCCTCCGCGTCCAGTCTGGAGAACACCAGGTCGCTCTCGGCGGGCAGGGGGCCACGCCACCGTGTCGGGGGGCGGGGCGGGCGGCTCAGCGCTGGTGGGTAGCTGCGGGGGGCGTAGTCGTTGTCCACGCGGTAGACGTGGAAGCCGGCGGCGGTCATGGTCTTCAGCAACTCGTCGGCGGAGTCGCCCAGTTGGGCCATACGGGCGGGTGTGACCTCGATCGAGATCTCGGCGTCCGGGCGGAGTTCGTCCAGCAGGGGCGCGAGGCCTCGGACGACCTTCCCCTCCGCGCCCTCCACGTCGATCTTGATCACCCGGGCCCTCGCGACCTCAGCGGGGTCGAGCAGTTCGGGCAGCGGAAGGGCCTCGATGGCGAACGTGGACTCCGCGGGGCCGTCGTAGGGGACGATGCTGTTCGCCCCCATGTTGCGCGAGCTGGCCAGGACGAACGTGAGCGTCTGGCGGCTGTCCGACACCGCGGCGTTGACCGCGCGGAGGTTGCGGCAGTCGTTGAGCCGGGCCTCGTCCAACAGCCTCCGGTGGAAAACCGGTGACGCCTCGATCGCGACCACCCGGCCCCGCTCGCCGACGAGTTGTGAGGCCAGCACGCTGAACACGCCGATGTTGGCGCCGATATCGACGAAGGTGTCGCCCGGTCGCAGCCGGGTCCGGAGCCAGCTCGTCATGTGCGGCTCCCACACCCCGAACAGGTACAGATACCGCTGGATCAGATCCTGGGTGTCGACGGCGAACCGCGCACCGGACCGCGTCTCGACCACCCGCCGCCGCGGATGTTCCCGCAGGTGGGGGTTGAGCAGGCGCTCGGCCAGCAGCGCCTTGCCGAACGAGCCCGGCGCGCCCCGCACGTACCGGCGGCCGACGGTGACCAGCGCCTCCGTGATGGAGTGCCCCGTCGACCCCGTCGACCCCGTCCGCCCCCTCGACCCCGTCGACCCCGTCGACCCCCTCGACCCCGTCACTGGTCGGCGATGACGATCGCCTGCGACGGGCACCAGTCGGCCGCCTCCTGGACCTCCGGATCGCCGCCGCTGTCCTCGCCGCCCGGCAGGACCGTGCCGTATCCGGTGTCCGCCAGGACGAACACGGCGGGGACCCGGTGGGCGCAGTCGCCGGAGCCGTAACACCGGTCGCGGTCGACGGAGACCTTCATTGGTCACTCCCGTTGCAAGAGGGTGCCGCCCCTCGGAGCGGTGCGGCACGCGGGTCGGAAGCCAGGAGACTTCCCCTCTTGACTGCCCGCCGGGCCCTCGGCCGAACCGATGGAGACCCCGGCGGCGCGGTCGGCCGGGCGATCACCGGCCACCCCCGCCGCCCGCCCGAGGTCTAGACGCCCTCGGCACCCCGGACGCCCTGGAGCCCCTGGAGCCCCTGGTCGAAGGGGAGTTGCAGCATGCGGATGGCGTTCCCCCGCAGCAGCTTGTACGTCACCTCCGCGGAGAGGCCGGCCACGTGGTCCGCGGCCACCTCCTTGGTGTGCGGCCAGGTCGAGTCGACGTGCGGGTAGTCCGTCTCGAAGGTCGCGTTGTCCACGCCCACCGTGTCGATCGAGGCGATGCCGTGCTTGTCCCGGAAGAAGCAGCAGAAGATCTGCCGGTAGTAGTACGTCGAGGGCGGCTCCGGGATCAGGTCCTTCACCCCGCCCCACGCGCGGTGCTCCTCCCAGACGTCGTCGGCGCGTTCGAGGGCGTACGGGATCCAGCCCATCTGCCCCTCGCTGTACGCCAGTTTGAGGCGGGGGAACTTCACCAGGACGCCGGAGAAGAGGAAGTCCATCATCGACGCCATCGCGTTGTTGAAGCTGAGCGAGGCCTGGACGGCCGGGGGCGCGTCGGGCGACGCGGCCGGCATCTGGGACGAGGAACCGATGTGCATGTTGACCACGGTCCCGGTCTCCTCGCACACCGCGAAGAACGGGTCCCAGTAGCCCGAGTGGATCGACGGCAGCCCCAGGTACGTCGGGATCTCGCTGAAGGTCACCGCCCGTACGCCGCGGGCCGCGTTGCGCCTGATCTCGGCGACGGCGAGGTCGATGTCCCACAGCGGGATCAGGCACAGCGGGATCAGCCGCCCTCCGCTGTCGCCGCACCACTCCTCGACCATCCAGTCGTTGTAGGCGCGGACGCAGGCGAGCGCGACCTCCTTGTCCTTGGCCTCCGCGAAGGTCTGACCGCAGAACCGCGGGAAGGTCGGGAAGCAGAGCGAGGCCTCCACGTGGTTGAGGTCCATGTCGGCGAGGCGGGCCTTCGGGTCCCAGCAGCCGCGCCGCATCTGCTCGCGTGTGATGCCGTCGAGCGTCATCTCGTCCCGCGAGAATCCGACGGCGGCGATGATGCGCTTGTACGGGAAGACCTCGTCCTCGTACCTCCACCAGTCGGTGATCTGCCCGGCCGGATCCGTGGTGAAGCGGTACTTGCCGCCGATGTACTGGAGGTCGCCGATACCGGCGGTGAAGGGCTTCGGCCCCAGGTCCCGGTACTTGGCCGGGAGCCAGGTCTCGAAGAGGTGCGCGGGCTCGATCACGTGGTCGTCCACGCTGATGACCCGGGGAAGATCCCCGGTGCCGGTGCCGGTGCCGCTCTCGGTACTGACCACGTCCCACTCCCTGCTGCCTGTCGAATCCCCGACGCTGCCGCCCGTCGAATCCCCGCCTCTTGTCCGACGGCTGTCCGACGGCTGCCCGACAGCTATCTGACGGTCCATCAGATTCACGGATTCAGGCTAGGCGACCGCTCTCCCGACAGCAAGAGCAAGCACGTACGCCGCCGCACGGCTCTGGCCTCTTCACGCCGCAGCTGCCATCCTTCCGGGCACTGTCGTCCCGGCAGACGAGGAGACGGAGATGAGCGATCCCGCGCGGACGCTGCGCGCGAGTCACGCCGCCCGTACCCGGAGCGCCGCGTTCCGGGCCGCGGCGATCTGCCACCACGTCCAGCGGCCGGACTCCGGTGCGGACTCCGACGCGAACCCCGACGCCGGCTCCGACGCGGACCCCGCCGAGAAGCCGGACGCGAAGCCCGGGAAGGAGGCCGGGGACAGGCCCGGCGGGAAGGCCGCCGAGGCAGGCGAAGCAACGGGAGAAGGCCGGGTTCCAGGACCCGGGGCGGCGGACCAGGAGATCGTCTGGAAGTCCGCGCACGCCGCCCGCGTCGCCGCCCAGGCCCTCGCCGTCCTCACCGAGAGCGCCCCCGCACCCGCGGCCGACTCACGCTGCGCCAGGAACGCCGCCGCCTCCGCCGCCCAGGCCGCCCGGATGGCCGCCCTCCACGACGGCGCCGGCGAACCGGCCGCCGCCGCGTGCGACGCCGCGCTGCTCGCCTCCCGGGCCGCGGCCGACGCCGCGGGCGCGGAGGCTCGGGGTGCGGACGAGACGTTGAACGCAACGGCGGACGCGGCCGAGGCGGACGCCGTCGCCGCCGCGGTGCGGGCGGGCTGGATACGCCCGGGTGAGGACCTTCCGCAGGTGTCGACGGGTGTACGGAGCCCCGAGGTCATGTCGATGCTGCACCTCTGACGAGGCCGGACACGGTCTCCGGGAGCGCCCCGCGCCGCCGCGCCTGCCGGAGGGCTTCCGCCGGAGTCCCCCCACCGGCACCCCGCCTTGCCGGAGGGCTTCCGTCGGAGTCCCCCACCGGCACCCCGTCGGGTTCCCCAACGGCTCCCGTCACGTTCCCCACCGGCAACCGTCACGCTTCCCACCGCCACCCCATCGGGTTCCCCAACGGCTCCCGTCACGCTCCCCACCGCCACCCCGTCACGTTCCTCACCGGCTCCCGTCACGTTCCGCACCGGCTCCCGTCGCGCCACGGCGTTTCTTTCCGATCATCCGAATCGTTGGTCTTGTCGTGTCCGCCCCTCCACTGCCCTGACCGCGTCCCGGGGGCATGCGAACGGAGAGCTCTGTGCGAATGTCCGACATCCAGCGTTGCGAGATCCGGCCCGGACGTCTCGTGGAGTGGACGCTGCATCCGAGCTCCGTCGAGGCCGCGGCCGCGCTGCCGGACGACGGCAGGCCACCGGCGTACGTGCAGGAGTCGCACGTACGGACCGCGCGAAAGGTGCGCCAGGACGGGCTGTTCGTGCCGACCTGGCTGGGCACCGCGTTCGACATCCCGGGGGAGGTCGACCTCGACGTCCTCCAACAGGCCCTTCGCGACTGGACACTTCGGCACGAGACGCTCCGCAGCGGCTTCCGCTGGGTCGGCGACGACATGCGCCGCTTCACCCTGGACGCCGAGTCGGTCGCACTGCACCGCGAGGACGTCGGCGAGTTCGCCGAGGCGACCACGCTGACCCGCTACCTCCAGGACCGTTTCGACGTCGTGGCGGACGCGCTGACCTGGCCGAACTTCATCTACACCGCGGTCGTACGGCCGGACGGCGCGAGCGTCTACATGGCGTTCGACCACAGCAACGTCGACGCGTACTCGCTGCACCGCATGGCCACCGAGATCCACGAACTCTACGAAGCGGGCCTCGAAGGGCGCACCGTGACGGCCCAACCGGTCGCCAGTTACGTCGACTTCTGCGCGATCGAACGTGCGCAGGCCGACGAGATCGACGAGACGCACGCGATCGTCTCCCGCTGGCGGGAGTTCATCGCCCACTGCGACGGCAGACTGCCGGGCTTCCCCGTCGACCTGGGCCTCGACCCCGAAGGCCCGCTGCCCGAGCAGCGGTTCATGTGCGAGATGCTCGTGGACGACGCGGACGCGGCGGCCTTCGAGGCGTACTGCCGGCCCTACGGCGGCAGCCTGGTCGGCATCCTCGCGGCCACCGCGCTCATCGTCCGCGAGATCGGCGGGCAGGAGGTGTACCGGACCGTCGTGCCGTTCCACACCCGGGCGAAGTCCAAGTGGTCGGACTCCATGGGCTGGTACGTCGGCGGGGCGCCGATCGAGATTCCGGTGGCCCGCGCGACGGACTTCGACAGCGCGCTGGAGATGGTCCGCGCCGCGCTGCGGGAGGGCCGGCCGCTGTCGCGGATGCCCATCGCCCGCGTCCTGCGGCTGCTGGGCTCCGACTTCCGGCCCACCTCACCCGACCTGTACTCGATCGTCTCGCTCGTCGACTCGCGCGGCGTCCCGGGCTCCGAGCGGTGGCAGGAACTGAAGGCGTACGGGCTGATCCGGATCTCCTACGGCGACCAGGTGTGCGCCTGGCTCACCCGGGTCCACGAGGGACTCCAGTTCGCCAGCCGCTACCCGGCCACCGACATCGCGTACAAGAACATGCGGCTGTACGCCGAGGGGCTGCGCGAGCACATCGTGACGGCGACACGCAGCAGGGACGGGCAGCTCGCCGCCCGCGCGCGGGCCTGAGCCACGGGGCGCCGGCCGCGAGCGCGACCCCGGGACGAGATCCCGGACCCCGGCCGCGCCCGCCCCACCTCTCAACGCCCTTGCCGGACACCCTCGTTCGTCACAGCCCGGCCGCGTCCACCACGGCCCCCAGGTCGACGAACTTGAAGCCCGTCGCCGTACGCGTCCCGCCCTCCCCGTCCGGCACGCCCGGGGTCTCGTCGCCGTCCTGCACGACGAGCAGGCCGCGCGGGTAGCGCTTGCCCAGCGGGGCGTTCAGGACGGCCGCGCCGTCGCACTCCTCGACGCTGTCGAGCGTCGCCGAGGCGGCACCGACACGGAAGCCGCCCTCGTAGGCGTTGCCCTCGCGGTCGTACACCGCGAAGGTGTTGTCGCCCTGGCTGGAGGCGAGGAGGTAGCCCTCGCCGCCGCGCTCCTGGAGCAGGGTCAGACCCTCGACGTCGGCCGACAGTCGCTCGCCGCCGTAGCCGGGGTCGGCGCCCGCCACGCACTCCTCGGTCGCTTCGTCGTAGACGCCGGGAACGCCGAACTCCCGTGTCCTGTCGACCAGTACGGGCCTGCCGGTGAGATCGGCGCGCAGCCGCCAGATGCCGATGTCCTCCTGGCCCGCGTAGAGCGTGCCGGTCGCCGGGTCGACGACCATGCCCTCGACCTGCGGGAGTTCGCCCGGTTCGGCGCAGGGGCTCCACGAGGTGCCGTCGGGCAGCTGGAAGGAGGAGGGCAGGTCGAGGGTGCGCACCTTGCGGTAGCCGACCTTGCCGCCCGCGGCCGGGACCAGTTCGAGCAGCGCGAGCCGGGTCCGCTCCCGCTGGCTGACCAGCGCGTACGTCCGTCCGGTGGCCTTGTTCGTCCAGGTGGCGAGGCCGTACGCGGTCCGCTGGTCGTTGATCTCGCTCTGGCCGGACGAGAACACGGGCGCGGCGGCCGGGTCGGTGATGTCGGTCAGCGGGCCGCCGCGGCGGGAGGGGTCGATGCGGTAGACGCGCAGCCGGTCGTTGCCGCGGTCGCTCACCACCGCCACGTCGGCCCGGCCGGCGGAGGTGCGCAGGCCGGAGACGAGGTCGACGTTGTTGAAGCGGCCCGGGGCGTCGTCCTCGGCGGGCGGCTCGGGGGCGGCCAGTTCCTGCACCAGGCGGGCGTTCAGGTCGTAGACCTTGAGGCCGCCCTCCTTGGCGGTGGCCACGACGAGGCTGCGGCCCGGGTCGGCGGCGTTGCGCCAGATCGCCGGGTCGTCGGCGTCGGAGTTGCCGCCCGCCTCGTCGTCGTAGAGCGCGGCGGTCTCGCTGGTGGCCTTCACCACCGGCAGTCCGGCGGTGCCCGCACCGGCGGGGGAGGTCGCGAGGAGGGAGACCAGCGCGGTGCCCAGGGCGAGGACGGCGGCTCGCCGCGGGGCGCGGTGCGTTCTCACAGGTCTCACGGGCGCTTCCTTACTGTCGGTGAGGTGCCACGACGAGTGTCGAGGACATGCCGATAGTGCGTGGGCAATCTTGCGCCCAGAGGGCCGCCAACTGTCCATACCGTCACCAGGAGTTCAGCGGGAGGACAGAGTAGGCACGGCCCCCGTGGTGCCTCCGGGCTCCCGCCGCGCGGGGTGGAACCACTCGGACGACTGAGGCAGTCTTCTCTCCCGTGGGCACCCTTCCGTCACAGAGCGCAGCGAGCACATCCGGCGCGTCGGCCGACGCCTCCGCGCACATGATCGTGTCCGGGGACGACGCCCTGGCGCACCGGCTGGCCGCCGAACTACGCGGGGTCTACGGCGAGCAGGTCACCCTGGTCGTGCCGCCCGCCCATCGCAGTGTGCGTCCGCCCGTGGTGGGTCGGACGCGGGCCACCGCGCTGTTCGACCGGGTGTCCGCCGCGGTGAACCGGGCCGCCGGGAACGGCGACGCGACGACCGCCCGGGCAGGTGAACCACCGGGCGCCGAGCGGGTGTTGGAGGCCGCCGAACTCACCGAGGCGGTGCTCTCGGAAGCGGGCCTCGAACGGGCCGCCGCACTGGCCCTGGTGTACGACGACGACGAGACGAACATCCGAGCCGCGCTCACCGCCCGGCGGCTCAACCCGCGGATCCGGCTGGTCCTGCGCCTCTACAACCGGCGCCTCGGCCAGCACATCGAGGCCCTCCTCGACCAGGCCTCGGCACTGGCCGCCGCCTCGGACGACTACGACAGCGGCGGGTTCGACGCGTCCACCACCGTCCTGTCCGACGCCGACACCGCCGCGCCCGCACTGGCCGCGACCGCCGTGGCCGGCACCAGCAAGGTCGTCCAGACCGACGGGCTGATGCTGCGCGCGGTGGAACGGCCGCCACCCGCTCCCGGCGAGGTCGCCGATCCCGGCCTGTGCACGCTGGCCCTGCTGTCCACCACCGCCAGCGACCCCGCGGGCGCCGACGGGTCGGAGAGCAGCGGCGACCAGGGGCCCCGGCTGCTGCCCGACGAAGGGGCGGTGGCCGCCGCCACCGGACGCGGAACCGTCGTACTGGAGACGGTCTCCTATTCCGGGCCCTCCTCGCCGCCGGGGCGCAGCGTCGTGCCGTTCGGCTCGCTGATGTCGCGGCGGCTGCGGTGGTCGTTCGCCGGGCTCGTGGCGTGTGTCGTCGCGCTGGCGATCGCCTCGATGGTCGTCACCGGGGACCATCCGCTGCGGGCGACCTACCTGACGCTGCTCGATCTCTTCGGCATCAACGACCCCGCGATCGGACGGCCGATGGGGGAACAGGTGCTCCAACTCTGCTCCGGGCTCATCGGGTTGCTCCTGCTGCCGGTGCTCCTCGCCGCCGTCCTGGAGGCGCTCGGCACCTTCCGCAGCGGCTCGGCGCTGCGGCGTCCGCCGCGCGGTCTCTCCGGGCACGTGGTGCTGCTCGGCGTCGGCAAGATCGGCACGCGCGTGCTGGCGCGCCTGCGCGAGCTGCACATTCCCGTCGTCTGCGTCGAGGCCGATCCGGAGGCGCGCGGGCTGGCTCTGGCCCGGCGGCTGCGGGTGCCCGTGGTGCTCGGGGACGTGACGCAGGAAGGCGTACTGGAGGCCGCGAAGATCCATCGGGCGCACGCGCTGCTGGCGTTGACCAGCGCGGACACCACGAACCTGGAGGCCGCGCTGTACGCGCGGACCGTGCGGCCCGATCTACGGGTGGTCCTCCGGCTGTACGACGACGACTTCGCGACCGCCGTGTACCGCACCCTGCGGGCCGCTCATCCGGGTGCTCTCACCCGGAGCCGGAGTGTGTCCCATCTGGCGGCGCCCGCGTTCGCCGGGGCGATGATGGGGCGGCAGATCCTCGGGGCGATTCCCGTGGAGCGGCGGGTGCTGCTGTTCGCGGCGGTGACGGTGGGTGGGCACGCGCAGTTGGAGGGGCGGACCGTGGGGGAGGCGTTTCGGGCGGGGGCCTGGCGGGTGCTGGCGCTCGACACCGGCCCGGGGTCCTCGTCCGCCTCGTCGTCCGCGTCCGGCCCGAGGTCCGTGTCCGCCCAGAGGTCCGCTGCCGCCCCGAGGTCCGCGGCCGACCGGGCCTCGGGGCTGGTGTGGGACCTTCCCTCCACGTATGTGCTGCGGGCCGAGGACCGGGTGGTGCTGGCGGCGACCCGGCGGGGGCTGGCGGAGCTGTTGGGGCGGCGGGCTCGGGAGCGGGCGGGGGCGTAAGGGGGGCCGGGGGTGTGCTGCCCGTGCCTGGGGTGGCCGCGTGCTGCCGTGCCGGGGGCGAGGGTGTACCGCCCGTACCCGGGGCGAGGGTGTACCGCCCGTACCCGGGGCGAAGGTGGTTTTTTCGCCCCCTCCGCCCCTTCCCGTCCCGTCCCCTGGGGGCTGCGCCCCCAGACCCCCCCTTCGCGCTTCGCGCTCGTCCTCAAGCGCCGGACGGGCTGAGACCGCCTACGTGCCTTTCCGCGAAGTCCAGCTCCAGTTTCACCTGCTTGATGCGTTCGTCGACCACCAGCGAACCGTGGCCGGCGTCGTAGCGGTAGACCTCGTGGACGGCGTCGCGGGCCTTGAGGCGGTCCACGTAGTTCTCCACCTGGCGGATGGGGCAGCGGGGGTCGTTGACGCCGGCCGAGATGTAGACGGGGGCCTTCACGGCGTCGACGTAGGTCAGGGGGGACGAGGCCTCGAAGCGCTCCGGAACCTCCTCCGGGGTGCCGCCGAGGAGGGTGCGGTCCATGGCCTTCAGGGCTTCCATCTCGTCGTGGTACGCCGTCACGTAGTCGGCGACCGGAACGGCGGCGATGCCGAGGGCCCAGGCGTCCGGCTGGGTGCCCAGGCCGAGAAGGGTGAGGTAGCCGCCCCAGGAGCCGCCGGTGAGGATCAGCCGGGCGGGGTCGGCGAGTCCGGAGGTCACCGCCCATTCGCGGACGGCCGCGATGTCCTCCAGCTCGATGAGACCGACGCGGTGCTTGAGCGCGTCCGTCCACTCGCGCCCGTACCCGGTGGAACCGCGGTAGTTGACCCGCACCACCGCGTATCCATGGTCCACCCAGGCCGCCGGGCCCGCCGCGAACGAGTCGCTGTCGTGCCAGGTCGGGCCGCCGTGGATGTCGAAGACCGTCGGGAGCGGGCCGCTCGTGCCCGCCGGCTTCTGGACGAGGGCATGGATACGGCCGCCGGGGCCCTCCACCCAGACGTCCTCCACCGGAACCGACCCCGGGGACTTCAGGCCCGGCGGGTCCAGGACCACGGCGCCCGACGTCGAGCGGACCACCGACGGCTCGGCGGACGACGACCACAGGTACTCCACGGTGCCGTCGGGCCGGGCCGTCGCACCGGAGACCGAGCCGGGCGGCGTCGGCACGGGGCTCAGCTCGTGTGACGCCAGGTCGTACCTCCACAGGTCGCTGCGGGCCTCGAAGCTGTGCGCGATCAGCAGTCCGGAGCCGTCCGGATACCACTCGGCCCCCACGTCACCGGGCAGGTCGAGGGCGAGGTCGGTCTCCTCGCCGGTCGCCACGTCCCACACCATCGGCTCCCAACGGCCGCGCCGCTGATGCCCGACGAGCAGCCGGGTGTCCCCGTCGACCGGCGCGAAGCCCAGCACCTCGAGCCCCAGCTCGACCGTGCCGCCCTTGGTGTCGTCGAGCTCCGCGACCGTCGAACCGTCCGGGCGCAGCACCCGCAGCGCCGAGTGCATCGCGTCGCCGTGCTCGGTGTGCTCGACGGCGATCAGCGAGCCGTCGTGCGCGAGGTCGCCGACGCCCGCGGACTCGCGGTGCCGGTAGATCTCCACGGGGGCCTCGCCCGACCTGGCGACATGGATCGTCGAGCCGTCCTCGTCCGTGGAGCGCCCCACGACAGCCGTGCGCCCGTCCCGGCCGATCGCGAGGCCGCCGGGGTAGGAGGGTTCGAGTCCCGGGGCCGCGGGCTCGTCGGGACCCTCGGAGGTCCCGGAGCCGTCGAAGCGCTGGCGGCGCCAGATGCCGAACTCGTCGCCGTCCTTGTCGTCGAACCACCAGATCCACTCGCCGTCGGGCGTGAGCACTCCGTCCGTCGTGCCGTTCGCCCGGTCCGTGGCCTGGCGCTGCTCGCCGGTGGTCCGGTCCCACGCGTACAACTCGTACGTCCCCGTCGCGTTCGAGACGAACAGCGAGCGGTGCGGTGCGTCCTCCGCCCAGTCGGGCAGCGACACCCGCGGCGCCCTGAAGCGCTTCTCCCACTCCGGCATGGATCCGTCCTGCGCTGCGGCCGCTTTCCCCGGGATGGACCCGTTGCTCTCAGTCATGGCCCCATAGTGCCTGGCCCGCCCGGCAATCCGCTGCCGAGGTCCCCAGCCTGTGGATAACTGTCGTACCCCGGCGCCCTCGTTCGCCCGGCGGCCCCGTACCGTGGAAGCCGTGTACCGGTTCCTGCTGACGCCCCGCTGGTGGGGGATCAACGTCTTCATGCTGTTGGCCATCCCCTTCTGCGTCTTCATGGGGTCGTGGCAGTTGGGGCGTTTCGAGGACCGGGTGCAGACCAGCCGTGACGCCGACAAGCAGGTCGAGGCGGCCAGGACGGAAGCGGCGCGACCGCTCACCGAACTGCTGCCCGTGGACAAGAGCACGTCGGGCAACCAGGCCATCGCGACCGGCCGGTACGCCGACCAGCTGCTCGTCCCCGACCGCGACCTGGACGACCGGCAGGGCTTCTACGTCCTGACGATGCTGAAGACCGCCGACGGCCGCGCGCTGCCCGTCGTCCGGGGCTGGCTGCCCGGCGAGGCGGACCCCGCGAAGGCCCCGGCCCCGCCCACCGGCGAGGTCACGGTGACGGGCGCGCTCCAGGCCTCCGAGAGCCCGGGGTCGAACGGCGTGAGTGCCGTCGGCGGGCTCCCCCGGGGCCAGACCGGCGCGATCAGCGCGGCTTCACTGGTGAACCTGGTCCCGTACAAGCTGTACGACGCGTGGATCACCCTCGCCAGGGCCGACAGCGGGATGACGGCGGTTCCCGCGACCGCGCCGTCGGACACCGGCCTCGACCTGAAGGCGTTCCAGAACCTCGGCTACACCGGTGAGTGGTTCGTCTTCGCGGGCTTCGTGCTCTTCATGTGGTTCCGGCTGCTGCGCCGCGAGGTGGAGTTCGCCAGGGACACGGAACTGGGCCTGGTCCCGGACGCGGAACCGAACGCGGAGCCGAACGCGGAGCCGGGCGAGGAACCGAGCGCGCGACCGGACGCGGAACCGGCACAGGTGCCGGACCCCGCCGATGGCCGTACCCCGGTCTCCTAGGCCGGACGGCCGGACGGGCCCCGCCCGCCCGCTACGCGACCTCCGCCGCCAGCATCCCCGTGCGGTACACCGTCCCCGCGCAGGCGTTGGCGACCGTCGTGGACGCCATGGCCGTACCCGACTGGTCCGTGTGCGAGATGGTGACGCTGCCCTCGGCGACGCCGTCCTCCGTGACCAACTGCGTCGAGGTGCCGCCGCTGTCCGTCGAGGTGCCGCCGACGGTCGTGTCGTCCGAGGTGGTCGGATCCGGTGTGGGCTCGCTCGTGGTCGGACAGGTCTCCGAGGGCACCCAGGCGAACTTCACGACGTACGAGGCACCCGGCTCCAGGGCCAGCGAGGTGACCTCCGTGGCCGGGTCGGGCAGCCCGGTGGCCGCGTCGCCCACCACGTGGTTCACCACGCTGACCTTGGCGGCGTCCGCCGCGCCCGTCGTGGCCGTACCGACCGTGCCCGGACCGCTGACGGCGCACAGGGCGGTGGAGACGTTCGAAACGGCGAAGGAGCCGTAGATCGTGCCGGTGGAGTCCGGGTCGCCGAGGACGCTGGTCGCTCCGCCGAGCTGCTCGGGAGTGCACGCGGGCGCGCTCACCGATGAGACCGCCGTCGGATCGGCGCCCCCGGTGGCCGCTCCGCTGGCCGCGCCCTTGCTCGGCTCGGGCGTGGTCGGGCTGTCCGTCCTGTCCGATTCCTTGGTGGTGCCGGAGGAACCGCCCGAGACACGCTCCCCACCGTCCGTGGACTTGCCCTGGCCCGAACCGCCCTGGGTCTGCGAGGTGTTGCCCGCGATGGACGGATCGGCGTTCGGACCCGAGGCGTTCGAGACGTGCAGCAGGGCCGGTACCGCGGTGCCGACGAAGAGCGCGGCGGCGGCCATGCCGACCACGGCCTGCCGCTTTCGGGCCCGCCGCGCCGGTACCGCTCGGCGCAGGTGCTCCAGGGTGCCGTCGCTGGGCTCGATCTCCTCGACGGCCTGACGCAGCAGCAACCGCAACGCCCGCTCATCCGAACCGAAACCTTCGGAGCCGGATCCGCCGGAACCGGAACCCCCGGCGCCGGAACCGCCGGAACCGGAACCGCCGACACCAGAACCCCCGACGCCGGAACCCCCGGAGCCAGAACCGCCGACGCCAGAACCCCCGAAACCGGAACCGCCAGCACCGGAACCCCCGACGCCAGAACCCCCAAAACCGCGGGCTCCTGAGCCAGGTCCCGCGGAGTCGCCTCCGCCGGGGCCGGGCTCGACCGGGGCCGGCGTCTCAGGACCCCGTCCCACAGAACCCGACTCCACAGAACCCGACTCCACAGAACCCGGCTCGGCAGAACCCGGTTCGACAGAACCCTCATCCGCGGAAACCCGTCCCACAGAACCCGGCCTCTCAGATGCCGGGCTGTCCGTACCCGGCCCCTCAGAGCCCTTTCCCTGCGGGCCAAGTCCCTCGCGGCCGTGTCCTTCGGGGCCGTGATTCACAATTCCGTTCCCAGCGTGCGATTGCTTGTGGTCGTGCTCGGGACGCCCGGGTTCCCCGGGGCGCCGCCGTTCGTCGTGCCCACTCATGCCGGCGCCTCCATGGCGACGCGGAGCGCCGCTATGCCGCGCGAGCCGTACGCCTTGACCGATCCCAGCGACACCCCGAGCGTCTCGGCGACCTGGGCCTCGGTCATGTCCGCGAAGTAGCGCAGCACCAGGACCTCGCGCTGGCGGCGCTGGAGTCCCTTCATCGCCTTGATCAGCGCGTCCCGCTCCAACTGGTCGTAGGCGCCTTCTTCGGCGCTCGCCATGTCGGGCATCGGCTTGGACAGCAGTTTGAGGCCGAGGATGCGCCGGCGCAGGGCCGAGCGCGAGAGGTTCACGACGGTCTGGCGGAGGTAGGCGAGCGTCTTCTCGGGATCGCGGACGCGTTTGCGCGCCGAGTGCACCCGGATGAAGGCCTCCTGGACGACGTCCTCGCAGGACGCGGTGTCGTCGAGCAGGAGCGCCGCGAGACCGAGCAGCGAGCGGTAGTGCGCGCGGTAGGTCTCGGTGAGGTGGTCGACGGTCGTACCGGCGGCGGCGGTGTCCTCAGCGCCGTCGCGCTGGCCGGGTATGCGGGAGGACCGCGCTGTGGGCATCGGCGCGATCACCGGCATGCCGCCGGGCGCACCGGGGCCGCGGAGTCGGCGGGGCGGACGCAGGGCGCTGCCCCTTGTCTGTACCGCTGTGAATTCGAGTACCTCTGCCACGCCTGTTGGACACGCGTCCCCCCGCCAGGGTTGTACGCATCAGGCATCGCGTTTGCGTCAGGCACCCCTCCCGAAAATGCGCCAAATGCCATCATGCGTACCAGCTCATCCCCTATGTCCCGTTTTACCGCGACGCCCCGCCACCCCTGAATGGCGACCGCAAAGACGCTCCCCGCCGTCCGCACGGTTGCGGAGGGCGGGGAGCAAAATCTTCGAACGACTGGTGACTCGTTTCAAGTGGTGTGGACCATTAACCCCACCACACATCCGGCAGAGCCCCCCGGCCAGGCGTGACCGGAGCGCGCATCGGGACACACCGGTCACCTGAAGACCGGGACGGCCACGCGGACGCGCCGGTCACCTGAAGACCGGAGCGCCCATCCGGATGCTCGCACCACACATCCGACACAGATCCTACAAATGAATCCTGCTGTCGCCACCAGGATTCCGGTTGCCGGACACCTGGAACGCGGAACTCACGCCCGGCCGATCTCCGCCGCCACGAGCTCCGCGATCTGCGCCGTGTTCAATGCAGCACCTTTGCGCAGGTTGTCCCCGCAGACAAACAGTTCGAGTGCCGTCGAATCGTCCAGCGACCGGCGTACCCGCCCGACCCAGGTCGGGTCGGTGCCCACCACGTCGGCCGGAGTGGGGAACTCACCGGCGGCCGGGTCGTCGAACAGCACGACGCCGGGGGCGGTGGCGAGGATCTCCCGCGCCTTCGCGACCGTGACCTCGCCCTGGAAACGGGCGTGGACGGTGAGGGAGTGCGTGGTGACGACGGGAACGCGTACGCACGTCACGGCCACCGGAAGCGCGGGGAGCCCGAGGATCTTGCGGGACTCGTTGCGTACCTTCATCTCCTCCGAGGAGAATCCGTCGTCGGCCAGCGATCCGGCCCACGGCACCACGTTGAGCGCCACCGGCTCGGGGAACGGCCCCGTGTTGTCGCCGACCGCACGCCGTACGTCACCGGGCTTGGTCCCCAGGTCCGTACCGGCGACCAGGGACAGCTGCTGGCGCAGGGTGTCGATGCCCGCGCGGCCCGCCCCGCTCACCGCCTGGTAGCTGGACACCACCAGCTCGCGGAGCCCGAACTCGGCGTGCAGCGCGCCCAGGGCGACGATCATGGAGAGGGTCGTGCAGTTCGGGTTGGAGATGATCCCGCGCGGGCGCACCCGGGCCGCGTGGGGATTCACCTCGGGCACGACGAGGGGGACGTCCGGGTCCATCCGGAAGGCGCCCGAGTTGTCGATGACCACCACGCCCCGGGAGGCGGCGATCGGCGCCCACTGGGCGGAGACCTCGTCGGGTACGTCGAACATGGCGACGTCGACCCCGTCGAAGGCCTCCTCCGTGAGGGCCACGACCTCGACCTCCTCGCCGCGCAGGGCCAGCTTGCGGCCGGCCGAGCGCGGGGAGGCGATCAGGCGGATCTCGCCCCAGATGTCGGCGTGCTGGGACAGGATCTGGAGCATGACCGTGCCGACGGAGCCGGTCGCGCCGACGACCGCGAGCGTCGGGCGTTCCATCCGCGTCGGTCGTTCGGTGCGCGAGCCGGTAGGGGCCATCAGCGGCCGGTGCCTCCGTAGACGACGGCCTCGTCGCTGTCGGAGTCGAGACCGAAGGCGGTGTGCACGGCGCGCACGGCCTCGTTCACGTCGTCGGCACGGGTGACGACCGAGATACGGATCTCGGAGGTCGAGATCAGCTCGATGTTCACGCTCGCCTCGGTCAGGGCCTCGAAGAAGGCGGCCGTGACGCCCGGGTTCGTCTTCATACCGGCGCCGACGAGCGAGATCTTGCCGATCTGGTCGTCGTAGCGCAGCGAGTCGAAGCCGATGACGTTCTTCGCCTTCTCCAGGGCGTCGATGGCCTTGCGGCCGTCGGTCTTGGGGAGGGTGAAGGAGATGTCGGTGAGACCGGTGGAGGCCGCGGACACGTTCTGCACGATCATGTCCAGGTTGATCTGCGCGTCGGCGATGGCGCGGAAGATCGAGGCGGCCTCGCCGGGCTTGTCCGGGACGCCGACGACCGTGATCTTGGCCTCGGAGGTGTCGTGAGCGACACCCGAGATGATGGCCTGCTCCACCTTCTGGTCCCCTTGCTGCTTCGTCTTCAGAACGGGCGGTTCGCTGCTGACCCAGGTGCCCTGCAGTCCGCTGAAGGACGAGCGCACGTGGATCGGGATGTTGTAGCGGCGCGCGTACTCCACACAGCGGTGGAGCAGCACCTTGGAGCCGGAGGCCGCGAGTTCCAGCATGTCCTCGAAGGCGATCCAGTCGATCTTCCTGGCCTTCTTGACCACCCGCGGGTCGGCGGTGAACACACCGTCCACGTCGGTGTAGATCTCGCACACCTCGGCGTCGAGGGCCGCCGCCAGCGCGACGGCGGTCGTGTCCGACCCGCCGCGGCCGAGTGTGGTGATGTCCTTCTTGTCCTGCGAGACGCCCTGGAACCCGGCGACGATGGCGATGTTGCCCTCGTCGAGCGCCGTACGGATACGGCCCGGGGTGACGTCGATGATCCGCGCTTTGCCGTGGACGGAGTCGGTGATGACACCGGCCTGGCTGCCGGTGAACGACTGGGCGCTGTGGCCCAGGTTCTTGATCGCCATGGCCAGCAGCGCCATGGAGATCCGCTCTCCGGCGGTCAGCAGCATGTCGAACTCTCGCCCGGTGGGCATCGGAGATACCTGCTCGGCGAGATCGATCAGCTCGTCCGTCGTGTCGCCCATCGCGGAAACGACCACGACCACCTGGTGGCCGTTCTTCTTCGCTTCCACGACCCGCTTGGCGACACGCTTGATGCCCTCGGCATCGGCTACGGAGGAACCTCCGTACTTCTGCACGACAAGGCCCACGTGCGCTCCTCGATCATTCAGTCTCTGCACCGCACAACTGCGGTCGGCTCAGTCTAACGAGCGGCCGGATTTCCCCTCCGGGGTATCGCATCGTGAGATGTCCCGCCCACGAAGTGATCACCCGGTCCGTCAGGTCAGCGGGGCCCTCCGGCCGCTCCGGAACGGCACCTGCCCGTCCCGGGCACCCGCCACGCGAGAAGTGCGCCGTGTCACACCGAAGAGACGTGATCCAGTTTTTCGTACAGCCTTTTGCGGAGTCCTTTGCAGAGCCTTTTACAGCGCCTTGTGAAGCGCTGTGTGCAGCGCCTTGTGAAGCGCTGTGTGCAGCGCCTTTTGTACGAGGGGTCGCTCGGCCGGGGTGTCGTCGGCTCGGCGGGCGGGTGCGGCGGTCAGCTCTCGGTCGGCAGCAGCGAGGAGTGGTGGTTGACGATCAACCACTTGCCACCGCGCTTCTCGTACTCGTAGGTGTAGCGCGCCTCGGCGGTGCTCTTGGCGCCGGTCACCGGGTCGGTGAGGTGGAACTCGTAGAGGCCTGTGTCGATCGCGGAATTCTCGTCCAGGACGTTGATGACGGTTCTGACCTTCACGCCCACCGGCTTCTTCGCCAGGAAGCCCACGAAGTAGTCGACGATCGCCGCGCGGTCGGTGCGGATCTCGGCGGAGAGGGTGGGGAGCAGCACCGCGTCCTTGGCGTACCGGTCGGCGACCTTGTCCGGGTCGCCGGTCTGGAGCGCGGCGTTCCAGCCGTCGAAGAGGGCGGCGATCTGCGCCTTGGTGGGCTTGGCCGACCTGGTCGCCGTCGTCTTCGTGTGCTCCGGCTCGGCCGTGCTGACGCCGGCGGTGATGGTGCCCGCGGCGACCAGTACCGCGGCGGTGGCTGTGACCAAGCGGGTCCGTATGTGGCGCTGCATGTCAACTCCTGTGCGTGGAGGGCTGGTTGCACTCTCGTGAGGCGTGTTGAGAGCGCTTCCAGCCTCCCTCCGCGCGGGTAAAGGCCCGCCCACGGAACGACCAGCGCATGGCCAAGGATCGCCTTGGCAGGGGAGGTTGGGACGGATCGGGCCCGCCCTGCTCACTCGGAGTCCGTGAGCGCCTCCGGAGAGAGTGCGTAGCGGAGTTTGGCGGCGAACGGGGCGTCGCCGAGGGCGCGATCGATGTCCGCCATGGTGTCGGCCGCCAACTCGTCGGCGCGCACGTCGTTCCCGGCCCGCCGGAGCAGCACGACGTGCAGGACGCGGGCGTTCAGGGCGAGCAGCGAGGTGTCGCCGTAGTACTCCCGGCACACCGTCTCGGCCTCCGCGATCTGGCGGACGGCCCTGTCGAGTTCACCGGCCTTCCGGTACGCCACGGCGAGTTCCATCATGAGGGTCGCCGCCATCGGATGGCTCTGCCCCAACTCCTCGACGGCGTCGGCGAGTCGGCGCTCGACGACCTCGACGGGGCCCGCCACGAACTCCTCCGCCTCCGACAGACGCCGGATGGTGCTCAGCGTCGTACGGGCCTCGACGGTGTCGGGGTGGTCGCTGCCCAGCACCCGTGCCGCGGCCTCGGCGTTCTCCCGTGCGAGCGCCTCCCCACGCTCCCGTTCGCCGTTCTTCGCCAGCAGGTCGGCCAACGTGCTCCGCAGCGGGAAGGTCTCCGCGTGCTCCGGTCCCAGTGCGCGCTCGGCGTCCTCCAGGACCCGCGAGCTCAGGGCCACTGCCCGGTCCGACTCCCCCGCGAGCTCGTAGGCGTCGGCCAGCGAGTCCTGGAGTCCGCGTGTCACCTCGTGGTCCCGGCCGCAGACCCGCAGGGCGATGTGCGCCGCACGCTCGCACAGCGACACCGCGCGGGCGTTGTGGCCGTCGACGGCGTACTGCGCGCCGGCCGAGCCGTAGAGCTCCGCGGCCTCCACCGTGTCCGTGTCCGGCTCGGACCGGGCGGCCAGCGCCTCGACGTGGGCCCCCCAGACGCGGTGCGAGGCCTGCGGGTCGTCGTCCACCAGGCTCAGCGTCTCCGCGTCCGCGAGCAGCAGGACGGCGAGGCCGCGCCCGATCTCCACGAGCCTGCGGCTCATCGCGGACGAACCGCCCAGGTCGGGTGTGCGGGCCACCGCCTGCACCAGCCGGTGCACCGAGATCGTGTCGCCGTGCAGCGTGATCATGCTGTGCGCCGCGAGGCGGCGGAGGGCGTCGGTGATCTCCGGCGGGCTCCCGAGGGACTCCAGGTACGCACGCGGGATGCCGTCCGGCGCCCACCAGGCGATGACCTCCAGGATCGTCTGGCACGCGGGAGTGCCGGTGAGCCGGTTCAGCGTCACGCGCCAGACCCTGGCCACCGCTCGCTGCGCGTCGCCGCCCTCCGCCGTGGCGGCGTACATGTCCGCCGGATATCCGGCGAGCAGCGTCAGGTACTCGCGCGCGCCGATCCCCGCCTCCCGGCAGTACGCGGCTGCCTGGTCGACGGCCAGCGGCAGCCACCCCAGTTCGCGGCACAACTCCTCGACCCCGTCGCCGCTTTCCGGGTGAATCGCGGTGAACAGCTCGACGGCCTCGGCCGGTTCGAGCACGTCGAGGTCGAGGGGTTCGGCGATCCCCCGCCAACTCGTGGCGCCCCGGCGGGTGGTGATCAGGAAGCGGCCGCCCGGTGCCCGCGCGAGCAGGGCTTCGATGTCGGCGGGGTCGGTGACGTTGTCCAGGACGAGCAGCCAGCCGTCGTTGGCGGACAGCCACTGGAGCGTACGTTCGCGGAAGGCGTCCTCGGACAGGGAGTCGACCAGGGCGGGTTGCAGCGCACGGCCGAGGGCGGCGAGGCCCGCGTCCAGGTCGGTCCGGGACTCGGCGGTGATCCACCAGACCGGGTTGAAGTCCGTTGTCCCCGCCCAGTGCGCGGCCAGCGCGGACTTCCCGATGCCGCCGAGCCCGTGCACGGCGTGCACGACCACGCCGCCGGGTTCGCCGAACGCCGCGTCCAGCAACGCGAGTTCACGCGCCCGGCCGACGAACCGGGCGCCCCGTGGCGGCACGTTCCGCACCGGGGAGGTGACGGGGCCCGTCGTGAACGCCTCCGGTGGCAGCACCGTCGCGTGCTCGGCCAGCGTGGCGAAGTCCCCCGTCGCCACCTGCCGGATGTCCCCGCCCGCGGCGACCGACCGCTCCCCGGACGCCTCCACCGAACCGTCGCTCACGAGTCCCCCGTCGTCGCGTCGCCGATGTCGCCGCCGGCGGCGACGGAACGCTCACCGGAGGCGGTGACGGTCCTGCCGGGGGGCGGGCCAGGCATCGCCGGTGGTGCGGGCGCGGGTGGCGGTACGGGGGCCGGCGCGGGTGCGGTGCCGTCGCCGGTCGCCGCCGACCCGATGCTCCCGCCCGCAGCAACCGATCGCTCACCACTCGCGGTCACCGAGGACGCGGATGCCGGCGGTGTGGGCGCCGACGACTGCGTGACCAGCACGTACAACGTCAGCGCGAGCCCGACCAGTCCGACGACACCCCCGGCCACACTCGCCCACGGATCAGCCGCCTCGACATCCAGCACCCCACCCACACCAAGCCCGACGGCCCCCGCCGCACAAAGCCCGACTCCGGTCCACAGAACCGCCTTTGAGTTCATGAACCCATCATGACGTGCCCGCCTCACAGATCGTCAGGGGCTCGCGAACAGCTCCTCAGTCCACGAACTCCTTGAGGGGCTCGGTGTCCAGCGTGATGTGCACGGGGCCCGGGATCTCGACGGTGGCGCCGAACGGCACCTTCTCGGCGTGTCGATAGCGGCCGTCCTCGGGCTGGTTGAAGACGACGACCGAACAGTCGTCACGGTCGATGAGGAGGTGGACGGGGATGCCCGCCGCCGCGTATCCGTCGGGCTTCTCGATCCGGTCACGCTGGTGGGTGTCGACGTCGTACGACGTGACCTCTACCGCCATCAGGGCAGCATCGGCTTCGGACCACTCGCCCTGCCCCTTGAGGCCGCCCACCGGGACGAGCACTCCGTCAGCACGGGCGCGCCCTTTGCGGTACCGCTCCGTCTTCAGGCCGCTCTTCGCATGCAGCCACAAGTCAGGGCGATGCCGCACGCACACTCGTTGCAGCCAGGCGATGATCTCGCGATGGTCGCCGTCCGCCATCGGCTTGACCGTGACCTTCCCGTTGATGAACTCCAACCGCACGGTCTCCGGTGCACGGCGTTCCAGCTCTTCGAACTCCTCGACGGACATCTGGGGCTGGTCTGCCGTCGTGGGGGTCACGGCTTCCAGCGCCTCGGTGGGAGGCCGTTCGCGATGCGGTCTCGGTTGTCGCGGTAGTGGTAGTGGACGCGGTCCTCGATGGGTACGGGGCGGAACGTGTCCGGCACGGGGCCGCCGGTGCGGCGCTCCAGTTTCTGCTTGAGGAAACGGGCCGTCGTGGTCCCCAGGTAGGCGATCTCCTCGAACCCCTTCTTGATCTCCTCCTCGGTCATGTCCGGCTCCGCCCTGCACTCCTCGCACACCCCCTTGATGATCTTCGAGGTCCGTTCGTCGGCGTCGCAGGTGGCGCACGCCATGAGCACGCGGGTGACGCGGGCGCGCAGTGGACCGTTCTCGGCCGTGCCGGTCTTCTTCGGGGGCATCTTGTTCTCCAGTCGGGTGCGGGCGAGTCCGCCCGGGTTGGTGACGGCGGGCGGCAGCCCTGCCGTCAGCGCGCGGACCATGTCCGCCGGGGTGGCACCGCGCGTCAGCCACTCGGCGGCGAGGGGTTCGAGGGCCCGGCACTCGCCTTCCGACAGGCTCATACGCGGGTCCGCGGAACGGATTCCGGCGAGGGCGCGGTACGCGGCGGTGGGCGCCGGGGTCGCGTCGTCCTCCGGAGCCGGTTCCTGGGCCGCGGTCTGAGTCGGGGCCGGGCCCGGCTCAGGGTTCCCGGCCGACCGTGGGGCCTCCGCGCGGGCCAGGCCCGGCTGGTGGTCGTGCGTCACGTCCCTGCCGTGGCGCTCGCGCGCGAACTCCGCCCACCACTGCTCCGACCTGGGCGTACGTGACCAGTACGTCCGCGTCACCCACCGCATCGAGTTGTCCTCGACGGTGATGTGCTCCTTGATCCAGCGGAGGTGACCGGCCCCGGTGAGGCTCTTGAGAGACGTACGGCACGCCTGCTGGCCGTAGTGGGGGTGCTCGGCCGCGATGACCTTGTGGCCCATGGCGTGGCCGTCGTCGAGATGGTCGATGAAGACGGCGATCTCGCCGTCCCGGGGGCACAGATGCGCGAAGTCCGCGTCCGTGTGCGGGGTTTCGTCACCCACAGCGCGCTTTCCGTACCCCGTATTGGCCATGGGGTGGGTCGGACGCGGCAGGGCGGGGCTAGGCTGGGCGTAAGCCACGATCGAGTCTCTTTCGATCCGTAGGTCAGGCCCCGGAGCCGGTGTTGGTAGCACCGACCGGGGCCGAACTATTTGCAGGTTTGCCGCGAACCTAGAGCGCTTTTACTTTCCGGCGCAAGCCGATCACGGAACGTCACCCTTACGAGTTACGCGCGCTCAACTCACGTACAGACTTGGTTGGTTGGATGAATTCCCGCCAGCAAAACCAGACCCAGAACCCATGGGAAGAGCTCGGGTCCCGAGGCTCAAGCTCCGGGCTGAACTGTGGCGATGAAGGCGGTCCAGGCGGGGGAAGCGATGTGCAGTTCGGGGCTCGTGGGGAGTTTGGTGTCGCGTATGTAGGTGGTGAGAGGGGTGAGGGCGACCTCCACACAGTTGCCGCCTTCGTCATCGCTACGGCTGGACTTGAACCACTTCAACCGGTCGCTCATGACTGCTCCACTATCCGCTCGATGAATCGGGCTGACTCAGCCGGACTGAGGGCCTGCGCGCGGATCATGCTAAGCCGTTCGCTCACACGGCTGACAACCTCTGGTTCGGCCGAAAGTTCACTGGCGAACGGGCCTTCCGTGAAGGCGAAGCGCTCGTGGTCGCCTGTCTCCAACAGCACCATGGGCCCCATAAGCGCGGCCGGGACTGCCTGCTCGAAGGGAAGAACCTGCAACGCGACGTTCCGCAACAGTGACGCCTCCAGCAGGCGGCGCAGTTGCTCGACGTCCGTCTGCGGACCGCGCAGCACCGCCTCGTAGAGGACGAAGCTGAGAGACACCGGCGGTTTGCGCTCGGTGAGGATGGCCTGTCGCTCCACCCTGGCCACAATCCGTTCCTCCACCGTCTCGTCGTCCAGGGCGGGGATTCGGTTCTCGATCAGCGTGCGGGCATACCCCTTTGTCTGCAACAACCCCGGGATCAGCGTGACTTCGTACGACCAGAAACTGATCGCCTCCCTCTCCCGCTCCATGAAGTCCTGGGCCCGCGCGGGGAACTTCTCCCGCTGGAGGTACTCCTTGGCCGCGCTGAGGAGCCCCTCCGCATGGCACAGCTCGTCGGCCACGTCCAGGACGCGCGGCGTCGGCATGCGTACGCCCTGTTCCATGGACTTGATGGTGTCCGGAGAGTAGTTGGACGCGGCGCCCAGCTCCTCGCGGCTGACGTTCGCCTTCGTGCGCCAGCGTTTCATCTGGTTGCCGCTGTAACGCCAGGCCACGGGGACCTGGGAGTTGGAGTTGTACTGGACTGACACGGCGGCCACCTCCGACTGCTACACCCCGGCGGGTATCACCCAAGTCACTACCGAGCGTAGCCCTCCCTCCACCACGGTGTGACCATGACCAACGCAATTCACCGCCCCGACTGGATCCCCGCGTCAGGGCACCAACTCCGCGTGACGGGCATCCACTTCGACGCCGTACGGATCGAGGGCGCCCGGGGCGAACGCGTCGCGGGGCGGCTCATCGAGGCGGCGGACGGCGGGGACGCCGGCCCGATCGTCTGCGAGGCGACCGGCTACCGGTGGATGTACTTCCTGCTCGCCCCCGGCGAGGTACGCCGGCACGACTGGCCCCTCGGCGTACAGCAGTTCGGCGGCCGCAGCACCCTCAGTCTCACCTACATCGGCATCCCGGCCCTGGACGGAAACACCTGGCCACTGCGCTGGTACAGCGAGCCGACGGCCGACGCTCCCTATGTCGACGCGGGGTCACTGTTGGCGGCGGTGGACACCGGGTGACGTCGAACTCCTCACCCGGTGCCTCCTCCGCACTCGGAAAGAGTGCGTTCGAACTACCTGCGCCCCTTCTTGACAGGAGCCGCCTGGTTCTGGGGCTGGGACTGGGGGAGATTGGCATTGACCCGGGTCAGCGTCTCGCCGAACCCGTCACTCGACGAGGTGCTGCCATCGGAGCGGGGCGCGGACGGGTTCTCCCGAAGGAACGCGCCCGTCGAACTGCTGGGGACGTTCGCGGCGGTGCTGGACGAGGGAGCCTGCGGGTCGAAGTAGGAGGGCGTGGATCGCATGTCTCCCGGCGACTCCAGGTTCAGACCGGACGTGATGCGCGTGAGTGGTTCCGCGTCGTACTGCGGACGGTTGAACTGAGGAACGGCGGGCTGGTTGTGCGGCTCGCTCGGAAGGTACTGGGATTCGGAACGCTCCACGAGCGGCCCGCCGCTGGCGACGGTGTTCACCGGAGCGAGGTTCCTCTCGGAGTCGGCACCCGTGGACCGCACCGTCGCGAGGGTATCCATCCTTGAGAGATCCGGTCGCTCCTGCTGACCCGTCACCGAGGACGCGGGCGACTGCGTTCCCGACCTCGACTCGACGAAGTTGAGCTTCCGGATCAGCGCTTCCTCGGCCGTTTCCTTGGCGGGCCAGTTCGCTCCCGCGTCCGAGCTCTGCGAGGAACGGCGTTCCCAGCCCTGCATCTGCTCGGGGCTCACCTGCATCCCGTCAGGGAACCGCGTGTCCGCGCTGGTCATGATGACGGCCGAGTGCGGGTCCGCATGCGCGGCATCAAGGATTGCCTTGAAGTTGTCGAGCGAATGCTGCATCCCGTCGCGGTTCCGGTAGATCGCGCGCCCGATCTGCTGGGTCTGGTATTCCCGACCCTGCTCCTGGGCGTAGGAATCAGTCCGCTGGAGCATCTGAACCCGGGCCCAGGACGCCCTGGAGGCGACGGTGAATGTGTCGGTCTCATCCAACACGCCTGTCTGCTGATTCCTCCGGCGCACGTGGAACGTGACGCCGTCGACCTCGTGGGCCTCCATCTTCTTCAGCAGCTCGGGCATCTCGATCTTGTTCAGCACGCTGCTTTCGTCGATGCCCCGCAGCACTTGCGCGTGGACCATTCCACGGCTTTCGCCCATGAAGGTCTTCGACTGCCCGCCCCAAGCGTAGTTCAGGGTGGGGAAGGGGGTGCTTCGGTCGTTGCCGTAGTGAATGCCGTCGAAGGCCGAACCGGGTGTCGTGATCTCCAGGGTCCTGCCGTCGTTCGCCTCCGCCCACACCTCGGCCGGCATTCCGGTCGTCTTCGACCACGCTCCGGTGTGCTCGACATGCGTTGCGGCCGCTTCCCCGAGAGCTTTCTGCCACGCGTCCTCACTGGCGTACTCGGGCTTGTTCTGATTGTCTATGCGCCACTTGCCGCGTACCTCGAAGGCCCGCTGCTCATTGAACCGTTCCATCATGCGGTCGACGACCGCTTGGTCCTCTGCAGGCGTTACGCCGGCGTTTATCTCCCGGCCTTCCACCCGCATTCTTTCGAAGACGGCGTCCACGGAATCACGGAGACCGGGGTTGTCCTCTCGCCGGAATCCCCTGTAACCGTCCAGGCGTTCATTCGTCTTCGCGATACCACGCTCGAGCGCTTCCAGGTCAACAGCCATCGCGGACCCTCCCCCTCATGTGCCGACTGTCCGCCCGAGGCACGAGCGGACTACGGTGCACCACAACGGGAAGCGCGGCGGGGCGGTTCAACCGCCGCCGCCTACTTGACCGTCCGCAGCCCCAACGGCCCCGCGATCTCCTCCGCCATGACCTTGCCGGCCTCCTCCGCGAGGGCGTCCTCGCCGAGGTCCTGGTCGGTGTCGAGGCCGTCCAGCTCTTCGAGGGGCTGGTTGAGGCGGACGTGGGCGACCACGGACTGGAGGGCGCGCAGGGTCGCGGAGGCGGTGGAGCCCCAGTTGGAGAAGTAGGAGAACTGCCACCACCAGAGGGCTTCGGTGGTGCGGCCCGCGCGGTAGTGGGCCATGCCGTGGCGCAGGTCGGCGATGACGTCGGCGAGGTCGTCGGAGATCCGCGCGGGGACCGGGGCCTTGCGCGGCTCGTAGGGGTCGAAGACCTCCGAGTACACGTCGATCGGCTCCAGCATCACGGCGAGGCGCTCGCGCAGGTCGTCCACGTCGGGCTCCGGGCCCAGGTCGGGCTCGTAGCGCTCGTCGGGAAGGATGTCCTCGTGCGCGCCGAGGCGGCCGCCCGCCAGCAGGAGCTGGGAGACCTCCAGGAGGAGGAAGGGGACGGCCGAGTCCGGCTCGTCGCCCTTCGCCACCTCCGCGACGGCGACCAGGAAGCTCTCCACCTGGTCCGCGATCTGGACCACGAAGTCGTCCGGGTCCTGGGTGGTGTCGTGCAGCGTGGCGTCAGACATCTAGGAGTCGTCTCCCCTCGAAGGCGCGGCCGAGCGTGACCTCGTCCGCGTATTCCAGGTCGCCGCCCACAGGGAGGCCGCTGGCCAGGCGGGTGACCTTGAGGCCCATGGGCTTGATCATGCGGGCGAGGTACGTGGCCGTCGCCTCGCCCTCCAGGTTCGGGTCCGTGGCGAGGATCAGCTCGGTGACCACTCCGTCGGCCAGCCTGGCCAGGAGTTCCCTTATCCGCAGGTCGTCGGGGCCCACGCCCTCGATCGGGCTGATCGCTCCGCCCAGCACGTGGTACTTGCCCCGGAACTCACGCGTCCGCTCGACCGCGACGACGTCCTTGGGCTCCTCGACCACGCAGATGACCGACAGGTCGCGGCGCGGATCGCGGCAGATGTTGCACAGCTCCTCCTGCGCGACGTTCCCGCAGGTGGCGCAGAAGCGGACCTTCGCCTTGACCTCCATAAGGCACTGCGCGAGCCGGCGGACGTCCGTCGGCTCGGCCTGGAGGATGTGGAAGGCGATCCGCTGCGCGCTCTTGGGACCGACGCCGGGGAGTCGCCCCAACTCGTCGATGAGGTCCTGGACCACGCCTTCGTACAAAGGACTGCCTTTCCTGGGTCCTCATGTCTCACGTGCTTCGACGGTACGTACGTACCGTAGTTGGCCCTCGCCCCTCTTAGATAGGCGGGCCCCGGCCTCAGAACGGCAGGCCGGGAATACCGCTGCCGCCGCCGAGGCCCTCGGTCAGCGGGCCGAGCTTGTGCTGCTGGAGGGCCTGTGCGTTCTCGTTGGCCGCCTGGACCGCCGCGACCACCAGATCCGCGAGGGTCTCGGTGTCCTCCGGGTCGACGGCCTTCGGGTCGATGACCAGGGCCCGCAGCTCGCCGGAACCGGTCACCGTCGCCTTGACCAGGCCGCCGCCCGCCTGGCCTTCGACCTCGGTGCGCGCGAGTTCCTCCTGCGCGTTCGCGAGGTCCTGCTGCATCTTCTGGGCCTGCTGGAGCAGCTGCTGCATGTTGGGCTGGCCACCACCGGGAATCACGATCAGCTCCTGGTTTCGTACGGCTGTCAGGACCGCCTCGGAAACGGTTGTGAGGACCGCTGCGAGTACGGCTTCGAGAGCGGGTTTTCCCGCTCGGCACGAGCCTACGTGGTCCGCGCGCCCGTCGCCCAAGCACTCTTTCGAGTGAGCCGGTCCGGAATCCTATACCTGATCAAGCCCCACTTCCGGGCGGAAAAGCGGTGAAACCCGGGCCATCGCCACCCATTGGGCGGTAAGAAGAGATCGACGCTCCTGCATCATGCGTCACGTGACGTCACGCAACGTCATCACCGTCGTCAGTAGGGAGTGCCGGGTGAGCCAGCCGGAGATGCAGCCCGAGGGGCCGCCCCAGGACGGGCGGGGCGGGCCGGGCGGGCGCGACGACGGCTCCGCGCGGCCCCGGGCGGGCGACCTGACCGGGCGGCCCTTCCCGCTCGGCGACTGGGGCGAGCCCGCGGAGCGGCTCGACGAGCTGTACCGCTGGGTGGAGCGCGGGGCGCTCGACACGGCTTCCTGGTATCTCGCGGACCGGGTACGCAAGCGGCGGGGCGCCCGGGTGCTGCGGGGCGGGGCCGCGCTCGGGGCCGTCGCCGGGGGCGCGCTGCCACTGCTCGACCTGACGGGCGTGGTCGGCGGAGTGGCCCCCTGGGGCTATCTGGCGCTGCTGCTCGGGGGCGCGTGCGTCGCCGGGGACCGGTTCTTCGGGGTGACGTCCGGCTGGATAAGGGACGTGGCCACGGCTCAGGCGGTGCAGCGGCGGCTCCAGGTCCTCCAGTTCGACTGGGCCTCCGAGAGCGTGCGGGAGGTCCTGGGGCCCGCGGAGGGGACGGCGAGCGAGGCCGCCGACCGGTGCCTCGGCGTACTGCGCCGGTTCTCGGAGGACGTGACGGAGCTGGTGCGGGCCGAGACGACGGACTGGATGGTGGAGTTCCGCACGGGTTCCGCGCCGATGGGCATCCAGTCGTCGGTCTCCGGTTCGCCGCGTTCCGAGGGCCCCCCGTCGGGACGGCTCCCGCTGCCTCCCGGGACCCGGCCGAACATGCCGAGACAGCGGCCACCGGAACCTCGGTAGCGCGAGGCCGGGCCAGGGTCGGACGGGGCAGGACGGCAGGACTCCGCCCCGGACCCCGCCCCACCCCGCCTCACCCCACCTCACGCCTGGGGTGACGGGAACGCCACGGGGCTCCTCGCCCCCGTCCGGCTCACCGCTCGTACGCCGAAGAAGACGTTGTCCTTGGAGAGGTCGACCTCGTAGGCCGTCACGTCGCCCGCCGGGATCACGTGGGTCCACTCGGGGGCGGTCGTCTCCCGCCAGACCACCTCGTAGCCGGCGAGGTCCGGCTCGGTGCCCCGGGTCCAGACCAGCCTGGTGGAGTTGGTCAGGACGGTCGTGATGATCCGCGCGTCGCGCGGGGTGCCGGGGGCCTGGGACAGGGTCCACAGGGCCGCCGCGTTGACCTTCGCCACCCGCGCGACGAACGGGAAGTCGCAGAACTCCGGCAGGTCGCCGAACTGCCGGCCGTTCTCGTCCACCCGCACGTCCTGGTGCTGGTGGGCGAAGTCCTCGGCGGGTTCGGTGAACCGGGCCGCGGGATAGGCGCGTTCGAGGAACGGGATGTGGTCGCCGCCCCTGCGATAGCGGTCGCGGCGGTAGACGACCCGCACCCGCATGCCGGTCGCGTCGTTGTCGCCCACATCCCTGACGAACCTGGCCAGCTGGCGGGACGGCGAGTCGTTCTCACCGCCCACCGAACGGCGCGTCGCCGCCTGCGCCGGGGTCTCCGAGGTGGGCACGCCCTCCGCGAAGAGGCGGATCGTGTACGGGTCCCGCGTGCCGTCGTCCGCGGTGGAGCTGCCGACGATGTCGTTGGTGAACATGCCCTGGACGTCCACACCGGCCGCCCGGTACAGCTGCGCCATGTGGGCCGCTCCGTACAGTCCTTGTTCCTCCCCCGCCACCGCCGCGAAGACGAGCGTCGAGACGGGACGCCGGCGGGCCAGCACCCGGGCGAGTTCCATCGCCACCGCGACCCCGGACGCGTCGTCGTCCGCGCCCGGCGCGTCCGAGGTGGCGTCCATGAGGTCGGTGACCCGGGAGTCGTAGTGACCGGAGACGACGTAGACCCGCTCCGGTGTGACCGAGCCGCGCAGGGTCGCGACGATGTTCGTGATGCGGGTGGGCGTGGGGATACCGGACGCCGGTTCCTGGACGTACGACTGGAGTTCGACCGTCATCCGGCCCTCCGAGAGCGCCGCGTACCCGCGCAGCTCCGCCGCTATCCAGTCCCGCGCCGCGCCGATGCCCCGGACGGCACTCGCGCGCCCGGACGCGGCCGGGGGCGGGTCGTCCTGCGCCGAGAGGGTGTGGCGGGTGCCGAAGGAGACCAGTCTGCGGACGATCGCCTCGATGCGGTCGCGGTCGATCTCCCGCAGGAGGGCGCGGAGTTCACGGCCGGGAGGCTGCGCGGTCGCGGGCGGAAGGGCGCCCGGACCGGCCGAGGCCGCCCGCGCCGGGGTGGCCGTCGCCCCCAGCGTCACCGCGCCCATCGCCGTCGCGGTCAGGACCGATCTCCTGCTGTGACGCATGCGTCCTCCTGGGCCTGAGGTCGATCAGTGGGCTGCCACCGGACTGCCACCGGACTGCCACCGGACTGCCACCGCAATGGTTGTGTACGCGACAAGCTGTGGACAAGGGGGTATCGAGACGGCCCGAGGGGGAGTCCGGGATCAGCCCTCGCCGCAGATCCTCAGCCCCACCGGTGTCCCGCACGGCAGGTGCCCGTGGGTGCGGATCACGTCCTGGCCGGTGCCCCTCATGTAGGTGAGGAAGCTGGAGGCGAGGGAGTCGGCGGGCGGCGCGCCGTAGGTGTAGGCGTACTCGATCTCGCGGTACGGGTAGTCGCTGGTGCCGTGTTCGAGATCCTCGACGGAGGCGTCGTGACTGTCGAGGCCGATCCGGTGCAGGCCGTCGACGTTGTCGGCGCTGTTGAGCTCGCTGTAGCCGATCGCGCCGGGAAGCCTGGCCACCGTGCTCAGCACCTGGTCGGTGGAGTCCAGCTCGCAGCGCACGACGGGCGCGGTCGGGTCGTCCTTGTGGACGCAGTCGAGCGAGGAGTTGGCGATCTCGCCGCGCTCCAGCACGCGCCGCTGGAAGACCTGCCGGGTACCGGAGTTGGCGTCCCGGCTGACGAGGAGGACGGGCAGGTTCGGCCCGTCGAGCTCCCGCCAGTTCTTGATCTCGCCGCGGTAGAGGCGGCGGGCGTCCTCGATCGAGATGTTCACGAGCGGGACCCTGTTGTTGACGACCAGTGCGAAGACCGAGACGGCGACGCGGTTCTCGCGGAGCTTGTCGAGTCCGTTCGGCTTGGGCCCGTCGGAGAGCGCGATGAGGGGCGGCGAACCCTTCTTGGTCTGGAGTCCCGCGGTGTCGAGGTCGCGCAGCCCTGTCTGGCTGCCGTGCGCGTCGACGGTGATGACGGAACCCTCGCAGTCGGCCTCGTACTTCTCGGCCAGCTCGCGCATCACGGGCGCGAAGGCGGTCGAGCCGGTGACCGTCAGGCTGCCCGTCTCGCAGCCGATCGGGGGCCGGGTGCCGTCCCGCAGCACGACGATCAGCGCGAGCGTCACCACGCACACGGTCAGCAGCACGGTGATCAGCCGGGCCGCGCGGCTGAACAGCGGCGGCTGATCGTCCGGTGTCGTACTGCGGTTGGGCCGGACCTCGCCGTCCCGGATCCCGCCGATGATCCTTATCGGGTCGCCCACGTCACCGCCGGACAGCAGCACGAGCAGCTTGAAGTGCTCGCCCCGGTTGAGCGGGACGCGCGGGATGTGCAGGGTGTTGCCCTCGTAGGAGAGGCCCGCCGCGCGCGTGAAGTGGTCCATCAGATGGTCGGTGCCGGGCGGTTGGGTGACGGAGACGCCGCGAATGGTGCGGTCGGTGAACACCGCGGTCAGACCGTGCCGTTCACGGCTCGTGTAGTCGTCACCGGCGATGCTCTGCGAACCGTCGTTCTCTATCCGCAGCAGCACCAGCGTGGCGTCGGACATGCCGGGCGCCTCGTCGAACAGCCCCTGCCGGACGTTCGCCCGCCCCGAACGCACGTCGTCACCGATCGGGTTGTCCATCTGTACGCGGTAGCCGATCTGCTTGCGGCGCGGCACCCGGCGCTCGTACCAGACCATCACGGCGGAGGCGACGACACCGATCACGGCGGTCCCGACAGCCACCACGTTCTCTGCGCTCAGCCACTCCACTTGCGCCACTCCCCCGAGCCCGCTGGTGCGGACACGGTACGGCGCGGAGCGGGAACCTCCGGGAGACCTCAGGTGAACTTCTGAGACGCCGTCAGCCGCTCTTCGTGTAGGTCAGCGTTTCGCCCGAGCCCGTGTTCACCCGGCGGAGGCTGCCGTCCGGGAGGAGCGTGATCTCGGAGGCGGCGCCCGGGGAGCAGGAGGAGGCCGGTTCGCCGACGACGACCTCGGAGGCGCCGATCACCAGCGGTCCCCCGGCGGCCGGGTCCGCGGTCAGGGCTGCCTGGAAGACACAGTGGTACGTGCTGCCGTCCGCGGTGAGCGAGAGGACCGTGTCCCCCACCTCGCCCTGCTGGATGACCAGTTGACGGGTGTTGTGACCGCTGTCGTTGTCGATTCCGGCGCTCCAGGTGCCGAGATATCCCGCGGGGACCACACCGTCCTCGGGCGCCTCCGTGCTGGGCGACGCGCTCGGGCTCGTGTCGGACGGCTCGGGAGAGGTCGGCCCCGGTGTCGTGGGGGCGCCGGTGGTGGGCGACACCTTGGAGTCGTTCTTCCGGCCGTCCCCGTCCCCGTCCGCGCTCATCAGCGCGTACACGGAGCCGCCCGCGCCGAGCGCGACGACCAGCGCCACGACGACCAGGGCCGCGGTGGAACGGCCGCTCCTGCGCGGGGCCTCGGGCTCGGGGACGTAGGGCGCGGCTCCGGCGCCGTAGGGGGGCGTCGGGCCGTGGGGAGGAGTCGGGCCGTAGGGGGGTGTCGGGCCGTACGGACCGGGCTGCCCGCTCCAGCCGCCCTGCTGCGGATAGCCGTACGCGGGATGCGGGGCCTGCGCGGGATACGCCGACGGCTGCGGATGCTGCTGGGGATGGCCGTACGCGGGATGCGGGGCGGGCGGCGCGGCGGACGAGGGCGACGCGTGCCCCGGATCCATGGCGGTGTCCGTGCCCGCGACGATCGTGGGCATCGGGCCAACGGGAGCGGGCCCGCCCGGCGCGGGCTGGTTCGGGATCTCCTCGGAGGGTGCGACGGCGTGCTCGGGGGAAACCCGGGGAGGCACGGCGGGGCCCGGCGCGGGCGCGGACGGCGCCTTGGACGGGTCGGGCGGCGGAGCGGCCGGTACCGGAGTCAGCCGGGCCGTCGGTTCGCCCGGCCCCGGCCCCTCGTCCGGGTTCTCCGTGTCGAGCAACCGCACGGCGTGCCGCCCGAGTTGGGCCACCAGCGCGCTCGGCAGCCAGGGATCGCGCGACCGCCCGTCGAGGACGGTGTCCTCCGCGCCGGTCAGCTCCAGGATCCGGCCGAGGGAGGGCCGGGCGGCGGGATCCTTGCGCAGGCAGGCCCGTACGAGGTCGGCGAGGCCCTCCGGCACTCCTTCGAGGTCGGGTTCCTCCTGCGCGATGCGGAACATCGTCGCGTGCACACCGGAGTCGGCCGTGCCGAACGGCAGGGCGCCCGTGGCGGCGTACACGAGGACCGAACCCAGGCAGAACACGTCGCACGCGGGCGTGATGCGGTCACCGCGGACCTGCTCGGGGGCCATGAACCCGGGCGAGCCGACGAGCGCGCCGGCCCGGGTGAGGCCGTTCTCGGTCACGGTCTCCAGGGCGCGCGCGATCCCGAAGTCGATGACGCGGGGGCCGTCGATGGTGACGAGGATGTTCGAGGGCTTGAGGTCCCGGTGGATCAGCCCCGCGGCGTGGATGTCCCGGAGCGCGTGCGCGAGCCCCGCCGCGAGGATGCGCACCGACCGCTCGGGCAGTGCCCCGTGGTCACGGCCCACGACGGTGTGCAGGCTGGGACCGGCGACGTAACCCGTGGCCAGCCAGGGGGTCTCGGCCTCGGTGTCCGCGTCGAGGACGGGTGCCGTCCAGTACCCGCCGACCTGCCGCGCCGCCAGCACCTCCTGCCGGAACCGCGCCCGGAACTCCTCCTGTTCGGCGAGCTCCCGGCGCACCAGCTTGACCGCGACGGTGCGTCCCCGGTCGGAACGCGCGAGATAGACGTTGCCCATCCCGCCCGCGCCGAGCCGCGCCAGCAGCCGGTACGCCCCGACCTGCTGCGGATCCCCCGGTCCAAGCTTCTCCATGGCTGCGCCCACCCTCCCCCGTGCCTGTGCGACAGCCCGAGGATAGTGCGGCTGTACGGGTGTCGTGTGGGGCGGCCTCTACGGTTCCGTAACAGAGCGTTCCGGTTCCGTGACATCACGGGCACTCTCCGTCGCCATGGCGTCGAGCGCGGCCGACAACAGCTCCAACACCCTTACGGCCTCCGCGAGTTGATCCTCGCCCAGCGTCTCGGCCAGCCGGTCGGCCAGCTCCGCGTGACCGGGGTCGATCGCGGTGACCGCGGCGCGGCCGTCCTCGGTCGGGGCCAGGAGCTTGGCCCTGCGGTGGGCGGGGTTGGGGAGGTACTCGGCCAGCCCCTTGTCCACCAGCAGGTCGGCGACGCGCTGCACGCTCTGGCGGGTGATGCCCATCGCGCGGGCGATCCCGGAGACGGGCAGCGGCTCGCGGAGCACCGCGCCGAGCACCTGCCACCAGGCCGCGGTGAGTCCGGCGGGCCGCGCCAACTCCTCGGCCACGGACAGGAACTGGCCGTTCAGCCGGAAGACGCCGAGTGCGCTGCGGCTCAACAGGTCCTGGCGCGCCCGGCTCACCGTCCGGCCTGTTCCAGTACGGCGTAGGCCTCGGGGTCGGAGTCGTGGAACAGCCGGTACCAGGCGTCCAGCACCTCACCCTCGTACACCCCGAGGAGTCCGAGGACCTCGCGGGCGAACGCGACGGGTTCGGTGGGGCCCGCGGTGACGAGGCCGCCGTCGGTGACGGCGTCGGCGTCGACATACCGCTCGCCGCCCTGGTAGCCGGTCGTGGCGAGGTAGAAGGACACGGCGCTGGTGTGTGCGCGGTCGTCGAGCAGGCCCTCGCGGGCCAGACCGGCGGTGGCGCCGCAGATGGCGGCGACGGGGACACCCGCGTCGAGGAACGCGCGGGCCTCCCGGGCGAAGGGCGCCAGGTCGTCGCCGGTGTCCCAGAGGTCCGCGCCGGTGAGGATCAGCAGCGAACTGTCCTCGGGGCGCAGCTCGTCGAGTGCGATGTCGGGCTGGATCCGGAGGCCGCCGATGGTCGTCACCGGTTCCCGGGTGGGGCCGACGGTACGGACCTCCTGGCCGGCGCGGGCGAGATAGGCGGTGGTGTGGCCAGTCTCCCAGTCGGCGAACGTGTCGTAGACGGCGAGGTGCACGGGCCTGGGGGCGGGCGCGGGGATACGGGTGGGAGTGGACTCGGACTCGCGGTTCATCGCTCCTCCTTGAGTGATGTGTCTTTAGTGACTATGTGGTCTTTAGTGACTATGTGAGCATGCTGTCATTTCGACAACATGCTGTCAATGCTGTCAGCGACTTGTTGGTGACGGAACCGGGGCGGGGCCGAGCCCCCTGCGAAGCCCGACAGACTGTCGCGGAAAGCCCCCGACCGCAGACAGGACGCCGATATCGCACCCCTGTCGTGGACATTTACGCTTCGGCGCATGACCCCTCAGCCCAACCCCCAGACCGGCGCCGCCGTGAAGGCCGCGGACCGTGCGCACGTGTTCCACTCCTGGTCAGCGCAGGAGCTCATCGACCCGCTCGCCGTCGCCGGCGCGGAGGGGTCCTACTTCTGGGACTACGACGGCAAGCGGTACCTGGACTTCACCAGCGGGCTCGTCTTCACCAACATCGGCTACCAGCACCCCAAGGTCGTCGCCGCGATCCAGGAGCAGGCCGCGACCCTGACGACGTTCGCGCCCGCCTTCGCCGTCGAGGCGCGCTCGGAGGCGGCCCGGCTGATCGCCGAGCGGACCCCGGGCGACCTGGACAAGATCTTCTTCACCAACGGCGGCGCGGAGGCCGTCGAGAACGCGACGCGGATGGCCCGCCTGCACACCGGGCGGCCGAAGGTCCTCTCCGCCTACCGCTCGTACCACGGCGCCACCTCCGCCGCGATCAACCTCACGGGTGACCCGCGGCGCTGGCCGAGCGACAGCGGCTCGGCGGGTGTCGTGCACTTCTGGGCGCCGTTCCTCTACCGCTCCCCCTTCCACTCGGAGACCGAGCCGCAGGAGTCGGAGCGGGCGCTCCAGCACCTGGAGGACACCATCGTCTTCGAGGGTCCCGGCACGATCGCGGCCGTGATCCTGGAGACGATTCCGGGAACGGCGGGCATCATGACGCCGCCGCCGGGCTATCTCGCCGGGGTGCGCGCGCTCTGCGACCGGTACGGAATCGTCTTCGTCCTGGACGAGGTCATGGCCGGGTTCGGCCGCACGGGCCGGTGGTTCGCCGCCGATCACTACGACGTCACGCCCGACCTGCTGACCTTCGCGAAGGGGGTGAACTCCGGGTACGTGCCGCTCGGCGGTGTCGCCATCTCCGGCGCCATCGCGGAGACCTTCGCGCGGCGGCCGTACCCCGGTGGTCTGACCTACTCCGGGCACCCGCTCGCCTGCGCCGCCGCCGTCGCCACCATCAACGTGATGGAGGAGGAGGGGATCGTCGAGCAGGCCGCGCGGACCGGGGAGACGGTCATCGGCCCCGGGCTGCGCGAGCTCGCCTCGCGGCATCCGAGCGTGGGCGACGTACGGGGTACGGGGATGTTCTGGGCCCTCGAACTCGTGCGGGACCGGGAGACGCGGGAGCCGCTGGTCCCCTACAACGCCTCGGGGGCCGACAACGCGCCCATGGCCGCGTTCGGTGCCGCCGCCAAGGCCGGCGGCCTCTGGCCCTTCATCAACATGAACCGCACCCACGTCGTACCCCCCTGCAACATCACCGAGAGCGAGGCCAAGGAGGGGCTCGCGGTGCTGGACGAGGCGTTGACGGTGGCGGACGAGTACGTGGGGTGAGGCTTGGGGGTTTCTCGCCCCCTCCGCCCCTTCCCGTCCCGTCTCTCGGGGGCTCCGCCCCCGAACCCCCGCTCCTCAAACGCCGGAGGGGCTATTTCTTAGCCTGTCCGGCGATTGAGGACGAGCGCGTCAGCGCGAAGCGGGGGTCTGGGGGCGGCAGCCCCCAGGGACGGGACGGGTAGGGGCGGCGGGGGCGAAAAAACCACCCCCTTACGCCCCACCGCGTAAGGTGACTGGCTCCTGGACACCAGCGGCAAGGGAGCCCGACAAGCATGCCCGGCACCGGCGGCAAGGGCGCCGTAACCCGCAGCACCCTGCGCCAACAACTCGCGGACGCACTCCGCGACGAGGTGCTGGCCGGCCGCCTCCAGCCGGGCCAGGCGTTCACGGTGAAGGAGATCGCCGAACAGTACGGCGTCTCCGCGACCCCGGTCCGCGAGGCCCTGGTCGACCTCTCGGCCCAAGGCCTCCTGGAAGCCGACCAGCACCGCGGCTTCCGCGTACGCGAGTACACCGCCGCCGACTACCGCGGCATGATCGAGGCCCGGAGCCTCGTCGCCGACGGCATCTTCCGCTCGATCACCGCCGGCGCCCTGACCCGCCCCCAGGACCCCCGCGCCACCGCCGCCCTCGCGGGCGTCCGCCGCCGCGGCGAGGAGGCCCAGCGCGCCGCCGCGGCCGGCGAGCTGAACATCCTCATCGGCTACGACCTCCGCTTCTGGCGCGAGCTGAGCGGCCTCTTCGGCAACCCCTACCTCGCCGACTTCCTGCACCGGCTGCGCATCCAGTCCTGGGCCTGCGCGGTCCAGCACCTGCGCCAGGTCGTGGACCTCAAGGGCCAGCTGTGGTCGGCCCACACGGAACTGGTCGACGCCCTCGCGCGCCGCGACGCGGTGGAGGCGCAGGCGATCGTGGCGGCGTACAACGCCCACTCGCTCGCACTGATCGAGCGCCTGGCCTCGGGTCCGGACGGATCCGGCGATCGAGGGCGTCCCCACGTTTGAGGGGGAGCACTTCGGGCGATCGGTGGAGAACCGGAGTTGTGCACCGGTACCTGACCAAGACAGCCGCGCGCACTACGCTTCCCTGACCACCGTGCACACCAAGGAGCTAGAGGAGCCGTCTGTTGGCCTGTGACCTGTGGCTGGTCCCGCTCGTCGACGTGTTGTGCCATACCCCCGACAATCCCTTCGCCGAAGAACTCGCGCTCTACGACAAGGCACTGGCCGAGGCAGGACTCCCGCCGGTCCCCGTGTACGCGTACATGCCGGGCCTGTCCGGCGACGTGGCCCCGGTCGCGGGGTTCGACTACGACGCGCTGCACTTCCTGCGCCGCGCGTACCTGCTCCAGATGTGCGGGCTCGCGGTGACGCCGGTGGACGAACTCGGCGGGGACTACGAGCAGTTGCTGGAGATGTTCGGGACGAACGCCCAGCAGTCGCATCTCGTCTGGCACTACGACCACGCGGGCGCCTACGTCCCCGTCGACTTCCCGCATCCACTCGCCAACGACGAACTCCTCGCGGGCGGCGGCCCGCTGGGCTCCTCCCAGTCCCTCCTGCGCGAACTCGAGTTCGTGGCCCCGTCGATCGGCATCGACCCGGCCAACCCGCCGGCCACGCCGCAACCCCCCAGGGCCCCCACGGACCTGGAGGAACCGGCCGCACCGGCCCCCTACGACGCCAGCCCCTTCGCCCGCGAACGCCATGTCTGGCTGGGGCTGCACGCGGCGGCCACCCGCAGTCTGGCGCAGGGGTCAATGATCGTCTTCAGCTGAGACCGAAGTTGAGACGGAAGTTGAAACTCAGTGGCGTCCGCGCGCGGGCCCGGTCGTGAGCGGCCCGGCTCGCGCGCGGACAACACCCCGGCGTGCCGTCAGCGCAGTTGCCCCAGGCCCCTCTGTAGGTCCTCGCCGTTCATGATCGGGGTGATCTCGATCTCGGCGTTGAACTCGGTGAGGAACGGCTCACCCAGAGCCGGTATCTCGGAGCTGTCCTTCATGTCGAGGACCAGGAGTGCGGTACGACGGCCGCCCAGGGGCCCGAAGTAGGCCGCCTCGGGCTTGATGTGGTCCAGGATCTCGGTCAGCAGCTCGGGCATCTTGCCGCTGCGGAGCGATTCGTTCGACTTCTCCGTGTCCATCGTGGCCTTGAGCAGGACGCGCATCGCACTCACCTTCTTCTTGTCGGCGCGCGTGCGTTCGCCCTTCCAGCGTATGCCCGTTATGCGAGGTGTGCGTGCTCGTGAGACGCCGCTCACATGCGACTCAAACGGACCGACGGGACGCCCGCGGACACCTGGGCCCCATGCTCCCCGACCGTCAACAAACGGTGTCATTCACCACGGGGTTCACAGTATGCTCACAGCTGCCCGGTCCGATCATCTGCACAACGAGCCCCTGACCGGCCTACCCGCTGTCAGGAGAGCGAGCGCCTGACATGGCCCACCCGCTGTCAGGAGCATGACGCCAGATGGACAAGATACTTCCGAGACCCGCCGCCGCGGCCGAGCGAGCCACCGGCTCCCGGGATCCGTGGTGGGACAACGCCCGCTTCACGTCCGCGACTCTGATCGTGATCCTGCACACCGTGGGCAGCATCATGAGCCGCGTGGAGGTGCTGCACGCCTTCAACATCGCCAGTTGGGCGTTCCGGGTGCCGGCCTTCGTCATGCTCGCGGGGGTGTTCAGCAGCGCCGGCCCGCTGACCTCCCGCAACCTGCGCTCCCTGTTGCAGAGCATCGCGCTGCCCGCCCTGTTGTTCAGTCTTCTCTTCTCGCTGGAGAACTACTGGCTGGGCTCGAAGTTCGTCCTGCACGTCGTCCAGCTGCCGTGGACCCTGTGGTTCCTGATGTCCCTCTTCTTCTGGCGGCTGCTGCTGCCGCTGGTGGTGCAGCTGCGGTACCCGCTGATCATCACCACGGGCATCTCGCTGGCCGTGGGGTACATCGACGCGTTCGGGATGCAGTACTCCGCGAGCCGGACCCTCGTCTACCTGCCGCTGTTCTACCTCGGCTGGCGGATCGGCCAGGGGCACCTGAAAAGCTGGTTCACCAGCCGCTGGAGCCTGCCCGTGGCGGTCTCCGCTCTGCTGGCCGCCTTCGTCGCGGCCTGGTTCTGGCACAAGGACGTCAAGGGCAACTGGCTGTCGATGCGCCACCACTACACCGCCGCCGACCCGATGAGCCTGGAGTTCGCCTGGGTCATCCGGCTGGCGGTGCTGGCCACGGCCGCGGCCCTCGTGCTGTGCATGCTGCGCCTGGTTCCCCGGCGGCGGCTGCCGCTGATCTCCGCGATGGGCGCCGGCGGCTTCACCATCTACCTGCTGCATCCGCTGGTCATCCTGCCGCTCCGGGAGCAGGACTGGATCGCGCGGGCGAACACCCGCGTCGAGATCGTCGGCCTGGTGCTGTGCGCGGTCGCCCTGGCGATGGTCCTCGGCTCCGCCCCGGTCCGCCGCCTGGTCCAGCCCCTGACCCGCCCCCCGATCGGCTGGCTGTTCGCCGTCACCACCCCACGCCAGCAGCCGGTGTACTCGGGCGCACCCGTGCCCACGCCCCCGGCCGAGCCGGAACCGGCACTGACGGCGACACTCCCGTCCCCCCGGGGCGCCGCCGAACAGACGGCTCCGGTCACCCGGACGTAGCCGCCCACCGGCCTCGCTTCACACGTGTGCCCCCCGTCCGGTGTCGGACGGGGGGCACACGCTCGACGGGCACACGCTCGACGGGCACACGCTCGACGGGCACATGCTCGACGGACGCCGCCGAAGCGCCGTACCGGACGACGCTAGATGAACGAGTTGATCTCGATCGTCTCGTCGCGGCCCGGACCGACGCCGATCGCGGAGATCGGGGCGCCGGACATGTCCTCAAGGGCCTTGACGTAGGCCTGGGCGTTCTTCGGGAGATCGGCGAACGACTTCGCCTTGGTGATGTCCTCGGACCAGCCGGGGAGGGTCTCGTAGACGGGCTTGGCGTGGTGGAAGTCGCTCTGGGAGTACGGGAGTTCCTCGACGCGCTTGCCGTCGATCTCGTACGCCACGCAGACCGGGATCTCCTCCCAGCCGGTCAGGACGTCCAGCTTGGTGAGGAAGAAGTCGGTCAGACCGTTCACGCGGGTCGCGTAGCGGGCGATGACCGCGTCGAACCAGCCGCAGCGGCGGTCGCGGCCCGTCGTGACACCCCGCTCGCCGCCGATACGGCGCAGCGCGTCGCCGTCCGCGTCGAACAGCTCGGTCGGGAACGGGCCCGCGCCGACCCGGGTCGTGTAGGCCTTGAGGATGCCGATGACACGGCTGATCTTCGTCGGGCCGACGCCCGAGCCCGTGCACGCCCCGCCCGCGGTGGGGTTCGAGGAGGTGACGAAGGGATACGTGCCGTGGTCGATGTCGAGCAGCGTGCCCTGGCCGCCCTCGAAGAGCACGACCTTGTTGTCGTCGAGCGCCTTGTTCAGGAGCAGCACGGTGTCCGCGACGTACGGCTTGAGCCGGTCCGCGTACGTCAGCAGTTCCTCGACGACCTGCTCGACCTCGATCGCCCGGCGGTTGAAGACCTTGGTGAGGAGTTGGTTCTTGCCGTCGAGGGCCGCCTCGACCTTCTGCGTCAGGATCGACTCGTCGTAGAGATCCTGGACGCGGATGCCCACGCGGTTGATCTTGTCCGCGTACGTCGGGCCGATACCGCGCCCGGTGGTGCCGATCTTCCGCTTTCCGAGGAAGCGTTCCGTCACCTTGTCCACCGTCACGTTGTAAGGCGTGATGATGTGCGCGTTTCCGCTGATCAGGAGCTTGGACGTGTCGACGCCTCGCTCGTTCAGTCCGTTCAGCTCGGAGAACAGGACCGACGGGTCGACGACGACTCCGTTTCCGATGACCGGAGTGCACTCCGGTGTGAGGATTCCGGAAGGGAGAAGGTGGAGGGCGTACTTCTGATCGCCCACGACTACCGTGTGGCCGGCGTTGTTGCCGCCCTGGTAGCGCACCACATAATCCACGGAACCGCCGAGCAGGTCCGTGGCCTTTCCCTTGCCTTCGTCACCCCACTGAGCACCGAGCAGCACAAGTGCGGGCACGCGCGTACACCCCTTCCGGGCGGGGCATGTCCAAGGTCGGGGACGTACGCGGCTGTTGTGCACGGCTGCGTACGCCGACGGCCTTCTCTGGCCGCGAACCTTCGGACCGGATGCCCCGGAATAGACCAAGCCCCTGGCGCAATAGCGCAAGGGGCTCTTGCACAAAGATGCTACCCGAGGAAGCGAGGCAAGACCGAGGTGGCGCTTTCCGACCAGCTCCTGGTGGTCATCGACCCGGTCGCCCGTCGCAGTGACGGTGAGTCGGTACGGATCGCAAAAGACGTGCTCAGCGCCGGTGCGGCCACGAAAGTGTGCCTCCCGGACGGGCCTGAGGAATTTGCTCGCGCGCTCGCCCGGCGGGGGTCCCGGCGGCCCGTCGTCGTAGGGGACGACCGTGCTCTGCTGCGGGCCGTCGCGCTGCTGCACCGGCAGCGCGCGCTGGGGGCGTGCGCCGTGTCCCTCGTCCCGGTGGGCGGGGTGCTGTCGCTCGCCCGGTCGCTCGGGGTCCCCATGGGGGCCGTGGCGGCGGCCCGCGCGGTGCTCGACGGGGCGGAGCGGCGGATGGATCTTCTGGTGGACGACAGCGACGGGGTGGTGGTGGGCGCCCTGCGGATCCCGTCGCTGCCCGCGCCCTCGCCCTCCCCGGCGCCGGTTCCGCTCGGCGGGGACCCGGCCGCCCGGCCGCCCTGGCTGCGGACCTGCCAGTCACTGGTCCGCACACTGGCCTCCCGGCCCGGCCGCCTGGTCGCGGCGCCCGGATCCGCACCCGCACGCCCGTCACGGCCCGCGCGGCTGCGGATCGAGGTCGACGGCGAGCTCCTCGTCGACCTCGACCAGCCCATCGAGGCGGTATCCGTGACCCCGGGCGTTCCCGGAGGCGCCGAGGTCGTCGTACAGCCGGTGTCCGTCGGAGCGGCAGCCGCCCCCCTACGGGCCGTAGGACGCCGGGTAACAGTCTCCGGAACCGATTTCCGCTACCGAGCCGACGCCCTGGTCGGGGGGCCCGTACGAACCCGGACGTGGGTGGTCTGGGAGGGGGCTTGGGGGCTTACTTTGCCGGTGGGGTGAGGGGCGGGCCTCGGGTGGGCGCCGGGTCAGCCCTCGGGCGGACGGGAGCGCGCCTCAGGTGGGCGCTGGGTCGGCCCTCGGGCGGCCGTGGGCGGACCTCAGGTCGGCGCCGGGTTGGCCTCCGGGCGGCCGTGGGCGGACCTCAGGTCGGCGCCGGGTTGGCCTCCGGGCGGCCGTGGGCGGACCTCAGGTCGGCGCCGGGTTGGCCTCCGGGCGGCCGGGAGCGCGCCTCGGGCAGTGCGGGCAGGTCGCCCTTCGGGCGGACGGGAGCGGGCCTCGGGTGGCGCGGGAAAGTCGGCCTCGCGGGTCCGCCGGGCGAATTGACCAGGCAAGTCGGCCGGGCAGGCCTACCGGGCAGGTCGAGCGCTCGGCGGATCGGCCAGGCAGGTCAGCCGGGCGGGCCTGACGCGTGCCGGTCCCTGCCGTCGGGCGAGGTCGGCGGGTCCGATCAGGGAGCGGCGCGGGAGGCGCGGGGCACTCCTCCGGCCCCCCGCGGAGAGGGTCACCGCTCGCCGAACACCTGGTCCCGGTGGACGCGCCAGCGGTCCATCATCAGGGTGATCTCGCCGTCCATGAACTCGAAGAAGGCCTGGGTCTCGGCGAGCCGGCGCCCCGCGGGGGTCCCGGCGCCGAGGCTGTCGGCGCCCTCGCGCAGCGCGTACGCCCAGCGCTTGAGGACCGCCTCCCGGTTGGTCAGCGCCTCGTACCACTGGTCACTGTGCACGCGGTAGCGCTCGCGCCGTGAGCCGGGTTCCCGCTCGCGCGAGACCATGTGCGCCTGCGCGAGATAGCGCACGGCGCCGGAGACCGCGGCCGGGCTGATCCGCAGCTGGTCGCCGAGCTCGGCGGAGGTCATGGTGCCGGCGTCCGAGGCGAGCAGCGCGGCGAAGACCCGGGCCGGCATCCGCGTCATCCCCGCCTCGACGAGCTGCGCCGCGAAACCCTCCACGAACTTCGAGACCGCCTCCGGGTCCCGTCCGGCTCCGCTGGATTCGGTCATCCCTGGATCATCTCCCCTACTCCCGCACCGCCATCTAGTCTATCGACCGTTTATACATTTCCTTAACTTCACAAATTTCTGAAAGAAGCGTACGTTCTGAACCATGACGAAGGCAATCACCGTCTCCGGACTCCACAAGTCGTTCGGCAGGACGCACGCGCTGGACGGTCTCGACCTGGAGGTCGAGACCGGTGAGGTGCACGGCTTCCTCGGCCCGAACGGCGCCGGGAAGTCCACCGCCATCCGCGTCCTGCTGGGCCTGCTGCGCGCCGACTCGGGCGCGGCGCAGCTGCTCGGCCGGGATCCGTGGACGGACGCCGTGGACCTGCACCGCCGGATCGCGTACGTCCCCGGCGACGTGACGCTGTGGCGCAACCTGTCGGGCGGCGAGGTGATCGACCTGTACGGGCGGCTGCGCGGCGGTCTGGACAAGGCCCGGCGCGCCGACCTGATCCAGCGGTTCGAGCTCGACCCCACCAAGAAGGGCCGCACCTACTCCAAGGGCAACCGGCAGAAGGTCGCCCTCGTCGCGGCCTTCGCCTCGGACGTCGACCTGCTCATCCTGGACGAGCCGACCTCCGGCCTCGACCCGCTGATGGAGGAGGTCTTCCAGGGCTGCGTGGAGGAGGAGCGCGACCGGGGCCGCACCGTCCTTCTCTCCTCGCACATCCTCAGCGAGGTCGAGGAACTCTGCGACCGGGTCAGCATCATCCGCAAGGGCCGGACCGTCGAGACCGGCTCGCTCGCCGACCTCCGCCATCTCACCCGTACCAGCGTCACCGCCGAACTCGCGGGCCCGCCGGGCGGGTTGGCGGCGCTGCCCGGCGTCCACGCCCTCGACGTCAACGGCAGGCGGGTCAAGCTCCAGGTCGACACCGACAAGCTCGACGCCGTACTGCGCGCCCTCACCGACTCGGGCGTACGGTCCCTCTCCTCGACCCCGCCGACGCTGGAGGAGCTGTTCCTGCGGCACTACCAGGAGGACGTACGCGCCTCGGAGGGGGCGATGGCGCGATGACCGCCGCCACCACGACCACCAAAACCACCACGGCCTTCGCGGTACGGACCGGAGGATCCCGCCAACTCGCGGCCACCGGAACCCTGTTGAGGTTCGCGTTGCGCCGCGACCGGGTGATGATCCCGCTCTGGGCCGGTGTGATCGCCCTGCTGGTGCTCTCCATGCCCGGCTCGCTGGAGAGCGTCTACAGCACCCCCGCCGAACGCGCGGACCTGGTACGGCAGATGGTCACCAGCAGTTCCCTGCGCGCCACCTACGGACCGGTGTTCAGCGACTCGCTCGGCGGACTCACCGCCTGGCGCGTCGGCGGCTACACCGGAGTGCTCGCCGCGGTCATGAGCCTGCTCATCGTCGTACGGCACACCCGCGACGAGGAGGAGAGCGGACGGCAGGAGATGATCTCCGCCGGCATGGTGGGGCGGCGCGCCCCGCTGACCGCGGCGCTGCTGACGGCGCTCGTCGCCAACGGCGCGCTCGCCCTGCTGATCGCGGTCGGCCTGGCGGGCCAGGGCGGCGCCGGGGCAGTGGCGTTGGGTCTCGCGGTCGCGGGGGTCGGCATGGTCTTCGCGACCATGGCGGCGATCGTCGCGCAGTTCACCGAGAGCGCGCGGCTCGCGAAGGGGCTGACGGGCGGGCTGCTCGGCGCGGCCTTCGTCCTGAAGGCGGCGGGCGACTCGGCGACGACCGACGGCTCCTCCGTCCTGACCTGGATCTCCCCCGTCGGCTGGCTGGAGAACCTCCGCTCCTTCGCCGACGAACGCTGGTGGGTGCTGCTCCTGTTCGCCGCCGCCGTCGCCGTACAGGGCGCCGTCGCCTACGAACTCGCCGGGCGGCGCGACGTCGGCATGAGCTTCCTGCCCACCCGCCCGGGACCCGCGTCCGGACGGCTCGGCAGCGCCGGGGCGCTGGCCTGGCGGCTCCAGCGGGGCGCCGTACTGGGCTGGAGCCTCGGCTTCCTCGCCGCCGGAGCCGCCTTCGGCGGGATGACGAAGGGTGCGGCGGATCTCGTCGGGGACAACGAGAAGACCCGCGAGATCATCGAGCGCATGGGCGGCCAGAGCGGGATCACCGACGCGTTCCTGGCGGCGATGGTGGGGATGCTCGGGATGGTCGCCACGCTGTACGTCGTCTCCTCGGTGCTGCGGCTGCACGGCGAGGAGACCTCGCAGCGGGCCGAACCCCTCCTCGCGGGACCGGTGGGCCGGCTGCGCTGGGCCGGCGGCCACCTCGCCGTCGCCTTCGGCGGCGTGGTGCTGATCATGGCGCTCGGCGGGCTCGGCCTGGGGCTGGGATACGGCGCCGACCTCGGGCCCATCCTGGGCGCGTGCCTCGTGCAGGTACCGGCGGTCTGGACCCTGGGCGCTCTCGCCGTACTCCTCTACGGCCTCGCCCCCCGACTGGCCCCCGGCGCCTGGGCCGCGGCCGGCCTAGTCCTCCTCCTCGGCTGGATCGGCCCCGCCCTGAACGTCCCCCAATCCGTCCAAAACCTCTCCCCCTTCGGCCACCTCCCCAAGCTCCCCGGCGGCGATATGACCTGGTCCCCGCTGCTGATCCTCACGACGATCACGGCGCTGCTGGTGGCGGTTGGACTGGGAGCACTGCGACGCCGGGACCTGAGCGCCTGAGAGATCCCCGGCCCGGGATCCCGACCGCCCTCGACGCCCGACGAACCTGCGCTAGCCGAGTCGGCCGAACTCCTCACCCCGCGCCCCGACAACGAACGCGCGCCAGCCCTCACGGGAGAAGGCGAGCAGAGGTCCGTCCTGCGCCTTGCTGTCGCGGACGGCACGGCCACCGGCTGCTGTGGGGGCCACCTCGACGCAATTGCCTTCCTGCCCGGAGTACGAAGACCTGCGGAAGGTGCTTATTACCTCGGTCACGATGGGGCTTCCTTGCTAATTCACAGTGCGCTCCGGATGAGTCGCGCGCTGGCGTCCGGTGCCAGTGCCGCCGATCGTAGTTGGTCGTACGCGTTGGGTAAGCAGCGAGATCCTCAGGGGCCTCCCAAGCTCCCCGGCGGCGACATGACCTGGCCACCGGTACTGATCCTCACGACGATCACGCTGGCCCTGACGGGAGCGGGGCTGGGGGCGCTGCGACGCCGGGACCTGAGCGCCTGAGTGGTTCTCCACCGCTCGGGATCCCGACCGCCCTCGAAGGCCGACGGTCGTGCGCTACGCGAGTCGGCCGAACTCTCCGTTCCGCGCACCGACAACAAACGCGCGCCAGCCCTCACGGGAGAAGGCGAGCAACGGACCGCCCTGCGCCTTGCTGTCGCGGACGGCACGGTCGCCGGTTGCTGTGGCGGCGACCTCTACGCAGTCTCCCTGCTGAGCGGAGTACGACGACTCCGGAAGGGGCCTACAACCTCGGTCACGATCAGACTTCCTTCATGCTCCGCAGTACGTCCCGGATGAGTCGCGCACTCGCGTCCGGTGCCAGTGCTGCCGATCGTAGTAGGTCGAATGCGTTGCCGTAAGCCGCAAGATCCTCTGGCGCTTCAAGCACCGACGTACCTCGCAAGTTCTCCATGGTCACGGCTTCGACGGTCGGTTCAGAGTCGAAGCTGAAGGAGGAAAAGGCGGGGATCGAGGCCACCAGAACTCCCGCACTGAGCGGTAGCACTTGTACGGTGACGTTCTTTCTCTTCGCCACCGCAAGAATCGCGGACAGTTGTTCCCGGTGAGTCTCGGCACTCACCAGCGGGTGCGCAACCGCCACTTCCCAGAGGATGGCGGCATACGACGCCCCACCTTCCCCGATCTTCGCCTGGCGCCCTTCCCGCACCTTCACCAACTGCTCCAGCACCTCCGGAACAACGTAGCCGGGCTTCCCCGGGCCCGCGGCTCCGGCCCGGACGGTGAGGACGGGCGGGTCCTGGTCCTCGTCGGGCGGTTGGCCGACGCGTGGGGACACCGGCAACAGCCGTACGCGAAGTGCGTGTGGGCTCGGTTCGCCATCGCGGAGAAGCCCTGTGAAGGCGCTGAACCATGGCCGGCTCATGAAGGAAGCGGCTGAGGAGCTGTGGCAACAGCCGGACAGGAGCTGTCGGAATTGCAGAACGTCATTCTGTGCGTGATCGCCCTGCTGGGCGCGTTACTCCCCTATCGGCCGCGCGGGCGGACCGGACGCGCGACGCCGGATCCGCACGACGTGGCCCGGCCGGTACGAATCCCGGACCCGTACGTGGGCCCGTGCCGAATCCGTGCGGGCGACCCGTGCCGAACCCGTGTGAGGAAACGGGGTTCCCATCCGAGCCGTGGTCGCGCGGGTGGGATGACGACGCCGACGACGACCCGGTCCGCCCGTACGTGCGCGAAGCCATGGGCGAGGAGTGGTCCCCGGGTGGATGGGGGCCACGGCATGGGTGAAGCCGCGGACCGCGTGCGGGCGTCGGTCGCGCCGGAGGAGCGGGAGTGGCTCGCGTGGCTCGGTCACGTGAGGGCGTGCACCGGTGACTGCCGGTTCCGCGGCAGGGACTGCGCGACCGCGGGCGAACTGCGAGAGGCGTTGCGCGAGGCGCGGGCCCTGATCGGGAGCGTCACGCCCCGATGACTGCCGTTCCGGAGGCGCCGCAGCGGTCGGCGGAAGCCGCGCCCCCAGCGCTGGGCAGGGCAACACCACTGCGGAAGCACGCAGTTCGGACAGGGTACGGCGGGCCGGGAACCCCGGGTCGCCGCGTCACGTCCATGACGGGCATGGGGCAACGGATGCAGGCCGCCGGCGGATGTCTGGTCGCCGTCGTGGGCGCGGGGGCGGGGCTGGGGGCCTGGGCTGTCGGCGTCCGGGGGCGGTTCCGGCGGTTCGAGCAGGCGCCCGACTGGAGTGTGATCTACGCGGAACTCCCGTTGATGGTTCTGGGCGGGGTGGCCGTCTCACTGGGACTCTGGGCCCTCGGCCGACGGGTCAGAGCGCGACAGTGAGTCCCTCCAGGCCCCGGATCACGAAGGCCGGTTTCCGCTCGGGTTCGGCGGCGAGGCTGAGGGTCGGCGCCTGGTCCAGGAGGGCGCGCAGGGACGCGGTCAGTTCCAGGCGGGCGAGCGGCGCGCCGATGCAGTAGTGGATCCCCGCGCTGAAGGAGATGTGCGGGTTGTCCGCGCGGGAGAGGTCCAGCTCCTCGGGGGCGGTGAAGACGGCCGGGTCGTGGTTGGCGGAGCCGAAGAGCATGGCGATCTCGGAACCGCGCGGCACCGTCGTCCCGTCGATCTCGATGTCGTCCAGAACCCACCGCTCGAACAACTGCAACGGCGTGTCGTAACGCATCAGCTCCTCCACCGCGGTGGGAACGAGCGAGTGGTCCGCGCGCAGGGCGGCCAGCTGGCCGGGGTTGCGGAACAGCGCCCACCAGCCGTTCACGGTGGCGTTGACCGTCGCCTCGTGCCCGGCGTTCAGCAGCAGCACGCAGGTCGAGATCATCTCCTGCTCGGTCAGCCGCTCCCCGTCCTCGTGCGCCTCGATCAGGCCCGAGATCAGGTCGTCGCCCGGCTCCTTGCGACGGGCCTCGATCAGCCCGAGCAGGTACTCCGTGAACTCCTCCGAGGCCCGCACCGCCTTCGCCGCCGTCTCCCGTGACGGGTTCATCTCGTACATCCCGCAGATGTCCGCCGACCAGGGCCGCAGCGGCGCCCGGTCGGACTCCGGGATCCCCAGCATCTCGGCGATCACCGAGACCGGCAGCGGCTCGGCGACGTCGGTCAGCAGATCACCGCCGCCCGCCGCGACCAGCCGGGACACCAGCTTCCCGGCCAGCTGGTCGACGTACGGCTTGAGCCGCTCCACCGTGCGCGGTGTGAACGCCTTCGACACCAGCCGCCGGATCCGCGTGTGGTCCGGCGGCTCCAGGTCGAGCATCCCGTGGTCGTTGAGGACGTGGAACGGCTCGTGCTCGGGCGGCGGCGCGGTGCGCCCGAACTCCTCGTGGCTGAAACGGTGCTGGTAGGTCCGGCCGAGGCGGCGGTCCCGCAGCAGCGCCGACACGTCCGCGTGGTGCGGGACCAGCCACTGCCCGGTGGGCTCGAAGTACTGCACCCGGCCGCGGGCACGCAGCTCCTCGTACGCCGGATAGGGGTCGGCCAGGAACGCCGGGTCCCACGGGTCGAATGCCTGCGGAGTCTCCAAAGCTGCCATGAACGGACGCTAGCCCGACCCGGCCCCCGCTGAACAGAGGCGTCCCGACGTCCGACCCCTCCGGCGCAGCGCGACTCCCCTCCCAGGTCAGCGCGGGGTGACCAGCCGTGCCTCGTACGCGAACACCGCCGCCTGCGTCCGGTCCCGCAGCCCCAGCTTCACCAGGATCCGGCTCACATGGGTCTTGATCGTGGACTCGGCGACGAACAGCCGCGTGGCGATCTCCGCGTTCGACAGGCCCTGCGCGATCAGGACCAGCACCTCCGTCTCCCGGTCGGTCAGGTCGCCGTACGCCGCCTGCGCGGTGGCCGAGAGTCTGGGCTCCTCCGCGAGTTTGGCGAACTCGGTGATCAACCGCCTGGTCACCGACGGGGCGAGCAGCGCCTCCCCGGCGGCCACCACCCGTACCCCGTCGGCGAGTTGACGTGCCGAGGCGTCCTTGAGCAGGAAGCCGGAGGCTCCCGCGCGCAGCGCCTGGTACACGTACTCGTCGAGGTCGAACGTCGTCAGGACCAGCACCTTCGCGGCGCCGTCCGCGGCGACGATCTCCCGGGTCGCCTCGATCCCGTTCATCTCCGGCATCCGGATGTCCATCAGCACGACGTCCGGGGCGAGTTCACGGACCCGCTCGACCGCCTCCCGGCCGTTGACCGCCTCGCCGACCACCTCGATGTCCGGCATGGCGCCGAGCAGCACGGAGAAGCCCTCGCGGACCATCACCTGGTCATCGGCTATCAGGACACGGATACCGCTACCGCCGCCGGCAGGGACCGTCATGCCGTCTCCTCCGCGGTCGCGGGCACCGGCAGGAACACCGCCACCTCGTATCCCCCGTCGCCCGTCACGCCCGCCGTCATCTCGCCGTCCAGCATCGAGACGCGCTCGCGCATGCCGGTGATGCCGTGCCCGGCGCCGTGCGTGGACTTCGTCAGGCTCGGCGCCGGCGCGGGGCCGTTCACTATGCGCAGGCCGAGCCCGCCGAGGACGTAGCCGATCTCGACCCGGGCCGCCGCGCCCGGCGCGTGCCGCAGGGCGTTGCTCAGGGCTTCCTGGACTATGCGGTACGCCGACAGCTCGACGCCCTGCGGGAGCTCGCGCACCGCGCCGGTGACCGCCTTCTCTACGGTCAGGCCGGCCTCGCGGACGTTGGCCAGGAGCGTGTCGAGCTCGGCGAGGGTGGGCTGCGGGGCGTCCGGTGCCTCGTAGTCCTCCGCCCGGACGACTCCGAGGACGCGGCGCAGCTCGGTCAGGGCCGCCACCGCGTTCTCCCGGATCGTGACGAAGGCCTGCTCCAGCTCGGGCGGCGGGTTCTGCACCCGGTACGGGGCGGCCTCGGCCTGGATGGCGACCACCGACATGTGGTGGGCGACCACGTCGTGCAGCTCGCGGGCGATCGTCGTGCGCTCTTCGAGGAGGGTGCGGCGGGAACGCTCGTGCGCGGTCTCCGACTGGTGGGCGGTGACCTCCTGCTCCGCCTCCCGGCGCACCTGGAGGACGGTGACGACCAGGAGGGCGACGGCGGAGACAAAGAGCAGCGGGAGGGTGTTGGAGCTGTAGTAGCCCCCTTGGTAGAAGATCTCGGCGACGAATCCGTACACCCCGGTCAGTACCCACATCCACGCGGCGATGCGGGGCCTCGTCCGGAGCGCCACGACCGTCATCACCACGAGGTGGGTGGCGAAACTGCCCGGCAACCACGGCCAGTCGCTCCAGCTCGTGCCGAAGACCCCGGCGGCGGGTGTCGCCGCGATGGAGAGCCAGAAGGCACCGACCGGCCGGATCAGGGTCAGCAGGATCGGGAGCAGCGCGAGGAGGCCGCACACCACCGACCTGAGGCTGTCGCCGTCCCCGCTCGCGGTGTTCGCTATGCCCATCGCGAGGAGCGCGGCCACCAGCACCACGGCGTGCGGGGTCCAGGCCGCGTACTTGCGGACGCCCTCGGGCAGCCGCCGGGTCAGCGGCCCGTCCACCCGCATCCGCGGCAGCGGACGGTAGGCGAAGGCGTCGTGGAACATGTCCTGCCGCAGCCCACGCAGGGCGTCCGCGGCCAGCCGGAACTCCGGGCTGCGTGGCTTGGCCCCGCCCGGCGGCGTCATCTGCGTCTGACTCGTCTCGGTCACACCGAAGACGGTAGGCCGCCCCGACACCCCCGGTCGTCACCAGGGAGGAGGGTCCTGCGGGATCCGTCTCAGGTACTACGGGGGGGGCCGCTGTCCGTCGGTGGAGGGGCGGGGGGGCGACGGTGGAAGGGCCGGGGGCCGACGCCGGGTGCCGGGAGTCGTCCGGCGAGCGTGAGCAGCGGCCCTGCGGCCCGCCGAGCGTGGCCGGAGCCCGGGGCCCGGCGCCCGCAGCCCGCAGCCCGCAGCCCGTGGCCTGGGGCCTGGGGCCTGGGGCCTAGGGAGCGTGGCCCCTGCGTCCCTGGCGAGCATGGGCAGTGGGCCCGCAGCGCGGCACCCGCAGCCGGTGGGCCCGTGGCTCGTGGCCCGCCGAGCGTGAGCAATGGCGCCCTGCGGCCGGGCGAGCGTGGCCGAGGCCTGAGGCCCAAGGCCCGGCGCCCGCAGCCCGAGGCCAAGGGAGCATGCCCCTGCGTCCCTGGCGAGCATGGACAGTGGACCCGCAGCGCGGCACCCGCAGCCGGTGGGCTCGCGGCTCGTGGCCCGCCGAGTGTGGGCAGCGGCTCGTGGCACGTGGCTCGGCGAGCGTGGGCCCGCGGCCCGGCGAGCGTGACCCGTGACCGTGACCCGCCGAGCGTGGGCAGCGGCCCGCACCCTGGCGAGGGTGGGCAGTGGCCCGGCACCTGGCGAGGATGAACTCCCGGCCTCACCAGGCCAGTTGGGCGATTTCCTCTGCCACCACCGCGCACGCGTCCGCCGATGGGTCGATCAGGGGGAAGTGGCCGACGTCCTCCAGGAGGGTCAGGCCGATCACCTCGCCCGCTTTCGCCGCCGCGTCGGCGTAGGACTCGGCGACCGCCTGGGGGACGACCAGGTCGGTGCGGCCCTGTACGAGGGTGGTGGCGATGCCGGTGGGGAGGAGGTGCGCCGGGTCGGCGTACGGCAGGCGGTCCGCGAACCTGTCCTCCCCGCCCAGGAGTTGACGCGCCGCCCCGCCGCACACGTCGAGCTTCTCCGCGACCTGGAAGTCCGCGATCGGGGCGAGGGCGACGACGCCGCGCAAGGGCGCGGGGCGGTCCGTGTACCAGGGGGCGTCGGCCGGCAGGAGGTGGCGGCCGGAGGCCCACAGCGCGAGGTGGCCCCCGGCGGAGTGGCCCGTGACCACGATGCGGCGGGGGTCGGCCTGCGGCAGCCTCTCCCGTACGAGCGCGGGCAGCGCGTCGAGCGCCGCCGCGACGTCGTCGAAGGTGTCCGGCCACCGCCCGGCGACCGGCCCGTCGCCGCCCTGCGCGGGAATCGAGGCGCCCCGGCGGTACTCGACGTTGGCCACCGCGAACCCGCGACGGGCCAGGAAGTCCGCGAACGGCGTGATGTGACGGCGGTCGTACGGCGCGCGCCAGGCACCGCCGTGCAGGACGACCACGAGGGGGGCCAGGACGGCAGGGTCCGGCTCACGCGGCGCGTAGAAGTCGATCACCTGGTCGGGGTGATCGCCGTACGCGACGCTGACGTCGGGGTCGACGGGCGAGTGCGAGAAGGCGGACGCCTCCTCCGCCTCGTCGCGTCGCACGGCCTCCGCACGCCGGGCGGCGGCCTCGGCCCCTCCGGGACGCGCGGCGTCGGTCCCGCCCGGACGCGCGGCGTCACCCCCGCCGGCGGGGGTCCCTTCCGCGGCGTCGTCCCGGGCTGCGGCGTCGTCCTGCATGCTCCAACCTCTCAGCGGTGAAACGGATTTGGCGGACCAGGGAAGAATTCGGCCGTTGGCGGGGACGGTATCAGGCCCGTGACGTGCACCGACACGCGGATGTCACGCTCGGTTAGGGTTAAACGGTTCTGCTGTTTCGTTACGCTGACGACGGGCCCGCGCCCAGCATCGACACACAGGCCCGCGCCCGCCGTCCCGTCCATGTAAGGAGTACGCCATGTCCGCCACGTCCGCCGAACCCGGCACCGTACGCCCCGGCGGCCGCACCGCCCGTGTCCGCGCGGCCGTGCTCCGTGCCGCGGGTGACGTGCTCGCCGAGCAGGGGTTCGCGCACCTCGACCTCGCGGACGTGGCCCGCCGCGCCGAGGTGGGGAAGACCACGGTGTACCGGCGGTGGGGGTCCGTCACCGGCCTGGTCGCCGATCTGCTGAGCGACATGGCCGAGCAGTCGCTGCCCCGCACCGAGACCGGGTCCGTGCTGGGGGATCTGCGTGCCAACGCCGCGCTCGTACGGCGGACGCTCGCCGATCCCCGGCAGGGGGCGCTGTTCCGGGCGGTCATCGCGGCGGCGGCGTGCGACGGGCGTACGGCGGAGGCGTTGCGGCGGTTCTACGAGGTGCGGGTCGCCGAGTGGGTGCCGTGTGTCGAACAGGGGGTTGCGCGGGGGGAGTTGCCCGAGGGGACCGACGGGGCGGTGGTGGTTCGGGCGGTTTCGGCGCCGCTGTACTACGGGCTGCTCACCAGTGGGGTGGCGCCGGACGACGAGGCTGCCGAGCGGGCCGCGGGGGCGGCGTTCGCCGCGGCTGTGGCCGGGGTGTACGTCGTCCGCCGGTGAGTGGGGCGGGGGGAGTTGTTCGCCCCCTCCGCCCCTGCCCGTCCCGTCCCTGGGGGCTGCGCCCCCAGACCCCCCTTTCGCGCTGACGCGCTCGTCCTCAAACGCCGGACGGGCTAAAAGACCAAGACCTCCCCCAGCACCCTCGCCGCCCGCTCCACGTCCCCGAAGCCCACGTACAGCGGGGTGAAGCCGAAGCGCAGGATGTCGGGGTGGCGGAAGTCGCCGATCACGCCTTGTTCGATGAGGGACTTCATGACCTGGCCGGCGTCCGGGCAGCGCAGGGCGACCTGGCTGCCGCGTTCCGCGTGGGCGGACGGTGTCACGCACTCGACGCGGCCCTCGGGGACGTACGCCGAGACGCATTCGAGGAAGAAGTCCGTGAGGGCGAGGGACTTGGTGCGGACGGAGTCGACGCGCACGCCGTCCCACACCTCGAGTGCCGCTTCGAGGGCGAGCATCGACAGGATGTCCGGCGTGCCCACCCGGCCGCGCAGGGCACCCGGCGCCGGTTCGAAGCCGGGGCTCATGCCGAAGGGGTCGGTGTGGGAGTTCCAGCCGGGCAGCGGGGAGTCGAAGCGGTCCTGGTGTTCCTCGCGCACGTAGAGGTACGCCGGTGAACCCGGGCCGCCGTTCAGGTACTTGTAGGTGCAGCCGACGGCGAGGTCGACCCCGTGCGCGTCGAGGCCGACGGGCAGGGCGCCCGCGCTGTGGCACAGGTCCCAGACCGCGAGAGCGCCCGCGGCGTGGATCGCGGACGTCAGGGACGGGAGGTCGTGCAGCCGGCCGGTGCGGTAGTCGACGTGGTTCAGCAGGACCGCCGCCGTGCGGGGGCCCAGCGCGTCCGGGACCTCGTGCGGAGCGACGGGGCGCAGCGTGCGGCCGGTCAGACGGGCCGCCGACTGGGCGATGTACCCGTCCGTCGGGAACGTCGTCGCGTCGACCAGGATCTCGTCCCGATCGTCCCCGGCCAGCCGGACGGCACCCACAACCGCCTTGAAGACGTTGACACTTGTCGAGTCGCCCACCACGATCTGGCCGGGCGCCGCCCCGACCAGCCGCCCGATCCGGTCGCCGATCCGCTCCGGCGCCGTCCACCAGCCGCTCTCGTCCCAGGACCGGATCCGCAGCTCGCCCCACTGCCGGCGGACGACGTCGTCCAGGCGGCCGGGTACGTTCGCGGGCAGCGCGCCGAGCGAGTTCCCGTCGAGATACACCACGTCGTCGAGGACGAACCGCTCGCGCAGTCCCGCCAGTTCGTCGGCCGAGTCGAGTTCCTCGGCCCTGGCGCGCGGCTCAGACATGGGACCGCGCCGTCCACAGCTCCGGGAAGACGTTCTTCCGGGCCCGCTTCTCCAGCCAGGCGACCCCGGCGGAACCGCCGGTGCCCGTCTTCGCGCCCATCGCACGGCGGGTGGCGACGAGATGGTCGTTGCGCCAGCGCCACACCAGTTCGGCGACATCGGTCAACGCCTCGCCGAGACGGGCGAGTTCGGCGTTCTCGTCACCCGAGTACAGCGACGTCCACGCCTCTTCGACCGCCTGCGAGGGCTCGTAGCGCAGGGACACGTCACGGGTCAGCACGGCCTCCGGGACGGGCAGCCCGCGCCGCGCCAGCAGCCTCAACACCTCGTCGTACAGGCTCGGTTCGTGCAGTGCCTTCTCCAGCTCCGCGTGGACGCGCGGCGCGCCCCGGTGCGGGACCAGCATGGACGCGGACTTGTCGCCGAGCAGGAACTCCATCCGGCGGTACATCGCGGACTGGAAGCCGGACCCCTCGCCGAGGGCGCCGCGGTAGGAGTTGAACTGCGCCGGCGTGAGCTGCGCCAGCGGTCGCCAGGACGCGTTCAGCGCCTCCAGCTCCCGTACGGAACGCTTCAGCGCCGCCACCGCGACCGGCACCCGGTCCTCGCGGAGCGCGTTCGCCGCGGTCTCCCACTCGTGGACGATGACCGTGAACCACAGCTCCATGACCTGGGTGGTCACCAGGAAGACCATCTCGCCGGGATCGTCCGAGCGGAGGTGCTGGAGGTGGGTGAGGACGTCCGCCTGTACGTAGTCCTCGTACGGCGTCGTGCCGTTGAAGTCGAGATGCGGGGTCTCGGGCTCCTGAGCCTCTGCGGGCCGGGCCTGCTGGGACGACATCGCTGTCTCCTGATGCGTACTCCGGGTAGCGGTCCGCCCCTGCCGATTCCGACACGGGGGCCCCGGTCCCCACCGGCATCCTCCGTAATCGTCCCCCGAAAACGCAAGGTCCGCCTGGTCACACCAGGCGGACCTGCACAAACGTGACCCGTACTAGCCCAGCGTGTGCGCCGCCGTCGGCGAGGAGTCCTTCAGGAACTGGCTGCAGCGCTCGTACTCCTCCTGCTCGCCGATCGCCTGTGCGGCGCGGGCGAGGCCGTGCAGGGCGCGCAGGAAGCCGCGGTTGGGCTCGTGCTCCCAGGGGACCGGGCCGTGGCCCTTCCAGCCGCTGCGGCGCAGCGAGTCCAGGCCGCGGTGGTAGCCCGTTCGGGCGTAGGCGTACGACTCGACGACGCTGCCGCGCTCGTACGCCTCGTCGGCGAGCCGCGCCCAGGCGAGCGAGGAGGTGGGGTACTTGGCGGCGACGTCGGCGGGGGGCGTGCCGTTCGCGAGGAGTTCGCGGGGCTCCGGGTCATCGGGGAGGTGGGTCGGGGGCGGTCCCCCGAGGAGGTTCTCGTGAGTCGTCATGGTTTCAGTCTGCGGCATTCGCTGCCGCGGGCTGTACGGGGTGGGGGCGCGGTTTCCACGGCGACGTGCCGTGGGTCGGTCGCCGGGCCGTCGGGGGCACCCCGGTTCCGGTGGCGGCGTCGGCTGTTCTCGCCCCCTCCGCCCCTTCCCGTCCCGTATCCGGGGGCTGCGCCCCCAGACCCCCCTTTCGCGCTTCGCGCTCGTCCTCAAGCGCCGGACGGGCTGGTTCTCTCCGGTTCCAGTGGTGGGGCCGTGACCCAGCCGTGGGTGCGGCACTCGGGGCGGTGGCAGTCCGGGGCGGGGCGGCGGACGGTCGCGAAGGCCAGGACCGCGCCGAGGACGAGTACCCCGGCACACAGCGGCATGGCGCGGCGGAAGGCGGCGTCGAAGGCGTCCGCCGACCGGTACGCCTCCGCGCCCATCCCGGCCAGCAGCGGCAGCGCGGCCACGGCGATGAGGCCCGCCGAACGGGCCGCCGCGTTGTTGATGCCGCTGGCGAGACCGGCCCGCCCGGTGTCCACGGAGGCGAGCACCGTGGCGGTGAGCGGCGCGACCAGTGTCACCATCCCCAGGCCCATGACCAGCAGCGCGGGAAGCACGTCGGCGACGTACGAGGCGCCCTCGCCCACCCGCAGCATGAGCAGCATCCCGGTCGCGCAGAGCAGCGGGCCCACCGTGAGCGGGATGCGCGGCCCGATGCGCTGGGCGAGTTCTCCCGAGCGGGCGGAGAACAGCAGCATGAGGACGGTCGTGGGCAGCAGCGCCGTACCGGCACCGAGGGCCGAGTAACCCGCCACGACCTGGAGCTGGAGCGCGGCCAGGAAGAAGAAGCCGCCGAAGGCCGCGTACACGCACAGGGTCACCAGGTTGACCGCGGTGAACTGGCGCGACGCGAAGATGTCGAGCGGCATCATCGGATCGGGCGTGCGCCGCTCGACGTACACGAACGCCACCCCCGCCGCCACACCCGCGACCGCCGCCACCCACACCAGCGGGGAGCCGCTCCGCGCCTCGATCAGGGCGTACGTCACCAGCGCCAGCGACAGGGCGCCGAGGACCGCTCCCAGCACGTCGAAACCGCGGTGCGAATGCCCGCCGGCGGTCACCCCCTCGGTCGCGGCCGAAGGGGAGGTACCCACGGCCCCGCCCGCCAGGGACGTGCTCCCCGTCGACTCGGGGACGTGCCGCAGGGCGATCGGCGCGCACAGCAGCGCCACCGGGATGTTCAGCAGGAACACCCAGCGCCAGCCGGGGCCGTCCACCAGCCAGCCGCCCAGGAAGGGCCCGACCGCCGCGCCGACGCCCCCGAAACCCGACCACAGGCCGACGGCCCTGGCCCGGTCGTCGGGATGGAAGGAGGCCTGGATGAGCGCGAGGGAACCGGGTGTGAGCAGCGCCCCGCCGATCCCCTGCAGGGCGCGGGCGGCGATGAGTACGCCCCCGTTCGGCGCCAGCCCGCAAAGCAGTGAAGCGGCGGCGAACCACACCACGCCGATCACGAAGACCTTGCGCCGCCCGAAGCGGTCCCCGAGCGAGCCGCCCAGCAGGATCAGCCCCGCGAGGGTCAGCATGTACGCGTTCACGGTCCACTGGAGGGCCGCGAGGTCGGCGTCCAGGTCGCGGCCGATGCGGGGCAGCGCGACGTTGACGACCGTCGAGTCCAGCATCGCCATGCTGGAGCCGAGGACGGTGGTCAGCAGGATCCACCTGCCCGTGGGGCTGGCGATCCGTACGCCGGGTTCCGCCTGTCTCTCCCGCTCAGGAGCTGCCATGGTCCGGAGCATACGGAAGGGCCCGGCACCGTGTGGGTGCCGGGCCCGAACAGAAGATGACCGTTACTTCAGCTTGGTGCCCGTCGAGCGCAGCGCCGCGCACGCCTCGGTCACGCGCTTGGCCATGCCGGCCTCGGCGAGCTTGCCCCAGGTGCGCGGGTCGTACTTCGACTTGGTGCCGACCTCGCCGTCGACCTTCAGGACGCCGTCGTAGTTGCGGAACATGTGGTCCACGACCGGACGGGTGAAGGCGTACTGGGTGTCGGTGTCGAGGTTCATCTTCACGACGCCGTTCTCCAGCGCGGTGGCGATCTCCTCGGCGGTGGAGCCGGAGCCGCCGTGGAAGACGAAGTCGAACGGGCTCGACTTGCCGTACTTGGCGCCGACGCCCTCCTGGAGGTCCTTGAGGAGCTCGGGGCGCAGCACGACGTTGCCCGGCTTGTAGACACCGTGCACGTTGCCGAAGGAGGCGGCCAGCAGATAGCGGCCCTTCTCGCCCAGGCCGAGGGCCTCGGCGGTGCGCAGCGCGTCGTCGACCGTCGTGTACAGCTCGTCGTTGATCTCGTGGCTGACGCCGTCCTCCTCGCCGCCGGTCGGGGTGATCTCGACCTCAAGGATGATCTTCGCGGCGGCGGCCTTCGCGAGCAGCTCCTGGCCGATGGCCAGGTTGTCGGCGAGGGTCTCGGCGGAGCCGTCCCACATGTGCGACTGGAAGAGCGGGTTGAGGCCCTTGGCCACGCGCTCGACGGAGACGTCGATCAGCGGACGTACGTAGCCGTCCAGCTTGTCCTTGGGGCAGTGGTCCGTGTGCAGCGCGACCGTGATGTCGTACTTCGCGGCGACGATGTGCGCGAACTCGGCGAGCGCGACGGCGCCGGTCACCATGTCCTTCTTGTACTGGCCGCCGAGGAACTCCGCGCCACCGGTGGACATCTGGATGATGCCGTCGCTCTCCGCCTCCGCGAAGCCGCGCAGCGCAGCGTGCAGGGTCTGCGACGAGGTCACGTTGATGGCCGGGTAGGCGAACTTGCCTGCCTTCGCCCGGTCGAGCATCTCGTTGTAGACCTCGGGGGTTGCGATGGGCATCTGTCCGCTCCTTGTATATGCGGGTGGCGTTCTGCTGCTTACGGCCCTGACCTAGGGGGTGACGTCATCGTCGTCCCCATCCTTCCAGACTTGCCCGGATGCTCCAGACACGGTGTCCAGCCTGTGGATAACCCGGTGGACGGGCCGGTGGACGGGCCGGTCGGCAGGCCCGTGGGCTCGCCGGTGGACGGGCCACCGCCCGGACCGTGCGCGCGAGGGGCGAAGAGGGCTCAGTCCAGGCCCAGTTCGTCCTTCGAGTACGCGAAGAGATACGGCACTCCGGCTCCCGCCTCGATCTTCTCGGCGGCACCGGTCGCCCGGTCGACGATCGTGGCGACGCCGACGACCTCGGCACCCGCCTCACGCACCGCCTCCACCGCGGCGAGCGGGGAGCCGCCGGTGGTGGAGGTGTCCTCGACGACCAGGACGCGGCGGCCCGCGATGTCCGGGCCCTCGACGCGACGCTGGAGCCCGTGCTCCTTGGCGGCCTTGCGCACGACGAAGGCGTCCAGGCGCTTACCGCGCGCGGCGGAGGCGTGCAGCAGGGCGGTGGCCACCGGGTCGGCGCCCATGGTGAGCCCGCCGACCGCGTCGAAGTCGAGCCCGTCGGTGAGGTCGAGCAGCACCTGCCCGACCAGCGGCGCGGCCTCGCCGTCCAGCGTCACGCGGCGCAGGTCCACGTAGTAGTCCGCCTCCAGACCCGAGGAGAGGGTCACCTTGCCGTGCACCACGGCCTTGTCCTTGATCTGCTGCAACAGCGCGTCGCGTACGTCACTCATACGGCCAGCTTAGAGGCGCCGCCAGGTCCAGGTCGTGGCCGCCTCCAGCGGCTCGATGGGGGTGACCAGGTGCGGAAGGGTGTTGAGCCCGTTCGGCGGCCCGGTCTGCGGTTCGACGCACACGGCGGCCTCCTGCTCGTCGTACACCACGACCCACTCCTCCCGGCTGGTGACCTTCAGCTCCAGCTGTCCGGGCCAGGTGAGCGTGACGTCGACCCCGTCCGGCATACCGAAGCAGTCGTCCCAGGGGCTGGGGCCCGGCTCGACGCGCCGTCCGGTGGGGAGGTGGTCCTCGCCGCGCTCCTCCATCCAGGCGGCCGTGAAGTCGACCGTCACGTCCTGCTCCCCCAGGTTCCGGTTGAACCAGGGGTGCCAGCCGATCTGGGCGGGGAAGGAGGAGTCGTACGTCTCCACGGACATGGTGAGCGTCAGGGCGTCCTCGGTCAGGGTGAACGCCTGGGTGACGCGGCCCGGGTGGGGCCAGGGGGCGACGAGGTCGTACGTGATCACGGCCTCGTTCGTGGTGGTGCGGGCGGTGCGCCAGGCGGCGTCCCGGGTGGTGCCGTGGATGGCGTGCGGTGGGGAGTTGAGGGGCATCTGCTGGACGGTGGCGCCGTCCAGGAAGCGGCCGTCGCGGAGTCTGCCGACCCAGGGGACCATCGGGAAGCATCCGAACTTCGCGCCCTGGCGCAGTAGTTCGACGCCCGCGACCCGCAGACTCCCGACCCGTCCGCCGTTCCCCGGCAGCACGGTCACCTCCGCGTCACCCGCGGTCAGCGTGATGTCATCGTCACTCACGGGCCGACCTTACTGCGCCGACCCGTCCCTGGGGGCTGCCGCCCCCAGACCCCCGCATCGCGCTGACGCGCTCGTCCTCAATTGCCGGACGGGCTGAAGAATTTCAGCCCCTCCGGCGTTTGAGGAGCGGGGGTTCGGGGGCGGAGCCCCCGAGTACGGGATGGGAAGGGGCGGAGGGGGCGAAAAACCCGTCCGCCACCTCAGCGTCGCCGACGCAGCGCCCGTGTCACGACGATCGCCGAAGCGAGGGCGAAAGCCGCGGCGGGAGCGGCCCAGCGAAGGGTGGCGCGGGCGGCGGCGGAGTCCGGTGCGGGGACGGGGGCGTAACGCCCACGGGGCGGAGCGTGGTCGACCTCCTCCGCACTGCGCCCGATCATCGTCCGCCGAGCATGCGCCGCCTCGGCGATGGAATCCTCCTCGACGGAATCCAACGATTCGAGGGACTCGATCGACTCAAGGGGGTCGGCGACCTCGGGGGCGGGCTCCCCGTCGTCCCCGAACTCCCCGCCGAAGCCCTCCGCCTCAAGGTCCTCCTCGACAGAGGGCTCCAGAGACGGCGCCGGCGTCGGCACCCCGGCGTCGAAGTCGGCGGGAGCGTCCTCGTCCGACGCCCGCCCGGCCGGCGCCTCGGTTTCCTCCACCGGCTCCGGTTCCACCCGCGTCTCCGGCTCCACCACAGGCACCGCCGCCCCCGCCGCCAGGTTCTCCAGGAACCGGTTCAGCAGCCGCGCCACGGCCGCGGACACCGCGTCCGGCGCGAGCTCCGACACCCGCCCGTCGGCGGACGCCGTGCCGCCGACGACGACGGTGGTGCCGCCCTCGGCGGGCAGCAGCCGCAGCGCGAGGGCGAGTTTCACCGAACCGCTGCCACGGGCCTCGGTCGCGTCGCCCTGGACGGCGTAGGAACCGTCCTCGCGGGCGGCGACGGAGAGCGTGCCGCGGTAGGTGATCGTGTGGTTGCCGAAACGGACCTTCAGCCGGCCGGAGACCGGCGGGGTCCCCGCGTCCTGCTGGAGCCCGGGGACCGCCCGGGCAACCCGCGCGGGATCGCCCAGCGACTCCCGCAGCCGCTCGGCCGGAACCGGAACGTGCACCTCATGCTCCATGCCTGCCGAGCCTACCCAGCACCACCGGAACCGCACCCTCGGATGGACGGATTCCGCTGGGATTCTCCGGGCCGGGACTCAGTCGGCGTACCGCGGATGCACCAGCGTGGAGGGCGGGAGGCCGTCGATCCGGGTGCGGTCGGCCGCTCGCGCGTCGGCGGCCAGGGCGGCGGGCGTCAGGGAGCGCGGGGTCGGCCCCGCGGGGTCCAGGCCGAGCGGGGGAGCCGTGCCGGGGGCTCCCGGACGGGCCGCCAGCACGAACCCCCAGTCGCGCGGGGCGGGCGACGCGCCCACGGTGCGGTCGGGGCCCGCCGCGAACCCGGAGTCCCGGCCGCCCACGCGGTAGGGCGCGGTGCGCAGTCCGGCCGTACGGATCGTCGTGTCGATGGTCCAGAAGACGCGGGGGCGGGTGACCACGGGACCCGCGTGGACGGCCAGGCGGCCACCGGGGGCCAGGACACGGTCCACCAGGCCGTAGAACTCCTGCGAGTACAGCTTCGTGCTCGCCGTGATGCCGGGGTCGGGGAGGTCGGAGATCACCACGTCGTACGTCGAGGGGGCGCCGCGCAGCCAGCTGAAGGCGTCCGCGGTGGTGACGTTCATCCGCGGGTCCTCGTACGCGTGGCCGTTGAGCCGGGAGAGCGCGGGGTCCTGGCGGGCCAGCCGGAGCACGGCCGCGTCGAGTTCGACCTCGTCGACCCGCCGTACGCCGGGGTACCGCAGCACCTCCCGGGCGGCGAGCCCGTCGCCGCCGCCGAGGATGAGCACGCGCGCGTGGGGGCCGTTCATCGCGGGATGGACGAGGGCTTCGTGGTAGCGGCGCTCGTCCCGGCCGCTGACGCGGAGGCGGCCGTCGAGGTAGAGGTCGAGCGGGCGGCCGTGGGTGCCGCCGGTGAGGACGACCTCCTGCACCCCTGTCCGGAGCGCGACCCGCACCTGCGACCCGTACACCGCGTGCCGCGCGGCCCGCTCGAAGTCGTCGACCAGGACCGCCGCCGAGGCGAGGAGGCCGAGCACCAGCAGGTTGGCGACGACCAGCCACCAGCGGGCGCGCCGGGTCAGGTCCCCGCGGAACAGACCGAGCACGAGTGCGCCGCCCGCCAGCGCGTTCACCCCGCCGGTGCACAGCGCGCCGGTCAGCTGCCCCAGCCAGGGCAGCAGGAGGAAGGGGAAGGCCAGGCCGCCGACCAGCGCGCCCACGTAGTCCGCCGCGAAGAGGTCGGCCACCGCGCCGCCGGGGTCCTGGCGGCGGACGCGCTGTATCAGTTCCATCAGGAGGGGGACCTCGGCGCCGATCAGCACGCCGATGGTGAGGGAGTAGGCGACCAGCAGCCAGCGGGAGCCGTCCGCCCAGGCGCCGCCCCAGTCGCCGGTCCACGCGAACACCGCGTACAGCGCCATCGCGCTGCTGCCGCCGACCAGGGCGAGCGCCGCCTCGACCGCGCCGAAGCCGGCCGCGGCCAGCGGGCGCAGGCGCTTCGCGGCGAGGGAGCCGATGCCCATGGCGAAGACCATGACGGAGAGGACCACGGAGGCCTGGGTGACCGAGTCGCCGATCAGATACGAGGCGAGGGCGACGAGTTCGAGTTCGTACACGAGTCCGCACGCCGCACAGACGAACACCCCGGCGAGGACGAGAAACCGGCCGACGCCCGGGGGGACGGGCAGCCGCGCCTGCCCCTGGACGCCGCCCCAGGACGGGGGCGCGCCGGGGGGTGCGGGCGCGTGCGGATCGATCACGTTGCGAACGGTACGTCACGGCGACACTACGTCTCGTCACCCACACGTGTGGAACTGGCGCGCTCAGGTGTAACCGGAGTTGACGCGGGTCACGCCCCGGAACTCCGCCGGGCCCGCCCGCCTTTCGGCGTCAGACGCCGGACGGGCTGAGCAGTTCCGCCTCCGCCACCACCCGCACTCCGACCCGCGTCCGGGTCGCCACCAACTGCCCGTCCTGCGGATACGCGTGCCACGTACGCCAGTGCACCTGCCCCTCGTGGCGCTGGGCCAGCATGGCGGTGAAGGCGTGCGGGCTGCCGGGGAAGACGCCCGCGAGGCCGTTCGGATGGTCGGAGACGAGGGCCAGCAACTCCTGGGCACGGCCCGCGAAGGAGCCGTGGGAGAGGGTCTCCACGCGGGCCGCGAACTCGTACTCCCAGTCGCCGACCCGCTTGGCCACGCCGAGCGGCAGGGGCGTACTGCTGCCGGGGATGCACGCGACGGTCTCCGAACAACAGCCCGCTTCCTCCTCAAGGAGGACCTGGTGGGACGCGCCGAGGAGTCTCAACTGCATCTTCGCCCCGGCGAGTTCGAGATCGAGGACGGCGAGCGCGGGCAGCGGCTCGCGCCCCAGGGTCCAGGCGAGGTCGGCCGCGCGCGTGTCGGTGTACGAGGTTTCGAGGGTCGTGAGCATGGGTCGGCTCCGCTAGCACGCAAAGGGAGGTGGGGGGTCCGGCGCACCCGGTGGGTACCGGGGGATCGGCCCGGTCAGCCCGGTCCGGAAGGACGATCCGAGGCCCTGTCGTCGCCTTGGCGCCTTCCCCCGAGGGGCGGGTGCCAGGCATCGCCCGGCAGACGTCATGGCGACGACAGGGCCTTGGGGCTGCGTTGGTGATTTAGAGGGAATCATGAACTGTGGTGCCACCACAGCGTTTTTACCCAACTTCGTGCGGTTTCCATCCCCCCGAGGGCTCCACAGCTCAACTGTTCAACTACGGCGCACGCCCCGGCGCGTGGAAGTGCCCGTCGGCGGTCGTTGTCCGACGGGCACTTCTCCGTGCTCCGGATGCGGTTCCCCCTGGGGAGCTCGGCTGCCCCGTGTCAGCTGCCTCCGCCGCATCCGCCCCCGCCGCCGCAGGACGAGCCCCCCGAGCAGGAGGACCCGCCGCCGCAGGACGAAGACCCTCCGCAGGACGACGCGCCGCCCGCCCCGCCGGCCCACCAGCTGCCCGAGGAACCGCCGCGCGACCTCCGCCTCTTCGAGGCCTTGGCCGCCTTCGACGCCTTCGTCAGCGCCACCTTCTTGTTCTTCCGCCCGCGGAACCCGAAGATCGCGAACAGCGTGCTGCCGAAGACCGCCAGGATGATGCCGATGACCATGGCGCCACCCTCCTTTCGTTCCCCCGAGACGACCCCCCGTGGGCGCCTCGCTTCTTGCGTGTGAGGGGGATGCCCTCGCGTCTCACGTGCCAAAGCAGAGTTGAGGAACTCCAGAGCTTGGGCGCAGGATGACCGGCATGACCTCCCATGCCCGCCGCCCCCTGCTCAACCGCCGGCTCGCCGAGTTCGGCACGACGATCTTCGCGGAGATGTCGGCCCTGGCCCTCAGTACCGGCTCGATCAACCTCGGCCAGGGTTTCCCCGACACCGACGGACCCGAGGAGATCCGTGAGGCGGCGGTGCGCGCGCTGCGCGACGGGCGCGGGAACCAGTACCCGCCGGGTCCCGGCGTGCCCGAGCTGCGTACGGCGATCGCCGCGCACCAGAAGCACCGGTACGGACTGTCGTACGACCCCGACCGGGAGGTCCTGGTCACGGCGGGCGCCACCGAGGCCATCGCCGCGACCCTGCTGGCCCTGCTCGAACCGGGCGACGAGGTGATCGCCCTGGAGCCGTACTACGACTCCTACGCCGCCTGCATCGCGATGGCCGGCGGCACCCGGGTCCCCGTCACGCTCCGCCCGCACGAGGGGAGCTTCCGGCTCGACCTCGACGAGCTGCGCGACGCCGTCACCGACAACACCCGGCTGCTGCTGATCAACACCCCGCACAACCCCACGGGCACCGTGCTCACCCGTGAGGAGCTCACCGAGATCGCGCGGCTCGCCCTGGAGCGTGACCTCCTGGTGGTGACGGACGAGGTGTACGAGCACCTGGTCTTCGACGACGCCGAGCACCTGCCGCTGGCCTCGTTCCCGGGGATGCGCGGCCGGACCGTCACGATCGGCTCGGCCGGCAAGACCTTCTCCTTCACGGGCTGGAAGGTCGGCTGGATCACCGCGGCCCCGGACCTCGTCACCGCCGTACGGTCCGCGAAGCAGTTCCTGACGTACGTGTCCTCGGGGCCGTTCCAGTACGCCGTCGCCGAGGCGCTCACGCTGCCGGACTCCTACTTCGAGGACTTCCGGGCGGACATGCTCGCCAAGCGGGACCTGCTGGCGGCGGGGCTCGCGGACGCCGGTTTCGGGGTCTTCCGGCCCGCGGGCACGTACTTCGTCACCACCGACATCCGGCCGCTCGGCGAGTCGGACGGCTTCGCCTTCTGCCGCGCGCTGCCGGAGCGCGCCGGCGTGGTCGCCATCCCGAACGCCGTCTTCTACGACGACCGGGAGGCCGGCGCGCCCTTCGTCCGCTTCGCCTTCTGCAAGCGGACGTCCGTTCTGGAGGAAGCGGTCACGCGGCTCAAGGCGGCCTGTTAGCCCCGGGGCGGCTGAAGGTTCCCACAGGCTTTGGACCGGCTACCGCAAGGCTGTGGACCGGCTCCCCCAGGCTGTGGACGGCACCACAGGAGCTGTGGACGGCGCCACTGGCTGTGGACGACACCGCCACTCGCGCGGGCGCCCACGGGAGCAGTGAGGGGGCCCGGACCGGCAACGGCGAGAGCCCGGCCCCGGCGCGCGACCGTGACGGTCGGCGCCCTGGCCGGGCTCTCGTGCGCGTACACCGCGGCCCGCTCGCGAGCGCGCGGGCAATACCGCTCTCGGTGATCGGTGACGGGAGGACTACTCCTCGCCGTCCTGGGGCTTCTCCGGGTTCTCCGCCTCGTTGACTTCCTGCTCAAGGCCGAGCTGCTCGACGAGCCACTTGTCGAACTCGATGGCGGCCCGCACCCAGCTCACCGTGGAGGACACGAAGTGCTCCAGGCTCACGCCGGTGCCGATCAGCATCTGCGCCTCGCCGATCAGGCGGACCGTGCCGTCGTCGTGCGTGTGGCTGTAGACCTTCGGCCACAGGGTGCGACGGTTCCAGTCGTCGATGGACTCCAGGAGCGCCGGCTTCTCGTCGATCTGGTGCGGCCGGTCGTAGAACGTCCGCACCGAGAAGACCTGCTGGTCACCCTCGCCGCGGAACATGAAGTACGTACGGAACTGCTCCCACGGAGCCGCGAGGTCGCCCTCGTCGTCGATGACGTACTTCAGCTCCATCTGTTCCAGGAGCTGCTTCACAAGGTCCTGATCCGGGACGACGGGGCCCGCAGGTCCGCCGGGCTGCGGCTCGGGCTGGCCCCCGAAGTTCGGGATCGAAGACGGGTCGATGGACATCTGTGACACTCCTGCAGTCGTCTGACTCGTCCGGCCATCGCTGAGACCAGACGTACGCACCCCACCCTCTCTCGCCTCGCACCCAACCTGCAACAGCCCCGCCCCCCGGTCGGCTCCGAGGGGCGGGTTTCGGCGCGGGCGGGGCCCGGGGCTACAGCGTCTTGCCGGTCGCCGGGCCCACGATCAGCCCGTCCCCGAAGGCGTCGACCCGGACCGTGTCGCCGTCCTTGACCTCGCCCGCGAGGATCTCCTTGGCGAGCCGGTCGCCGATGGCGGTCTGGATGAGGCGGCGCAGCGGGCGGGCACCGTAGGCCGGATCGTTGCCCTCCTCGGCGAGCCAGGCCAGGGCCGCGTCGCTGATCTCCAGGGTGAGCCGCCGCTGGGCGAGCCGCTTGGCGAGGCGGTCGATCTGGAGCCTGGCGATGCGCTCCAGTTCCACCTTGTCCAGGGCCGAGAAGACCACCAGGTCGTCCAGCCGGTTCAGGAACTCCGGCTTGAAAGAGGCCCGTACGACTTCCAGCACCTGCTGCTTCTTCTCCTCGTCGGAGGAGAGCGGGTCGACCAGGAACTGACTGCCCAGGTTCGAGGTGAGGATCAGGATGGTGTTGCGGAAGTCGACCGTGCGGCCCTGACCGTCCGTCAGGCGGCCGTCGTCCAGCACCTGGAGGAGCACGTCGAAGACCTCGGGGTGCGCCTTCTCCACCTCGTCGAGGAGCACGACGCTGTACGGCCGCCTGCGCACCGCCTCGGTGAGCTGGCCGCCCTCCTCGTACCCGACGTATCCGGGGGGCGCGCCCACCAGGCGGGCAACGCTGTGCTTCTCGCCGTACTCGCTCATGTCGATGCGGACCATGGCCCGCTCGTCGTCGAAGAGGAAGTCCGCCAGGGCCTTGGCCAGTTCGGTCTTGCCGACGCCGGTGGGGCCGAGGAAGAGGAAGGATCCGGTGGGCCGGTCGGGGTCGGCGATTCCGGCGCGCGTGCGCCGTACGGCGTCGGACACCGCCTGCACGGCCTCCGACTGCCCGATGAGCCGGCGGCCCAACTCCTCCTCCATGCGCAGGAGTTTCTGGGTCTCGCCCTCCAGGAGCCGGCCGGCCGGGATGCCGGTCCAGGCGCCGACCACGTCCGCGATCTCGTCGGGCCCGACCTCCTCCTTCACCATGGTGTCCTTGGAGACCTCCACCTCGGCCTCGGAGGCTTCCTCCAAGTCACGCTCAAGGGTGGGGATCTCGCCGTACAGCAGCTTGGAGGCGGTGTCGAAGTCGCCGTCGCGCTGGGCACGTTCGGCCTGGCCGCGGAGCTCGTCGAGCTTCTCCTTCAGCTCACCGACCTGGTTGAGGGACTGCTTCTCCTTCTCCCAGCGGGCGGTGAGGCCGCGCAGTTCCTCGTCCTTGTCCGCGAGGTCGCGGCGCAGCCTTTCGAGGCGCTCGCGGGAGGCGGGGTCGGTCTCCTTCTCCAGTGCCAGCTCCTCCATCCGCAGCCGGTCCACCTGGCGCTGGAGTTCGTCGATCTCCAGCGGGGAGGAGTCGATCTCCATACGAAGCCGGGACGCGGCCTCGTCGACGAGGTCGATGGCCTTGTCCGGGAGGAAGCGGGAGGTGATGTACCGGTCGGAGAGCGTGGCGGCGGCGACCAGCGCGCTGTCCGCGATCACGACCTTGTGGTGGGCCTCGTACCGCCCCTTGAGGCCGCGCAGGATCGCGATGGTGTCCTCGACGGACGGCTCGGCTACGAGGACCTGCTGGAAGCGGCGCTCCAGGGCGGGGTCCTTCTCGATCCGCTCGCGGTACTCGTCGAGTGTCGTGGCGCCGACCATGCGCAGCTCGCCGCGCGCGAGCATCGGCTTCAGCATGTTGCCGGCGTCCATGGAGGAGTCACCGCCGGCGCCCGCGCCCACCACCGTGTGCAGCTCGTCGATGAAGGTGATGATCTGCCCGTCGGAGCCCTTGATCTCGGCGAGGACGGTCTTGAGCCGCTCCTCGAACTCGCCGCGGTACTTGGCGCCCGCGACCATGGCGCCCAGGTCCAGCGAGACGAGCCGCTTGTTCTTCAGCGACTCCGGGACGTCGCCCTTCACGATCCGCTGGGCGAGCCCCTCCACGACGGCGGTCTTGCCCACTCCGGGCTCGCCGATGAGGACGGGGTTGTTCTTGGTGCGCCGGGACAGGACCTGCACCACCCGGCGGATCTCCTGGTCCCTGCCGATGACCGGGTCGAGCTTGCCTTCCCGCGCGGCGGCGGTGAAGTCGGTACCGAACTTTTCGAGTGCCTTGTACTGGCCCTCGGGATCCGGGGTGGTCACCCGGCGCCCTCCCCTGCTCTTCTGGAACGCGGCGAGGAGCTTTTTGGCGTCCGCCCCCTGCTGGGAGAGTACGTCGCCGCTCCGGCCGCCCTTCGCGGCGATCCCCACGAGCAGGTGCTCGGTGGAGATGAACTCGTCGCCCAGCTCCCTGGCCCGCTCGGCGGAGTCGGCGATGACCGCGAGCAGCTCGCGGTCGGGCTGCGGGGGCGCGACGGTGGACCCGGTGACGCTGGGCAGCCCGGCGAGCACGCGCTCGACGCCGGCCCGCACGGAGGCCTGGTCCGCGTCCACGGCGGCCAGCAGGTCGATGATGTTCTCGTTGTCCTGGCCCTCCAGCAGCGCGAGCAGCAGGTGGGCGGGGGTGAGGTCCGGGTGTCCTCCGGACACGGCCCGGGTACTGGCCGCGTTGATCGCGTCCCGGCTCCTGTTGGTCAGCTCGGCGTCCACGGTCGCGTTCTCCTCCTCGGTTTCCTGGGCTGGTCAGCCGCCATCCCCATGCTGAGTGTGCCAACGAGCACAAAGTTGAGTCTATTCCACTCAAGGCTGGAGTGGGAGCGGATGGGGGCGGATACGCGGGGCGGGATGCGGTCCCCGCGTCGCGGCCCCCGGGGTCGCGGCCCCGGGTCGCGGGGCTGACGGGACTCGCCGGGAAGTAGATTCGCGCACATGGCTCCTTCACACCCGGTGGACCCGCGGCAGCCGGACACCGCCTACCTCAGCTTCTGGCGGGAGCGGCACCTGTGCACGCTGACGACCCTGCGCCCCGACGGCAGCCCGCACGTGGTGCCCGTCGGCGTCACATACGATCCCGAGGCCGGTCTGGCTCGGGTCATCGCGAACAAGTCCAGCGCGAAGGTGGGGTACGTGCTCGCGGCGGGCCCGGAGGGGGTACGGGTGGCCGTCTGCCAGGTCGACGGCCGGCGCTGGGCGACCCTGGAGGGGCGGGCCACGGTGTCCGCCGAGCCGGGCCGCGTCGCGGAGGCGGAACGCCGGTACACGGAGCGGTACGGGCGGGTGCCGTCCCCCAACCCCGCCCGGGTGGCGATCGAGATCGAACTGACCTCGGCACTGGGCCACGGCTGATTCCGGCCCATATGGCGAGGGCACGGCGGGTGGACCGATCGGCGGATACCTGGATCTTTCGCCGAAAACTGCAGCGGCGTCACCGTGTTCAGGTCACGGTGACGCCGCTGCGGGGGGAAGTACCTGCGCGATTTACTACGACGGGGGAATCGCGTCAGGCACTGCGGGGGGTGGCTGAGATGGTCTGCACGTCCGGGGCTTCCGGTTCGACCAGCTGGTGGTCACGCTGGTCGAGGTTCACAAAGATCATTCCGTATCGAATGGCGCACCGTACTGGCTGCGGCGCCCCCCGAGGCCGCCGCAGACACCGGTACGCCCGCAGATCCTCGTCGTCGTCACGCGTGACGACGACAGGCTCTCCGAATACCGTCACCATCAACGAGTCACCACTGTGGGGGATGGCGGTGACCAGGTCGATGAAGTGCCATCCGGAGCGATAGGCGGTGGCCATTTCCCTGCGGAAGGAGCGGTCATCAGGAGGAGTCGTCATAAGTCAGCCCCAGGTGCTGTCATCTGCGACGTCCGGAGAGACCGGACCCAACGCTCCGTCGCCTTGGTCCGTGGTCGCCACGACCGAGGCACCCCAGGTGCTGTCGCCTTGACCGCTCTTCGCACCGACAACGCCGCTCACCGCTCCGATGGCCACGACGGCGGAGAAGGCGGCGACAAGCATCGACCGAAGCATTTTCCTACGCATAATCGGCTTCGTCCTCACTTGAAGGTCTCCTCTTCCCCCGTCGAGTAAGACGATGGCTCATTCAGGCACGTGGTGGCCACACAATCGATGCATCATGTTCCTGCACGTTCAGGACCCTGGGGGGTGGAGATTTGGCAACGAACAGAACTAATGGGACACATCCCCATGCGGTGACCGAACTGTGCCAGGAAGGTGGCCGCCTTTACGCGGACGCTCTCCGCACAGGACGCATCGCCCGCGCGGACGTCGAGGCCGTTCCGTGCTTGATGGAGTTCGCGCTTCTCCATCCCGATCCCGACGACGCGAACTGGCTGCGCCCGGTGCCCCCGTCGGTCGCTCTGGCCCAGCGACTGAACCCCATAGAGAGTGAGATCACAGAGCGCAGGCGGCTGTCGATCGAGCTGGCCGATGCTTTCGAGCCGTTCATGACCCTGAGCGCGCAGGCCACGGCGAGTACGCACTCGATCACCGTGCTCGAGGGCTTCGACCGGATCAACGGAGCGCTCGACCTCGCGACGGCCCAGTGCCAGAACGAGATGCTGACGGTCCAGCCGAGCGGCCGCCGGCTGGAGCACACCCTCGTCCAGGGGCTGGAGCGCGACAGGCCGCTGACCGAACGCGGCGTGAGCATACGGACCCTCTACCAGCACACGGCCCGGTACAGCCCCGAGACCCAGGCCTACGTGGACCAGTTCTCCAACGGCAAGGTGGAGTACCGCACCATCGACGAGCTGGTCGAGCGGCTGATCATCTGCGACGAGACCGTCGCCTTCATCCCCACCCGCGACGACCGGCAGGTCGCCCTCGAACTGCGGCACCCCGGCCTGGTCCGCTACCTGGTCAAGGTCTTCGAGTTCATGTGGGGCCGCGCGGTCCCGCTGAACGCGGGCGCCCCCTACGAGACCGCCCCCGACGGCATCACCGACATCCAGCACTCCATCGCGAAGCTGCTGATCGAGGGCCACGTCGACGAGGCCATAGCCCGCCGGCTCGGCATGAACGTCCGCACCTGCCGGGCCCACATCGCCAAGCTGGCCACCGCCCTGGGCAGCGGCAGCCGGGCACAGCTCGGCTTCCTCATCGCCCAGTCGGGGATGCTCAAGCAGGAGGACCAGCCTGGCCCGGCACCCCGGCCGCATCAGCCGCCGCAGCCGGACCGGACACGTCAGGAACCGTGACCGCCGCCGGCTCCGGGGAGCGCGGAGTGTCGTCCAGCCCCGCCTGGGCGATGCGGACGCCCAGTTGGGTGCGGCTCGCTGCGCCCAGGGTCTCCGAGAGCCGGGCGATGTGCGCGCGGCAGGTGCGCACGCTGATCCCCAGCCGCTCGGCGACCACCGCGTCCTGATGCCCCTCGGCCAGCAGCGCCGCGATCGACCGCTCCCGGTAGGTGATGCCCTCGATGCCCGTCGAGGGGAGCTGGGAGGCGAGCGGGATCGCCAGCCGCCACAGCCGCTCGAAGACCGTCACCAGATAGTCGACCAGCGCCGGGTGACGCAGCTCAAGGGCCACCGTGCGGTCCGTGTTCGCCGGGATGAAGGCGACCGTGCGGTCGAAGAGGATGAGCCGTTCCACGACCTCGTCGAGGGTGCGGGCCTCGGCCGCCTCGCCCATCAGCTCCATGTAGTTCAACAGGCCCTGGCCGTGCCGGGCCACATGCGTGTAGAGGTCGCGCATGCGGACGCCCCGGCGGCGCAGGCCCAGCGCCCGGTGCAGCCCCTCGGAGAGTTCGTCCTCGCGCCGGATACCGCCCGGCTGCACGGTGAGCACCTCGGACGTACAGGCCTCGGTCGCCGAGTCCATGGCCGCCCGGATACGGGGCAGTCCGTCCAGTACGCGGATCGCCGCGCCCTCCGGCGGCGCCTGGACGCGCCCGCCGAGCCCGGCGTACCACTCGAACGCGGACACCGCCTCGCCCACCCGCGCCTGGCTCGCGCTGACCTCCGCGTACACCCCGCGCAGCAGCCGGGTCATGACCTCCTGCGGCGAGGTCGGCACCAGCCAGCCCATGTCGTCGGGGTCGGGGTGCAGCAGCGCCAGTTCCAGCAGGCAGGGCACCGACTCCGCGTCCCCGCGGGGCACACGGCCGCGCCGCACCGCCCGGGAGTACACCCGGTCACCTGCCACGCACAGCTGATCAGCGCCGTGCGGATGCCCGTCCGTCCCTTGCCCGGCCATCTCCCCACTCCCGCCCGGCCATCTCCCGCTCCCGCCCGGCCATCTACGCTCCGGCCCGGCCTGTCCCACCGTCGGTTCCAGCGCCTTCACGCGTCGGATCTCCACGCGTCCGCATATACCCCGATTTCGGCGGTTTCCACAGCGCCCGCGTGTTCCGTGCGTCCGCGCCTCCGCGACTTCCGCAGCGCAACTATGCGCGGCCCCGTCCACCATCGCAACACGGCTGCGTCGTCGCGCCGCACCCTATCGCCCACATGTGTCTGCATATATCCCCACCTCCGCGCCGGTCTTTGCAACAAGCTGAAGGCGGCCGCCCGTTGGTGGGGTACATCGTGGAGCCGCCTCGCGCGGGCGCGTCGGCGGCCGTGGCCGGATTCCTCCCGTGCCGCCCGCCCCGCGGCGCCCGCCGGGATCACGGCCGGACGGCGGCGGCACACCGCGTGAGCTGCCGGAAACCACCGAGTGATCAGCGCGTTACGTACCGCACTTAACGTCAGTCCATGGCGGACATATTTGACGCGTACGCGTTGGCCGACGCGTGGGACGAGATGTTTGTGCGGCCGGGCGAGGTCAGGACCGCCTACGAGCCGGTGCTGGCCGCGTTGCAGCCGATCGAGCCCGTTGAACTGCGGTTCAGGGCCGACCAGATGGCGCGGGCGTTCACCGACCGGGGTGTCACCTACGCCTTCGCGGGCGAGGAGCGGCCCTGGCCGCTCGATCTCGTGCCGCGCATCCTCGACGCGCTCGAATGGGACCTCGTCCAGCGCGGAGTCGCCCAGCGGGTGCGGGCCCTGGAGGCCTATCTGGGCGATGCCTACGGCCCCTGCCGCGCCTTCGAGGACGGAGTGGTCCCGTGGCGGCTGCTGCTCAACTCCCCGCATTTCCACCGCGCCGCGCACGGAATCGAGCCACCGGGCGGGGTACGGATTCACGTCGCCGGCATCGATCTCGTCCGGGACGAGGCGGGAGATTTCCGGGTCCTGGAGGACAACGTCCGCGTCCCGTCCGGTGTCTCGTACGTCATCGAGAACCGGCGCGCGATGACCCGGGTCTTCCCCTCCCTCTTCGCCGAACAGCATGTGGTGCCGGTGGACGGATACGCGCAGAAGCTGCTGGCCGCGCTGCGGGCGGCGGCCCCCGACGGGGTGACCGACCCCCGGGTCGTCGTCCTGACCCCCGGCCCGAGCAACGCCGCCTACTTCGAACACGCCCTGCTGGCACGGCTGATGGGCGTGCAGCTGGTCGAGGGGCACGACCTGGTCTGCCGCGGCAACCGGGTGTGGATGCGCACCACCCGCGGCGAGGTGCCCGTCCACGTCGTGTACCGGCGCCTGGACGACGACTTCCTCGACCCGCTCCAGTTCAGGCCCGACTCGGTGATCGGCTGCCCCGGGATCATGAACGCCGCGCAGGCGGGCACGGTGACCCTCGCGAACGCCGTCGGCAACGGCATCGCGGACGACAAGCTGCTCTACACGTACGTCCCCGACCTGATCCGCTACTACCTCTCCGAGGAACCGGTCCTCCCCAACGTCGAGTCCTTCCGGCCCGACGAGCCGGGCCAGTTGGAGGCCGTCCTCGACCAGATCGACCAGCTGGTCATCAAGCCCGTGGACGGCGCCGGGGGCATGGGCATCGTGATCGGGCCGAAGGCCGACCGGGAGACCCTGGAGCGCACCCGCGCCGCCGTCGCCGCCGATCCGCGCGGCTGGATCGCCCAGCGGCCGGTCGCCCTGTCCACCTCCCCCACCCTCGCGGGTGAACGGATGGCACCGCGCCACATCGACCTGCGCCCGTTCGCCGTCAACGACGGCAGCGACGTGTGGGTGCTGCCCGGCGGCCTCACCCGGGTCGCGCTCCAGGAGGGCAACCTCATCGTCAACTCCAGCCAGGGAGGCGGCTCCAAGGACACCTGGGTACTCGCCGAGGGGCCCGCCGAGCACCCGGCCCCGCCTGCCGCCGGCGGCACGGTCGCCGCCCTGGACGTCGTCCCCCGCCAGCTCGGCCCCGACGGCGACCGCGTCGCCGTACAGGAAGGGGCGCAGCAGCAGTGACCGCTTCTCCGGTTCCCGAGGCCCAGGAGGTACGGCCGTGAACGACGTGATCCTCTCCCGGATAGCCGAAGCCCTGATCTGGACCGGCCGGTACGTGGAGCGGGCGGACGCCACCGGCCGCATCCTCGACGCCTATCTGCACCGGCTCCTTGAGGACCCCTGGCGCGACGAGGACGTGGCCTGCCGGTCGCTGTACGCGATCCTCGGGGTCGACGCGGGCGGCGAACGCGTCGACATGCAGCAGGTCCTGGACCAGCTCGCCTTCGACGCCCGCTCCACCTGCTCCATCGAGGGCGCCCTCGGAGCCGCCCGGCTGAACGCGCGCAGCGCCCGCGAGGCGGTCTCCTCCGAGATGTGGGAGTGCCTCAACTCCACCTGGCACGCCCTCGCCGACCAGCGCCTGGCGGCCCGGCGCACCGGCCCGTACGCCTATCTGGAGCTCGTACGCCGCCGGACCGCTCTCTTCTTCGGGCTCGCCGACTCGACGATGAGCCGGGACGACAGCTGGCGGTTCGTGGTCCTCGGACGCAGCCTCGAGCGGGTCGACATGACCGTACGGCTGCTGTCGGTACGGGTGCTGGACGCGGCGCACGCTCCCGACTGGCCGACACTGCTCAGCGCGAGCGGCGCCGATGAGGCGTATGCGCGGGTGTACGGCGGTTTCGGCGACACCCCGAGAGTGGCTGAATTCCTCCTCATGGACCGGGACTTCCCGCGCTCGGCGCTGCACGCGCTGACCACCGCGGAGGAGTGCCTGTCGGCACTGGGACGCCCTAGACAGGACCCGGCACGCCGGCCGATAGGGCGGATGCGGACCCGCCTGGAGTACCTGGACCTGCCCGCGCTGGAGGAGCAACTCCCGGTTCTCCTCAGGGACTTGCAGCAGGCGTGTACGGCCTCCGCGGAGGCGGTGGCGGAGAAGTTCTTCCCGAACCAGGGGCCCGTCGAGTGGGCCCAGGAAGGAGCGTGACCATGACCGGCACCCCGCACACGGCGACCCGGCGGCTCCGTATCCGGCACACCACCCGTGTCTCGTACTCGCAGGCCGCGGTCTCCTCGCACAACGAGGTCCGCATGACACCGCTGACGCTCCCCGGCCAGACCACACTTGACGCCCGCGTGACGGTGAACCCCACCACCGCGACCTGGTCGTACTGGGACTACTGGGGCACCCAGGTCACCGGCTTCGACCTGATGGAACCGCACGCGGATCTGACCATCACGGCGTCGAGCCTGGTGGAGACGGCACCGCCGGGGCCGCCGACCGCCGCGCCCACCTGGGCGGAGATCGCCGAACTCACCGCCGGGTCACGCCTGTTGGAGTACGCGGCACCGACCGGCCGGACGACCGTGTCGGCGGAGCTGGTGGAGCGGGCCCGCGCCGCCGCCGCGGGCCTCGACCCGCACGAGACCGCCGTCGCCGTCTCGGCCCTGGTCACCGCGCAGGTCTCGTACATCCCGGGCGCCACCGGGGTGAACACCGGTGCCATGGAGGCCTGGGAACAGGGCGCGGGCGTCTGCCAGGACATCACCCACCTGACGGCCGCCCTGCTGCGCGGCCTCGGTCTGCCCACCCGCTATGTCTCCGGTTATCTGCACCCCGAGCGCGACGCCGAACTGCACCGGCCCGTCGCGGGCCAGAGCCACGCCTGGATCGAGTACTGGGCCGGCGACTGGAACGGCTACGACCCCACCAACAGCACCCGCGCCGCCGAGTCCCACGTGGTGGTGGGCCGGGGGCGCGACTACGACGACGTGACGCCGCACAAGGGGGTCTACCGCGGGGTCGCGGGCGGGCCGCCCGAGGTGACGGTGGAGTTCACCCGGGTGGCCTGAGCCCACGAACCGCCGCGCACGGCCGACGGCAGTACTGCTACCGCCGCTACCGCCGCTACTTCAGGTCGAGCGCGTTGCACGCGGACTGGTAGTCGGGCGTGCAGATTTCCTTGATCTTGTAGATGCCGTCCTGGACGACGGTGTCCTTGACGTTGTCCTGGGTGAGGGCGACCACCGGGACGAGCGCGGCCAGGATGTTCTTGTCGGTGGGGCTGTCGACCTTGTCGCTCGCCAGGGCGTCGAACTCGATCGTGCGGCCCTGCACCCGCGACACCGCCATCTCGGCGGCGACGCTGGCCTCCTGGGGGTAGGACTTGTAGACGCTCATGAACTGGTCGCCCTTGACGATGCGCTGCACCGCGGCGAGCTCCGCGTCCTGCCCGGTGACCGGCGGCACGGTGCTGACGCCCATGGTCTTCATGACGTCGATGACCGCGCCCGCGATGCCGTCGTTGGCGGCGTACACGCCCGCGATGTTGTCGAGGCCGACGGCCGCGATGGCCTTCTCCATGTTCTTCTTGGCCTCGACCGGGTCCCAGTTCTTGGTGTCGTACGCCTCGGCGATGTCCACCTTGTCCTGGAGCTCGACCATCGCGCCCGCCTTGAACTGCGCGGCGTTCGGGTCGGTCAGCGAGCCGTTCATCATGATGATCTTCTTGCTGGCGGAGCCCGCGCCCAGTTCACCGACGAGCGCCTTGCCCTGCACCTCGCCGACGAGTTCGTTGTCGAAGGAGACGTAGGCGTCGATCGGGCCCTCGGCGAGGCGGTCGTAGGCGATGACGGGGATGCCCGCGTCCTTGGCCGCCTGCACACCGGTCGCGATGGCCTTGGAGTCCACGGCGTCCACGAGGAGCACGTCGACCTTCTCGTCGATCATCTGCTGGAGCTGGGTGGCCTGCTTCTTGGCGTCCGCCTCGGCGTTGGCGTAGACGACGGTCCCCTTGTTGCTGGTGAGCTTCGCCACCTCCGCCTTGATGATGGGGTAGTCGAACTTCTCGTAACGCGTGTTCTCCGTCTCCGGGAGGAGCAGACCCACCTTGATGTCGTCGCCCTTGGTGGGGCTGGCCTTGGTCTCGCTGCCGCCGTCCACGACACCGCATCCCGCGAGCGAGAGGGCAGCCACGGATGAGGTCAGGGCTATGACGGTGCGAAACCGACGGGTGCTACGAGTGTTCACATCAGGTGCCTTCCGGGCGAGGTTGCAGCATTGCGACCCAGGTGGCTGAAAGCCAACGCGGCGATGACCCGAGCGTCAAGGACTAACCACTTAACGAGATGGCAACAGCGTTCTGTGTTCCCCAAGTGAACACGATGGGAAGGGGGTGCGTGTCCACTTCCACCGAACCTCATTGATTTACTCGTTTCACTCTTGTCACAGGGTTCGATGGCCTGTGGACGGCCCCGTTCCGCCGCCCCGGACGTCTCGACGTTGGCTGAAAACACCCACCCGAACATCCGTACAACCAAGTGCCGTCCTCGTGAGTCCTGATCGTCAACGGCCTCGCCTGCCGTTGACGATCGGACGTTCAGAACGTGAAGGACGGAATGAACCCAGCCAGACGTACGACCGCGGCGGCGGCCACCGCCGTCGTGCTCGCCACCGCCGGCGGCCTGCTCTCCGCGGCCGCCGCTCCGGCCTCCGCCGCGACCACCTGCGCCTCACCGGTCTACAAGCGGCAGTTCTTCGCGAACACCGCGTTCTCCGGGACGCCCAAGAAAACGGACTGCGACGCGGCCGTCGACCAGAGCTGGAGCGGGGCCCCCGTCACCGGACTGCCGAAGGACAACTTCGGCGTCCGCTGGTCCGTCACGCGGAACTTCGGGTCCGGTGGGCCCTTCACCGTCGCCGCCTACGGCACGGACGGGATCCGTGTCTACCTCGACGGCAGCCGCAAGATCGACCTCTGGTCCAACACGACGGGTTCGCGCACGAAGAGCCTGAACCTCACGATCCCCAAGGGCACGCACACCCTGCGGGTCGACTACGTCAACTGGACCGGCTCCGCCAGGGTCAGGCTCACGTACGCGCCGCGGACCACGGCCGGCGTCGACAAGGTCAAGCCGCTCACCCCCGGCGGCATCAGGACGACGTACGACAAGGCCACCGGCAAGGCGAAGCTCACCTGGTCCAAGAGCCCGGAGATGGACGTCGCCGGTTACCGCGTCTACCGCCGCGAGCGGGGCAGTTCGTTCGGGACCAGGCCGCTGGCGACGACCACCGCCACCTCGTACACCGACAGCACGCTCCCCATGGCGGGCGCGATGTTCCTCTACGAGGTGCGCGCCTACGACAGGTCGGGCAACGAGTCCGCCGGAACCACCGACCAGCCGGTCACCACGGTGGACAAGGTGGCACCGGTCGTCACCGACCTGGCCGTCCTCGGGAACTCCTCGCTGGACGGCGTGAGCCTGTGGTGGATGTCCACCGAAGGGGCGCTGGACTACGAGCTGCTGAGGTCCCCGGCGCGGAGCGGCCCGTTCACGGTGGTCGCGAAGAACCTGAGCAACTCCGCGACCGACGAGACCGCCCCGTACGGGGAGACCTCCTACTACAAGGTCGCGGCCACCGACGCGGCGGGCAACACCGGTTACTCCTCGGTGGTGTCCAACGCCCGGCCGCTCGCCGTGCCCTACTTCCTCGGCGGAACGAACCGGCCCGAGGACGGCGGCGGCGTCGACCTGTCCTGGTGGGTGTCGCCGTACTCGCCGAAGGAGTTCCGGGTGCACCGCGAGGAGCGGCGCTTCGACGACGCGACGGGCACGTTCGACGTCGTCGACTCCCGGGTGGTGCCCTGCGCCCCGAAGCTCACCGACACCGCCTACGGCACCCGGTACGCCTACGCCTGCACGGACACCACGGTCGTGCCGAGCCCGCACGACGGGTTCTACGTGTACTGGGTGACCAGCGTCGACGCCCTCGGGCGCGAGTCGGAGCCGTCCGGCGTCCACCGGTTCTCCTACGGCGACTCGACCGCCCCGCCGGCCCTCACCGGGTTCACCGCCACCGCGACCGAGTACGGCACGGTGCTGGACTGGGAGGACAGCCCGGTGGCCGACCTGGACCACTACGACGTCTTCCGGCTCAGCACGGTGGACGACGGCACCGGGACCACGTACGTGGGCCGCGCCGAGCCGGGTGACAGCCGGATCGTCGACTCGGCGAACCTCCAGGACGGCGAGCACCACACGTACTTCGTGGACGCGGTGGACACCTCGGGCAACTCCGTCAACATGTCGGTGGGCGACCCCTACGAGGTGGCGCACACCACCGTCACCGAGTACGACCTGCGGCCGATCGTGGAGACCCCGGCGGACTGGCTGGTCGGCCTGGACGCCAGGGCGGCGGACGACGCGTCGGCCATCGACCTCAGCTGGCGGCTGTCCCCGTCGTACCACGGCGACGACATCACCGGGTACCGCGTGTACCGGTGGAACCCGGCGACCGCCGCCTACGAGCCGCTGACCGCGGAGCCGGTCACCGGACTCACCTACACCGACACCACGGCCGCCGCCGGCACCACCCACTTCTACTGGGTGACCGCGCTGCACGCCGACGGCACCGAGTCCGCCCCCGGCGACGCCTGGGCGGCCCTGGCCCCGCGGCCGTCGTAGGACCGACAGCGAAGAGGCCCGCACACCGACGGATCGCCGGTGTGCGGGCCCCTTCGCGCGATTCCGTTACTCAGGCGGTCGCTTAGGCCGCCACACCACCAGCGCGCTCGTCTGCTGGACCTCCTGGTAGGGGACCAGGTCGCGGCGGTAGGAGGCGTGGACGGCCGCCTCGCGCTGCTGCATCGCGGCCGCGGCGCCGTCGACCGCCGACTGGAGTTCGGCGACGCGCTGCTGGAGCGCGGCGACCTGGTTCTCCAGCTCGATGATGCGTTTGATGCCGGCGAGGTTGATGCCCTCGTCCTGCGACAACTGCTGGACGGCGCGCAGCAGTTCGATGTCACGGGCCGAGTAGCGCCGGCCCCGGCCCGCGGTGCGGTCCGGGGAGACGAGGCCGAGGCGGTCGTACTGACGCAGGGTCTGCGGGTGCAGACCGGAGAGCTGGGCCGCCACCGAGATGACGTAGACCGGCGTCTCCTCGGTCAGTTCGTACGGGTTGCGTCGACGGCCGGGTACGTCCATGGCGTCCTCATGCTCCCTTCGCGGCCTGGAACAGCTCCGCCCGCGGGTCCTCGCCCACGGTCGCCTCGCGGTACGCCTCCAGGGCGTCGCGAGCCTTGTCCGACATGTCGGTGGGGACCGTCACCTCGACGGTGACCAGCAGGTCGCCGCGGGTGCCGTCCTTGCGGACCGCGCCCTTGCCACGGGCGCGCATGGTGCGGCCGTTGGGCGTGCCCGGCGGCAGCTTCAGCGTCACCGCGGGTCCGCCCAGCGTGGGCACCTTGACCTCGCCGCCGAGGGCCGCCTCCGCGAAGGTGACGGGAACGGTGACGGTGAGGTTGTCGCCCTTGCGGCCGAAGACGGGGTGGGCGTCGACATGCACGGTGACGTACAGGTCGCCCGCCGGTCCGCCCCGCTCACCGGGGGCGCCCTTGCCGCGCAGCCGGATGCGCTGGTTGTCGCTGACGCCGGCCGGGATACGGACCTGCATCGTGCGCGACGACTTGGCACGGCCGCTGCCGCTGCACACCTCGCAGGCGGTCTCCGCGATCAGACCGCGGCCCTTGCAGTCCGGGCAGGGGTCGGTGAGCGAGAACCCGCCGCCGGAACCCCGCGCCACCTGGCCGGTGCCGACGCACGTCGGGCACACGCGGGGTGTGCCGTTCGCGTCGCCGGTGCCCGAACAGGCCTTACAGGGCGCCTGCGAGGTCATCCGCAGCGGAACCGTCGCGCCGTCCACCGCCTCGGTGAAGCTGAGCGTCACCTCGGTGTCGATGTCCTGGCCGCGCCGGGGCTGCGTACGGGTGCCGGTGGTCGCGCCGCCGCGGTTGAACAGCCCGCCGAACACGTCACCGATCCCGCCGCCGAAGCCGCCGCCCTGCGGTCCGCCGCCCTGGGCGCCGCCTCCGAAGAGGTCACCCAGGTCGAAGTTGAAGTTGCCGCCGCCCGCGCCGGGGCCCGGACGGAAGCCGCCGTTGCCGAAGAGGGCGCGGGCCTCGTCGTACTCCTTGCGCTTCTTGGGGTCCCCGAGGATGTCGTTCGCCTCGGAGATCTCCTTGAAGCGGTCCTCCGCCTTGGCGTTGCCCTTGTTGGCGTCCGGGTGGAACTCGCGGGCGAGCTTCCTGTACGCCTTCTTGATCTCGGCCTCGGTGGCGTCCTTGGGGACGCCGAGGACCTTGTAGTAGTCCTTCTCGATGAAGTCCTTGGTGCTCATCCCCGACGTCCCTCCTCTCTCGTGCGTGCGACGTCAGCCCTCGTCCGGGCCACCGCTCTCCTTGTCGTCCGCCGCCTCGTCCGCCGTGTCCTCGGACTTGGCGGCCTGCGCGCCGGGCTGGGGCTCGGCGACGGCCACCCGCGCGGGGCGGATGGTGCGCTCGCCGAAGCGATACCCCGGCTGGAGAATCGCCACGCACGTCGTCTCCGTGACGTCCGGCGCGTACGAGTGCATCAGCGCTTCGTGGATCATCGGGTCGAAGGGCTCGCCCTCCTTGCCGAAGGTCTGAAGCCCCAGCTTCGCCGCGACACTCTCCATGGACTCGCCGACCGACTTGAAGCCGCCGACCAGTTCGCCGTGGTCCCGCGCGCGGCCGATGTCGTCGAGCACGGGCAGGAGCTCGGTCAGGAGGTTCGCGATGGCGACCTCCTTGACCGCGACCCGGTCGCGCTCGACGCGGCGGCGGTAGTTCTGGTACTCGGCCTGGAGCCGCTGAAGGTCGGCGGTCCGCTCACTGAGCGCCGTGCGCACCTGGTCCAACTGTGCTGTCAGACCAGCCAGTTGGGCCTGTGCCTGTGCTGCTGATTCGTCCCCGGCCGGGGCCGCCCCCTCAGGGGCGGCCTTCGGCTCGGCGTCGTCAGGGGTGGCGCCGGAAGGGACGTCAGGCTTCTCGTCGAAGCCCGGGGTCTCCTCCGTCACGCGGCACCGTCCTTGCGGTCACGGTCCTCGTCGACGATCTCCGCGTCGACCACGTCGTCGTCGGCCCTCGGCGCCTCGGCGCCGGGAGCGTCACCCGCGGCCTGAGCGGCGTTGGCGTCGGCGTACATGGCCTGGCCGAGCTTCTGCGAGACGGCGGCGACCTTCTCGGTGGCCGTGCGGATCTCGGCGGAGTCCTCGCCCTTGAGCGCGGCCTTCAGCTCCTCGACGGACGCCTCGACCTCGGTCTTGACGTCACCGGGGACCTTGTCCTCGTTGTCCTTGAGGAACTTCTCCGTCTGGTAGACGAGCTGCTCGCCCTGGTTGCGGGTCTCGGCGGCCTCGCGGCGGGCGTGGTCCTCCTCCGCGTACTTCTCGGCCTCTTCGCGCATCCGGTTGACCTCGTCCTTCGGCAGCGAGGAGCCACCGGTGACGGTCATCTTCTGCTCCTTGCCCGTGCCGAGGTCCTTGGCCGTGACGTGCATGATGCCGTTGGCGTCGATGTCGAAGGCGACCTCGATCTGCGGCACACCGCGCGGGGCCGGCGGCAGACCGGTCAGCTCGAACATCCCGAGCTTCTTGTTGTACGCCGCGATCTCGCGCTCGCCCTGGTAGACCTGGATCTGCACGGAGGGCTGGTTGTCCTCGGCCGTCGTGAAGATCTCGGACCGCTTGGTCGGGATCGTGGTGTTGCGCTCGATGAGCTTGGTCATGATCCCTCCCTTGGTCTCGATACCGAGGGACAGCGGGGTGACGTCGAGGAGCAGGACGTCCTTGACCTCGCCCTTGAGGACACCGGCCTGGAGGGCGGCGCCGATGGCGACGACCTCGTCCGGGTTCACGCCCTTGTTGGCCTCGTTGCCACCGGTCAGCTCCTTGACGAGCTCGGCGACGGCGGGCATACGGGTGGAGCCACCGACGAGAACGACGTGGTCGATCTCGGAGAGGTTGATCCCGGCGTCCTTGATGACGTTGTGGAACGGCGTCTTGCAGCGCTCCAGAAGGTCCGCGGTGAGCTGCTGGAACTGGGCGCGCGTGAGCTTCTCGTCCAGGTGCAGCGGGCCCTCGGCGGAAGCCGTGATGTAGGGCAGGTTGATCGAGGTCTCGGTGGACGAGGACAGCTCGATCTTGGCCTTCTCAGCGGCCTCGCGGAGGCGCTGGAGGGCCATCTTGTCCTTGGCGAGGTCCACGCCGTGACCGGCGCGGAACTGCTGGACCAGGTAGTCCATGACCCGCTGGTCCCAGTCGTCGCCACCGAGGTGGTTGTCGCCGTTGGTCGCCTTCACCTCGACGACGCCGTCGCCGATCTCCAGGAGGGACACGTCGAAGGTGCCGCCACCGAGGTCGAAGACGAGGATGGTCTGGTCGTCCTTGTCGAGGCCGTACGCCAGGGCGGCGGCCGTCGGCTCGTTGACGATACGCAGGACGTTGAGACCCGCGATCTCGCCGGCCTCCTTCGTCGCCTGGCGCTCGGAGTCGTTGAAGTACGCCGGAACGGTGATGACCGCGTCCGTGACCTTCTCGCCGAGGTAGGCCTCCGCGTCGCGCTTCAGCTTCTGCAGGATGAAGGCGCTCATCTGCTGCGGGTTGAAGTGCTTCCCGTCGAGCTCGATCTTCCAGTCCGTACCCATGTGACGCTTCACGGACCTGATCGTCCGGTCCACGTTCGTGACCGCCTGGCGCTTGGCGACCTCGCCGACGAGCACCTCACCGTTCTTCGCGAAGGCGACGACGGACGGCGTGGTCCTGGCACCCTCGGCGTTGGTGATGACGGTGGGCTCGCCGCCCTCCAGAACGCTGACGACGGAGTTAGTCGTGCCCAGGTCGATGCCGACCGCACGTGCCATTTCAATTCCTCCAGCAATGACTTGAGTGGAACGGACTCAAGTGTGCACGACTCTCGCCACTCGGTCAACAGAGCTGAGTCGAGGAGGCTCAACTCTTATCTCTTTCTTACACGCACCTTGCGTCTGACCTGGGAACATTCGGCTCGCCGGACGCGTGCGCACGAGCATTACGAGCCGCTGGAGGCCGGGGAGGGACGGCGCCCCTGGAGGCCGGGAGCGGTCTGGCGGGGCGCCGGACGGCCGGGGCGCCGGGAGAGGCGGAGCCCTTGGAAGCCGGGAACGCGCGGACCCGCCGGGCCACCGGGGCCCGGGGAGGCGCCGAGCCCTTGGGCGCGGGGGACGGCTGCGAGCGGCCGACCCGGGCACCGGGGCCCACCCGCCCCACGAGCACCACCAACGCGACCGCCCCGGCCACCCACCACGCGGCGCCGGCGTCCAGCCGGCCCAGGTCGATGAGCAGCCCCACCGACACACCGGCGCAGGCGGCGGCGCCGATCACCACCGTGATCCCGCGCCGGGTCAGCCCGATCCGACGGAGCCGGTGGGCCAGGTGCCCGCCCGGCCGCCCGGCCGTCAGCGCGAGATCGGCCAGCCCGACGGCGGTCAGCGAGAACAGCGCGGCGCCCTCGGATCCCGTCTCCCGCCCGCCGTGCACGAGCACCGCCGCCGAGGCGAGCACGAACCCGGCGAACAGCGCCCCGCACCGTCCCGGCACGATCCGGGCCGGGGGCCGGCCCTGCATCAGGAACCCGGCGAGCGCCGCCGCCAGCACGCTCATCAGCACCGCCGTACCGTCCATGACCTCCATCGCCGCGCACCCGCTCAGGGCGAAGGCGGTGACGACGCCGACGGTCCCGAGCACCCCGTCGGCGTGGTCGAGCGAGACGAAGGCGAACGTGCCGACGACGGTCAGGGCGACGCCCGCCATCCCGCCGAGCACCCCGAGTTCGCCGTACGGCATGACCAGCGCGGCGGCGATTCCCACCCCGGCCACCTGGACCGGGGGCGGCACCACCCGCAGGTCGGCGACCAGCCCGAGCAGCGCGACCGCGACGCCGGCCACCAGCAGCCGGCCGGCCTGGGACCCCAGCGGCGCGACCGCCGTCCACTGCCCGGCCCCGGCCACGAGAGCCGTTCCCCCGGCTACCGCCACGCCGCCCAGCAGGGGGACCGCGCGCGGCTTTCGCCGCTCGACCACCCCCAGGCGCAGGGCGACCATCCGCAGCAGGGCGGCGAGCACGGCGGTGAGGAGCAGGGCGGCGATGGCGGCAACGATTCCGTACAACACCTCGCCAATTTAGGCGTAAATGTCACAATACTGTGCGAATAACACGATCGGGTTTACGTGTCCGCGTACAGCCGATACGTGGGGCACCACACTCAGGCAACCCTCAGCGACGCAGATCACCGCCCCTCTGACTACAGTGCGGCGCAAGAAGTGGGTAGTCTCGGACGGCAGCTAAGTTACCGCTTAGTAATCTGTTCCAAGCAACACCAGACCCAGGAACCAACCTCGCAGGCCCGAGGAGCCCCCAAATGCAACTCGCCGCGATCATTGTGTCGCTGGTCATCAGCGCGGTCGGCGTGGCGCTGTTCAGCAGAGCCATCGCGCAGATCTACCGGTTCGTACGGCTCGGCCAGGACGTCCCCGTGGACACCCGGACCGACGACTGGACCGCGCGCACCGTCACGGTGGTCAGGGAGTTCCTCGGCCACACCCGGATGAACCGCTGGGGCGTCGTCGGCGTCGCGCACTGGTTCGTCGCCATCGGCTTCTTCTCGCTGATCGCGACCCTGGTGAACGCCTTCGGCCAGCTCTTCCAGGCCGACTGGGTGCTGCCGATCGTCGGCCACTGGCTGCCGTACGAGGTCTTCGTCGAGTTCATCGGCCTGATGACGGTCCTCGGCATCCTCACGCTGATCGTCATCCGCCAGCTCTCCACGTCCGACAAGCCGGGCCGCAAGTCCCGCTTCGCCGGATCGAACACGGGCCAGGCCTACTTCGTAGAGTCCGTCATCCTGATCATCGGGCTCGCGATCATGACGCTGCGCGGCCTGGAGGGCGCCCTCGTGGGCGTGCACGGCTACGAGGCCGCGTACTTCGCCTCGTACCCGGTCGTCGCCGCCTTCCGCGGCACCGACGTCGGCACCCTGCAGAACCTGATCTACCTCACCGCGATGATCAAGATCAGCACCTCGTTCATCTGGATGATCGTGGTGTCGCTGAAGACGGACATGGGGGTGGCCTGGCACCGTTTCCTGGCGTTCCCCAACATCTGGTTCAAGCGGAACGCCCGCGGTGCGGTCGCGCTGGGCGCGCTGCTCCCGATGACCTCCGCGGGCAGGGCGATCGACTTCACCGACCCCGGTGAGGACGACGTGTTCGGTGTCTCCCAGGTCGAGCAGTTCTCCTGGAAGGGCCTGCTGGACTTCTCCACCTGCACGGAGTGCGGGCGCTGCCAGTCGCAGTGCCCGGCGTGGAACACCGGCAAGCCGCTCTCCCCCAAGCTGCTCATCATGTCGCTGCGCGACCACGCCCACGCCAAGGCCCCCTACCTCCTGGCCGGCGGCGGCAAGAACGCCGAGGGCGAGGAGAAAGCCACCCCCGAACAGCTGGCCGACGTGCCGGCAGCGGCCCTGGCGGAGGCGGAGCGGCCGCTGATCGGGACGCTGGAGGAGAACGGGGTCATCGACCCCGACGTCCTGTGGTCGTGCACCACCTGCGGGGCCTGCGTGGAGCAGTGCCCGGTCGACATCGAGCACATCGACCACATCGTCGACATGCGCCGCTACCAGGTGATGATCGAGAGCGCGTTCCCCTCCGAGGCCGGGACGATGCTCAAGAACCTGGAGAAGAAGGGCAACCCCTGGGGCCTGGCCAAGAAGCAGCGCCTGGAGTGGACCCGGGAGGTCGACTTCGAGATCCCCGTCGTCGGACGGGATCTGGAGGACCTCTCCGAGGTCGACTACCTGTACTGGGTGGGCTGCGCGGGCGCCCTGGAGGACCGGGCGAAGAAGACCACCAAGGCCTTCGCCGAACTCCTCCACATGGCGGGCGTGAAGTTCGCCATCATGGGCGGCGACGAGAAGTGCACCGGTGACTCCGCCCGCCGCCTGGGCAACGAGCCCCTGTTCCAGGAACTGGGCATGGAGAACGTCGCCGCCCTCAACATGGCCTTCGGGGAGGACGACGAGGACGCCTCGACCCGGAAGCCGAAGTCCGCGAAGAAGATCGTCGCGACCTGCCCGCACTGCCTCAACACCCTGGGCAACGAGTACCCCCAGCTCGGCGGCGACTACGAGGTCATCCACCACACCCAGCTGCTCCAGCACCTCATCGACGAGGGCAAACTGGTCCCCGTCACCCCCGTCGAGGGCCTGATCACCTACCACGACCCCTGCTACCTGGGCCGCCACAACAAGATCTACACCCCGCCCCGCGAGATCATGTCCGCCGTCCCGGGCCTGCGCCAGCAGGAGATGCACCGCCACAAGGAACGCGGCTTCTGCTGCGGCGCCGGCGGCGCCCGCATGTGGATGGAGGAGCGGATCGGCAAACGCATCAACAACGAACGCGTCGAGGAAGCCCTCTCCCTCAACCCCGACATCGTCTCCACCGCCTGCCCCTTCTGCCTCGTCATGCTCACCGACTCCGTCAACGGCAAGAAGAACGACGGCCAGGCCAAAGAAACCGTCCAAGTCGTCGACGTCGCCCAACTCCTCCTGGACTCCGTCAAAACCCCCGAGGGTCCCGAGGGACCGGAGGGCTCGGCCGCGGCGGAGAGCGCGCCTGAGCCGGAGCCACAGCCGGTGAAGTAACGGGCAGGGTCCCGTCACGCGGAACACCCCATGTCCCGGGCCGGCCCGGGACATGGGGTGTCGTCGTGTTCGGGGGACGAGGACGAGGACGAGGGCAGCGACAGGATCGCCAGATGGTTCATCGCAATTCATCCGCGCCCGTACAACCCTTCCCCCACCCCGCAGGTCTCAAGATCGCCAACTCCGGCACCACCTCCGCCTCTTGGAGACCTCTTGCGCACCCGCACCTTCCTCGTGGCCGCCGCTCTCCTCTCGTCCGGCCTGACCCCGCTCGCCCTCGCGGCCCCCGCCACCGCGGCGGCCTCGAAGTACGCGGACGACTTCAACGGGGACGGCTACCGCGACCTCGCGGTCGGCGACGAAACGGCCACCACCGGCGGCAAGAAGCAGGCCGGTGCCGTGGCTGTCGTCTGGGGAACGGCGCGCGGCCTCGACCCCGCCAAGCGCACGGTGATCACGGAGAACAGTCCGAACGTCGCCGGTGGTGCCGAGACGAACGACTTCTTCGGCCGCAAGATCACGCCCGTCGACCTGAACAAGGACGGCTTCGGTGACCTCCTCGTATCCGCCCCCGGAGAGGACATCGGTGGCAAGGGCGCGTTCACCGTCCTGTGGGGCGCCAGGTCGGGTCTGACGAGCGGGAGTCAGTATCGGAGCCCCGGCTTCGCCAAGGACCTCGCGGTCGGTGACTTCAACGCCGACGGCAAGCTGGACGTGGTCGCGGTCGACGACGAGTACGTCTGGTTCATCCGCGGCCCGTTCACCAAGTCCGGCACACGCGGCACCGCCACCAACCTCGACCCGATCGACGGCGAGGACATCAACCCGGACATGGTGGTGTCCGGCAAGGTCACCAAGGACGGCACCGCCGACTTCGCGGTCGTGGGCTACGACACGGACACGCGCACCAGCCGCCTGTGGTTCTACCGAGGCAGCACGAGCGGCCCCGTCAAACCCCCCAGGAAGATCGGCCTGCCCGGCTCGCCCGACCTCGTCGGATCGAGCGCCACCATCGCGGACTTCAACAGGGACGGGTACGGCGACGTGGCCATCGGCGTCTCCCGCTCCGGCCCCGGCGGCGCGGTCAAGATCCTCCCCGGTACCTCCGCGGGACCCGGCACAAGCGTCAGGACCATCACCCAGAACACCGCCTCCGTCCCGGGCACCTCGGAGAACGGTGACATGTTCGGCTACGACGTCTCCGCCTGGGACTCCAACGGCGACGACTACCCGGACCTCGCGGTCGGCGCCCCGGGCGAAGCCCTCGGCGACAACTTCCGGAGCACGGGCGCCGTCACCGTCCTGCGCGGCTCCGCCTCCGGCCTCACCGGCAAGAACTCCCGCCAGTACGACTACGCCACCACCGGCGTCGAGGGCCCCATGGACGAGGGCGACACCTGGTTCGGCGCCTCGGTACTGCTGCGCGACTACAACCGTGACGGCCGCGCCGAACTGATCGCCACCTCACCGCAGATCGGCCGCCTCCACCTCCTCCCCGGCACCCGGTCCGGCCCGTCGGGCACGGGCTCGACGACGCTGAAGGTCGCGGACCTGGGCCTCGGCGCCCGCCCGTACTTCGGCGCCGCGCTCGCGGACTGAACCGGATCGGGGGTCAGGGTGTTGCCCTGGCCCCCTACGACGTTTCCGGAGCCGTGGCCGTCACGCCGGGCGAGCCTGTCCCGTCAGGGCGTACGGCCGCTGCCGTCAGGGCGCCCGACCGCTGCCGCCAGGGCGGACGGAGGCTCCCGTCAAAGGCGTACGCGAGGCCCCCAGGGCGTACGGAGCCTCCCTCAGGGACGCGCCTCGACCCCTTCAGGGACACACCTTCGCCCGGTCGGTGACGCACCCCGGACCCGTCAGGGGCACACCTTCGCCCCGTCAGGGACGCACCCCGGACCCGTCAGGGACACACCTTCACCCCGTCAGGGACGCACCCCGGACCCGTCAGAGCGCACGCGAGGTCTCGTCAAGGCGTACTCAGCGTCTGCGTCCCCAACACCCCCACCAGCGCCAGCCGTTCGGCGTCCGCCGTGCCCGGCTCGGCCGTGTAGATCATGATCCGCAGATCGCTGCCGGCGACGCTCAGCACGTCGCAGTCCAGCGTCAGGGGGCCGACCTGGGGATGGTCGATGGTCTTGCGGGAGGCCTCGGGCCTGCCCACCGCTCCGGAGTCCCACAGCTCGGCGAACCGGGCGCTGTTCGCGCGCAGTTCGGCGATCAGCCGCCGCAGTCGCCGGTCCGCCGGATAGCGGTTGGCCGTCGCGCGCAACTCGGCGACCTGGGTGGCCTCCAGCGTGCGCAGCCCCTCGGGGGTGTGACGTACGCGGCTGCCCGAGCCGAGGAAGTTGCGCCACACGGCGTTGCGCTCGTCGCCCTGGTACTCGCCCATCAACGCCACGTACAGCGGGTTGGCCAGCAGCAGCGTCCACGCCGCGTCGGAGACCGCGACCGGCGTCCCGGTCAGCCTGTCCAGCATCCGCTGCACGCTCGGCGTGATGTACGCGGGCACGGTGCCCTTGCCGGGCGGTACCAGGCCGGCGACGTGGAACAGGTGCTCGCGCTCGGCCCCGGACAGCCGCAGCGCCCGGCCCAGCGCCTCCACGACCTGCTCAGACGGGTTGGCCGCCCGGCCCTGTTCGAGGCGGGTCACGTAGTCGACCGAGATCCCGGCCAGCAGGGCCAGCTCCTCGCGCCGCAGCCCGGCCGCGCGCCGGTGGCCGCCGAGGGGCAGCCCGGCCGCCTCCGGTGAGGCCCGGTCCCGCCAGCGCCGCACCAGATGCCCGAACTCCGTGGTCGCCATACCTCCACTGTGCACCGCCCCGCTCGGATCGTCCTGGTACTGGCAGTCCCAGGAAGACGGGACGCCTGGCTGACCGCGCCGCCGCGGCGCACCGTGGAGGCATGACAACGACACTGATCACCGGAGCGAACAAGGGTCTCGGCTTCGAGACCGCCCGCCGCCTCGTCGCCGAGGGCCACACCGTCTACGTCGGGAGCCGGGACGCCGAACGCGGACGGGCGGCCGCCGAGCGGCTCGGCGCGCGGGCGGTCCTGCTCGACGTCACCGACGACGCCTCCGTGGCCGCCGCGGTGAAGACCGTCGAGGCCGACGGAGGGCTGGACGTGCTGATCAACAACGCCGGGGTCGAGGAGCGGGGCGACGGCAACGCCGTGATCGGCGCCGCCGACGTGACCGCCGACCTGATGCGGTCGACGTTCGAGACGAACGTCTTCGGCGTCGTGCGCGTCACCCACGCCTTCCTCCCGCTGCTGCGCGAGTCCGCCGCCCCGGTCGTGGTGAACGTGAGCAGCGGCCTGGGCTCGATGGCCCGGATCACCGCCCCGGACACCCCGACGTACGCCTACCCGGGCGTCGCCTACCCGGCCTCGAAGACCGCGGTCAACCTGATCACCGTGCAGTACGCGAAGGCGTTCCCCGCCATGCGGATCAACTGCGTCGAGCCCGGCTACACCGCGACCGACCTGAACGGCCGTACCGGCGTCCAGACCGTCGAGCAGGGCGCCGAGATCATCGTCCGGATGGCCCTGACCGGCCCCGACGGACCCACCGGCGGCTACTTCGACGTCAACGGCCCGATCCCCTGGTGAGCCCCACGTGACCCACCCCGCACGTCGCTCCCCTTAACTCGCCGCCGCAACACCGGCATCATGTGCAGGTTGTTGCTTTCGACGGTCTGTTCGAGATGGATGGTGCGCGTGCGAATAATCGGGCGACGAAACGGGAGACCGGGCGGGCACGGAGTACGCACGACGGCCGCCGGGCTCGGCGGCGTCCTGCTCCTGGCGCTCCTGACGGGGTGTGCGGGAGAGGGCGACGGCGGCTCCGAGCCCGACGCCGCCGGCGACCCCGTCGTCGCCGCCAAGGCACCTGCCCGGCTCCCCGTACCGCGTGGCAAGGGCAGCGCGACGCCGGACGACTTCAACGGCGACGGCCACCCCGACCTCGTACTGAACGACCTCGTCAAGGGCCCCGACGACACCCACGGCGACGACGCGGGCATCGGTGTCGTGTACGGATCGGTCCGCGGCCTCACCCCCGGCGCGCGCCAACTCCTCAGCCCCACCAGCCAGGCGGCCCCCACCGACGGCCAGCTCCCCGCCGTCTTCGACGCGGAGGCGAGCGCCGACCTGGACGGCGACGGCTTCACGGACCTGGTGGTCTCCACCGACCCGCCGTACGACGGACAGGGCATGCCCCCCGTACCCCTCCAGATCCTCTTCGGCTCCCCCTCGGGCCTGACCGGCAAGGCGGTCAAGCTGACCATCCCCGCACAGGCGCGGGACGGCAACGAGTGGCCCGACCAGCCGGTCCCCGGCGACTTCGACGGCGACGGCGCGACCGACCTCGTCGTCCACGCCTCCAACGGCCAACTCAGCTACCTGCGCGGCCCGTTCACCCGCAAGGGCGCCCCGCGCGCGGCCGGCGCCCCGCTCGCCTCCCCAGGCAACGTGCCGACCGGGCCCGCTGCCGACGTGAACGGCGACGGCCGCGACGACCTCCTCGTCCGTACGGCGGAGGGCACCGCGGAGTCCGCGATCGTGCTCGGCGGCCCGGAAGGCCCCACCCGCACCGGCGCCGCCCTGCCCACCGGTATCGACGTCGCCCTCGGCGACTTCGGCGAGGGCAAGGCGCTGGACGCGGCGGTCGGCGCGATGGGGGAGACCGCGCTGCGCTACGACCTGCCCACCGCGGCCCGCGGCACCGTCGCCACCGCAGGCTCGGTGCTCCACTCCGGCGACTTCGACGGGGACGGCCTGAGCGAACTCGTCTCCAGCGGCTCGCAACTGCGCCTGCTCCGGGGCCGTACGACCGGTCTGTCCACGGCGGGCATGGTGACCGTACGCCCGCCCGCCCAGGGCACCACCCGTGTCCTCACCGTCGCCGACTTCACCGGCGACGGCCACGCGGACCTGGTCGTACGGACCTACCCGGGGGAGACGAAGGACACGGTCGCCCTGTACCCGGGCGGCGACCGGACGGGCCTGGTCGCCCGGAAGCCGACGATCACCTTCTCCACCTCGGAGTTCCTCGGGATGGACTCCTGACCCTCCGCCCCGGCAACCCCAAAAGTTAACCGAACACACGTACAACCCTCACGACCCGCCGCAGGTCTCCTGTTCGCCGACCCGCCCACCCAACCCCGTTACGACGCGCGGAAGTTGTGGGCGGCCGGCACCCCGTTCGACCACGGATGCCCGACCGGCGTCCACCGCCTGCCGCAGGAGACCCCCGTATGCACACGCAGCACCCGCACGCCGTGAGACTCGCCCTCGCCACGGTCACGGCGGCCGCCCTCACCGGCGGTCTGCTCACGCTCTCGGCGGCGACGGCCACGGCCGCGGACTCCTTCAGGGTGGCGAAGGCCGACTTCAACGGCGACGGTGTCGGCGATGTCCTCGCCTCGGCCCACGGCGCCAACGTGAACGGCCACAAGAACGCCGGCCAGATCGTCGCCCTCTACGGCGGCGCGAGCGGCGCCACTTCCGCGAGGCACTCCACGATCAGCTAGAACACCGCCGGAGTCCCCGGCACCGCGGAGGCCGGGGACGGCTTCGGCGCCGAGTCGGCCTACGCCGACTTCAACGGCGACGGCTACGACGACCTCGCCGTGTCGGCCCCCTACGAGAAGAACGGCACCGACACCGACGGCGGCGCCCTGGCCGTCCTCTGGGGCTCGGCGCGCGGCCTCACCGGCAAGGGCGTGACCATCGCAGACCCGGCCCCGTCCGCACACGACTTCTGGGGCAACGACCTGGCCGCGGGCGACTTCGACGGCGACGGCAGGGCCGACCTCGCGGTGGGCAGCTCGTCCAGCACGATCTACGTCTACAAGGGCGGCCTCACCACCGCGGGCGCTCCCGGAATCGGCCGGTCCACCGTCAAGCCGCCGATCTCCCCCGGCACCGGCGGCAGTCCCCACGGCCCGCTGAACCTCACCGCGGGCGACGTGAACGGCGACGGCCGCACCGACCTGGTGGTCGACGGCTTCGAGACGCGGACCCAGTACGGCTGGAACACCAACTACTTCGTGCCCGGCACGGCGACCGGCCTCAAGGCCGCCTCCGCCAAGACCCTCGGCCCCGGCATCGTCACCGCCATCGGTGACATCAACGGCGACGGCTTCGGCGACATAGTCAGCGGCGCGGGCTGGGAGAGCAGACTCAGCGACGGTACGACCGTCCCGGGCGCCTCGAACGGCGGCCGGGTGAACATCACCTACGGCTCCGCGTCCGGCCCCGGCGCGACCGCCGCGATCAGCCAGAACACCGGCAAGGTGCCCGGTACCTCGGAGAAGAACGACAGCTTCGGCTGGGACCTCGACATGGGCGACGTCAACGGCGACGGCTACCAGGACGTGGTCGTCTCCACCCCCAACGAGGACATAGGCAGCGCCGCCAACACCGGCACGGTCACCGTCCTGTACGGCACCGCCAACGGTGTGAAGACCGACGGCGGCGCGCAGCTCTTCGCCCAGAGCACGGCAGGCGTCCCGGGCGCCGACGAGAAGAGCGACCTCTTCGGCGCGGACGTCAAGCTCGACGACGTGAACGGCGACGGCAGGGCGGACCTGATCGTCGGCTCGTACGAGAACAGTGCCAAGGGCGCGATCACCTATCTGCCCTCCAACGGTACGAAGATCACCACGACGGGCTCCCGCACCATCGCCCCGAGCGCCCTCGGCGTACCGACGACGGGAGCGGCACAGCTCGGCGCGGTCTTCGCCGACTGATTCCTTCGCCGCGCACGCCGGGTCCGTACGGACGCGCCGCGCACGCCGGGTCCGTACGGACGCGCCGCGCACGCCGGGTCCGTACGGACGGGCCCGGTGTGCCCCTTTTCCTTTCCCCCTTCTCCTTTCCCCTTCTTCCTTTCCTTCCGCGGAGCCCCATCTTGCGCAAGCGCACCCTTCTGCTGGCCGCGACCCTGACGACCGGCCTGCTCACCACACTCCCCGCCACCACGGCCGCCGCCGCGCCCTCCGGCCTGTCCGGCGACTTCAACGGCGACGGCTACCGCGACCTGGCGATCGGCGCGCCCCTGGCCAAGGTCTCCGGCAAGTCCGGCGCCGGCTACGTCGCGGTCGTCTACGGCACCGCGAGCGGCCTCGACACCGCCAAGCGCCAGGTGTACAACCAGGCCACCGCCGGCGTCCCCGGAACGCCCGCGTCCTTCGAGTATTTCGGCGACCGCCTCACCACCGGCGACCTCGACGACGACGGCTACACGGACATCGTCGTCGGCGTGCACAGCGAGGGGGCGGGCTCGACCGGCGGTTCGGGCGTCATCACCGTCCTGTGGGGCGGCGCGACCGGCATCAAGGGCTCCAGCAACATCACCTCGCCCCTTCCCGGCAACCGCCAGGAGCTGGGCTGGTCCATCGCCACCGGCGACTTCGACGGTGACGGCGACACCGACCTGGCCGCCGCCAACCTGGCCTCGCCCGAGCTGAACATCTTCAACGGCCCCATCTCCCGCAAGGGCAAGGCGACTTCACGTGTGGGCATCGACACGCTCACGCAGACCGGCATCAACACCGACAAGATCGTCGCGGGCGAGGTCAACGGCGACGGCAGGACGGACCTGCTGGTCATGGGCCAGGAGGAGACCGCCTCCGGCTACCCGACCCGCAGTGTCCTCTACACCGGCTCGGCCACCGGCCTCAAGAAGGGCAAGAAGGTCGCGGGCGGCTACACGGCCACCATCGCCGACGTCGACAAGGACGGCTACGGCGACATCGTCACCGGCAACTTCCTGGAGAAGTCCGCGGAGGCGCCGCACGGCGGCCTGGGCGGCGCGATCACGCTGACGTACGGCGCGGCGGGCGGCCTCAGCACCCGTACGCCGGTCCGCATCACCCAGGACACCGCGGGCGTCCCCGACACCGCCGAGAAGGGCGACGGCTTCGGCTTCAGCCTGTCGTCGGGCGACACCAACGGCGACGGATACGCCGACATCGCGGTCGGCGTCGAGAACGAGAGCATCGGCTCGGCGAGGAAGGCCGGCATCGTCGTCGTCCTGCGCGGTTCGTCCGCCGGCCTGACCGGACCCGGCGCCAGGTCCTTCTCCCAGAACACCGCGGGGGTCCCTGGCGCCGCCGAGTCCCTGGACTTCTTCGGCTCCGCCGTCCAGCTCACGGACGTCAACACGGACGGCCGCGCCGAACTGGTGGCGAGCGCCGTCAACGAGAACACCGGCGACGGCGCCGTCTGGACCTTCAGATCCACCACCTCCGGCCTCACCGCGTCCGGCTCCAAGACCTTCGGGAGCACGACGCTGGGCGGACCGTCGGGCGACGCCTACTTCGGCGACGTACTCGCGGACTGACGGTTCAGGGGTGGGGGCCGGTCCCTTTCCCCACCCCTGAGAGCCCTTAGGGGATGTCACAGCTCAGCCGCAAACCCGTGCCCGCAAGGCCCGGTCCGGCACATCACTCTCCGGGAACAGGTACGTTCGATTACGTGGCTGGATTCAGGATCGGACGCAGCGGCCGGGACAACCGGGGCCCGCAGGGGCGACCGCAACAACAGCAACCGTCGTACGGGCAACAGGCTCCGCGACCTCCCCAGGGAGGCCAGCAGCCGCCGTACGGCTACCCGCCCGCGCCGCCTCAGCGCCAGCAGCCGTACGGCGGGCAGGGCGGTGGGCAGCAGGGCGGCTGGCCCCAGAGTGGGAACGGCGGTGGCGGCTACGGAGGTGGCGGCTACGGCGAGCCGGAGTACTTCGGTGACGGGCACCCGCAGCAGGGCCCCGACCCGTACGCGGCGAACCAGCCCGGCCACACCCAGGCCTTCTCGATCGACGAGGACCACTACAACCAGGGCGACACCTACCGTGCCGGCCAGGCCTCGGCCCCGCCGGTCGGCCCGCGCCTGCACTGGAAGGACCTGCTGAAGGGCGTCATCACCCGCCCCAACCAGACCTTCCTCCAGATGCGGGACTACGCGATGTGGGCCCCGGCCCTCATCGTGACGTTCCTCTACGGCCTGCTCGCCGTCTTCGGCTTCGACGGGGCCCGCGAGGACGCGATAAACGCCACCCTCTCCAACGCGATCCCGATCGTCCTGACGACGGCCGTCGCGATCGTCCTCAGCACCTTCATCCTCGGCGTGGTCACCCACACCCTGGCCCGCCAGCTCGGCGGCGACGGCGCCTGGCAGCCCACGGTCGGCCTCTCCATGCTGATCATGTCCCTCACGGACACCCCGCGCCTGGTCGTCGCCATGTTCTTCGGCGGCGACGAGTCCTTCGTCCAGCTCCTCGGCTGGGCCACCTGGATCGCCGCGGGCGCCCTCCTGACCCTCATGGTCAGCAAGTCCCACGACCTCCCCTGGCCCAAGGCCCTCGGCGCCTCGGCGATCCAGCTGATCGCGATCCTGTCGATCATCAAGCTGGGCACGTTCTAGGTCACGCAGCGGGACGGCGGTACGCGCAGGACGAAGGCCCCGGTCGAGCGTTTCGACCGGGGCCTTCCCCATCCACTCCCACTCCCGCTCGCGCCCGCTAGGCGTCGAGAACCTGCCGGGCCCGCTTCACGACGGGCGGCTCGACGCTCCACGGAAAGTTGATCCACTCGTCGGTCCGCTTCCACACGTACTCGCACTTCACGAGTGACTGGGGCTTCTCGTAGATCACGGCGCTGCGGACCTCGGCGACGGCGTCGACGCAGAAGTCGCGGACCAGCTTGAGCGTCTTGCCGGTGTCGGCGACGTCGTCGGTGATCAGGACCTTCTTGTCGGAGAAGTCGATGGTGTCGGGGACGGGCGCGAGCATGACGGGCATGTCCAGGGTGGTGCCGACGCCCGTGTAGAACTCCACGTTCACGAGGTGGATGTTCTTGCAGTCGAGGGCGTAGGCGAGGCCGCCGGCGACGAAGACGCCGCCGCGGGCGATGGAGAGGACGATGTCGGGCTCGTACCCGTCGTCGGCGATCGTCTGGGCGAGCTCACGGACGGCGACGCCGAACCGCTCGTAGGTGAGGTTCTCGCGCACGTCGCTCACGCCGCCGCCCTCGCTCATACCTGGGTCCGGTGGAAGTTGAGGAAGGAGCGGGACGCGGTCGGCCCGCGCTGCCCCTGGTAGCGGGACCCGTACCGGTCGCTGCCGTAGGGGAACTCGGCCGGCGAACTGAGCCGGAACAGGCAGAGCTGCCCGATCTTCATTCCCGGCCAGAGCTTGATGGGGAGCGTCGCGAGGTTCGACAGTTCGAGGGTGACGTGCCCGGAGAACCCGGGGTCGATGAACCCGGCGGTGGAGTGCGTGACGAGCCCGAGCCGCCCGAGCGAGCTCTTCCCCTCAAGCCGGGAAGCGAGATCGTCCGGCAGCGAGATGACCTCGTACGTGCTGGCGAGGACGAACTCCCCCGGGTGCAGGATGAACGGCTCGTCCCCTTCGGGTTCGACGAGCCGCGTCAGATCCGCCTGCTCGACGGACGGATCGATGTGTGGGTAGCGGTGGTTCTCGAACACCCGGAAGAAGCGGTCGAGCCGCACGTCGACACTCGACGGCTGCACCATGGATTCGTCGTACGGATCGATCCGCACCCGTCCGGCATCGATCTCGGCCCGGATGTCCTTGTCTGAGAGAAGCACGCCCCGAGGATACGCGGGGACTGTCTGCAATCGCGCACAGTCCCCCGCGCCTCACCCACGGCCGACCGCCAACTACCGGTGACCGCCGCCGACTACCGCTGATTATCACCCATTACCGCCGGCTACCGCTTCTGCCGGTTACCGCTTCTCGAGCGCGACCGGTACGACGTTCCGGAGCCGCGCACATCGCGGGCACCGGATCAGCCGGCCGGGGCCGAGCCGCTCGGCCTGCTGCATCGGGAACGAAGTGGTGCTGAACACGTGCCCTTCGGCACAACGGACGACGGTGTGCTCCATCAAGTCCTCAGAGTCCCTTCCCCAAGAGCCGCGTCTGACTGACGACGAATCCCCACATTACGGGACGAGCGGGATGCCCCTCCAGGAGGCACTCCGGTCGAGCGCAGACCCTCTTCCCCGCCCCCACGGTACGCCCCAACTCCGGCGCCCCGCAGCCGCGTCCCCTCCCTGAAACGCACCCTGACCCCACGGCTTCAGCGCCGGGGGCCAGGCATGAGGTAGAGTGAGCGGGCATTCGACACCGGTTCAACCGGCGTCTTACGCGGGTGTAGTTTAGTGGTAGAACATCAGCTTCCCAAGCTGAGAGTGCGAGTTCGATTCTCGTCACCCGCTCCATTTGAAGCCCCCAGGTCGATGACCCGGGGGTTCTTTGTTGTCTAGTCCAATTTGGGAGCGGCGCCCCTCCGCGTGCCCTAAGTCGACTCGAAGCGGCCACATCCAGAACCCCGGGCCGCCATGCACTACCACTCCCACCTCGGACGTCTCAAATACTGAGACGTATTTCATGTGACCCGCACCACATAAGGGTGCTCTTTAGGTTAAGTCGCATACGCAAAAGCCCAGTTCACTGATCCGCCGAGCCGCTCTCGCCATTCGAACCGATGATCAGTCTGGTGCTCTACGACGTCGGCCCCACCAGCAGGACAGCGGAGCGGAGCGTCGAGTGCCCGTTCTGGCTGCCAGAGTTTGACCGCAGTGACTTACGCACGGCTCCGCCCGCCGCTCGCGTTGTGGAAGCAGCGGAGACAGTCGGATTCGCTCCGGTGAGCCGATCAAGTAGGACGTCAGCCATGACATGCCCGGTGACCAAGCCCCGGAGGGTGTCTTCAACGATGTAGCGGTAGCTCTGCGGGGGGTGGAAGGTGCCACCGGCCCGAAGGTGGGCCAGCGGCACCGGTTCTTCCAACCGTTCAGGGGCATCCAGCACGAGCGCCGACGCCTGGGCTGCACCATCCATGTAGGTGTCGTACTCGGCACGGCTGATCCCAGTTTTGGAACGATGCCGCTTCCACACCTCGGCGGGAGATGCGGTGTCGACGCGAGCAACGCGAGCAGTGCCGACGAGTGCCATGACCGGCGAGGTGGCGTAGAGGATGACCTGCGTACCAGGGGGGACTGCCACTCTCTGGCGACGGAGTTCTACCGACTTGCGCCCATCCAGGATCGAAGTCGCGAAGCGTGGGTGCAGAGATAGCAGGAGGGCGCGTTCTGAGTCGGTCACCGTGCGGATCGGCCTTCCTCGTAGATGGCTTGGAACAGGGTGGACGAGATCTTGAAAACCGACTGTACGTTGAGGGTGTGACTCTGGTGGCGGGCTAGCTGCTTAAGTCGCTTGAGCGGAACGAAGTTCGGAAAGATCTCCGTGTCGGAAAAGCGGATGGCTCGGGCCTGGTCGTGGCCTTCGCAGTGCTTCAGGATGTCCGCGAGATTCCATACACCCAAGTGCTGGTAGCGCTGGTGGAGCTCGGGGATGCCATCGACAACAGTGGCGTCGAACCGTGAGCAGGCGATTACCGATGACAGGGTGAGCGTCCGGTCAGTGCTGGCGTACCAGAGGATGCGGGCGGGGACCCTCTCGCCGCTGGAGCGAGCGGCGCGGTAGTAGACGTGCTCGCGGCTGAGCCCCAGCTGGTCACTGCGGGCCAAGAGCCCTTCAGGGACGCCGAAAAGGTCGTAGGCGTACTTCGGCTTGATCGGCACGAGGAAGGTCGGCAACTCGGCGTCAGTGATCTTCAGTGGCCACCAGGCCCGCTCAACGGCTGACGCCGCAGCCGCCGGCAGAGGAGCTTGTAGACGGGGCAGCTCAAGACCGAACTGCCTGGCAAGGGTGGCCGCATGCTCATCGACGGTCTTCGTGTCTGCAACCTTGTCCAGAACGAAGGCGATCAGATCGTCTCCGAGGGGCTGAAACCCATCCTCCTGGGCTGCGGCACGTACCGTGGACGGCAGATACGGATCGGTCAGCCGCAGTACCTCGGCGCCGACGGTCCGGCAGTGTTGACGCAGCAGGAAAAGGATCTGCCGGGCGATGGTCTCGCTCAGCACATGTCCATCAACGACACGTAGCAGCGGCACTTGAAGCTGCTCCTGTCCTCCCCCATGGCAGTACGTGGCGAAGAGCTGCCCCTGGTCGTCCACGATCTGCTGGCGCTCCCACCTGGCTGGCTGAGCTGCAAGCTCGCGTAGACGCGATCTGAAGGCATTCAGACGCTCACCGCCGGGTTTGTCGAGAAAGATCAGCTGCTCCTGCTCCCGGCCTGCCGCAACGGCCCTCGTTGTGTAGGAGGTACCGAGGAGACGGCCCGGCTGATACAGCTGCGCACGCCTCAACTCGTCGAGATGCAGAACGACGTCCGAGGGCCGCAGGATGCGGACGTTGCAGACCTGCTGGGCGGCCTCGGAAAGCCGCAGGAAGTTGTCGTCGCGGGTGACGACGTACGGGACGCCGGCCGCCCCAGCCTCAGCCACATACCTGAGGTCCGAGAGGTCATTCGGCTTAACGGGCAGCGTGATGCCTAGCTGCTCTCGGGCAGCGGTAATCAACTGGGGCACGAACTGGTCTGCCAGCTGCCTGTCGGATCGAGGGCGTTTGTACGTGGTCGAAATACGCAACTGACTGCGCCGGTCGGTCTGGTCTGGGATCTTGCCGATCTCAGCCACTAGCTCAGGCAGGACCACCAGCTCGACGAGCCCAGTCAGCCACTCCGCTCCAAGAGCCTGAGTCTCCTGTGAACCATTCCGGTTGTTGGCCGCGTGAAGGTCGGCGAACACGTTGCAGTCCATAGCGACGGTGAGTAGGGCCGTCGGCTCCAAGTCGGTGAACAGATCCGCATGACCGTGGTCACGCCACCACACAACGAGCGGTTTGGGATTCTTGCCGCGGCCATCAACCTCATCGCGGGGCTCGAAGCCGAGCTTCAGCCACATCTGCTCGTAACCGTAGTCCTTGCGGCACCTCAAGATGATGCCGAGACGGTCCTGGTGCCGACGAGTGATCTCGTCCACCAGGAGTCGGGCTACCCCACCACGCCGCTTACTGGGATCGACGCAAAGGTGAGTCAGACGGATGCGCTGCCCTGGAAGCCCGTACAGGGCATAGCCAACGAGGCCTGGGCCAGCTACGGCAGCTAGCAGGCGGTTCTCTTCGGCGGCTTGTTGGTAGACCGCCGGTGGCAGAAAGCCGAGCTTGCTCCTGAAGCGATCACCCAAGGCGACAATGGAGGCTAGTAGTTCGGTGTTCTGGGGGCTGACGGGGCTGATGCGTATTGCGGCGCCGTTTGTGGCCTCAGAGATCTGCACCGCCCAAGTCTGACCCTATTTCCCTTATGGCGCCACGGAGTTGGGATCGCCCAGCAATGTAACCGATTGTCAACGGACCACGGAGAGCCTCGGCCTGCCCTCGGACGTAGGACGCCGCTGCCCCTCACCTTCCTGCGCAGTGACCACCAAACCGAAGATCAGGTCGTTGAGATCGGCAGGATGCAGATGTAGCTCTCGGGCCACGTCCGCAGGGCGTGTGCCTTCGTTGCGCAGGGCAGTGAACACCTTGCCCAGCACTTGCGAGGTCTCGCGAGCAACCCCACTCCGAGGCTCCGACTTGCGGTAGCCGAGGCGACTGAGTTCCACACAGTGGGTGCGGTACTGCCACTCGGTGGTGAGGCCCAGTTCGTGCAATCGGTGGGCAAGAGCCATGGCGGCGACTTTCCAGCGTCGCTTGGCCTGGAGGATCCAGTTGGTGCTCGCCCCCCGTGGTGCGTGGGCGAGAACGTCTGCTCGCGGCATGAGGAACGCGGCCGCAAATCTGTGGGCTTCGGCTTCGGCCTGGGGCCCGTGTGGCATCTGTTCTTCGCCGTGCAGGACCAGGTGCCCGAGTTCATGGGCCGCGTCGAAGCGCCCGCGTTCCGCAGTTTTCTCCGTACCCAGCAGCACGAAAGGGATCCCCCGGTCCCAGAAGGAGAACGCGTCGACCTCCGGGCAGGCCCGGGAGAGCGAGAAGACGCGAACACCGTGGGCCTCAAGCTGGTGCACCACATTCGGCATCGGGGCGTTCCCCAGTCCCCAACGTGCTCGCACAAGCGCGGCGGCTTCCTCCGCAGGCCAGTCTGCCCCTGCCGCCTCTCCTGGGTGCGGGATCTGGTCCTCGTCCGGGCCGAGCCGACTGAATGAAGTCAGCGACGGAATGTCGGGAGTCGGCAGACGAAAGTGTGCAGCGATCCAGTCCTGCAGCACACGCGCCAGCCGCCCAGAGCTGAGGGCGATGTCCCGCTGGGACGCGGTCATCTTGCTTAGGGCGCGGAAACTCACCGAGTCGACCGTCAGGTCGGCGACTTCTTCGGCACTGAAGAAGGCAGGAGGGAACTCCAGCGCCGTCGCAATCGCTTCCAGCGACGGCTGGCTGGGTACAGCCCGCCCGTTCTCGTAGTCGGACAACCTCCGTGGGGTCAGGCTGACGAGCTGGGCGAGGCGGGTGACGGTGAGTCCTCGGCGTTTGCGCGCCAGGACGAGCCGAGATGCGGTGGTCATGGGAGGAGCCAATGGGGAGATCAGGGCGGGCCGGTCAGGCCCGACGTTCGATGGGGATGTCGATGCCGCCCTGGTCGTCGGCGTCGTCGACGAAGGGAGTGAAGCCCTCGAAGTCGATCCAGGGGAGGATGATCCGCTCGTGCCAGCTGCTGATCTTGCCACGGTTCCCGGGATCGTTCGGGAAAGACAGTTCCGCGTGGAGTCGGGTCCCCTGGTCAGTCTTCGCGTGGTGGTAGAGCAGGAACCAGGTAGGGGCGCCGTCGCCAGCCTCTTGCTGCTCGCGCGGCGCCTCTGGCTCGCCGAACAGCAACAGCTGCCGGTTGGTCTCCACCCGCTTCATGACCGCATTGCCCTTGGGGTAGCGGGTTGAGGGAGAGAGAGCGGCGTACCCAGTCTCGGGACTGCCGCTAGAGGCAGTGATCGCGAAGTCGCCCGAAGGCGCGACAAGCAGCGGCACGTTACTGGGACTGGCGCTGGTCCAACCCTCCGGGATGTACGTCTCCCGCATGAAGCGGATCGTGCGCCCCCAGAAGATGTTGCCGGGCAGCGAGACCGGGTCCAGCGGGGTGCAGAAATTGCGCTCAGCCTCGGCTCGCCGCAGCGCGTCTTCGATCCCTTCGACCGACAGTCCAAGCTCGGCGATTCGGTTGCGGGCCCGGAGGTCCTCCGCGTGCACGACAGTCATGTCCAGCCTCCCCAACGAGCTACAGCGACTTCCGGAAATCCTCCCTCATTCGAGGTTGAAAATCAAGAAATAACGCTGGTCAGAGAGGCATCGTGCCTGGACACGGCGAAGGAAGAGGGCTCATGGTCCAAAATGGCAGCTCAGCCCCCTTGCGTACCAGTCGCGCTGAGCACAGTCGACACGCAAGGGGCAGCAGGGTTATGCCTTCTGAGCGCTCTGCTGAGCCGACACACCTTCGCGAAGCTGGGCTCGCACCCCGGCATCGATCCCTTGGGCCAGCCTTCGCTGGTGCTTCACCGTCGAATGCTGATAGATCAGCTGGGCCCGCTCCGAGGACTGCCCGGCGCGGACCATGAGGTCCTTGAGCTTGGCGCCGGTGTCGGCGGCGAGGGTGTTGCCGGTGTGGCGGAGGTCGTAGAAGCGGAAGTTGTCCGGCATGCCGACCTTGGCCCTCGCCTTGCGCCACTTCCTACCGAAGGTCGAGCGGCGGAAGGGAGCGCCCTTCTCGCCGATGAACAACAGGCCGTCTACCTCCTTCTCCGCGAACCACTGCAGGTGGCGCCGCAGCTCCGGGAGCATGAAGTCGGGCAGGTAGACGGTGCGTTTGCCCGCCCGGGTCTTGGGGTCGCCGGTAACGCGTCGGCCGTTGGTGAGCTCGGGGGACGCCTGGGTGACGCGCAGGGAGCATTCGTCGAGATCGACACTGCGTCGGCGCAGTTCAGCCAACTCCTCCGGGCGAAGGGAGGCGAAGGCGCCGAGCAGGACCATCAGGCGCCAGCGTGGGCCCATGGCGTCGGCGAGGTCGAAGACCTGCTCGATGGTCGCGGTGGGGCGTTCGTCGGCCTCCTCCTTGCCGGCGCCCTTGATGCGACACGGGTTACTGCGCAGGAGGTCGTCGTCGACCGCCGTCTGCAGGATCGCCTTCAGCAGGCGGTACGACTTGGCGACCGTCGTGGCACCGGTCGCCTTCAGACGCTCGGCACGCCACGTGCGGACGGACGGCGGGGTGATCTCGTCCAGGTCCTTCCCACCAAAGGTCGGCAGGATGTGCAGGCGCAGCAGCCCGTCGTAGCGGTCGAGCGTGGTCGGGGCCAGACCGCGCTCCTCCTTCCAACGGAACGCGTACTTCTCGAAGTTGACCGCGCCCGCGTCCGGGTCACGCCACACGTCGCGCTCGATGTCGGCGCGGGTGAGGTTAAGCCACTCCTGGGCGTCGGACTTGGTCTCGAAGGTCTCCGGGGCGGTGTGCCGCTGCCCGTCGGGGCCGATGTAGCGGGCCTGCCATCGACCGGAGGGGAGCTTCCGCGTCGTGCCGAACTCGCGCCGCCGCTGCGGCTTTCGCCCTGCCATCAGGCCGCCTTCCCGCAGCGGGCACGGAAACGGCCGGCCGGCTCGACGGTGCGCGCCTCGACGTACTCGGCGATCGCGCTCTCCGGGATGCGGACCGGGCGGCCGAGCTTCACGTAGCGGATGCGACGCTCGGCGATCAGGCGGCGGACGAAGCGCTCGCCCGTGCAGAGCATTTCGCCGGCCTCGGCCACGGTCAGGAGACGGTCAGCCATTCGCGATCACCTCCGTCCCGGAGAGGCGCTGGGGGCAGGCGGGAGCCAGGGGTATGGCGGGCAGGCGCAAGGGCGGTGGGTCCTCACTCGGGTGTGGGATGGGGCGAGTTGCGGCGCGGCGAAGGCGGTTCAGACTGCGGGGCGGCCTGGCAGGAGCGCGAGTGCCGGGACGTGGAGGGCCTCGGCGATCGCGATGAGGTCGTCGACGTCACATCGGCGCTGGACGCGCTCGATGCGGGACAACATGGTGTTGGACATCGGGTGGCCGAGGGCTGTCACGCGGTCGGCCAACTGCCTTTGTGACAGGCCGCGTTCGGCGCGGAGGATTTCGATGGCACGGGCCGCCTGCATTCCTGCCGGCCCGATTTCCAATGAGCGTGGGGGCATGGCTCCAATTGAAAGGCTCAATCGCCGGTTTTGGTAACCGGCGATCGTCGGCTATGTTGCGCTCGCGCCGTACGCCGGGGAGAGGTTTCTGGGGGTTGGGAAAGGGCGCGGACGGATGCGTCGATCGATGCTGTGACGTGCGGTATTGTGTTGTAGCTTCCCCGTCGGCGGCGCGTCAACGGCTAGGCGATGTGATGCTTCTGGCTTCGCCTGACGGTCCATTATTTCGGCAGCGGCCGATTCGGGTTTACAATTTTGGGGATGCCTAGCTCGCAGTAAGCGTTCGCCGTCAGCTGTCTGAATTTCTCGGCGGAACGCTGGACTTGAGCGGCATGAATGTGGCTGTCTTGGCTATACGACGCCACCAGCCCTCCCCCGCGCCGTCGGCCGGGGCGGTGGGCCAACCCCCTCCCTGTGCACCGCCCGACAAGGGCCGACTGCACCTCCATGCACTGACCCCCAGGAGCCGCCGCCCGATGAGCTACGACGCCCGCGAATGGGTGTGGGACCACAGCCGCAGCAAGGGCACCGCCCGCATGGTCCTCGCCCTGATCGCCGACCGGTGCCGCGACCAGCACTGCGTCGCGTACGCGTCCGTGCCCACCCTCATGAAGCGCGCCAACGCCTCCCGCACAGCCGTGCGCGATGCGCTCGCCAAGTTGATCGCCGACGGCGAGTTGGTGCAGCTCCCTGACCGCAAGGGACCTAGGGGAGAGACGTACTACCGCCTCCCAATCGCCGCCCGATTCCTCGCCGATAAGTCCCGGGACGGGGACCGGAAACCGGCACCCCAAGGGGGTCGGAATCCAGCCCTCGGGGGGTCAGAATCCGACCCTGCCGAGCCCTTCGAGGGTGGATCGGAATCCGGCCCCGGGGAACAGAATCCGGCCCCCAGGGGGTGCGGATTCCGACCCGAGGAGGGTGCGGATTCCGACCCGAGGAGGGTGCGGATTCCGACCCGAGGAGGGTGCGGATTCCGACCCCCAGAACAGAAGAGAACCGAAGGTGAACGGTAGTAAGAGCAGCAGCTCTGCCCCGCTCATCTCGGTCACCGAGTGGCAGATCGACGACAGCGCCCGCGCCTGGCTCCAGCACGACGGGCATCTCGACCGGCTCGGCGAGCACGCCCTGCACGCCGCCGACGCGAAGTGGCGCACCTACCGGAGCTCGTGGGATCCCCGCACCGCCGACGCGTGGGCCGCCGACTGGCGCGCGTGGATCGCCCGGGAACGCACCCCCGCCCCCGGCCGCCCGAACCTCTACGCCCTGCCCGGTGGCACACCCACCCCCACCTCGACCACCGGCATGACGCGCACCGAGGCGCACATGGCCGCCCTGCTCGCCGCACTCGACGAACCGACCGGAACGGAGTAAGCCGCCTTTGGACCGACGCGAAGTCGCCGCCGTCCTCGCCTACATCGGACGCCTCGATCCCCGCACCGCCCGCACTGGCACGGACGAAGCCTGTGACCAGATCGCCCAGTGGCACGAACTGCTCAGCGACGTGTCCTTCGCCACCGCCCACGGCTGGGACGTCCGCGAGGCGATCCGGGCCCACGTCCTGGATTCGCCGTACCCGATCCTCCCGGTGGACGTCGCCCGCAAGTGGCGCGCCCACCGCCGCGACCGCCTGGACCGGCACACCGATCCCACTCCGGCCGCCGATCCGGACAACCCCGCCGCCTGGCGCACCGAACTGCTCCGCACGAGGCATGCCGTCGCCACCGGCATGGCCGCACCCTCCCCGCACCGACAGCTCACCGGCGGCCCGCAGGCCGAGCCGGGCTGGCATGCCCTCGCAGGCACCCTCGCCGACGCCGAGGCAAATGGCCATGACCCCGCCACCTTGCTAACGGAGGCCGCCGCCCGGCGCGAGTTGGACACGGCGGAGTCCATAAGCGGCACGTTGGTGTGGCGGCTGAGACGTATGACCGATCTGCCTGCGGACCCGGCAGTGACCGCCTCTCAGGAAGAGCGTCAACACAACTCTCGCCCTGCGGTGCCGCCGAGGTTGTCCTTGGCCTCTCCGAGCCCTGATCAGTACCAGCTCCGGCGATGATGACCGCACCAGCCCAGGTGCTGCGAGCCGAGACAGTACGCTGCCGACTCTGCAGTGGGGATGTGGCGCTATGCGTCATACAGTCGGAGGGGGTTGGCATTGGGTAAGGATGTCGGAGAGCAGCTGGAGCGGCCACCCCACGATCTGCGAGCCGAAAAGTCCCTGCTGAGCGCGATGATGGCATCGAAGGACATCATCGCCGATGTGGTGGAAATCGTTCGTGGCAGCGACTTCTACCAGCCTGCTCACGAGTTGATCTACCAATCCATCCTCGACTTGTACGCCCGTTCCGAACCAGCCGACCCGGTGACGGTCGCCGCAGAACTGGCCCAGCGCAAGAAGCTCGATGACGTGGGCGGCCCCAGCTATATCGCCGCCCTCGTTCAGGGTGCCTCGCGCCGCAAGGACCCCTCCCAGTTCGCGCTCCGCGTGCAGTCCACGGCCATCCTGCGCCGCACCATGATCGCTGGACGGTACGTGGAGACACTGGCTGCCGACGGAAGTCCCGAGAACACGGACGAGGTCATAAACGCCGCCCAGGCCGAGATCTTCGCGGCCACGACACGGCAGCATCCCACCGCACCCGCCTTGCCGCTGGGCGACATCATGGAAGGGGCCCTCGACGAGATCGAGTTCCTCTCCAGCACCTCCACAGATCTAATGGGGCTGCAAACCGGCTTCACGGATCTGGACTCCCTGATCGGTGGCCTGCAACCAGGCCACCTCATCGTGGTCGCCTCGCGACCGGCGATGGGCAAATCCACCCTCGCCCTGGACTTCCTGCGCTCCGTCTCCATAAAGAACGACATCCCCAGCGTCCTGTTCACCCTTGAATCCGGACGCAACGAAGTAGCGATGCGCATCGTGGCGGCAGAAGCCCGCGTCCCCCTGCACCACATCCGCAGCGGACAGTTGCACGAAGACGACTGGACTCGCATGGCTCGCCGGATGCCCGAGGTATCGGCTGCTCCGCTGTACATCCAGGACGCCGACTACGGGACGCTGGTTGACCTACGGGCACAGTGCCGGCGTCTGCGCAGCCGAAACGACATCAGGCTGATTGTCGTCGACGGTCTCCACATGCTCACCTACGGCACCCGCCCCTTCGCCTCCCGCTACGAAGAGATCTCCGAGATCGCCCGCTGCCTGAAACTCCTGGCGAAGGAGCTGGACGTCCCCATCGTGGCCGTCTCTCAGCTCAACCGCGGGCCAGAGCAACGCACCGACAAACGCCCCATGGTCAGCGATCTACGTGACTCCGGAGCTCTGGAGGACAACGCCGACCTGGTCATCCTCCTCCACCGCGACGACGCCTACGAGAAGGAATCACCCCGAGCCGGCGAAGCCGACCTGATCGTCGCCAAGCACCGCAACGGGCCAACCGCGACGGTCACCGTCGCTTTCCAGGGCCACTATTCGCGGTTCGTCGACTTCGCCCAAGCGTGAGCGTCGGCTGTAGGGGGCCGGCCTTCAGCAATCGAGCCCGTATCTCAGCAGCCGATGGGCACTCTGGCGGGAAGGTTTCCGCACGAGGGAGGCAGCCAACTAGAGCACCTGCGGCTCCACAGGTATCTCCACCTCGTACGGGATGACCCACGGCGCGAAGCCGTCCCGGTGGCAAGTAAAGACCAGGCGCACGGGCTTGCCGAGCCACTTGACCCGCCACCGCGCCTCCCGGTCATTGCCGCGCCACCAGGGCGGCGCCTCCGTGCGCAACAGCGCGAACGTCCGCCCTTTGCCCACGGCCAGGGCGAACGGGCCCACCGTCTTCCCGTCGGCGTCCGCCCCGTTCGCTCGGCGCAGGAACTTGTACGGCCCTCACAGCTGCGCGGCCATCTGCTCCGGCTCCACTCTCTGACCGGCGGCCACGGGGGCGGTGTAATCCACGTCGTTGCTCTGCGCGACCTCGACGCGGATCTCGTCGAGGCGGCCCAGGGGCAGGGGGCCGGCGAGGTGCAGGATCAGCCCGGCGCGGTCGCCGTCGTACCGCGGCTCAAGGGTGACCCGGAACTGCGGAGTGAGGTCGGCGTGCCAGCGCTCCCGCTCGATGCGGGCGACCGCGTCCGCAGTGGCGTTGGCCCGGCGTGCGGCCAGCCACGCACCGCCAGTGGCGACCGCGCTGAAGACGGCCGTCGTCCCGGCTATGAGCGAGGCCCAGGGTGTTCCCATGAGCCGGGAGCGTAGCGGGAGTTGAAGCCGTGGGACGCACCGAAGCGGTGGAGAGTCAAGGAAGGACGTACAGCGATCGAATCCGGCCATCCCTCGGCGCTGCGTCCGGTCCACTCTTCGTCGCTCTGACCCCGGCCGCGTAAGGTCAACTTCCGTACGCCTGGCAAGTTTCGGCAAGTTCCTCGCTCCACGGCACGGCCACGGGCAAGCTCTGGCACAGAGATCGTTACCAGCATCCGAGGAGGACATCATGGCCCTGCGTAAGCTCGGTAAGGACCCGGAGAGTCCCAGTGGCGGCTCCCCCACCATCTACCTCGACGAGGAGAAGGACAGCTACCTCGTGCAGGGGTTGAAGGTCGAGGACATCGAGCGCCTCGGGCAGATGGACATCCCCGGCCATGAGTCGGTAGTGGAGATCCCCCGGCGCATGGTGCAGTTCTTCCTGGAGGTGAAGAAGGTTGACGAGGACCCCGACGTTTGAGGAACTGTTCCGCGACAGCCAGAGGACGGCTGTCCATCTGGAGATGCGCGACGCCTACATGAAGTCGGACCCGGCCTTCCTCGACTGGAAGGCTGGAATGCCACTCGACCCGGCCGAGCGCTGGGGCGACTGGCACAGCATCGTCACGGAGGCCACCTCGCGAGGCGTCGAGGTCCGCCGGGCCCGCGTCGTCTCGACCCCCGTCAGCGAGTACATCCGCTTCGAGTACGACGTGACGGATGGCCTGAACATCGCCGCCGGCGAGGACGTGCGCTGGCTCTCCCGGCGAAACGCCACGGGCCTCGCGCTTCCGGGCAACGACTTCTGGCTCTTCGACTCCAGCCTCGTCCTCGTCAACCACTTCGACGGCGACGGCGAGAACATGGAGGTGGAACTCACGGAGGACCCCGAGGTGGCAAAGCTCTGCGAGTCGGCCTTCGACGCCGTGTGGGCGCGGGCAACACCGCACGCAGAGTTCCAGCCGGTCTGACAGCCCGAACGGCAACATCGCAGCGACATGACATCGCCATCTTCGAGCGTTCAGGAAGCCCGCAGGGCCCTGGGTAAACGCCTGAGCGATATCCGGCTCGAAGCCGGGCTCACCAAGCGAGCGTTGGCCAACAGTCTCGGCTGGCATGAGTCGAAGTGTTCGCGCTTCGAGAGCGGCACGCGTCCGCCCTCGGAGCGCGACCTGCGTGCGTGGGCTGCTGCTTGCGGTGCGGAGAGCGCGGCCGAGGATCTCGTCTCGACGGCCCGCGGCATCGAGGGAATGTATGTCGAGTGGCGCAGGTTGGAGCGCACCGGCCTGAAGCAGGCCCAGGAGTCAGTCCTCCCTCTGTGGGAACGCACCCAGCGCTTCCGCATCTACTCGCCGTGGCTCATTCCCGGCCCCGTGCAGACGGCCTCGTACATCACCGCACTCCTCACCTCTATTCGCGACCGTCGCCGCCTGATCAATGACATGCCGGCGGCCGTCAAGGTGCGCGTGGAGAAGCAACAAATCGTGTACGGCAACCACACGTTCGCGATCCTCCTGGAAGAGGGAGCACTCCGAAAGCGCATAGGCGGGACGGAGGTGATGGCCGGCCAACTCGGCTATCTGCTCAGCGTTATGGCGCTGCCCTCGGTGAGCATCGGCATCATCCCTGAAGACGCCGACCGTTCCAGCCTCTGGCCCGTCGAGGGCTTCTTCCTGTACGACGACCACACCATCCACGTCGAACTCGTCTCGGCCCATCTCGCCGTCACGCAGAAACACGAACTTGCCATGTATGCCCAGACGTTCACGGATCTGGCCGAGCTTGCCGTCTACGGCCCGGCGGCGCGGGAACTCATCACGGCAGCCATCGAATCCCTGGGGTGAATGCCGGGCAAGTTCCGGCACACTCGTAGAGCCCCTCCCGTCGCCCTTCTTAGCGTTACTGGCACGGCCGGAAACGCGCACTGAAGGAGCGAGACGGTGATCACTGTGGCAAGTCGCGGCAAGGCATCGAGAGCATCCGACAGGGCGGGTACCGAAGTTCTCCCAGTCGCAGTCGAGACGATTTCGGAGAGCACCGAGGCAGCCCTCTCCATGCAGATGGCCACCTCCACCCGCAAGGACATGGACGCGTCTCTGCCGGAGATCATCGGGCACCTCAACCTTCTACTCGGTGAGGATCTGCGAGCGGACGAGGACGAGGACGTGCGGGAGCTGTTCCGCAAGGGGTACCGGCTCATCGACTTGCAGAACCGTCCGACCGCGGAAACTCCGTCGTTCGGCGTCTTCATCTACCTCCGGGATGTCGCCGACATCACGCGAAGGCTCCTGTGGATCTACACACAGCGCCACGGGCTCGGTGCCCCGTGAGTATCCGGGAGGACCAGATCGTCCGGGAGCTGTCCCACTACATGTACGAGCACCCTGACGAGCAGATGGCGCTGATGCCGGTGTACGACGCCGTCCGCGACCACGCACGGCGCGGGACCTGCACCCACAGCCGGCGCTGCCCCCTCGTGACGACGGGCGCGGTCATCGTCGACGAACACAATCGCGTCCTGTCCCTGCGGCATGAAGGAGCCTTCGCCTTGGCGGAAGCGGAGCCGGAGGAGCAGAACGACTCGCTCGGAGGGGCGGCCCTGCGCCTGCTGGCCGAGGCGGTCAGCATCCGGGACGTGTGGACGGAGCCCGACAGCGATGGCCCCTTCCTGATCGACGTGACCAGAGCGGGGCAACACAGCCACGGCCCCCGCCTCCGGATCGGCTTCCGATACCTCTTCCGGGCCCACTCCGGCGCCATCGCCCCGATGGTGATCGAAGCCGGCGCGGGGGCCTGGATGCCCCTTGGGGAGATCGGTATCCCGTCAGTCCGCGACCGCCTTCACGGCCACCTGGTCGGTGCCCCGTGAGCCCTCGGAACCAACAACTCTGCTACGTGGCAAGCCTCTTGGCACTCGGCGGTTCGATCCTCCTGGCCATCTGGAGAGGCTGAATGTCTGAGCGCCGCACCACCGAACCGACCTCCGTGCCTCCTCCCCTCGGCACCATCCCCGGTTACAGGCAACCAAGCGATGTCCACATAGGCGATTTCGTGTTCATCGACGGGTTGTACCTCCAGGTCTGCGACATGAGGTCCGCCGGCACCGCGGGGCGCCGGGTCCTGACCTTCGACGGGCACTCCCCGTGGGTCATGAAGGAGTCGGCGACCACGTATCGGCCCGTCGAACTCCTCTGACTCGAAGCCCCATTCAGCCATCACGAGAACTGTCACCTCACGCCAGCGAGGAGCTTTGCCATGCGCTTCCGCAAGATCCACGGAGCGGGGAACGACTTCGTCCTGTTATCCGACCCCGCGCCGGACGGCAAGGACTGGTCAAAGGAGGCCGAGCGCCTCTGCGCCAGGCGAACGGGCGTAGGCGCGGACGGCCTTGTCATCAGCAGCCTGATCAGCATCAGCCCGGTTGTCCTCGAAGTCGGCTGCTTCAACGCTGACGGCTCGATCGCGACGATGTGCGGTAACGCTCTGCGGTGCACCGCCTGGGCCGCGCACCATGACCACGGCTTCCGCGAGGTGAGCCTCCGCATGGCAGGGGTGTTGCACGAGGCGATCGTGAGCGACGACTCCGTGTGGGTCACGGCCGAAGTCGGCGCGGTCCATCCCCGACGAGTTCAGACCGTCATCAACGGCAAGCCGACTTGGTTCGACAGCGCCCACACCGGCACCGAACACGTCGTCGCCATCGTGGATGACGTGGACGCAATCGACGCGGTACTCGTCGGACGCCTCGTCCGCCACCACGCCGACCTTGCCCCGCTTGGGACGAACGTCAACTTCGTACAGGCCGCCGGCAGGCAGGCGCTGAAGATCCGCACCTACGAGCGCGGCGTCGAGGCGGAAACCCTGTCGTGCGGGAGCGGAGCCGTCGCGGCCGTCGTCATCGCCGCCCTGCGCGGACTCGTGTCGCAGCGTGCCGTCACCGTCCACAACCGCGCCGGGGAGCCGCTCACGGTCCGGCCACATCCCGACCGGCCGAAGCGGACGCACTGGGTCGGCGGGCGGGTCACCCACACCTTCGAAGGGGTCCTCGCATGACTCAGTTCCTCAACCCCAGCTCCGGTCTCGCGGTGCGGGAGGCCGCCCAGAGCCTTCGCGACTGGCAGCGCGACCGAGAGGGGCTTGGTGTCGCCCTCGTCTACGGGCCGGTGTCAGTCGAGGACCGGCTCTACCACTCGAAGTGCCCCGTGGACCAGCGCTCCGTGACCGCCCTGTCCGAGGCCCTCGACGACATCGGAGCCCGCTGGAAAGTGCTGAACCCGTGCGAGCCCGACTTCATCACGGAGCTGGCCGGCTACGACGTAGCCCTCTCCAACCTTCACGGACCGTACGGAGAGGACGGGAGACTGCAGGGCCTGCTCGACTACCTGCGCCTGCCGTACTGCGGCAGCGGAGTCGCAGCGTCCGCAGTCGCCGCCGACAAGATCCTTTGCAAGCGGGTGATGCTGAGCCTCGGCGTCCCCACGCCGGGATGGCGGGTGTGGTCCGGCGGCCCGATGCACTGGAACGGGCGGGCGACGATGATCAAACCGCCCTTCGGCGGCTCCAGCGTGGGCATGAGCCTGGTACGCGAACAGGCGGACCTTCCCAGAGCGCTGGCCGAGGCTGCCGGCGAGGAAGGCGACGCCGTACTGGTCGAGGACTACCTGCCCGGCGTACCTCTGACCGTGGGGCTCCTGGAACTACCCGGAGGCGCGGTCATCGTACTTCCCCCGCTGGCCACCGAAGCCACGGAGGCGGAGTTCTACGACGCCGACACGAAGCTCGACGTGGAATCCAGGGGCGCCGTAGCCGTACGGGCAGCCGAGCTGTCACCCGAGGTGCTGGCCAAGGTCACCGAGTACGCCACGACGCTGTGGGACGGACTCGGGCTGCGTGGTTCGGCGCGTGTCGACTTCATCCTCACCGAGGACGACCAGCCGTACGTGCTGGAGGTCAACAGCACGCCGGGCATGTCCCGTGGCAGCAACTTCGTGGTGGGCGCCGCGATGGTCGGGCTCACACACGCGGATGTCGTAGTGGCGATGTTGCACGAGGCGTTGACCCGACCGCCATACGATGTTCCTCTGCCCACTCCCGCGTTCTCCAGCACCACAATGACTCGGGAGGCTGCCGTCTCACCGTAGGAGCCCGCCCACTGTGTCGCGCGTCCACGATGTCCCAATGTGCCGACAGCTCATCGCCCCCGAGGAATGGGCTCTGCACGGAGGATGGGCACTCGGGGACCGGCTGGAGTGGTCCAACCGGGCGTGCGGCCTGGCGTCGCTGAGAATGATCCTGCTCGCCTACGGGCGCAAGGCCCCCACGGTCACGGAACTGCTGAAACTCGCAGTCAAGCACGAGGTTCTGACCCCGCGCGGAGCGCTTCACGCAGGGATCGCAAGCCTGGCAACCGACCTCGGCGTCCAGTCGGCCGCAGAGCCCGTGCCGGTCGAAGACCTGCTCACTCGCCTCGATTATGCACCCGTCATCATGTCCGTCACCGAGCAGCTCCCTGACGACGGACGTTCGGGAGGCCACCTCGTCATCCTTCGCGGCTACCAGGACGGTCCCGACCCGACCGTCTACATCCGGGACCCGTCAGCCTGGGGCCAGATGCACGATCGAGTCCCTCTGAGTCGCCTGTCCCCTTCCTACGCCGGCCGCGCGATCACCTTCGCGCCCCTGAACAACGGAGAGTCCTGATGCCCGAGGCAGACGGCGACACGACCGAGGCCGCAGGCGGCCGGAGGATCGCCGTACTCGGAGAGATGCTGGAGCTGGGCGACGAAGCCGTGGAAGCCCACCGCCAGGTCGGGCGCATGGCAGCCGAGAACGGCGTCGATCTCATCGTGACGGTCGGCGACACACTCGCCAAGCAACTCGCCCTCGCGGCGGGCGCGGCAGGCGTACCGGACATCGCGATGGTCGGCGACAACGGCACCGCCGCCGCCTACCTGGCCTCCATCCTCCGCCCCGGCGACGTCGTTCTCGTGAAGGCGTCCCGCGGCGGACAGCTGTGGCAGATCGCCCAAGCACTCACCGGGCAACCCGTCACCGGCCTGTGAGCAGCCGCCGGCCTGCTTGTCCACCAGCGCAGGACCCAACCCTGGCTCGCATTCGCGGCTTACGCCGATCCTGGGAAGTCGATCTCCAGAACGCTGAATAGGCAGGCAGGGCGGGTCGCCGTGCCAACTCCTGTTCGTCCTGTACCAATCGCCCGATGATGTGCACGCCCGATCCGCAATGGGTATGGCGGTGGCGTCGCATGTGACCGTTGGGCCCGCTGCTTGCAGAACTTGTCGCTGGTGGGCTGGTTTGTCAGTACGGGTGCCTAGGCTGTTGTTCTCAAGGAGAGGCTCGGGGCGGGGGAGGACTTACATGCCACGGCAGTTGACCTACGACCAGCGGCTCATGTTGATCAGTAAGTGGCGAGATCCACCAGGGCAGTCAGAACAAGACCGCCTGGAGCGAGCCGAGCGCATGGTGCAAGCGGCCCTAGACCGGCACGAGCCGTTCCAAGGGGTCAATATCGCTGTTAGGGCGAAGGGCTCCTACCCGAACAAGACCAATGTCCGTGGCGACAGCGACGTGGACATCAAGGTGCAGTTGAACGAGTGCTTCTACTACGACGGCACGTCGTGGTTCAACAAGCCCGACCCATACACGGGACCGTGGACGAAGGACAGCCTCCGCAAGGAGGTCTACGAGGCGCTCGATGAGCATTTCGGGACAGTCGATGCTGACCACAACATCGCGTTCTACGTTCCGGAAGTCATTGGCAGCCGTCCCAGCATCGACGTAGTGCCGTGCTTCAAGTACGTACTGTTCGACAACACGGCCACCGGAGGTAAGTACGAAGGAAGCGTCGTGTTCGGCCAGGACGGCAAGAAGATCGTCAACTGGCCAGAGTTGCAGCTCGCCAACGGGCGCACGAAGAACGGCCTGACGAACCTGCGGTACAAGTTCGTCGTGCGGGTCCTGAAGAACGTCGAGAACGACCTCGCGGCAGAGGGCGTGATCAAGGAGCTTCCGTCGTACTTCTCCGAGTGTCTGATCTACAACGTGCCGGACCACGTGTTCCTCGGGGGCGACTTCGATGACGCCGTACGAAACGCTCTGCTCAACGTCCGCAGTCAGCTGACGAACGCCTGGTTCGGCACGCGGCACATGGTGGAGCCCAACGAGGTGAAGAAGGTCTTCGGTGAGGACCAGAAGTGGGATGAGGGCGATGCTCGGGACCTGATCAACAGCGCCTTGGATTACCTCAACTACTGAAGGATGGCGATGAGCCCGGCAAGCACACTCCGCACCGGTGCCACCATCGCCGCAACCCTCTATACGGGCGTTCTGCTAGTACTAGGGCTGTATCCGTCCGAGTTCAGGTATCTGTTCGCGTACATACCAGCAGTCGTCGGCTACGGCGTCCTCGTCTTCGACAAGTGGGCCTGGCGCTGGCCTCTGATTCACCGGATCAGCGGCCAGGCATGGGTGAACGGCACATGGCGCGCCGTTCTGACTCCGAGCTCGGAGAGCCACATCCCAGCCGGCGGGAACCGCGGCCCTATAGCTGCCTACATGGTGATCGAGCAGACCTACTGGAGCCTGCACATCGCCCTCCACACTGCGGAGAGCACCTCCCGTTCCAGCAACGCGACAATCGCTTCCCTTGAGAACTCTGGAACAGCTGAGATCGGGTTCTTGTACGACAACACGCCGCGTGTGGAGCACCAACATCGCAGCCCCCGACACCACGGCGCGTGCCGCCTCTCGGTAACCGGGCTAATCCCGAAATCCGCGACTGGGCACTACTTCACCGGCCGCTTCACCGCTGGCGATGTGGACCTTAGACTGATCAGCCGATCAACCGAATTCGGCACCTTCTCGGAGGCCCAGATAGCCGACCCTAGCCAAACGGAGATCTAAGGCAGCATTGCTGGCCAGTGAGCTCTCCATACGCCCCAGGAATTCGACATCATCACGTTCACGCACCACAGCTTTTATACTTTGACATTCGCCCGAGCGACTACTCCCGGCGACCTTAACCGCACTGATTCCCGGCCAGGCGTATCCGCATTAACCCCTAGCCACCGAAGACTCGATCATGTTCCCGATTAAACTTCGCACACTCGTGCATATACACATCGATGTCAGCCCTGTACTTGAGAGCGATTCTGTCGAACAACCACTTGTCGAATTCTCCGACCTTACGAGCGTAGGTGTCGACCGCATCAACGATGGCGACGACATCACCCTGGCCGGCGATCCACGTGCGCTGTATGCCGTTCCATCCTCTCCACTCAAGCAGGGGATCACCAGGCAGAGTAAAGGTGATATCAATTGCGTCAAGCCCGAACGTCTGACGACTCTGCGCTACAGGGAGCTGCATGTGCGTGATGTAATTCCGCAGCCCTTTTAAGAAGCCCGCCTGCGGGTCATCCTTAAAGAGGGAGACAACCTTTTCACTATATTCACTCATCAGCACCAAGTCGTCGTGGAGATATTTCCCCATGAAGCGGCGCTGCTGATCAACTCGCATACTCATCGCAGTAAGGACGTTGTGCAGAAGACGCTCAGCCTCTGACAGAAGCCCGTCGTGCGCCTCGGGATTGCGGACATCGACAATCGGACCGGATACTGCCGGATCCTGCAGCTTGACAACGAGCGACTTGTATTGCGCAACATTGCCCTGAAAAACGTACCCTATTCGTTTGACTCGGGCTCCGAGCGCGATGGCGCGATGGCCAGAGGAGTCATTGAGCCTTCTCTGCCAATCCACAAGAGCAGGCCGCCCTGCATCCTCAGCAGCGGTCCGCTCATCGGCAGGCTCGGATTGAACACCAGTCTCGTTCACGCTGGAAAACGTTACCGGTCGCGCCGACCCGATGCTGATGCATTTCCTAAAGCAGGTCCACGCCCAAACTCGGGACGGCATGCCCCCTCCGCCGTGGACAGCGACCACCCCTGCCGCTCTCTCAAGTGATCACCAGGCTGATCGACTCCGCAAAGACCCAGGCGCGTCGCGACACTCACGGCATGACCGCCACTCCCTCTCACACGCCAGGCGAGCCCGGCTGGTCTCCGGAGGTCGGCCCCAAGCCGCCGAGGAGGACGACGCTCAGTATCGTCCAGTCCGCTTCTCCCTCGTGCTCTGGGTCTTCGCACGCATGCACGTGGCAGGCCCGCCGTCGAGCGATCACACCGGCGCGGAGGCCTGAACTGCCTGGATGCCGCGCGGCTGGAATGGCACCCGGAGGAGCGCGCATACGCGATGCGGCACTTGGGACAGTGAAAAGAACAACGGCTGAGCCAGCACCAAAGCACGCCGCCGACATAGGACTAGACCGTCTCAAGAACCGCCCTTGAACAGGCAAAACACAACCCTCCCTGGTCTCAGTTCTGGTCTCATTCGCCCCCGTCCGGCGCCGTCCACGAGCACCCCCACCACCCACTCCACCCCAGGTCAGAACGCCCCCGCCCCTCACCGAACCCCCAGACGAAGACTTGGAAAGCGTGTTGGGTGCAGCCCCTCACAGGTTGAGATCTCGTGGCCCTAGCAGCCGCCGACCGAGTCAGACAAAGTACCCCTGGAGGGTCCATAACCTTGCTTTTACGGCTTTGGTCGCAGATGGCCTCCGTCGCCAGTACGGCCAAGTCGGCAACCCTTCCCGCAGCGTCAGGTCTGTAGCTGGCGTAGAACCGCGAACCCGCGTGAGGGAACCATCTGGCTAGCGTCGCCCGGTCAGCGACCGAACGTTCTCCAGCAGGGCGTGCAGCAGGAACGGCGGCTCCGTAGCGGCCGTGCGGGTCGTCTCCAGATAGGTCGCCGCATTCTTCCCGTCGACGCCCTCGCAGGCACGGACGAGTTCCTGCCTGCGCTCCTCCCAAGTCGGCCAGTGTTGGTCGAGGTGGGTCTCCAGGGTGTCCTCGAATACGGTGTAGCGGCCGGTCGAGTCGTCGGCGGGCTGGGGATTGGGCGTCGCGCCCAGGTACTGCAGAAGATTCGCGTTCTTGGTCCGGTTCTTCCGCGCCTGGCGCTCGAACTCCTGCTCCTTGTCCTGCCGCTGCTGCGGGATGAGGTGCTGCACCGACGCCCGCTTGCGCTCCTCCATACCGACGTCGCCGTCGAACACGACATAGCAGGGCACACCCAGAGCGCTGAAGAGAGCGTCGGAGATCATGAGGTTGTCCTTACCGTGGACCTCGATGACGCTGATGCCCTCCGCGCCGAGATTGATCCCCGACCGGTCCGCGCAACCGGTGATCACCCCCTCGTCCCCGCGCCCCTCGACCAGCACCACGGCATGGGCGAAGAAGCCCTCCGCCAGCGCACCGCCCAGCGTGCCCTCGGTCCTGCTCCTGATCACCTTCTTGTCGACGAACCCGTCCAACGCCCTGCACAGGTCCTCCTCCGTGGCCTGCCAGACTACGGTGGCGGGATGCTCCTCACCGGCAGCACGACACAGGCGCCGAATCTGGTGGTAGCCCTTCGGATCGATGAAGACCGGGTTGTGGGTGGCGTACATGACCTGAGTACGCCCCTGCGATGATGTGGCGACCAGCTCGCGGAGCGCCTTCGCGAAAGTCCGCGCCTGAGGAGGGTGCTGGAAAAGCTCGGGCTCCTCGATCGCCAGGCACAGCGTCCGCACGCCGTCAGCCGAACGCCTGCGATCGGCGAGGTACTTCAGCGCGGCGATGATCAGGGCGCGCTGGAAACCGTGACCTTGCCGGTGCACCGAGGTATGAGCAGCACCGTCCCGGATGCTCACCTGGAAGGTTGTCCGGGCGGGCCTCGGAGCCTGCACCGTGGGGGTCACGACCACCTCGCGTCCGGTGGTGAACTTGGCGACCTCCGCCGAGAGCGCGGCCGACACCTCGTCCAGCACCGGGCCGTACACCTTGCTGTGCACTTCCTGCCGGGCCAGGTGGGCGTTCTCCTCGATCTCACCGATCTGCTCGTTTGCCTGTGAGCGGTCCACGGCGTGGTCGAGGATGCGGCCGAGCGCAGTCGCCTTCTGATCGTCGGCCTCCTCGTACGCCCGCAGGTCGGCGGAGACGAACACAAAGTCAATCAGCTGGGCGAGGCGGCTCTGCCCGGCGAAGCCGAAGAAGTGCGTGTCCTCGACCTCGGCCTCGGTGAGACGGTCGCGATTGGCCAACTCCCATGTGCGCATCGCCTCCAGGACCTTGTCCTTGGTGCCGGCGGCCGACAACCCCAGGCTTGTGTCGCTCTCCCTCAACTGGTCGTAGGCACGCCGTAGTTCCATGGCTTTCTCGTTCTTGCGCACGTCCTCGAACGGCCCGTACGCGAGAGCCTTGCCCGTGATCTTGTCCTCGCCGTTCTGCCAGGTCCGCCAGATACTCACGCTTGCGGCGCCGTCGGGCGCATACCGCCCAAGAGTCTGGCGATCGTGCTCGGTGAGTCCGTCGAACTCCACCTCCACGGAGATACGGCCGTCCTCGGCCGCCGAGTGGATGTCGTCGTCGCTGAGGGCGACGCCCTTCTCGCCGTTGAAGAACCAGTCGAGCGCACGCAACACGGTGGACTTGCCGACCCCCGTCGGCCCGATGAAGGAGGTGATGTCTTCGAAGGTCACGTCCACCTTGTGCAGACAACAGAAGTTCTCGATGCGAACGCGCTTGATCTTCACGGTCATCCTGGCGTTTGGGGCGGACGGGGCATTTGACTTCCCGTGTGACATTTGTGGACGTTAGCAGCGCCCCTGACGCCTAATCAGCCGAATAACCGAGATGAGTGATTCCTCGGATTCGGTCGCCGCCATGCATGTGCGGTCGCAATGGCCCCGCGCGGCCGGCCTACGCACCGACAGACCTCGGGCACAAAGAGGGCCACATCAGCGCGACATCCGCCCGGCGCGAAGCGTCGTGCCCACAGCGTGCCCTTAAGGGCGGACAACCACGGTCAACAGCGGCACCATCAGACCCACACAGCAACCACGCCGCGGCGAATTTGCGCAGGTCAGAAGGCATAGAGCTACGCAAGCGGCGTAGCTTCCCAAGCTGAGAGTGCGAGTTCGATTCTCGTCACCCGCTCCATTTGAAGCCCCCAGGTCGATGACCCGGGGGTTCTTTGTTGTCTAGACCAGTGGGCGGGGCGCGCACCACAACCGCGCCATAAGAGCCTGGCCAAGTGCCGGTGGTCTTCTCCTTGCGGTGCGCACGATCTTCGTTGTGGTACTTCGCCCGCTCCCCTCGGACCATGTCGTCGAGCCCTGCCGCCGCATCGCGCGGCCGCTCCTCGTCGGAGTGCCCTGGCAGGCACTTGCGCGTTCAAAAGCGCACGATAAGAGACAACGCCTCATGGAAGGACGGGCCATGAGCAAGATCCGGCATTCTCGACAGCCGCAAGGCCCACCGCCACAGACTTGGGGTGCCCGACCCTCCAGTCCCTCACCCTCGCAACCGAACCAATGGCCCGGAACTCAACAGGCTTCCCCTCCAGGCCAACCGCCTTATCTGGGGCAGCCTGCACCTCCCCCAAGGAAGCGCCATCGGGTCTTCTTCTGGATCTTCCTAGCGGTCCAGATCCTGTTCCTGATCTGGGTCATAGCAGGCGCCGCCAGTAGTAGCGGGACGCCGGAATCGTGCTCTGATCTAACGGGCGACAGCCTCGAACTGTGCAAGGACGCCGGCGACCTCGGCACCACGATCGGGGTCGGCCTGGTCGTCGCATTCTGGGTGGCCGCAGACTTCATCCTGGCCCTCACGTACGTGATCTACCGGCTCGCGAGCAGGCAGCCGCGAACATAAGGCCAGCGACGAGGTGACCGCGGACTCAGGCAGCCAAGTCGGCACGTGTCTCCCAGTTCCTGCCGATCAGCAGGCAGCAGCACATCGTGACCTGCAAGGCTTGTCTGGAAACGCCGCAAGCGACCACGAGCACACTTAGAATGGCTCGTCGGGATGGTCGGAGTTGCTGGTCAGCCGGGGTTCTGCAGGGTTGCGAGTCGCTGGACCGCGCGGGTGATCACATCTGTCCAGGGCCATGGGGCGGTGAAGCGGAGCCAGTGGCGGCGGCCGGTGATGACCAGCTGGGCGGCGGCAGAGAGAAGCCGCAGGCGAAGCCGTTTAGGCTCCCAGCGGCGGGTTTCTGCGGTCAGGGCGAGCATCGGCATCCAGGCGAGGAGGTCGAGGGCGAGGGAGACGATCTCCAGCCAGATCCGGTTCTGGGCGGTGTCGTGCAGGGGCAGGTTGCGCAGGCCGGTGTCGCGGGCGTTTCGGATGCGGTCCTCGCAGCGGGCCCGCCAGCGGTGACGAAGTTCCAGGTCGGCGAGCTAGCCGCCTTGGGTGTTGGTCGCGAAACAGGTGAGCCGTAGTCCGTCGAGGTCGGTGAATCTCAACTGGGCGCCGGGGTGCGGTCGTTCCTTGCGGACGATGAGCCGCATGCCCTTGGGCCAGGTGCTCAGGTCGGGCATGTCGGTGATCTCTGCGACCTAGGCGCCGGGCCGCTCGGTGCCGCCAGCGTCGTAGGCCGGCGTCCCTGCCTTCTTCGGGATCTTCAACACGACCTGGTGGATGGCGTCGGTGATGGTTATTCCGACGGAATACGACAGCCACCGGCCCCGGCGGGAGAGCCAGTCGAGGAAGGCGTGGGTGCCGCCCGCGGAGTGGTGCGGATCAGCGTCTTCCGGCCCCGTCGCAGGTGTCTGGGAATTTGGGCCAGGGCGAGTTGGGCTGTCTCGATGTGATCGCTCGCGGTGTTGGAGCCGGCGTTGCCGGGCCGCAGCAGCGCGGCCACCGGCTCTCCGGAACCGGCCTAGCCGTGGTCGACGAACGCGACGAGCGGATGATGGCCGAAGGTCTTCTTCCAGGTCGCGGTGGCATCCTGCTCCTCAGAGTGCGCAAGGACGAGAACGCCGTCGATGTCCACGGTCACGTGACCGTCGGCGGAGGGACCTTTCGCCCCGGCCAGTTCCCAGACCCGCGACCGTGCTTCGGCCCGCGCCGACCGGACCGCGGTGAGTGCCTTCGGCCCGGCTGCGGCGAGGGAGTCGATGAGCCGGGAGACCGTCGGGTCGGATGCCACCGGACCGAACACATCGGGCTCGGCCCGCAACACGGCGACATCGGCGAGGCACCCGCCCAGAGCGACTCCGAGCGCGACACTGCATGTGTGCCTGGCTTGGCTGAGGCTCCCCAAGTAGCTCCCGTACAAGGTGCGGCGCAGCTCAGCGTGCCGGTTGCCGTGCTCTCGCTTCCAACGACGTCCCTCCGCGAGGAGCCCTGTGCTGGCGGCGATCATTCCGCCTACGACCGTGCTGGCAAGTGCAGATCACTCCATCCGAACAAGGTAGAAGCCGGCAGGCCTACAACGAGATGTCTGAGATGGAAGGTGGCCGAAGGCGACGGCTCAGGTCTCGTTCCTCCGTCTCATTCACCACCGTTCGCCGACGTTCAGGCAAGACCGGAGGGCCGCTCTTGCCTGGAGGGGGCAGCCGCCCATGAACGCAGATGAACTTCCCTCCTGCACACAGTCCCAGACCCCGCCACCAAAGTTGGAAAGCGTGCGCCACGCGTCACGTCTCCACGGTCGAGTTCTGAGCCACGAGAAGCGCCGCGATAGCATCCCGCATGCCCATTCCATGGAGATCCAGCGCCGACGTGTTCGTGCAGATCTTGAGACAACGTGGAGTAGAGCCCGATGCCGTACGCGACGTCGACGCTGCCTGGGCTGCATTCGGCGAGTTTCTTCAGATCGAGGTCGAGGGGATCGAGCGGCCGGAGAACGACGGCGATGGCTTCATCGCCGAATGGGGCAGGTGTGACTGGAACGACGACCAGCCTTCGCTGTCTTTCGGGCGACTGCTCGCTGTCACCGATGCCGGCAACCAGGATGACCCCGACAGGCAACCGGAGTACTGGAAAGTGGAGCTGCAACTCATCTTCGCCGATGACCCGGCGTGGGCTGACGTCGACAGCCTCGGTCCTCAAGACACCGGATTCCACTATGCCGAGATCGGCTCCCCCAAACTTACCGAACTCGCAGAGATTCGCCGCTTCGTCGAGTCCTACCCCCAACTGGCAGACATGTGGCGAGCCGAGCCCACTCGCAGCGACTTGACCCTTGAGCGCGCGGGGTAGCTCCCGTGACCGCTACAGCACGGAAGTACAGCAACTCCAGCAACCGCCAGTGCCCAACACCAGCCCTGATGGGCTCCCGGCAGCCTGTATGACCTTCAATGACCGATCTCTGTAGAGCTACGGATCGGAAAGTTGCAGGTTCGAATCCTGCCGAGTGCACACAGGTCAAAGGCCCCGGAGAGATCCGGGGCCCCCTGCGTTTGCGGGGACGTACAGCAGCGAAGCACAGATCAGCTGTCGCTCGGCAGCCCTGTAAAGGCCTCCCGAGCGTTGCTCTGCCCTGCGTCGGCAGCCGCTCGTCGAACGATCAGCTCAGCTATGGGGCAGTGCTGGGCAGACCCTCTTTCGTTCGTGAAGGTGCATCCCTACAGTTTTGGGCGATGACACGCGAAGTGACCGGGGGCGGGCATGGAGACGATGCAGCGTGTGATCCATCGAAGCGGGCTGCTTTCTCGGCTCCCGTCTGTCCTACTATGCCTGGCCCTGCTTCTACTGGTGCATGCCTTGATCCGGCAGAACCTGCCCGATCGGCTCACCCACGGCTGGCCTTGGAGGCTAGAGCTCTTGGACAGCCAGAGTGCCGTCGCGGCAGTGCTGGCCACGGGCGGAGTTTCGCTGGCCCGAGCGCAATACGCTCGCACGGTCAGGCCGGCGCTCGGATACATCGGGCGCGTGCAAGGCGGTTACGCACCACATGATCAGTTGGCGTGGGCGTGCCACTTGATCAACAGCAGCAGTGATGTCGCCCTCACAAGCGAAGTGAGCTACCGCATCTCTTACACACCCGTCGCGCAAGCCAAAGGGGCCCAAGACTCTTTAGAGTGGGTGGAGCACCAGGCAGCGGTTGCGTCGATTGTGGCCAGCGGACTCCTGAGCAGGGAGGACTTCGCGTTGAACTCCGTGAAGCCAGGGTGGCCGCTCGCTGGGCAGCAGCTGTTGTTCCTCGGGTGGTTCACGGAAAAGGCAATGCGTGATCTGGACCACGTGTTCGTCAGAGTGCGTGTGCAGGATCGGGTAGGAGACATCCACGAGCGGGTGATCGACCTACTCAAGGCCGCCATCCGTTCGCCCTCCCATCCAGACCCACCGCTTGTCTGAGAAGACATCGTTTGCTGACGCATACGGTGATTCACACGGGCCGTACAGCAAGTCGCGTCGGGATGATGGCGCTCGCTGAGATTGCGAGGCGCGTAGAGGCAAGGGTTACCCCACCCCCGCCGGTGGTTCTGCCCGACTGGGAAGGGCGGTGGCATTGGCTTGGCATAGGCGTCCTTCTTGGGATCGCCATATCGATCGTGGTCGCGACCTACTCGTAACGCGAAGAGCCATGACGGACTCACTTGTGGTCTCGATCATGGGACCCAAGTCGCTGGGAGAGATCTTGGAGGAGATCTTCTCCCGGGAGACGCTCACCCGGGCAGGAGCCAGCACTCAGCCAGTTCGCCACCGTCTCAGTTTCCGTCTCATTCACCACCGTTCGCGGACGCTCGGGCGAGACCATAGGCCCATTCCTGCACACCGAACAGCCGCCCATGAACGCAGATGAACGCCCCCGCACGCACCCCACCACCCCGCCACCCCACCAACACAGTTGGAAAGAGTGTGGGCCGACTGCATATTGGTTCGCCGGTCGGCCGCAGCCTGCGTATGGTCCAGCGTCGGGATGACCCCGTTGGGTGAGGGCAGGTGCGGTGCCCCGAAGAGCGGAGCAGGGTGAGCAAGAGACGCTACGTTGCGAGGGGTGTGCCAGGTGGCTATCGGATCTGGGACAACCGCGGACGTAGATGGTGGGGCGACCTCTACGAGCTGTGCCCTGACGATCTCTTGGCCGAGCTCACCGGCCAGGCAGACCCGGCGCGGATCACTGCGCTGACGAAGCGCTACCGGGCACTGAAGCGATAGGTATCGCCGAGTCGTGGATGACGCGGCACCCACCACAACCGCACCACATCGAGCGGGGGAACAGCGGGGAACCACGGTGCAAGCGGCCGGGTCCGAGTAGGCCACGTCCCCAACGTTCGCCCAGGTCAGCACTTCAACGGATCGCAGGAGCTCGCAGCTTCCCAAGCTGAGAGTGCGAGTTCGATTCTCGTCACCCGCTCCAGGACAGAGGCCCAGGCCATCGACCCGGGCTTTTTCTGTTGTCTGGACGGACCCGGAGAACTCGCACCGGAACAAATCCAGGAGCTGGAGCCTCCGCACGAATACTGAAGACCACGAAGGCGCGGTCGCACCCCAGCGTTGCTGGTGATCGCCTCTGTGGCGGGGGACTACTCGCCTTTCGCTGTGATTGCGGGTCGCGTGCCGGAGCGCGTCGGCGCTCAGGGCGGAGGGCTGGGCGGCGGCGGTGGGTCGGAGGGGCGCCGGGCAGCCGCGGGAGGGGGTGTGCGGGTGGGCGGGCGATGTGGGGTGGGGTCGGTCAACTGGGGTCTGCGACCGGTGTGTTGCTGTGTCACGGGTGTGTGACCGGGCTGTTCTGAAGCGAGGACAGGGGGGACCTGTGGGGTCTGGGCGGACTCATAGTGATCGCAGAGCGGGAAACGGTGAAACGCCGTCAGCCCTCTGCTATCCCGCCCTCCGGAAGGAATCCCCCGTGATGAACCGCCACCTGCGCCAGGCCCTCGTCGCCACCGCCATGCTCACCGCCGGACTGCTGATGACGGCCTGCCAGAACGGCACCGACGACAGTTCCTCCGGCAAGGGTTCCGCGAACACGGCGAGCCCGGTGGCGGCCAAGGAGAAGGCGGCCGGCTCCAAGAACTCCAAGGACTCGAAGGGCGTCAGCGGCTCGTTCAAGAACGGCAGGGTCACCTACCTCGCGCCGGGCAAGTACATCGTGTCCGTACCGGGCAAGGAGGACCAGCAGTTCTGGGCCGCCGAGGACACCGAGGTCTACGGCGCCGGCACGATATGCGGCGAGGCGGGGGCCAAGGTGGACGCGCCGTGCACCGTGGACCAGCTGGAGGCGGCCCTGGAGAAGGGGGCCGTGAACGCCGACGTGGAGATGAAGGACGGCGTCGCGACCCTGGTGACCGAGCGCCGCGCCGCCCAGCAGGACGCCGGCTCCGACGAGGACTCCGACTCCCGCGACACCGTCGTCGAAGGCATCGACAAGGGCAAGGGCGTCAACGGAACCTGGCTCGGCAACGTCTCCTACCTCGCACCGGGCAAGTACACCGTCACCGACATGAAGGGCAGCGAGCAGCAGTTCCTCGTCGCCGACGACACCAAGATCATGGGCTACGACGACATCTGCGACGCCGTGAACACCGGCCCCGGCGGTGAGGGCGGCGTCGAGTGCACCGAGGCCCAGCTGGAGGCGGCCGCCAAGAAGGGCTTCTCCGCCGAGGTCGTCGTCGCCAACGGCATCGCGACCACCATCACTGACGACCACTGAGCCGGGGCCCCGGGCGCAGGGCGCAGGATACCGAGCGCCGGCGCCGGGCACTGAGAGGGTGAGTTCGCTTCGTCATCCGCTCCATGTGAACCGCGGAAACCCCCAGGTCTATGACCCGGGGGTTTTTGTCGTCCGGACCGGTGGACGAGGTGCGCAGAACGTCGCCCGTAGCAGGTCCAACTTCTCCGCGTCGGTGGTCTCGGCCGCGGTCGCGTACGTGACGATCCTGAGGCCGGTGCCGGCGGGGACCAGGACCTCCACGTCGAGGGCGATGTCACCCACGAGGGGATGCTCGATGGTCTTGCGGTCGCCGACATAGGGGCCGGCCGTGCCGTGGAACCACAGCCGGGCGAAGCGCGGGTTGTTTCGGAGCAGGTTTTCGACGAGGGAGGCAAGACGTACATCGTGGGGATGGGCCGCCGCTGTCACACGCAGGTCGGCGACGAGGTCCTCCTCCTGCGCTTCGTCGCCTTTCCATGACCGGACAGGCCATGCCGCGACGGGGTCCGGGCCTTGTCCGTCGCTCGCCCGGAACATCCCGGCGACGAGATTGCGCTCGGCCCAGCCGTACACGCGGGGATCGCCGACCGCGGCCGTCCACATCCTGTTCCAGCCGATGAGGGTCCAGTCGGCGGCGAAGACCCCGACGGGAATCGCCCCCAGCTGGTTCACCAGGCGCTGCACCCTCATGGGTATGTGCCTGAGGACGTCCCCGGCGGCGGGCGGTGCGAGGTGGGCGCAGCGGAACAGATGGTCACGCTCGGACGTGTCGAGACGCAGCGCTCGGGCCAGGGCGGTGACCACCTGGGCCGAGGGATTGCGAGCGCGGCCCTGTTCCAGCCGCACCACGTAGTCGACCGATATGCCTGCCAGACGGGCCAGTTCTTCGCGGCGGAGTCCAGAGATGCGCCGCTCCCCGTCCGCCTCCAGCCCGCTGTCCTGCGGTGACATGCGCTCACGCCAGCCGCGCAGAGTCATGCCGAAGTGATTCATCGTTGCCATGCGGGGAATCGTCGTCCAGGTGCCGCTGACGACACGAAGCTTTCTGCCGCCGCACCACGGATTCGTTACACGGATTCGTTACGTGGAGTCTTGCACGGAGTCGGGTCCGGACCCCCGGCGTCGGCTTACGGTGTGGCGGTCCGGCCGACGCGGCGGCAGATCGTCGGGCCCCGCCTCGAACGCCCGTACAACATGCGGGACTTGAGGCCGGACCTGAGATTCGACGTGGACGTCGCGCTCAGCGGCGTGGGCCGTCAACCGTGCGGTGGCGGGCGGAATCTCGTGTGAGCCGCTCTCCGACACGTCGGTGGGGTGACGGCGGACCGCCTTGACGTGAGCTGAGTCGGTGGCGGGGGCGTTGGTTCAGCGGACGGGCTGTTCCGTGAACCACTGGCACCTGACGCCGGTCATCGGATCGTCCAGGCCTGGTTGTCCCAGCCGCTGCATTCCCAGAGGACCACTACCGTTCCGCCCGAGCCCCCGAAGATGCCGACGCATTTCTGTGACTGGTCGCCCACCAGTTCCTTGCCGGAGAAGTGGAACCGCTGGCTGGCGTCGCCGCTGCACCCGGTCAGCTGGATCTCGGTCCGGTCGGCGGTCGCCCCTCCGGCCACGGTCATGCATTTCCCCGACGACCGGATGCTCCCGTCCGATCGGATGAGCCATCGCTGCGCCGCGGAGTCATCGCAGGCGGCCTGGACCAGCTGTATCCCGTCGGTCCCGGAGCCGCTGCTCAGACACTGCCCCGAGCCGTCGACCACCAGGGCCTTGCCTGCCGGGGCGACCGATGAGCCGGATCCACTGTTCGTGGACGGGCTCTCGTCTCCGGGTTCCGTGGCGGAATCCTCCTGCCCGACCATGGGCGTCGGCTTCTGCGAGGGGGTGTCCGCCGTCGGTGACGTGGCGCTGGAACTGATGGAGTTCGACGGTGAGGACTCGGTAGACGCTGTCGGCGTGTCCGCGGACCGGGACGTCTTGGTGTCGTCGGCCGGGAGGGGGCCGGCCGACACTGTGGCGCTGCTGTTGTTCTTCTCCGGCGTCGTGTCGACCAGCAACGCGACCGTGATCAGTGTCGCCGTGGCGACCACCGCGGCGAGCACCACCAGCTTCTTCGAACGGGCCGTTCGACCGGCGGGCCGTCGTGCCTGCGGGTCGGTCGTGGCCGGCTTCGGGCGTTCCGCTGCCAGGCCGGCAGCGGATACCTGGTGTGTTCCGGGCTCCGAGTTCGGTTCCGGCTCCGAACGCGGTTCCGGCTCCGAACGAAGGGGCGGCTCCGAACGAGAGGGCGGCTTCGGACGCGGGGCCGGCTTCGCCTCCGCAGCCGGAGCGTCGGCCGCCGTACGGGCGGCAAGCCGAGCGACGGGCGGAGCAGTCAGCGGAGCGGCGGGCCGAGCGTCCGGCGGAGCGGCGGAGTCACTCACTCCGTGTCTTCGTCGCGCGTCGGTGCCCGCTGTCCGCAGGAGGTGCTCGGCGCCCTCGGCCGTTATTCGGTCGGCCGGGTTGCTGGTGAGCAGAGCCTGGATCAGCGGGGTCAGCGGCCCGGCGTCCCGGACCTCGGGAGGCGGCTCCATGGCGATGGCGTACATCGTCGCCGTCACCGTGTCCCGGAGGAACGGTGAATGCCCGTCCACCGCCTGGAACAGTGTGGCGCCCAGGGCCCAGAGGTCGGCCTCCGGGCCCGGCTTGGCGCCGACGAGACGCTCGGGGGCCATGAAGTCGACCGAGCCCACCAACTGGCCGGTGCGGGTGAGGGCCGAGGTCTCGGCGGCCTGGGCGATTCCGAAGTCGGTGAGGACCACCCTGCCGTCCTCGGTGAGCAGTACGTTGGCCGGCTTCACGTCGCGGTGCAGGATCCCCGCCCGATGCGCCGCCTGTAGCGCGGCGAGCACGCCACGGCCGATCCTGGCGGCCTCTTCGGGCGGAAGCGGGCCGTTCGCCTTGATCAGGTCACTGAGGTTGGTGGAAGGCACGTACTCCATGACGATGATGGGCAGGCCCTCGTCCTCCACGACATCGTGGACGACAACGACATTGGGGTGGCTGATCTGGGCGGTGCTGCGGGCCTCGCGGCGGGTGCGCTCGAAGAGGGTGGCGAGTTCGTCGGCGTCGAGGTGCGGCTGGGGATGCAGCTTCTTGACGGCGACCTGGCGGGTGAGGAGATCGTCGTGGGCGCGCCACACGGTGGCCATGCCGCCTCGGCCGATCCGGTCGAGAATGCGGTATCGGCCGGCGATCAGCCGTCCTTCGTCGGACACCGTGGGTTCCTTTCGGCTGCTTCAGGGACCGATCCGGTCGGCGGCACCACGGGGCTCCTCTACCCGGCCACCCGCCCAACGGTCCCTCGCTCAAGGCTAGTTCAGGAGAGCACTGTCAGATCGAAGTCGGCGATGATGCCGTGGCCAGGTGACGACCTCGCATCGATGCCCTCATCGATTCCCCTCATTGGTGTCGCTCATCGAAGGGAGCCTACGAGGCGAGCGGTGAGTCCCCGGAGTCGGGTGGATGCCGAGAGTGCGGAACCCGGCGGAAGCAGTGTGCCGTCCGGCGTCGGGGCCGGCGTCATCGGCCCGCGGCCGGGCCCGGGAGCGGCCCCTGTCCAGGGCGCGCTGGCCCGAGTGCCGCGCGGGGGGCGACTCCAGGACTGCTGGTCGGTTCCATGCGGAGCGGGGCCGCGTCTGGGGGGCCGCGCTGGATCAGTCAGGCCCCGGATTCGGTTGGACAACGGCTTCTGACTGACTCCGGTTCGGGGGCTGCGGCGCTACGCGGACCGGCCACAAGCAGGACGGCGCCGCCATCTCACGTCTCGAAGGCCCGACGACCGTGGTCAACGACCTCGCCGGATCCTTCGCGTGCCTGATCATCCTCCGAAGAACACGGCAGCCGCCAGCCTTCAGGGTGGGAACAGCAGTACCACCCGCGGTCCTGGCCGCCGCACAACCTTTCCCACGGTTCCGGCGTCGGAGTCGGCCTCGCACCGAACAGCGAGCACAGCACGTCCTCGACCTCTTCCTCGTCCTCGACCGCGACCGCGACCGCGACCGCGACCGCGACCGCGTCACGGAACTCGGCCCGTCTCGCACCCGCTGCGGCGCGCCCGGTTGTCAGGGGACCGCCCCGGGATTGTCCTTGATCGGTAACGGACGCATCCGATGTCCGCCGGCCGTCGTCATGTCAGATGGTCGCGGGGCGACCAGGGGACCGGCGAGCAACTGCGTGGAATCGGGGCGGACATGGCACGGCACGGTGAACGGCGTGGCTGGTACGGCAAGGTGCTCGGCACGGCGCTCGGGGTGACGCTGCTCGCCGCCGGTGCCTCGGTGTGGACCGCGCAGGCCGGTGCCGTCGGTGGCGCCTCGCCGAAGGCGTCCGCGTCGCCGGGCAGCGGCGTCGAGCCGGTCGCGGTGTCCATCGCGCACGCCTCGGACAAGGGGGCGCGCGGCGTCAACATCACCATCGACGACGGCCCCGACCCCGTATGGACGCCTCAAGTGCTGGACGTACTGCGGGAGTTCGGGGTGAAGGCGACGTTCTGCATGGTGGGGACGCAGGCGCGGGCCCACCCCGACCTCGTGAAGCAGGTGGTCGCTGCCGGGCACCGGCTGTGCGACCACTCGGTGGCGCACGACACCACCATGGACAAGAAGACACCGCACTACCAGTCGCAGCAGATCCTCGACGCCGAACGCATGATCACCGAGGCGTCCGGTGGCGTACGGCCGATGTACTACCGGGCGCCCGGCGGCGCCTTCACCCCCTACAGCCGCAAGCTCGCCGCCTCCCGCGGCATGCGTCCGCTGGGCTGGAACGTGGACACCAAAGACTTCGAGCAGCCGGGTACGGACGCCATCGTCGAGACGGTCGAGCGGGAGCTGCCCAACGGGCCGACGGTCCTCTTCCACGACGCGGGAGGCGACCGCGCCCAGACCGTCGAGGCCCTGCGCCTGCTCCTGCCCCGGCTCAAGGAGCAGGGCTACTCCTTCGGCTTCCCGGTGCGCTGACCTGGGGTAACTGGTCCGGTGGGCCCGCCCGGCGGGGGTTCAGCCGTGCAGCGAGCGGTACGCGGCGACCGCCCCGGGGTGCAGGGGGACGGCGCCCGTGCCGATCAGGCTGCCGACGTCGAGGAACTGGGTGCCGACGGCGTTGTCGGGGACGAGGGCGGTCGCGCGGAGGACCAGCAGGCGGGTGAGCGCCTCGGCGACGCCGCGGGGGAGGTCGAGGCGGCACACCAGCAGGTTGGACACGCCGATGGTGTCGACTCCGCCCGCCGTCCGGTACGCGCCCTGCGGCAGCGGGACCTTCTCCAGACCCGACCCGGCACGGCCGTCGCGTCCGCCCAGCCTGGGCAGCAGTCCCGCCAGCGGCAGGAACCGCAGTCCGGGGTCGTCGTCGAGACCGGTGAGGGTGGGCAGCGGTACGCCGCCCGCGACCAGCAGGGCGTCGACCGAGCCCGCCCGCATCGCGTCGGCGGCGTCGGCCAGCGGGAGGTGGAGGACCGGCATGTCGGTGCCGGGGGCGAGGCCGGCCGCGTGCAGGATCCGTTCGCCGAGTACCGCCGCGCCGGATCCGGCCGCGCCGAGCGACACCGGGTGCCCGGCCAGGTCGGACACGGCACGCACGGGCGAGTCCGCGCGGACGACGAACTGGAGATAGGTCTCGTACACCCTGCCGATCGCGCGGAGAGGCACCGGGCGCGGAAAGAGGCCGGTGCCCTGGGCGGCCCGCGCGGTGTCGGTGAGACGACCTCGGCGGGCCTGTCGGCGATGACCGTGGTGGGCGTCGTCTACGTCAACGAGATGTACCCGTCCGCGATCCGCGGCAAGTACCAGGCGTACGCCATCGTCATCGGCATCTGCGGCACGCCCGTCACCAACCTCATCGCCAGCGCGGTCGTCCCCCTCAACGACTGGTCGTGGCGGCTGGTCTATCTCTGGGGCTCCCTCGGCATCCTGCTCGTGCTGTTCACCCGGCACCTCAAGGAGTCGCCCCGCTGGCTGGAGAGCAGGGGTGACCACGCGCGGGCGGACGCGGTCCTGCGGGAGATCGAGGCGAGCGTCACGGCGGAGAAGGGCCCGCTTCCCGAGCCCGCGCCGCCGATAGAGGAGGCACCCTCGGCGAAGGCGCCGCTGCGACTGCTCCTCCAGAAGAGGTACCTGCTCCCCACGCTGCTGCTCACGGTGCTGTGGACGACGCAGACCATCGGCTTCTTCGGCTACTCCAGCTGGGCGCCCACCCTGCTGGCCAAGGAGGGCTTCAGCATCGAGAAGTCCGTCTTCTACGTCGCGCTGAGCACGGTCGGCGCACCGCTCGGCTGCTATCTGGCGTCCCTGGTCACCGACCGGTTCGAGCGCAAGTGGTGCCTGGTCACCTTCGGCGTGGTCATCGCGGCGTGCGGCCTGCTGTACGGGCTCGCCTTCGACCCGGTCCTCATCATCGTGTTCGGCTTCCTGGTGAACCTCTTCGAACGCGGCTACACCGCCCTCGCCTACGCCTACTCCCCCGAGCTCTTCGACACCCGGAGCCGCTCCCTGGGAACGAGCGTCTCCTACGGCCTGGGCCGGCTGTCGAACGCCGCCGGTCCGCTGATCGTCGCGGCGCTCTACAACGGCCACGGCTACCGGAGCGTCTTCTACTTCATCGCCGGTTCCTGGCTGCTCGGCGCGATCGTCCTCGCCGTCTTCGGCGCCCGGACCCGCTCGGCGCGCCTCGCCGAGGCGGAGCGGCAACGGGTGCGCGTCCCGGCGTGAGGACCGGCGGGTCCCCGGTCGGCGGACGGGGCGCGACTCGTGGACCGACGCCCTGCGTACGACGCCCCGCGTACGACGCACCACGATCCCCCGCGCTCTACGATCCCCCGCGAGCGGCGAGCACCCGGCGCACCGCGTAGATCACGGACCCGGCCACGAGGACGGCGGCGCCCCAGGCCACGGACGCGGCGGGCAGGGTGCAGGCCAGCAGCAGGCAGCCGGTCAGCCCGAGCACGGGGATGACGCGCGGGGGCCGGTTCTCCTCCCGGGTCAGCGTCCAGGCGGCGGCGTTGGCCACGGCGTAGTAGGCGAGCACCCCGAAGGAGGAGAAACCGATCGCCCCGCGTACGTCCGTGGTGGCGGCGAGGACCGCCACCACGGCCCCCACCAGGAGCTCGGCGCGGTGCGGCACCTTGAAGCGCGGATGCACGGCGGAGAGGGCGTGCGGCAGATGCCGGTCCCGGGACATCGCCAGCGTGGTCCGCGAGACGCCGAGGATCAGCGCGAGCAGCGAGCCGAGCGCGGCCACCGCCGCTCCGGCCCTGACCACCGGAACCAGTCCCGGCGCCCCCGCCCCCTGGACCGCCGCGTCCAGCGGGGCACTCTCGGCGGCGAGCCCGGCCGGGCCGAGGACAAGCAGCAGGGAGACGGCGACCGCCGCGTACACGACCAGCGTGATGCCGAGGGCGAGCGGAATCGCGCGCGGGATCGTGCGGGCCGGGTCCCGCACCTCCTCGCTCAGGGTGGTGATACGGGCGTACCCGGCGAAGGCGAAGAACAGCAGGCCGGCCGCCTGGAGCACGCCGGTCGGGGAGACGTCCGAGCCGAGGTCGAGGCGCCCGGACCGGACGTCGTCGGAGGTCAGACAGGCCACCACCACGGCGGCCAGTACGGCCAGTGCCACGGCGACCGTCGCCCGGGTGAACCAGGCCGCCTTCCGCACGCCCAGGTAGTTCACCGCGGTGAGCGCCACCACCGCGGCCACCGCGAGGGCGTGCGCCCGGTCCGGCCAGACGTAGGAGCCGACCGTGAGCGCCATCGCCGCGCAGGACGCGGTCTTGCCCACCACGAAGGCCCAGCCGGCGAAGTACCCCCAGAACGCGCCCAGTCGTTCCCGGCCGTACACGTACGTCCCGCCCGACTCCGGGTAGCGGGCGGCCAGCCGGGCCGAGGAGGTGGCGTTGCAGTACGCCACCACCCCGGCGACCGCGAGTCCCAGGAGCAGCCCTGAGCCCGCCGCCCGCGCGGCGGGTGCCAGTGCGACGAAGATTCCCGCGCCGACCATCGAGCCCAGCCCGATGACGACCGCGTCGAAGACGCCGAGCCGCCGCTCCAGCCCGGCGGCGCTCGCGCTCCGTCCGTCGGGGTGGACCACGGGTTCTCGCGTCGACATGCTTCTATGCTCACGTTTTCGATCCGGCGCGCAAGGTCGTTTCGACACTCGGACGCGGGCGTCGCCGTCACGGGCACCTGGGTCGACGCGACGGCCGGAATGGCTCCCAGCTGACCCCGGCTTCCGGTGCCCCGGAACCCTGATCGGACATCTGATCGGACAGACATCTGATCGGATCCCCGGTCGGATTGGTCGGATCCCTGGTCGGGCCCGTGATCCGACCCCTGACCGGACCCCTGGCGGGCTCCCGGAAGTGGATCGGAAGCAGATCGGCTCTGGTGGCGGAAGCGGACGGGCTGGTGACCTCGGGAGTGTCAACCAGCCTTTCCGCACGCTCCTTTCTGCCGGCCGACGGATCACAGCGGGTGCCGCAGGCCGTGCCTCGCAGCATGGGTGGGCGAATCGGTGCACTGTCGTGAACCGTTGGAGTACGCCATGAACGACCTCGGACCGCCGCCGCCCACCACGACATCCCGCCCGCTGTCGGCCCCGGTCGCACCGGATCCGCCGCCGTCCTACCCCGGCGGAGGGCTGCTGCCGCCCGCCGGTCCCGTCCGCACCTGGGGACTGACCGTCATCGGTGTGCCGCTGCTGCTCGTCCTGATCGGAGGGCTGGCCGGCGGCCTCGCCTCGGACGAGACGGGAAGTTCGGACACGCAGTGGGCGGAGCCGGGCACGGAGTACAGCGAACCCGCCCTACCGGACTACTACGGCACCACCGACGCGGTCCCCCCGACAGATTTCGGGGACAGCGGGACCACGGGGGACACCGGGGGATTCTTCGCCGACCCGACGGACCTGGCCACCGGGACCGCCACCCCGGCCACGGGACCGGCGGCGGTCGTCACCGCCTACTTCGACGCGATCAACAACCGTGACTTCCCGAGCGCCTGGGAGCTGGGCGGCAAGAACCTGGAGGCCGACTACGACTCGTTCGTCGAGGGCTACTCCACCACCCAGCACGACACCATCACCATCGTCTCCGTGCAGGGCAGCGTCGTCACGCTGGTCCTCGACGCCCTGGAGACGGACGGCACCTCACGCTCCTACGACGTCACCTACACCGTCATCGGCGACGTGATCACCGACGGCAAGGCAACCCCGACCAGCTGACACACGGGGCCGGTACGCCGGCCCGAGCGGAGCGCTGAACCACCGTGACCACACAGACACTTCACCATCCGCACCACCCCGGCCCGCCACCGGCGCCGCCGGTCCAGCGCCGTTACGCGCGGACCAAGGCCACCCGCCTGCTGTCCGCGGGCACCTACCTCGACCCGGGCTACCGCCGGACCGTCATCCGGGAGCTGCTGAAGAACCGCTTCCGGGTGGTCGCCCCCTCGTACGGCTACGACGCCGTCTCCGTCCTCGCGCACGCGCTCACGGCACGCCGGATGCGCCGCATCGAGGCGGGCATGGCCGCCGGCACGGTTCTCGTGCTCGTCGTCCTGATGGAACAGGGCGTACTGAGCCCGCTGGTCTCCGTGCCGCTCATGTTCTGGGTGGTGTGGGGAGCGGCCTACCTGCGCCGGATCGTCACCCTGAACACCCTGATGACGCGGCTGAAGGAGACCGCCACCGACGGCGGCTTCGACGGCTCCTACCCGGCGGGCGGCAAGCTCACCGACGCCCTGATCCGCAAGATCGACCTAGAGCAGTCCACCGACAGCGGCCTGGTCTTCTACGGCGGGTTCCGGCCCTTCGTCGGCGCGGGCGAACCCCTGCGCGACTGGTCCAACGCCCAACTCCTGCTCGGCGCGCCCAAGACGCGCTTCACCGCGCGCCGCGACTCCGAGGGCTCCAGCCTCGACGTCGACGCCATGGAGCGGAAGTCCGTCCTGCCGTTCTCCGTCCACGACATCACCACGTACGTCGCCTCCAGGATGGCCGCCGAGCTGCGCGACGAGGCCCGGCGGGACGAGCGCATCGAGGGACTGACCGTCGAGCAGCGCCGTTTCACCACGGCGGTGCGCACCAACGACCGTACGCGCGGCGCGGGTTGGTCCCAGCTGCCCAGTACCGACGACCTTCCGGACGTGCACTGGCGGGAGGACTACGACTCGGCCCGCGAGTACCTGTGTGTGCGCGTCGGATCGTGGAACGAGGAGCTGGTGACCTCGATCTTCGTCGGGTTCGACCTCAAGGGCGACACGCTGCACACCGAGTTCTACACCTACGTCCTCGGGCCGCTGGTGCGGGAGTTCCACCTCGTCGACCAGCTGCCCGACACCTTCGACGGCCGGCTCGCCGTGCGGGTGGCGTGGGACATGGTCAAGTCCGCCCTGCGCTGGTGCCTGGCGCTGTCGCTGTGGCCGCTGTGGCTGGTGCCCGAGCGGTTCCTGCCCTCGCCGTTGCGCCGGCTGATGCGTCCGCGGCGGGGCGGCCGGACCTTCACCGGGATCCGCACGGAGAGCCCGGTCGACAGCAGCGAGTTCCGGCTCGGCCGCTACGCCAACGAGGCGGTCGACTGCGGGGCGTTGACGAGCGTCCGGGAGATGGCCACCAGCGACACCTACCACCACTTCTTCCAGCGGTCCGACGCCGTGAAGTACACGCAGATCGTCGAGCGCCGGCTCCTGCTGAGCATCCGTTCGTTCCTGAGCGAGCACAACGTGGACCTCGCCGACCACGACCGCGCACAGACCAACATCCTCATGGGAGACGACAAGAGCCAGAACGTCTACGGCGGCAACAACGAGAACATCGGCTACAACTACCATGCCGCGGGCGGCGGTTCGCCCAGCGCGGGCGGGGGACAGTCATCATGAGCGAGAGTCACACGTTCGGGGACCACAGCCAGAACATCATCGGCGGGGAGAACCGGCAGATCGGCTACAACTACTACGCCGCCCCCGTCGCCGAGCCCCGGACGTCCGATGCCGGGCGGCCCGGGACCACCCGACAGGCGGCGGCCGGGCAGGAGCCCTCCGAGTACGGCCGCAGCCGCAGCGTCTTCGTCGTGCACGGCCGGGACGAGGAGGTGCGCCGGGCGATGTTCGGGCTGCTGCGCCGGCTCGACCTGCGTCCGCTGGAGTGGGAGGAACTGGTGCGGGCCACCGGCAAGACCGCGCCCTTCCTCGGTGAGGTGGTCATGAACGCACCGGCGCAGGCACAGGCGGCCCTGGTCCTGCTCACCCCGGACGACATCGCCAAGCTCCACCCGCATCTGCTCGGCAACAGCGAGCGGGACGACGAGACCCAACTGACCGGCCAGCCCCGGCAGAACGTGCTGATCGAGCTGGGCATGGTGCTGATGGCCTACCCCGAGCGGACGGTCATCGTCGAAGTGGGCCGGCTGCGGCACGTCGCCGACACCGCCGGGATCAACGTCATCCGGTTCGACGGCACCGAGGCCTCCCTCGCGAAGATCGCCGCGCGGCTGAGGCTGGCCGGCTGCCAACTCGACGACACCCGGCCGGAATGGCGCGAGACCTGGCACTTCCAGAACCTGTCGGCATACCGGCGTCTGGCCTGATCCGACCGAGAGTGGGGACGGGCCCGCCAGGTGCCCGTCCCCACCCGTGTTCCATGCCCTGTCCGCGACGCGGGAACACCGTGGATCCCGCGAAACCCTCGAATCGCGCGAATCCCGCGACCGGCCGCCGCGAATCCCGCCCAGGGGAATCACCCCGAACACACAGCTACCCCAAGACATCATGATAATCTTCCGGTCACTTCTAGTGACGTACGGTGACGCAGTGATGTGGCGGGGGTGGCGCGAGTGGCCGACGCGCGAACGCGCATCCAGGTCAAGGTACTTGGACCGGTCCAGCTGGAGATCGACGGAGTTCCGGTCCGGCTCACACCGCTGACCACCCGGCTGCTGGTGCGTCTGGTGGCCGCCGAGGGCGAGGCCGTGCCGGTACGGCAACTGCGCCGCGACGTCTGGGGCCTGGCGGACGAGCCCCGTCACCTCGCGCAGCGCAACCGCAACGAGGTGCAGAAACGCGTGCTGGAACTGCGCCGGGCCCTGGACCCCGGCCAGGACGGCACCGCCGCACGCGTCCTGCGCACCGAGCAACAGGTCACCGTGCACGGCCCGGAGACCGCCTACCGCCTGGTGCTGCGGCCCGAGGAACTGGACAGCGCGCGGTTCACCGCGGTCGTCGGCCACGCCTTCCTCGCCCCGCCCGCCACCGCCGCCCACCGGCTCGCCGAGGCGCTGTCCCTGATCAACGGCCGGCCACTGGCCGAGGTCTACGGCGAGGGGTTCGCGGATCCCTTCATCCGCCGGCTCACCGCGTTACAGGACTCGGCCCGCCGTGAACTGGTCCGCGTCCAGGCCGATCTCGGCCGCCCCGACCTCGCGCTGCCGGTCGCCGAACTGATCGTCCGCGACCACCCCGACGACCTCGAGGCCGCGCGCGTGCTGGACTCGCTGCGTGCCGCGCTCCGCGCGCGCCACGGCTCGGAGCTGCTCCGCCACAAGGTGCCCCTGCCCGGCCAGCGGGCGGACGTCGTGCTGGTCCGCGGCGACCTGTTCGAGCAGGCGGACTGCAATCTGGTGGTCGGCTTCACCGACACCTTCGACACGGAGACCGACCAGGACATCGTCATCAGCCGCGACAGCGTGCAGAGCCAGCTCGTCGACCGCCTCTTCGCCGGCAGGCGCCGTCTGCTGGACGAGAAGCTGCGGACCGGCCTGCGCTCGGTCCGCTCGGTCGGTACGGAGAGCGCGCGGGCCAAGCCCCGCGGGCGGCGGGTCCGTTATCCGGTGGGCACGACCGTCGTCGTACCCGTCGAAGGCCGCCGGGTGTTCGCGACCGCCTACTCGCGGCTCGGCAACGACCTGGTGGCCAGGTCCGGTTACGAGGATCTCCAGGTGAGCCTGGACAACCTGTGGGCCGCGGTGTCCGTGCACGGCCTGTTCAAACCGGTCGCCATTCCGCTCATCGGCTCCGGGCTCGCCCGTATCACCGACCTCGACCGGGGCCAGCTCGTGGCCCTGATCGTCGACTCGTTCATCGACGCCTGCCGGCGGTATCCGGCGCTCACGCCCGAACTGCGCATAGTGGTCCGCCCGGAGGACCTCGCCAGAACCGACCTCGCGCCGGTCGAACGACGCTTCCAGGAACTGGTGCCGGACCTGGAGTCCGGGCCGGGCCCGGGTGGGACCGGGTCGGGGTGAGGCGCCGAGTCCGGGGGAGGCCGCGTCCGGAAGGAAGCCGTACTCGGTAGCGAGCCGCTTTCAAGGTGAGGCCGGGCGGGCTCGGCGTCCGCCCCCCGTCCGGTGGGTGCCTCCGCATCTTCTGGCTCCCCCATGCGGCAGCGTCGTCCCACCGGTCACGCGGTCCGCCACCGCGCCCGGCCTCACCGGACCTCAGTGGATCCCGTCCGGCGCTTCCGCGGCTAGCCGCCATCCGCTTCCGAACCGGTTCCGACGCCGAGGAGGGCAGGACGTCCGCGCGGGCAAGCGGTGACAGGGCGACGCGCGGAGTCAGTCGACGGGCATACCGCCGGGGCGGATCAGCCCGACCTCGTAGGCCAGGATGGTCGCCTGCACCCGGTCGCGCAGCCCCAGCTTGGTGAGCAGGGCGTTGACGTGGGTCTTGACGGTTCCAGTGGTGACGCCGAGGGCGGTCGCGATCTCCGCGTTGGCCAGCCCCGAGGCGATGTGGAGCAGCACTTCCCGTTCACGCGGGGTGAGTCGGCCGAGAGCGCCGGTGACGGCGGGGGGCGGGGGCGCACCCTGGGCGAAGGAGTCGATGAGGCGGCGGGTGACGGCCGGAGCGAGGATCCCCTCGCCGGAGGCCACGACACGGACCGCGGACAGGAGGTCCTCGGGCTGGGCGTCCTTGAGCAGGAAGCCCGAGGCGCCGGCCCGCAACGCCTCGTACACATAGGCGTCGTGGTCGAAGGTGGTGAGCACCAGCACGCGCGGCCCCGTCGCCGCGGCGGTGATCAGACGGGTCGCGGTCAGCCCGTCCATGCCGGGCATCCGGATGTCCATCAGCACCAGGTCGGGTGCCTCGCGGGCGGCGAGTTCCACGGCACTCGCGCCGTCACCCGCCTCACCGACCACGGTCATGTCGGGTTCGGCGTCGACGATGGCGGCGAACCCCGCACGGACCACGGCCTGGTCGTCCACGACCATCACGCGTGTGGCGACGGTGACACCTCCTGGGCCGGGGCGGGACTCGGTACCGCCGGCAACGGCAGCAACGCCCTCACCGTACCCACCGGTTCGAGGGTGACCAAGCCCTCCCCCGCGGTGGCCTGCGCCCGCAGGCGTTCCGCGACCGGTCCCGTCACCGCCAGTCGCACACCGGTGATCGTGAGATGCAGTGCTCCCCGGCGCCGCCGCAGTCCCACCCGGGCGGGCCGCCGGTCTCCCGCGCCGAGCGCCGCCTCCACCATCCGGTACACCGTGAGGATCACCGGCGCGGGCAGTCCCTCGGCGGCCCCGGGGACACCGCGTACGGTCACCTTCCGGCCGGGGGGACCCGCTCGCCGGCACAGCGCGTCGAGATCGGCCACGGTCGGCTGCGGCGCGGGCGGCCGGGCGGAGGCCCGGCCATCGCGGGCGCCACGCGGATCTCGTCCGCCGCCTCCCCCGCCTTCACCGTCTCCGCCGTTGATGTCATTGCTCTCGCTGCTCTCGCTGCTCTCGCTGATCTCATTGCTCTCGTTGATGTCGTGCAGCAGTTCCCGCATCGCCGCGAGGGCCGCCCGGGCCTCGGTGGCCACCTCGTCCAGCCGTCCCTGGCGGGCGAGTTCGACGAGCGCGGCGGTGCGGTGCAGCACCGCGTCCCGCAACCGGGTGGCCAGCCGGTATCGCTCGGCACCCGCCGCTGTCTCCGCCTGCCACACCGACCGGCTGAGGGCGAAGTCGTCGCGGGCCACCACGCTCAGCCGTCGGCTCCGGACCAGCAGCCCCACACCCCAGACCGACGCGAAGACCAGAAGGAGCAGCGCTCCCAGCGGTACGACGACGAGCGCCAGGGTGAGTACCGAGGGGTCCTCGCCGATCAGCGCGCCGTCGGCCGCCGCCGCCGCGGTCAGCGCGCCGGCGGTCGATCCCGCGGCCACGAACGGCGCGGGCCAGGTGTACGCGGCGCCGCGGCCGTAGGCACCGAGGGTGTGGACGGCCAGCGTCTCGGCCATCAGACCGCCCACCATGAACTGCGCCAGGTTTCCCGGCAGGCCGGCCGCCAGGCAGGCCACCGGCCACAGCCACGACGTGGCGAGCACCCCGGCCGACACCCACCAGGGCGCACGTCGCCGCCACGGCAGCGGCAGCGCGTGCAGAGCGAACAGCGCGGACACCAGGCCGATGGCCCAGGGGCCGGTCCCGGCGTGGGACAGCTGCCGTTCCTCCACGGCCAACAGCACGACGAACAGCGGGAGTACGGCCGTACTGAAGGCGAGCGCGCTGTCCGTGATCCGCCGCTCGCGCGGGAAGTCACGCCGCCGGGGACGTACGGCGGCCTGCCCGGGCCCCGCGATGTCGGGCAGTACGGCGCGGACACGCCAGCCCCCGTCGGGCCCGGCGCCTGCGGTCAGTTCACCGCCGACGGCCACCGCGCGTTCCCGCATCCCCGCGAGACCCCTGCCGGATCCCATTCCTCCGTAGGGGGCCGGGCCGCGCGCGGCGGCGTTGTCCACGGTCAGTTCCAGCGTCCCGTCCTCCCGGCGGACGACGACCCGTACGGCCGCTCCGGGTGCGTACCGCAGGACGTTGGTGAGGGCTTCGCGCACGATGCCGTGCACGGCCTCGGCGGCGGGGCCGACGAGGTCGTCGGGCAGCTCGGTGGCGATCGGGCGGCCCAGGCGGCCGAATCCGGACACCAGGTCCTGGATGCGCCCGGTCATCGGCTGGGAGTCGGCGTGGCCCGCTTCCCGCATCACCGCGACCAGCCGGTGGATCGCGGTCAGGGTCTCGCGTCCGGTCCGTTCCGCGAACTCCAGTGCCTGCGCGACGAGTTCGGGCTTGCGGTCGCCAAGTCTGCGGGCCACGTCCACGGTGACCACGACCGAGGTCAGATGGTGGGCGCTGACGTCGTGCAACTCGCGGGCGAGCCTGCCGCGTTCGGTCTCGCCCGCCTGCCTGCGGCGCTCCTCCGCCAGGGCCAGCAGACGGTCCGCCGCCAGCCTCCTGGCCAGCCACTGCCGACGTGCCTGCCCGAGCCCGGCGCAGCTGACGTACATGGCTGCCTGGAGCGCCAGTTGGGACGCCAGGGCGATGTGGAAACCGGAGTGCACGGCCGCCGACAGCAGGGCGGACCCGACGGCGGCGGCGAGGGCGCGTGCCGTGACCGAGGCGGAGCAGCGGACCGCGACGGAGAAGAGGGCGACCGTCAGAGCGAGATCGGCGTACGCGTCGTACGCCGTCGCCTGGCCCAGGACCGACGCCCCCAGCGTCCACGACAGTGCCCGCACCGGCTGGAGGCGCCGCCGGCTCAGCGCGACCGTCTCGACCGCGACGGCGACGAGAAGGCCGGCGAGACCGAGCGGGCCCGGTGTCCGGATGTCCAGCGCGGTCGAGCCCGGCCACAGCAACAGCGCCTGCACGGCGGCGAGCAGACCCGGCAGCGCCCAGTTCCGTGTCCTGTCCATGCCCATGTTCATGTTCATGTTCATGTCCCGCACGAGCGTAGGGCCCGCCGGGCGGTCAGGACAGCGGGCCTCGGCACCGCGCGCCCGGGAAGTCTCCACACGCGTCTCCACCCTTCGGTAGAGGCCCTGTTCGTCCGTCGCGCCGACGACTCACCGGCCGGCCGACGGAATGCTGATGGGCATGGACATCACTTCGCTCGTCATCGCGCTCAGCGTGGTCGTGATCATCACGTCCGCCTTCCTCTCCGTCGTCAACGAACCCCCGCTGTGGGTCTATCTGCTGGCCGGCGCGGGCTCGCTGCCCCTGACCGCCGCCCTGCTCGACACGTCCGCCCTCACCTCGGCCGTCGGGGACGGTTTCGTCGGCCAATGGGCCGTACGGTTCGCCGTCATGTCCGTCGTCACGGCCGTGCTGGGCTTCTTCGTCGGCCACAAGAGCGACGACGGCGCGGACGACGACCGCACCTCCGACCGTCGTCCGTCACCTCATCCGACGGTCTGAGCGGGCGGCGGTACGGGGGTCCAGTCCGGGCCGCGGTGGTCCCACCGCCATCTCCCCAGGACGTCGAACTTCTCGTCGAACCCGCGGTCCCAGGCGAGGAACCCGGTCGTGGGCGCGCGCAGCCGGGTGCGCCGGCCGCTCACCTCGTAGATGACGACCGTGCTGGTGCCGAGGACTGGCTCGACGCGGATCGCCTGGACGTCGCTCCAGGGGATGGTCCGACGGCGCAGGTTGTGCACGACGGCCGCCGACGGGGTGAGCGTGACGCCGAAGCGGAAGGGGAGCAGGCTGCCCAGCACCAGGGCGGCGGCCCAGAGCGCGGCCACGGCGACCTGGCCACCGGAGTACGTGCCGTCGGTCCCGAGCAGGCCGGCGAAGGCCAGGCCGCCGAAGACCGCGGGCAGCACGGGCAGCACCCGTTGCCGGACGGTCATCCGGAACCGCACCTCGACCGACGAGGAGGCCCCTATCGAGGAGGCCCCGCTCGCCGAACGCCCCATCCTGGCCACCCCGTTGCCCGTCGCGGCCCGGTGCCGCGGTGATCGTCGGTGCAGCTTGGCGGCCCGCGGCCCCGGTGTCCAGTGCCTCCTGTTCCGTCTCCTGTTCGTTCCCCGTTCCGTCTCCCGTCCCGTCCCCGTTCCGTCGTACGGCGGGACGGGCGGCCCGCGCCGCCGGGCACCGGCGTACGCGGGCCGGGCAGCAGCAGCCGCTCACCAGGCGAGGGCGTCGGCCATCTGCGTCTGCCAGTACGAGACGCTGAGCGTGCTGTCGACGTACACGCCCTTCGCGGGCAGGGCCGGCTTCGCGGCGGTGCTCGCGCTCGTGTCGAAGAGGACGGTGAGGGACCTGGCCGTGTAGCCGTCCGAGCCGCTGCCGTCGGCGGCCGACAGCAGGACACTCGCGTAGCCCGACTCGCCGGGGGTCAGGGTGACCACGGCCTGCGGCTTGGAGTCCTCGATGGCCGGCGGGACGGACTGGGCCTCGCCGAACCGGACGGCCGGGTAGCCGACGAGGTCGCAGTTCCCGGAGCCGGTGTTGGTGACGGTGAGCAGGATGTGGTTCAGCGGCCGGGAGACCACCGTGGCGGTCGTCCTCGTGGCGGCGGGGGAGCAGGGCTTGAGGCCGGATCCGGAGTCGTCCGTGTCAGTGGCACCCGAAGAACCCGTGGAGCCCGAAGAACCGGTGGAGCCCGAAGAACCGGTGGACCCCGAGGAGACCTTGGAACCCTCGGAGCCGGTCGTGCCGCCGCTCGTCGAACCCTTGGACGCCGGGCCCGACGGGTCGGACGTGGTGGGCGAGGAGCCGGAGCCCGACACCGTGGAGGAGCCCTCGTCCTTGACGCCCTTTCCGGAGTTGCACGCCGTCAGCGTCAGCGTGACGGCCGTGAGGGCGGCGGCGGCGAGCAGGTGGGTGCGGTGTGTACGTGCGGACATGTGATCCCCTGGGTGCGGTACGGGTCTGTGCACGGGCCGCTCGACCGGGTGCCGGGAGCGGCGTGCTTGGATGGCCCGAGCTTGCGCGGTGCTCCGTCCCAGCCGCCACAACCGCCGGGACATCCGGGACGCCGGAACGCTTGCGGCACCTCTGACCTGGGGGAACGACCTCCCCCTGGAACGACGGTCCGGGACGGGACGAGAGGGAGAATGGTGGCGGGGGACGAATTCCCGGAGCTGTTGGGCAGGCTGAAGGAGCGCTCCGGGCTCAGCTACGGAGTGCTCGGGAAGCGGCTGCACATGAGTGCGTCCACGCTTCACCGGTACGTCAACGGGGATGCCGTACCGACGGATTACGCACCCGTGGAACGGTTCGCCCGGGTGTGCAGGGCGACACCCGAGGAACTGCTGGAGCTGCATCGGCGCTGGATTCTCGCGGACGCCCGCCGGGGACAGAAGACGGGCGCGGCCTCCGCCGAGACCGAGGCCGAGCCCAGAACGCGCACGACGGAGGCTGCCGACCCCACTCCCGAGCCCGCCCCCACAGCCGCCCCCGGCATCGAACAACCGGCCTCCCGCACGGCTCCCAAGACACCCACAGCACCTCGCCGTCGGCGTACCGCCCTCCTCGCCGCCACCGCCGTGGTCGCCGCTGTCGCCGCGGCCACGCTCGTGGTGAACCTGGTGTCCGGGGAGGGGCGGGACGAGCGGGACGGGAAGCAGTCCGTGGGGGCCGCCGCCTCCGAGTCCGCCGACGGGAGTCCCCGGGCCTCCGGGTCGCCGGACGCGAAGGAGTCGTCGGCCTCGCCGTCCGCCTCGCGCGGCGCCGACCGCACGGCTTCCGCCTCTCCGAGCGACCGGGCCTCCGAGGCGGCCGTGGCCGACGGTGCCGGGGAGGACGGGGCCACCGCGCCCACCGTCGTGGTCAACCCGTACAAGTGGGACAACCCGTGCAGCCAGCACTACCTGATCGACCAGGAGGCCGGGCAGGTGCCGCCCCCGCCGTCCGAGCCGGACGCGCGCGGCTGGGTCAAGGCCCTCGGCGGGGTCGCCGCCGAGGAGCAGATGCTCGCGCTGACCGTGCAGGGCACCGGGAAGGCGACGGTCGTCCTGGAGGCGCTGCACGTCAGGGTGGTGGAGAAGAGCGCTCCGCTCGCCTGGAACGACTTCACCATGGGGGTCGGGTGCGGCGGCGGCGTGGAGACGACGTCGTTCGGTGTGGACCTCGACGACGCGCGGCCCTCGGTCTCCCCCAAGGCCGGGCAGCGCGACTTCCCCTACAAGGTGAGTGAGTCCGACCCCGAGGTCTTCTACGTCTTCGCGGACGCGCGGGCGTCCAACGTGAGCTGGTACCTGGAGCTGGACTGGTCGAGCGGCGACCGGCACGGCACCGTCCGCCTCGACGACCAGGGCAACCCCTTCCGCACCAGCGGAAACGCGGGCCGGCCCGCGTTCACCTATCCGCCCGGCTACTCCGAGTGGGGCCCGGCCGCGACGGAACCGGAGAGCGCCGGCTGAGCCTGCGGCGCGGGCCGCGCATCGGGGTCCAGAGAGTGGAACCCCCCTTTCCGGCGGGTCGGCGCTGCTGTACAAATGGGACCCATGACTCACGGACTCCTGGTGCGAAGGCTGGTCATCGACCTGTGCCACCGCCAGGCCGCGTGTTGTCGCTGATCCGGCGCTCCTGACGCCCCCTCCCGCCGCGCGGTCACGCACCCGGCGGAGCCCGTTCCCTCCGGCGCACCTTCCTTCCCCTCGGCGCGGGCCGCCTCGGGCGTCCGCGGGATCCCTCGTCTTCCGCCCACGCGCCGAGGTGCCGGCCCCGTCCCGAACTCCCAGCAAAGGAACCGCAGATGAGCATCCTCAGCGACCGGCCCGCGGCGACGCGACTGCCGGTCATCGAACTCGGCCCGAACTTCGGGGCCGAGGTCCACGGCATCGACCTCGCCCGCCTCGACGACGACCGCGTCACCGCGATCCGGGAGGCCCTCGTCCGGTACAAGGTCCTCTTCGTACGCGGCCAGCACACCCTGACCGACGCCGCGCAGATCGAGTTCGGCCGGCGCCTGGGCGAGGTCACCGTCGGACACCCGGTCCACGACTCCGGTGACGTGGCCCCCGAGGTGTACGCCCTGGACAGTCAGGACAACGGGTTCTCCGACGTCTGGCACACGGACGTGACGTTCGTACGGCGGCCCCCGGCGATCTCCGTCCTGCGGGCCGTCGTGCTGCCGCCCAACGGCGGCGACACGAACTGGGCCGACAGCCAACTCGCCTACGAGTCGCTCTCCCCCGGCCTGCGGACGTACGTCGACACCCTCACCGCCGTCCACGACGGGAGCCGCGAGTTCGGCTACTACCTGGCCCAGCGCAGGCAGGGCCGCGGCAACCTCTGGGACGGCGAGGTGTTCACCGAACTGACGCCGGTGGAGCACCCGGTGGTGCGCGTGCACCCCGAGAGCGGACGCAGGGGACTGTTCGTGAACCCCGGCTTCACCTCGCACATCGTCGGCGTCTCGGAGTACGAGAGCCGGGGAATCCTCGACATCCTGTACGGCCACCTCACCAAGCCCGAGCACGTCGTACGCCATCGCTGGCAGCCCGGCGACGTCGCCCTGTGGGACAACCGCAGCACGGCGCACTACGCCAACCGCGACTACGGCGACCGGCACCGCGTCATGCACCGCATCACCCTGCGCGGGGACACGCCCGTGGGCCCGACGGCCTGATCCCGGCCCGCGTGACCGCTCAGCGCCAGGAGCCCGACAGGCTCCGGGTGACCACCGAGCTCAGCACGCGCACGCCGTGCGTCGAACCCGGGTCGAGGCCGGTGAGTTCACGGACCCGGCGCAGCCGGTAGTCCAGGGTGCGCGGGTGGACGTGCAGGGCCTCCGCGGTGGAGCCGCGGTTCATGTCGTGGCGGTAGTACGCGTCGAGCGTGGCGAGGAGGTCGGGGCCGGGTTCCAGACGCCGGGCCACCCCGCGCAGCCATTCGTCGACGAACGGCACGTCCGCGACCGCGAGTTCGACGAAGACGTCCGCCATGGTGTGCGGGCGCAGCAGCGCGGAGGGCCGCCGCAGCGGGGCCGCCCCGCTGATCCGCCGCGCCCGTTCGAGGCCGCCGGCGAGAGCGGACAGCGGTGCGACGGCGGTGCCGACGGCACAGGGACGGCCGAGAAGCTGGGCCAAGTCCCGCAGGAGGCTGCTGCCGGTCCGCGTTTCCGGGGCTTCGGCGGCCCGGGGTGCCAGGACGATCAGCTCACCACCGCCGCCGCGCTCCGGACTCCAGGTGAGCGGCACCCGGTGGGCCTCCACCAGCGCCTCGATCTCGCTCTCCAGCGCGCGGTCGCCGACGGGGAGGTCAGGCACCCGGATCACCGTCACCTCGTAGTACTCGGCGAGCTCCATGCCCGCGACCAGGGCGAGTTCGGCGGCGGCCGGATCCTCGGCCAGCAACGACCGCGCCAGCAGGGCGACTTGTTCGACGTACGGGAGGCGGCGCCGCATCACCGTCACGAAGCCCTGGTGGTAGGCACCGATGCCGCGCTCGCCCTGCGGGGCGAACCAGCCCATGATCCGCATGAGTTCGTCCACGTTGCCGCCGCGCTGGGCCTCCGTCGCCTCGTTGATCTCGCGCAGCATGAGCGCGGTGTGGACGCGCAGGACCTGTTGCCGCGACTCCCGGGACATTCCCGAACCGGCCCGTGTCTCGCCCATCGACGCGATGTAGCCGAGGTCGTCGTCGGTCAGCATGCCGTTCTCCGGGGCCAGTTCGACCGTACGGCGCCTGAACCACACCGAGTACTCCAGCGTCTCGGCCCTGGCGCGGGAGTTCGCGTCCAGGGAGCCGAGTTCCGGGATCTCGCGCACGTACGTGTCGACCTCGCGGCGGGCGTTGGCCGACGCCTGCCGGGCCAGCTCGGCGAAGAGGCTCCCCATATGCGTGAGCATGTCACACAGGGTGAGGGGTCGACAGATGAAAACTGGACGGGGATCTGTCACTCCGGGTGAATCGCCGGGGATTTCGGCGCGGGCCTTTTGTCACCGTTCGCAAAGTTCCCGGAACCGCGCGTTCCCGTCGCCCGATCCGCTTGTCGGGCCGGGGCGTTCTGGGCTTAATGGGAACCGCCGCGCAGCCGCCCGCGGGATACGCGCATCGCCTTCACCACGCGAAATCATCTCGAATCCGAGGCGGCCCATTCTTCGCGCGCCGGAAAACCACGTCTTTTCATCTGGGAGGGAATCCACCATGAAGTCTGCGACGAGAAAGAGAATCGCGGCGGCGGCCGCGGTCATGTCCGTGACGACCGCGCTCACGATGGCCGCGCCCGGCTCCAGCTCCGCCGCCCCCACCGCCACCCCCAGCCTGCGGGCTTTCGGCATCACCGGTGACGGCACCCTGATGGCCACGTTCACCACCGACAAGCCGAACATCCTCGACTGGGTCCGGGCCGTCACCGGCCTCTCCGGCGACACCAAGCTGCTCGCGATCGACCACCGGGTGCAGAACGGGCTCATGTACGGCCTCGGCGACAAGGGCGGCATCTACACGATCGTCACCCCGCCGGCCACCACCGACGTGGTCGTCACCAAGGTCTCCCAGCTCAAGACCGCGCTCTACGGCACGACCTTCGACATGGACTTCAACCCGGCGGCCGACCGGTTACGCGTGATCAGCGACTACGGCCAGAACCTGCGGCACAACCTGAACGACCACACCACGGTCGCCGACAGCGCCCTGAACATCCCGCCCGCCACCACGATGGCCCAGGGCGTGACCGCCGCCGGCTACACCAACAACGACCTGGTCGGATCCACCGGAACGACCCTGTTCGACATCGACACCCTCAACGACCAGGTCGTCATCCAGTCGCCGCCCAACGCGGGCAACCTCGTCGCCACCGGCCTGCTCGGCTTCGACGCCGGGCTCAACGCGGGCCTGGACATCTTCAGTTACCTGACCAACGGCAAGACGACCTCGATCGCCGCCTTCGCCACCCTCGCGCCGTACGGCGCGAGCACGCCCTCGCTCTACAGCCTCAACGTCCTCACCGGGGAACCGACGGCCATCGGCCAGTTCCCGCTGAACATCACGGACCTCGCCATCTCCCTCACCGGCACCTGAGCCGGCCCGCACCCCACCACCTCGCCGCGGCCCGGCTCCTCCCGGACCGCGGCGAACCAGTGCCGTCTTCGGGCGTAGTGTCGGCGTGCCCGCTGTCCACCAGCCGCCCGTACCCCGGCCGCGACCCCACCACGTGGGCACTCGCCGGCCCGACGCACAGGGAAGTGGCACACCACCATGTACGACCAGACACGCGCCCAGCAGCCCGCGAGCGACCTCCCCGGCCGCGCCGACCGCCGCACCCCGGGCCCGGAGCCGCTGCTCCCGCCGGACCAGCGCGAGCAGCTCAGCCTCCGCCTCCAGAAGGCCCTGAACACCTTCGCCGACAACCCGGCCCAGGCCCTGGAAGAGGCCGAGGGAGCCCTCGACGAAGCCACCGCCCAGCTCGTGAACGCCCTCGCGGAGCGGCGGAGCGCCCTGCACGCGGCATGGCAGGAGCAAGAACGGGAACAGGAACCACAACAGGGCCAGAACAAGGGCCAGGACCCCGAGGCACGGTCGACGGAACTCCGCCTCGCGCTGCGGCAGTACCGGGAGATCACCCAACGCCTGCTGCGCATTTAGGCGGCCGGTTCCTAAACCGTGCGAGCAACTCCAGTTCCAGAAGTCCGGGCAATTCCAGCAAATGGGCAAACCGGGCGAACGCACCGAGAAGCGTCATCCGCAGTAAAATGGGCCGCGGGTCGGAGCACTCTCACGTGCGGCCGCCCGGAAGGGCGAATCCGGCGTGTCCGCGCCGGATTCGTTGCCGCAGCCGCAGGCGCGGCGGAAAGGGAGACGGCATGATCCAGGCAGCCGACATCCGGGAGTGGCGCACGCATGACGTCGTCGACGAGAACGGGCACAAGATCGGCGTGCTCGAGGCGGTCTATGTGGACACCACCACCGACGAACCGGCCGTGGTCACCGTCCTGACCGGTCTGCCGACCCGCCGGCGCCTGATCTTCGTCCCCGTCTACAAGGCGGTGCTCGGACCCGGCTACGTCAAGGTCTCCTACGACAGGAACCACGTGCGAAAGGCCCCCTCGATCGGCACGGACGACGTCCTGCCCGCCGAGCAGGAGCCCGGCATCTTCGAGTACTACGGCCTGACCTACCAGCCCGGCGCGAGCGGCGAACGGCAGCTCGCGCGCCGCTGAGTCCCCCGTCCGGACCAAGGGAGGTGTTCGAGTCATGGTGATCTTCCTGCTGCTCGCCCTCGTGGCCGTCGTGCTGGGAATCATCGGCGTGGCGGCCGAGGGGCTGGGCTATCTGCTGGCCATCGGCATCCTGGTGCTCGTGGCCGACGTCGTCCTCGCCACCGTACGGCTGTCCCGGCGAGCCCGGCGGCGGCCGCTGCGCTGACCGCTCCCGGCCACCGAGCACGCGGGCGCTCCGCCCACGCGGACCCCGCCCGGCGCGGACCCGGAGCCGCCGCGGTCGCGGCCATGAACGGCTGTTCCGCGAACTCCTCCGACAGCGCGGGCTCCTCCTCGTCCCCCGCCGCCTCGGGACCCCCGGACGGCATGCCCTCCGGCGGTCCTGGCGGCGGTGGCGGCATGGGGCCCGGCGCCAGTGAGGTCAGGTACGCCGACTTCACCGGCGTCACCACCGACGGGAAGATCGTCGAGGACCTGTACTCGGTCCACTCCACGGACGTCTCCACCGACGCGACCGTCAAGGCCGCCCAGGCCTTCCTGGACGGGCCGAGGGCGCCTACTTCTTCACGGTCATGGGCACCCCCTCGACGACGAAGCCCTGGGGATTCCAGTACGAGGGCCACCACGTGGCCATCAACTACTTCGTCCTCGGCGACCAGGTCGTCATGACGCCGACCTTCATGGGCTCCGAGCCCACCTCGGCGACGTACGACGGCGAGAAGATCGTCACCTTCAGGACGGAGACGACGGCCGGTCTGACGCTGCTGCGCTCCCTGACCTCGGCGCAGCGTGCCGAGGTGATCTCCTCGACCGCGGAGAAGAGCGGCGACGACATGCAGGCGGGCGCGGGCAAGGACAATGCCAAGCTGGCCTACCAGGGCCTGGCCGGCTCCGAACTCACCGCCGCCCAGCGGGACAAGCTGCTCGACCTGGTGCGCGTCTACGTCGGCTACCTGGACGACGGGCACGCCGGGGTGAAGATGGCGGAGGTCGAGAAGCACCTCGACGACACGTACTTCTCCTGGCTCGGCGGGACGGAGGAACCTCGGCGTTCTACTACCGGGTGCACAGCCCGGTCGTGCTCATCGAGTACGACGCCCAGTCACCGCTGGCGTACGGCACCGGGTCCGGCGCCACCCCTTCCAGCGGCGGCGCTCCGGCGGGCGGCGGCATGGGCGGGCCGGGCGGCGAGCCGACGCAGCAGCACATCCACACCATCGTCCGCACCCCGAACGGCAACGACTACGGCGTGGACCTGCTCAGGCTGCAACTGGAGAACGACCACTGAGGTCCGCCTCCGGGGCCTCAATTCGCCTATTCCCCGGCCCACTTGCGCAGCAGCGCCTCGCGTTCCTCGCGGCGCGGGGTGCTGTCGTCGGCCTGCTCGCGGCGCCAGGCGAGCAGGTCGGCGACGTCCGCGGTGCCGTCGGCGAGGCGCTCCAGGAGAATGCGGGAGAGCTCGCGTTCGCTCTCCAGGTAGATCCCGCCGGGGGCCGCCGGGAGGGCGCTCACCTCGACGCTCTCGTCGAGGGTCGCCACGTGCACGGTGAAGGCGGGCGGGAGTTCGCCGTCGCCGGTCACCAGGACGACCAGCGAGTCCAGGGCCATCGAGGCGAGGCGCCGGCCCGCGGACCGTACGACCAGATCGCGGGCCTCCAGCCGCCGTACCCTGTCCCAGCTCCAGGACGCGCCGTTGCCGAGCCCGAGGGTCTCGACCCCGTCCCGCGTCAGCCGCACCCCGGACGCCGTACCGGTGGGCTCGGCCCCCACGTACACGGCGTCCTCGGTGATCCAGAACAGGCCGACCATGGCCATCGGTGCCTCCAGCGGCTGTGCGGTGCTCGCGCGGGCGAACGGCCTCGCGCCGCCCACGTGTCGGCCTGTGAGACGGCCGGGGCGCCCGGCCGGTTTCGTCCGCGCCGGTGAATTCGCGGGTATCGCCCGGCCCGCGCCGGATCCCGCACCACCCGAACCGGCCACCGGCCACCGGCCACCGGCCGACACCGTTCACCGGAAACTCCCTCCTCATCTGTCACAGGCATGCCATACCCTTCGGACAGCAGCCGCGCCCCGCGCGTCACCGCGACTCAGCGGTCACGTACGGGCGTTGCGCGGCGCACTCAACTCCCGGCCATCCACCGGGTTTTCTTGTGGGGGTACATCACTGTGCGCAGGCGCAGCATCTCTACCGCGACGGCGCTCGCGGTTCTCTTCAGCTCGGCGGCGCTGAGCGTCGTCACGGCGGGTCCCGCGTCGGCGGTCACCGCGACCTTCACCTCGCCCGCGGGCGTCGTCGTCGACGCAACCCGCCAGCGGGTCTTCGTCGGCGACGACACTTCGGACGGCAGGATCGTCGCCGTCGACTACAGCGGCAACCGGGTCGACTCCGTGAGCGGCATCGACGGGATCTTCGACCTGGCCCTGTCCGACGACGGCACCACCCTGTATGCGGCAGCGCGACGCAGTCACGAGATCGTGGCCGTCGACGCGGACACCCTCGACATCGTGGCCCGCTATCCGGTGGCCGCGAGCATCGGCCCGCTGTTCGTCGAGTTCACCGGCGGCAAGGCCTGGTTCTCCTACGAGGGCCAGGCGGACGGCGAGGGCAACCTGGGCTCCATCGACCCGTCGGCCGACCCGGCCGGGACCGACGCGGTGGCACTCGGGCAGCTCCCGGGAGGTGCCGGAACCGGGATCACGCCGTTCCTCGACACCGACCCGTCCGCGCCCGGACTGCTCGCCGTCGCCGGGAGCGACTTCTACGACTCGGCCAAGAACGTGCTGGCCGTCGTCGACGTCTCCGGCGCCACCCCCCAGGTGACCGCCAGGCAGACCGGCGACTACCCGCTGGGCGGCGTCGACGACGTCGACCTCGTACCGGGCACCTCGCAGGTGCTCATCGACGGCGCGTCCCGGCACTCCTACGCGGACGGGACGTTCACCGCCGCGGGCGCCTACCCGGCCGCGCGGGGCGCGGACATCGCCCCCAACGGTTTGATCGCCCAGGTGAACGGCGACCAGGTGTCGGTCTACCGGCCGAACGGCACCAAGGCGGTCCGCACGTACACCGGCGACACGTCCACCGTCGCCTGGGCGCCGGACTCCTCCCGGATCTTCGCCCTCGTGTGGTCGGCGAACGGCTACACCGTCAAGCCCCTCCTCGACCCCTCCCGCAGCGTCCCCACCCTCACCGTGAACGCCCCCGCGTCCGCCACCCGGGCCAAGAAGCTCACCGTCAGCGGCAAGATCTCGGCGAGCGTCCCGCTGCCGGCCGGCGCCAGGCTGGCCGTCACGCGGACCGACCTGGAGAGCACCGGCGGCAAGGCGCTGCCCGCCGTCACGGTGAAGGCGGACGGCACCTACAGCTTCTCCGACACCCCGCCGGCCGGCGGCACCGTCACCTACAAGGTCGGCTACGCGGGCGACGCCGAGCACACCGCGGCCACCGCCTCCGACAAGGTCACGGTCTCGCGCGCGAAGCCGTCGCTGACGCTCAACAAGAACGGCAACGTCTACGCCTACGGCACCGACGTCGCCTTCACCGCGCACCTCGGCACCACGTACAAGAACCGCTCGGTGGAGATCTGGGCGAACCCCTTCGGCGGCGACAAGCCCAACAAGCTGGTGAAGACCGGGAAGGTCAACTCCAGCGGCAACATCGGCGCCTGGGTCGACATGACCCGCGACACCGAGATCACCGCGGTCTTCAAGGGCGACGCCCGCTACGCGCCCCGGACCGTGAAGGTCACGGCGTTCGCCCGGGTCAAGGTCTCCACCGCCGTCTCCAAGCACTACAAGACGGCGAAGATCGGCTCGACGTCGTACTACTGGTTCCACAAGAACACCGACCCGGTCCTGACCACGACCATGTCGTACTACCCGGGCCGCATGCAGCGCTTCGACTTCCAGGTCTACTACCAGGGCACCTGGTACTCGTCCGACTCGGAGTACTTCGCGCTCGCCACGAACGGCAAATCCGCGGTCAGGCTCGGCGCGCCCGGCCAGTCCGGCATCCGGGCGCGGATGCGTTCGACGTACGTCAACAACGGCTCCGGTGACACCGTGAACTCGACGACGTACGGGGCCTGGAAGTACCTGTACTTCTCCAACTAGCCCTCTGGGCAAGGCTTTCCACCGGCCCGGTTCCGGTCACGTGCGCGTGGCCGGGGCCGGGCCGACCAGTTCCGAGAGCACGTCCTCCATCGTGACGAAGCCGAGGACCGCGCCCTTCTCGCCGGTGACCGCCGCCAGATGGCTGCCCGTGGCGCGCAGCGCGGTGAGGGTGTCGTCGAGCGGGGTGTCGATGCGGACCCGGGTGACGGGGTGCAGGGCGGCCCGCGGGAAGGGGCGGTCGCGGTCGGCGACGCCCAGGGTGTCCTTGATGTGCAGGTAGCCGAGCAGGGTGCCGTCCTCGCCGGTCACCGGGAAGCGGGAGAAGCCCGCCCCGGCGGCCTCCCGCTCCAGCCGCGCCGGCGTCACCGTGTGGTCAACCGTGCGCATCTGCGGCACCGGCACGAGGATCTCGCCGACCGGGCGGGTGCCCAGTTCGAGCGCGTCGCGCAGCCGGTCGCCGTCGGCGGGCGTGAGCAGTCCGGCCGCGCTGGAGTCGACGACCATGCGGGCGAGCTGGTCGTCGGTGAAGACGGACTCCACCTCGTCCCTCGGCTCCACTCGCAGCAGCTTCAGCAGCGCGTTGGCGAAGGCGTTGATCCCGAAGACCACCGGCTTCAGGGCCCGGGTGAGGGCCACCAGCGGCGGCCCGAGGTAGAGCGCGGTGGACACCGGCGCCGCGAGCGCGATGTTCTTCGGGACCATCTCGCCGATCAGCATGTGCAGATACGTCGCCACGGTCAGCGCGATGACGAAGGCGATCGGGTGCACCAGGGCGTGCGGGATGTGCGCCGCCTCGAAGGCGGGCTCAAGCAGGTGCGCGATGGCCGGTTCGGCGACCGCGCCGAGCACCAGCGAGGAGACGGTGATGCCGAGCTGGGCGGTGGCCATCATCGCGGAGATGTGCCGCAGCCCCCACAGGGTCATCCGGGCCCGCTTGTCGCCCTCCTGGGCGCGGGGTTCGATCTGGCTGCGGCGCACCGAGATCAGGGCGAACTCCGCCCCGACGAAGAACGCGTTGGTCAGCAGGGTCAGGGCTCCGACGGCGAGCTGGACGACGGTCATCGGGCTTCCTCCGTGACGAGGCCGTGCGCCGCCGCCGGTCCGGTGACGCGGACGCGGTCGGCGCGGTGATGCTCGACGTCGAGCACGGTGAGCCGCCAGCCGTCGAGGTCGACGGTGTCGCCCTCGACGGGGATCCGGGCCAGGCGGGTGGCGACGAGTCCGGCGACGGTCTCGTAGGGGCCTTCGGGCGCGGTGAGCCCTATGCCGGTCAGCTCGTCGATCCGTACGCCGCCGTCCGCCTCCCACACCCCGCGGCCGTCCGGGGTGGCGGGCGCGGGCAGCAGGTCGGGGACCTCGACGGGGTCGTGCTCGTCCCGCACCTCGCCGACGACCTCCTCGACGATGTCCTCCACCGTCGCCACGCCGGCCGTACCGCCGTACTCGTCGATGACGACGGCCATGGTGCGGCTCTCCCGCAGCCGCTCCAGGAGCCGGTCGGCGGGCAGGCTGTCGGGCACCAGCAGCGCGGGGGTGGCCAGTTCGGTGACGGGCGTCACGGCCCGCACGGCGGGCTCCAGGGCCAGTACGTCACGGATGTGGACGGTCCCGACGACCTCGTCGAGGCTGTCGGCGTAGACCGGGAAGCGGGACAGCCCGGTGGCGTGCGTGAGGTTGGCGGCGTCGGCGGCCGTGGCGTGCGCCTCCAGCGCGCGCACGTCGACCCGCGGGGTCATCACGTTCTCGGCCGTCAGCTCGCTCAGATGCAGGGTGCGGACGAAGAGTTCGGCGGAGTCCGCCTCCAGCGCGCCCTCGGCGGCCGAGTGCTGGGCGAGCGCGACCAGTTCCTCGGGGCTGCGGGCGGAGGCCAGTTCCTCGGCGGGCTCCAGGCCGATGCGGCGCACGAAACGGTTCGCCGTGTCGTTGAGGTGCCGGATGAAGGGCCCGAACGCGGCCGTGAACCCCCGCTGGGGCCCCGCCACCACCTTCGCGACCGCCAGCGGGCGCGAGATCGCCCAGTTCTTCGGCACCAGCTCGCCCACCACCATCAGCACGACGGTGGAGACGACCACTCCGAGCAGGGTCGCCACCGTCGAGGCGGCGCCGCCGAGTCCGACGGCCTCCAGCGGACCGCGCAGCAGCACGGCGAACGACGGCTCGGCGAGCATGCCGATCACCAGCGAGGTGACGGTGATGCCCAGCTGGGCTCCGGACAGCTGGAGGGTCAGCTTCCGTACGGCCTTCAGGGCGCCGTCGGCGCCCCGCTCACCCGCCTCCGCGGCCCGCTCCAGATCACCCCGCTCGACGGTGGTGAGGGAGAACTCGGCCGCCACGAACACCGCGCAGGCGAGCGTGAGCAGCAGGGCCAGCAGCAGCAACAGGACCTCGGTCACCGTGCCACCCCCGATCCCCCGCGCATGCCGGTCGGGCGGGATGTGGCACGGCTGGTACTGGGAGGTTCACCCATCGCGGAACCGTCGCTCCTCTGTCGCTGTCGGGTCTAGATGTCGTGTCTGGATGTCGTGTCTGGCGCCGTCGTGGTCCAGGTCCCGTCCAGTGTAAAGGGATCGCAAAGTTGCTCCGCGCGGCACCCCCGTCGCACACTCCTCGGGCAGCGGGCTCCCCGACAGAAACGCTGGATCCTGAGGCAGTCAATATCTGTGGCCGCGAAATGAGAATTTGCCGCGACACGCGATGAGAGTTTTTCGGCCGACAGGCAGAACACATTTACTCAACACACCCCGCCGGTCGCAGCGTGCTACTGTTGATCTCAGTTGCAGTTGTGGTCCCCAGAAAATCCTGAGGGTAATCATCACGGCGACACGGAGTGCGCACAGTGTGCATTCCGACGCACCGCCCCGAAGGAGATTCAACATGGCTGCCGGTACCGTGAAGTGGTTCAACGCGGAAAAGGGTTTTGGCTTCATCGAGCAGGACGGCGGCGGAGCTGACGTCTTCGCCCACTACTCGAACATCGCCGCCCAGGGTTTCCGCGAGCTCCAGGAGGGCCAGAAGGTCACCTTCGACATCGCGCAGGGCCAGAAGGGCCCGACGGCGGAGAACATCGTTCCCGCCTGACGCTGACGCAGACTTCGCAGCTGGGGCCCGCACCTTGGGGTGCGGGCCCCAGCTCGCTGCGTTTCAGAGCACGGAATCGTCGCGCCGCCCCAGTTCGGCGCCGAAACCCGTGAGCATTTACTGCCGACCGATTTCGGTCCGGCATTGTCTTCGGCTCGTTCTTGCGATTCTCTGCGCTGTGCATTCGCTGCGGGAATTCCTTGATACGTGCCATATCAAGGAAAGGTTCCGCAATGAATCGCGACCGCACACGTAGCCGCACGAACGATCGTTTCTCGCGCACACGCACCGGAGGTTCCGGCTCCGGCGGATATGGCTCCGGGAATTCCGGCTCCGCCGGCTCCGGGGGTTCCGGTTACGCCAGGGGCGCCGGCCGCTCCGGCGGCGGCGGTCGCGGGGCGGGCTACGGCCGCAGGCCGGCCGCGCCGCAGGGCGAGTTCGCGCTGCCGAAGACGATCACTCCCGCGCTGCCGCCCGTCGAGGCGTTCGCCGACCTGGAGATGCCGGCGGCGCTGCTGACCGCGCTCGGCCAGGAGGGCGTGAGCGTGCCGTTCCCCATCCAGGGGGCGACCCTGCCGAACTCGCTCGCCGGCCGTGACGTCCTCGGCCGTGGCCGCACCGGCTCGGGCAAGACCCTCGCCTTCGGCCTCGCGCTGCTCGCCCGTACGGCCGGTCAGCGCGCCGAGCCCAGGCAGCCGCTCGCCCTCGTCCTCGTCCCCACCCGCGAGCTGGCCCAGCAGGTCACCGACGCGCTCACCCCGTACGCCCGCGCCGTGCGACTCCGTCTGGCCACCGTGGTGGGCGGGATGTCGATCGGCAGGCAGGCCGGCGCGCTGCGCGGCGGCGCGGAGGTCGTCGTCGCGACCCCCGGCCGGCTCAAGGACCTCATCGACCGCGGCGACTGCCGGCTGAACCAGGTCGCCATCACCGTCCTCGACGAGGCCGACCAGATGGCCGACATGGGCTTCATGCCCCAGGTGACCGCGCTGCTCGACCAGGTGCGTCCCGAGGGGCAGCGGATGCTCTTCTCGGCCACCCTCGACCGCAACGTCGACCTGCTGGTCCGGCGCTACCTGACCGACCCGGTGGTCCACTCCGTCGACCCGTCCGCGGGGGCCGTCACCACGATGGAGCACCACGTGCTCCACGTGCACGGCGCGGACAAGAACCGGACGACCACCGAGATCGCGGCCCGTGAGGGCCGGGTGCTCATGTTCCTGGACACCAAGCACGCGGTGGACCGGCTGACCGAGCACCTGCTGAGCAGCGGCGTCCGCGCCGCCGCCCTGCACGGCGGCAAGTCCCAGCCGCAGCGCACCCGGACGCTGGACCAGTTCAAGACCGGGCACGTGACGGTGCTGGTGGCGACCAACGTCGCCGCGCGCGGGATCCACGTCGACAACCTGGACCTCGTCGTCAACGTCGACCCGCCCACCGACCCCAAGGACTACCTGCACCGCGGCGGACGTACGGCCCGTGCCGGCGAGTCCGGCAGCGTCGTCACCCTGGTGACGCCCAACCAGCGCCGCGAGATGAGCCGGCTGATGGTCGCCGCGGGCATCACCCCGCAGACCACCCAAGTACGTTCGGGTGAGGCCGAGTTGAACCGGATCACCGGCGCCCAGGCCCCCTCGGGTGTCCCGGTCGTCATCAGGGCGCCTGTGGTGGAGCGGCCGCGGCGCGGCGGCTCCGGCTCCTCGTCCTCCTCGTCCCGGGGCCGGCGTGGCCGCACCGGACAGCGGCGCCCCGCCGTCAAGCCCGCGGCCTAGGCTCGACCGACGGCGGGTGGTCCCTCTCCACCCCTCCACCCGCCCACGGCCGGCAGCTCGTCCCCTCCCCGCCCCCTCCTCAGCCCCTGTGAGGCATCATGCGCTGTGTCATCGCCCGATTCCCGTTCGACCTCACCAAGTTCGGCGTGCTCGAATCGATGAAGGGCGTCAAGCCCGAGCCGATCACCGGTGAGTCCGTGATCATCGGCCGCACCCACTACCCCGTCAAGCAGGTGGGCGAGGTCATCACCCGGCAGGACCGCCGCGACTTCACCGGCGGCGAGGTCACCCGGGCCATGACCCGGCTCGGCTTCACCTGCCGCAGCGGTCAGGAGACCGCGCCCGCCGCACCCGCCGCGCCCCCGCTGACCCCGCTGGAGAACGCGTCGGCGCTGCTCGGCAGCCCCGCCCCGCTGGAGGTCTGAGCAGCACCGCGGTCCCCGCGACACCACGAGGAGGGCCCTGCCGGCACACGCCGGCAGGGCCCTCCTCGCGTTTCCTCGGGTTCTCAGTGGTCGGAGTAGCTGAAGTCCCCCACGGTCCAGGCGCTGACGTCCTTGATCGCGACGCGGAACATGCCGCCGGTCTCGGGGATCCCCACGTTGCCCTGGAGGATCCGGGCGAGGTGGAAGTGCAGATGGGTGGGGGCCGCCGCGCCGGGGTCGGGCGGGGCCGCCGACCGGTCCGGCGTCTCGTCCCGTGTTCCGCCCGGCGCCTCCCCCTGTGCCCGGTCCGGAGTCCGGTGGGCGGTGAAGACGTCCGAGAAGGGGCCCAGGCGGTCCGAGTCCTTGAGGACCTCCGACACGCGCTCCCTCCACACGGCCTCGGGAGCCAGCCGGCCGGTGATGACAGCGCCGCCGGCGACCACGGTGAGCGACATCTGATTGCTTTGCCCGGACTCCACCATGGCGGAGATGTCAACGAGCAGCTCGTCAGGGTTCGACATGGGAGCCGATTCTATTCAGCGACCCGGCCGCCTGACTCCCCATCCCGCGGCCCGGAGAATACTTGCCTCTCCAGCCGTCTGAAATCTACTCTTGCCAAAGTAGACATTGACCGGCGTCCTGGCTAAGATTTTGGACGCATCCCTAGTCGAGCGAGACCCGGCAGACACGAACTGGCGGGAAGCGGTACATGAAGTTCGCAGGTCAGGAAGGTTGCGGAAAGTCGGCGCAGCGGCAGGTCCTGCCGATGGTGTTGAATTTCCTCCGGGGCCCTGGTGCCGTACGGCGCCAGGGCCCCTCGACGCGTTGCACATCGAGGTGAAATGACAGCAGATACTCCGCTCAGTGGCCGTCTGGACGACGACGACTACCCCGCGTACACGATGGGCCGGGCCGCCGAGATGCTCGGCACCACCCCAGGCTTCCTCCGGGCCATCGGTGAGGCCCGTCTCATCACTCCGCTCCGCTCGGAGGGCGGGCACCGGCGGTACTCCCGCTACCAGCTGCGGATCGCCGCCCGCGCCCGCGAGCTCGTCGACAAGGGAACCCCGGTCGAGGCCGCCTGCCGCATCGTCATCCTCGAGGACCAGCTGGAGGAGGCACAGCGCATCAACGCCGAGTACCGCCGCTCCACGAAGGAAACGACCGACAGCTCCAGCTGAGCACCCGGACGGCGGGGTGAGCTGTCACGGGTTGATGAGGACCTTCAGGGCGGTGCGGTCGGCCATCGCGCGGTAGCCGTCCGGTACCCCGTCCAGGCCGACGGTGGTGTCGAAGACCCGGCCCGGCAGGATGCGGCCCTCCAGGACGTCGGGCATCAGCTCCTCGATGTAGGCGCGGGCGGGCGCGACGCCCCCGGTGAGGGTGATGTTCCGCATGAAGTCCGAAAAGCCCATGGGCACCTCGTCGTACTGCGGGGCGCCGACCCGGCTGACGGTGCCGCCCGCGCGGACCACGCCGAGCGACATCTCCAGCGCCGGGAGCGTGCCGACGCACTCCAGCACGGTGTGGGTGCCGTCGCCTCGCGTGAGTTCCCGTACGCGCTCGACGCCTTCGGCACCGCGCTCGGCCACCACGTCGGTCGCGCCGAACTCCTGCCCGAGCTCCGTACGGACCTCGTGCCGGCCCATCAGGATGATCCGCTCGGCGCCCAGCCGCCTGGCGGCGAGCACGGCGGACAGGCCCACCGCTCCGTCGCCGACCACCGTCACCGTCGTACGGGGGCCGACGCCCGCCGTGACCGCGCAGTGGTGGCCGGTGCAGAACACGTCCGACAGGGTCAGCAGGGAGGGCAGCAGGACGGAGTCCTCCGCGACCGGCACTTTGACCAGGGTGCCCTGCGCCTGCGGGACCCGGACGGCCTCGCCCTGGCCGCCGTCGACGCCGTCCGCGCCCCATTGGCCGCCGTGGCGGCAGGAGGTCTGGAGTCCCTCGGCGCAGAAGTCGCAGGTGTTGTCCGACCAGACGAAGGGCGCCACGACCACGTTGCCCGGCTTCAGGCCGGACACCTCCGAGCCGGTCTCCTCGACGACGCCGAGGAACTCGTGGCCGATGCGGTCGCCGTGCCCGGTCGCGGGCCGCGAGGCGTAGGGCCACAGGTCGCTGCCGCAGATGCAGGAGCGCAGCACCCGTACGACGGCGTCGGCCGGGTGCTGGATCTTCGGATCCGGCACGTTCTCGACGCGGATGTCACCGGCGCCGTAGATCAGGGTTGCTCGCATCAGTTCTTCCGCTCTCTGTTGCCCGACAGGGGCGCCCTACCGCGCCGCTCCCCCGCCCTTTGGCCCGGTCAACGCTACGTTCGGTCGCGGACCGTCGCCCGCTCAGCTGTCCAGGTCGTCGGCGAAGTGGCGGAAGCCGTGGCGCTCGCGGTGGATGTTCCACAGGGCGTCGGCGAGTGCCGCGGGGGCCTTCCTGTCGTGGCCCTCGATGATCGCGCCGGGGATGACGAGCTGCGCCACATGGATGCCCTCGGGGGCGAGGGTGTCGTGCAGCAGGTGGCCGTACGCGCTCTCGGCGGCGAAGGCGATCGAGGTGCCGGCCCGGTCGGGGTGGGGGACCACGGCGGTGCCGCCGTTCACGAGGAGGACGGTGCCGCGGCCCAGCGACCGCATGGAGGGCAGCACATGGCGGACGGCCGCCGCGGGCCCGTACACCGAGAACTCGATGGGGCCCACGAGATCGGCGGGCGCCGTCTCCAGGACCGGCCGCATGAAGTCGCGTTGCGGGACCGGGCTGTACTGGAGGATCTCGACCGGGCCGAGGGTGGCGGACGCCGCGTCCAGGGCCGCTTCGAGGGTCTTCGGTTCGCGTACGTCGGCGGTGAAGCCCCGCGCGGTGACGCCCGCGCGGGCCAGGTCGGCGGCGAGGGCGTCGACGCGTTCGCGGCTGCGCGAGATGAGGGCGACCTCGTGACCCTCCCGGCCGAACCGTCGCGCGACGGCCGCTCCGAGTCCGGGTCCCGCACCGATGATGGCGATGGTGGTCATGGGATGGGCTTCCTTCGGTCGGTGGACACACAGGCGTGAGGGAGGACCTTCCCCGAGCATCCAGAGTGCTGGCCCGACGCGCATCCCGACAGGGCGAGGGCAGGGACGACCGCCTCGGCGGAGCCCACGCGCCCTGTCCGGCGGGCCGGGCCGCGGTCCATGATTCTTCCGACGGGGGCGAACCACGGCCGACGGAGCGCGGATGACGACGACAACAGATGACAGTGGCGAGGGAGTCGGGGGAATCGGGGGAGTCGGCGGCACCGGGAGTGCCGAGGGTGTCGAGGGTGTCGAGGTGAAGCCGGTCGCGGGGCTGATCGGCGCGGAGATCACGGGGGTCGATCTGGCCGGGCCGCTGGACGACGCGGTGGTCGCGGTGATCCGGGCGGCGGTGCTGCGCTGGAAGGTGGTGTTCTTCCGGGACCAGCGGCTGGACCACGCGGCGCACATCGCGTTCGCACGCCGGTTCGGCGAGCCGGTGACCCTGGGCAAACGGGGCAGCGCCTCGCCGGAGGGGTTCCCCCAGGTGGAGACCACGGCCGACCGGCTGGAACTGGGCGGGCGCTACGGCATGGACCACGCCGAGTGGCTGGAGCGGCGCCGGCACACCCTGCTGCGGGGCTGGCACTGCGACCACGGCGCCCGGATCGACCCGCCGGCCGCGACCGTTCTGCGCGCCGAGACCGTACCCCCGTACGGCGGTGACACCACGTGGTCCAACCTGGCGGCGGCGTACGCCGGACTGTCGGAGCCGGTGCGGGACTTCGTCGACGGGCTGCGCGCCGAGCACCGGCTCGGGGTCGGCTACCAGCCCCGGCCGGGCGACGACGCGTACCTGCGGCATCTGCTCGACCGGCAGGTCGCCTCCGGCCACCCCCTGGTACGGGTGCACCCGGAGACGGGTGAGCGGGTGCTGTTCGTCAACGGCTACTACCTGGAGCAGATCCAGGGCGTCTCCCGCGCGGAGAGCCGGCTGCTCCTGGAGATGCTGCTGGAGCAGGCGACCAGGCCCGAGTACACCGTCCGTTTCCGTTGGGAGCCGGGCAGCGTGGCCTTCTGGGACAACCGCGCCACCATCCACCTGGCGCCGAACGACCTGGCCCGGGTCGACCACCCGCGCGTCATGCACCGGGTCATGCTCACCGGTGACATCCCGGTCGGCGTGGACGGCAGGCCCTCCGAGGCGATCGTCGGGACGGAGCCGGGCCGCTGGTAGGTCAGGCGGGCAGGGAGGCCAGCCAGTCGAGGAGGAGCCGGTTGGTCTCGGCGGGGCGTTCCTGCTGGAGCCAGTGTCCGCAGCCGTCGAGGATGTGGGAGGCGGACAGGCCGGGCAGCGTGAGCGGGTAGGCCTCGATCGCGTCGGCCAGCCAGGTGGTGGAGGCGTCCAGGGCGCCGCCGAGGAACAGCGACGGTTGGGTGACCGGGGCGCCGTCGAAGTCCGCGAGGTCCTCCCAGTCGCGGTCCATGTTCCGGTACCTGGCCAGCGCCCCGCTCAGGCCGGTCCGCTCGAACTCCCCGGCGTAGAAGTCGAGTTCGTCCTCGCCGAGCCAGCCGGGCAGCCGTCCGTCGGCGGGGAGGCGGTCGCGCAGTGTGCCGCCGGGGGCGACGAAGTGCGGGTCGGGCGCGCCGGGTTCCGGCATGGTGTCGGCGGACAGGGCGGCGTAGAAGCCGGCGAGCCAGCCGCGTACGTCGGGCTCGATCTCCGCCTCGGCGCGGCCGGGCTCCTGGAAGTAGGAGACGTAGAACTCGTCCCGCCCCTCCCCGCCCATCCCGGCGAAGATCTCGCTGGGCCGGGGTCCGCCGCGCGGCGCGTACGGCACGCTCAGCAGCCCCACCGCGCGGAAGACGTCCGGCCGGAGCAGGGCCGAGTCGGCGGCGATGGCCGACCCCCAGTCGTGGCCGACGATCACCGCGGACCGCTCGCCCAGGGCGTGCACCACCGCCGCGTTGTCCTCGACCAGTTCGACCATCCGGTACGCCTCCGGGGCGGCGGGCCGCGAGGAGCGGCCGTAGCCGCGGACGTCGACGGCGACCGCGCGGTACCCGGCCGCGGCCAGCGCCGGGAGCTGGTGGCGCCAGGAGTACCAGGACTCCGGGAAGCCGTGCACGAGCAGCACCATGGGTCCGCTGCCCTGCTCCACCAGGTGGATCCGTCCGGCGGGGGAGGGGACCAGCCGGTGGGTCGCGGCGGGGGCGGGAACAGGGGGTTGGGGCGCCATGGGGTCCTCCGGGGCTCGGGGCTCGGGGCTCGGCCTGCCGTGCGGTCGGCCTGCCGACGGGCCGGACGGCCTGCCGTCGGGCCGGTCGGCAAGCCGTCGGGCCGGTCGGCAAGCCGTCGGGGCCTGGCCGTCCTTCGGGCCTGGCCGTCCTTCGATCATCCGGAGTGAGGCGCGCCGGTGGCCAGCCCTGTTGCCGCTTCGGCAACACGGCGGAGCCTGGCGGTCAGGACCTGCGGTGGGTGTCGTCCAGGTAGTGCAGTACGGCGGCCACCCGGCGGTCCGTACGGTCGGTGGGCGTCAGGTCGAGCTTGGCGAAGATGCTGCGGATGTGTTTGTGGACGGCGCCCTCGGTGACGACGAGCCGCTCGGCGACGGCGGTGTTGCCCAGGCCCTCCGCCATCAGCGCGAGCACGTCGCGTTCGCGTGGGCTGAGGCGGTCCAGCCGGGTGTCGGGGCGGGTGCGGGCGAAGAGCTGGGCGACGACCTCGGGGTCGATGGCGGTGCCGCCGGCCGCGACCCGGTGCAGCGCCTCAAGGAACTCCTGGACGCGGCCCACCCGTTCCTTGAGCAGATAGCCGAGCCGGGCGCTGCCCTCGGCGAGCAGGTCGGTGGCGAAGGCCTGCTCGACGTAGGCGGAGAGCACCAGCACGGCGAGACCCGGCTGCGTCCGCCTGGCCCGCACGGCCGCCACGATGCCCTCGTCGGTGTGCGTGGGCGGCATCCGTACGTCGACGATGGCGACGTCGGGTTCGTGCTTCTCGACGGCGGCCAGGAAGTCGTCCGGTGTCCCGGCGGTGGCCACCACGTCCAGCGATTCCGCCCGCAGCAGCAGCGCGAGCCCCTCGCGCAGCAGCGGGTCGTCCTCGGCGATCACGATCCGCACGGGGGGCTCACTTCCGGTTCGTGGGTCACAGTCCGCACGGCAGGCTCACTTCCATGGTGGTGGGGCCGCCGGGTGGGCTGGCCAGGGCGAAGGTTCCGTCGTGGGCTTCGGTACGGCGGCGGATGCCGACCAGGCCCGAGCCGGCCGCCTCGTCCGCGCCGCCCCGCCCGTCGTCGGTGATCGCCAGCCACAGCCGGTCCTCGCGACGGCGGACGGTGACGGTGGCCCGCCGGGCCCCGCTGTGCTTGGCGATGTTGGTGAGCGCCTCGGCGACGACGAAGTAGGCGGTGGCCTCGACGGAGGCGGCGAACCGCTGGGGCACGTCGGCGTCGATCCGGCAGGGGACCGGGCAGCCGGCGGCGAGGCCGGAGAGCGCGTCGGTCAGGCTGCGGTCGGTCAGGACCGGCGGCAGGATGCTGCGGACCACCGCGCGCAGTTCGGCGAGGGCCTGTTCGGCGGCGCCCTGCGCCTGTTCGAGCATGGCGTCGGCGGCGGACGGATCGCGTTCCACCGCGCGGCGGGCCGCGCCGAGCAGGACGGTGACGGCGACCATGCGGTTCTGCGTGCCGTCGTGCAACGACCTCTCGATGCGGCGCAGTTCGGTGGCGTGCGCGTCCAGGGCAGCGGCCCGGGTCGAGGTCAACTGGGCGACGCGCAGGGCGAGATCGGTGCCGGGGTCGGGCGCCAGGAGCCGCCGTCCCGGCCATGCCTGAAGCCAGGCCAGCACCGGTTCGAGGCCCACGGCGACGGCGAACCAGCCGAGACCCAGCAGGCTGACCGCGAAGGCACTGGCCCCGTCGTCCACGGAGACCAGGCCGAGGGAGTCCGTCGCCTCGCCCGCGGGCAGCAGCCGCCACCAGAGCGGGAACGTGGCGTTGGTCGCCGCGGTCAGCGGCAGCGTGAGGCCGGTCATGCCGAGCAGCAGCCCGAAGAAGGCGTGGCTGACCAGCCAGCGCAGTTCGCGCCGGGTGGCGCGGTCCGCGAAGGCCTCGCGCAGCCCGGTCGGTCCCGTGCCCGGCTCACGGCCGATGATCTCGGGGCCCCACTGCGACAGCCGTGCGCGTTCGCGGTCGGCGAGCGCCCGCACCGCGCGCAGCGTGCCGGGCACCAGGAGGAGTCCCACCCCGACCAGACAGGCCACCGCCGTGACCGCCACCCACAGCAGCATGACGAGCGCGAGGACGGCGGTGCCGAACCCGCCCACGATGTGCTCGAACGCGTCCAGGGCGGTCCGCGCACGGGCGAACGCGTCCCACGGGCGGGCGGGCCTCGGGCCGGTGCCCGGTCCGGGGTTCTTGGCGGGTACGACGTCGACGGCATCGCGCACAGGCATCCGCACCTCCTGAACGGTGACGATAGGGCACCTCGCGGCACCGGGCCCCACCGCCCTCGCGAGGCCCGCCCACCGGGTCAGGTACAGCCTGCTGTACCTAGGTCGGCCCGCTGGCCGGATCGTTCGCGGCGGTGATCGTTCGTAGCTTCGTGGTGTGCCCCAGAGCCCCGCGAACACCGCGACCACCGCGACCAAGGAGCGTCCCATGACCGACGCACACCACGACCTCGCCTCCCCCGAGCCCTACCGGCCCGAGCCTTACCGGCCCGAGCCCGCCACCGGCGACGACGGCGGGATCGTACGTCCCCTGCTGTGGACGCTGCTGCTGCTCGGCGCCGTCGCCAACATGGTGACCTCCTCGATCGGCGGCGCCGGTGTGTACTTCGGGATCGGCTTCGGTGTCCTCACCCTGGCCTGCGCCGCCGCGCTCGTCGCCCACCACCGCCTGAACCGGGGGCGGTCATGAGGAACAGGGCGGCGGTCGCGAGGAACATGACGAGCCGGTCCGGACACGCGGCCGCCGTCGAGCTGGCCGGTGTCAGCAAGACCTACCCGGGCGGGGTGCGCGCCCTCGACGACGTCTCCCTCACCGTGGAGGCCGGCACCTTCCTGGCCGTGATGGGGCCTTCGGGGTCGGGCAAGAGCACGTTGATGCACTGCGCCGCCGGGCTGGACTCGCCGACCGGCGGGCAGGTCTTCATCGACGGCACGGAGATCGGCGGCCTGAACGAGACCCGCCGCACCGAACTCCGCAGGAGAAGCATCGGGTTCGTCTTCCAGGCCTACAACCTGGTGCCCTCGCTGAGCGTCGAGGACAACATCCTGCTGCCGCTGCGGCTGGCCGGCCGGCGGCCCGACCCGGAGTGGGTGCGCGGCCTGGTCGAGCGGGTCGGAATGGGCGGGCGGCTCGCGCACCGGCCCGCCGAGCTGTCCGGCGGGCAGCAGCAACGGGCCGCGATAGCAAGGGCGTTGGCCGCCAGGCCCGCCGTCGTGTTCGCCGACGAGCCGACCGGCGCGCTGGATCTGCGGACCGCCCGCGAGGTGCTGGCTCTGCTGCGCGACCTGGTGGACAACCTCGGCCAGACCGTCGTGATGGTCACCCACGACCCGGGCGCCGCGGCACACGCGGACCTGGCGGCGGTGATGGCCGACGGGCGGGTCGTCGACACGTTCAAGGCGCCGAGCGCCGCCGAACTGGCCACGTGCGTCACCAACCTGGAGACGGAGTAGTCCCATGCCGAACTCCCTGCCGAAGCCGGGGTCCGGGCACAGTCCCGACTCCAACCCCGGCCCCGCGCCGAAGTCCCAGCCGCCCGCGTCCGGGGTCGCGTCCAGGGCCGAGGTCGGGCCCGCGTCCGGGGACGGGTCCAGGGCCGAGGTCGGGCCCGCGTCCGAGGCCGCGTCCAGGCCCGATGCCGGGCTGGCGTCCGGGGACGGGTCCAGGGCCGAGGTCGGGCCCGCGTCCGGGGTCGCGTCGCGGCCACCCACAAGGACGTGCACGACGGCACGCGGGCCCAACTCCGCCTGACCGCACCGGGACTCGGCGGTGTCCCCGACGACCTGCTCCCCGCCGTGCGGGACACGCCGGGCGTGCGAGCGGCAGCTCCCGTCACCACGACCACCGCGCTGTGGCCGTACAAGATGGCGGGCGACGAAACGATCGAGAGCAGTTCCGCGCTGGTGCTGACGCCGGCCGCGGCGGGCGTCCTCGACCTCGACGTGCGCACCGGCGACCTGGCGGGGCTCAGCGGTGACACCATCGCCGTCGGGACGGACGTCGCCGGGTCGCGTGACGCGCGGGTGGGCAAGCGGGTCGGGCTGATCCTCGGCGACGGCACCCCCGTGACCGCCCGGGTCGTGGCGACGTACGCCCGCGGGCTCGGCTTCGGGCCCGTCGTGCTCTCCCGCGACCTGGCCGCCGGTCACACCACGACGGGCCTGGACCAGTCCGTGCTGGTGCGCACCGACGGCACCGACGCCGCGCTGCGGAATGTCGGTGAACTGGCCGCGTCCCGGCCCGGGTTGGCCGTGCGGGACAACGCCGAGCCAGGGGGCGTGGGCGGGGTCGCGCCCGAGCTGTGGATCAACGTCGCCGTGCTCGCCGTACTGCTCGGCTATCTCCTGCTCGGCATCGCCAACAAGCTCGTCGCCGGTACCGCGGCCCGCCGCACCGAACTCGCCACGCTCCAGCTGATCGGCGCCACGCCCGCGCAGGTCCGCTCGATGATGCGCCGCGAGGCCGGCCTCATCACCGCCGTCGCGCTGGTCACCGGCCCGCTGCTGTCCGTCGTCCCGCTCGCGCTGCTCTCCCTGGGCTTCCTGCACCGGCCCTGGCCCGCGGGACCACTGTGGCTGCTGCCCGCCATCGCGGCGGTGGTCGCCACCATCGCCTTCCTCACCGTCGAACTGCCCACCCGCCAGGCGCTGCGCACCCCACCCGTGGAAGCGCTCGCCCGTGGCTGAGACGTCATGGCCGACGACCACGTCGGGATGCGCGATCCGGGCGGCGCCGCGTGCCTCGCGGCGGGTGCGATCGCAGAGCACGGCGAGTGCGTTCGCAGTGCGCGGCGAGTTCGCCGTCGGCGAGGTGGCACCAGGGGATGTCGTTCGAGGGCGACCGGCCGGCCGAGGGCCTCGTCCCGGGCCGCCGTACGGTGCCCAGGTCACCGCGCCCGATCCTCTCGGCCGGCCGGTCCGGCCCGGCGATCAGCCGCCCCCGTCCGGCGAACACTCCGTCGCACGCAGCGCCGCCCGGATCGCCCGCCCCAACCGGGCACGCTGCCCGGCGCGTGTCGCGGAGCCGTCTCAGGGCGGGCGCGGCCAGGTCCGGCGCGCGGGGGGCGGCGGGGGCCGGTGTGCGGCGGGGCTGGGTCGGTGTGCGGCGGGGTGGGTGCCTGGTCCCACGTATCGTGACGCGCATGCAGTCCTACACGATCGGCCAGGCCGCCCGGCTGCTGGGCGTGAGCCCGGACACCGCCCGACGGTGGGCGGACGCCGGGCGGGTCACCACCCACCGGGACGAGGGCGGGCGGCGGCTCATCGACGGCCGGGACCTGGCCGCGTTCTCGGTCGAGCTGGCCAGGACCGGCGCCGAGGAGGACGCCGTCTCCTACACCTCCGTGCGCAACGCCTTCGCCGGCATCGTCACCGCCGTCAAGCTCGGCGACGTCGCCGCCCAGGTCGAGATCCAGGCCGGCCCGCACCGGCTGGTCTCCCTCCTCACCCGCGAAGCCGTGGAGGAACTGGGCCTGGAGGTCGGCATGGAGGCCACCGCCCGGGTGAAGTCCACGAACGTGCACATCGACCGCGCCTGAGCCCTGGTTCGGATCTCCCGCCCTCCGTCCGAGCCGGGAGCCGGGTCTCAGCCCCGTTCGTCCAGGTACGTGTGCAGCAGGGCGTCCAGCGCGTCCCGTACGTCCGCCTCCCGCGCGACTTTCAGCAGGGCCTGGGCCAGTACGGACTGCGGATCGCCCTCGGCCACCACGAGCCCGACCCGCGGCCCGTGCGCCGGGCCCTCCAGCGGAACCACCCGCATCCCCTCCGGCACCCCGAACATGTGCAGCCAGGCGTGCGAGATCACGCTGGACCAACGGCCGCCCCGCAGATGCGCGTACAGCCCGGCGACGCTGTCCGACTCGATCGCGGGCTCGGCCTTCGCCCCGTCGGCGGCGAAGCACTCGTCGATGATCCGGCGGTTGCGCATCCGAGGGCTCAGCAGACACAGGGGCAGCGTCGCCGCGTCCGCCCAGCGCGCCGTCGCCGCACCGGCCGGCGGCCCCCGGTCAGGAGTGAGGAGCACGTACCGCTCCTCGTACAGCGGAAACCGTCGTACGTGACGCAGCTCGTCGTCGTCCAGATACGTCATCGCCGCGTCCAGCTCGAACTCGGCGAAACCGTGGGTGATCTCGGCCGACGACAGCGACCGCAGGCTGACCCGGGCCCGCGGATGGCGCTCGCAGAACGGGTTGGTGAGAAGGGAGGCGGCCGGCAGCGCGGTGGGGACGATGGCCAGGCGCAGGGTGCCGGTCAGGCCGCCGCGCAGCGCCGACAGCTCCTGGCGCAGGGCGTCCCGCTCGGCCAGGATGCGGTGCGCCCAGGCGAGGACGACCTCCCCCTCCGGGGTCAGCCCCTCGTACCGCCTGGCCCGCCGCACGATCGGCACGTCCAGCTCGTGCTCCAGGCGCCGGATCGCCGCGGACAGCGAGGGCTGCGACACGAAACAGGCGGCGGCGGCCCGCGCGAAGTGCCGTTCCCGGGCGAGCGCGACCAGGTATTCCAGCTGACGCAGCAGCATCAGTCACCTCCGTGACGACGGTATCCGGACGCGCGCAGGCCGGTACGAACGCACATACAAGCCCGCTCGGCCGATCACCCGGCTCATGCGATGCGACAGGAGACTTACGCCTCGCATACGCGGAAGTATGATCGGCACGTGCCTGCCCGAGGGAGTAGCTCCGTGAAGACCCGTTCCGTACGCCTCGCCGGGGGCGGCGCCGCCGTCCTCCTGGCGCTCAGCGCCTGCTCCTCCTCCGACTCCGACTCGTCGTCCTCGTCGTCCTCGGCCTCGTCGTCCGCCTCCCCGGAGCTCTCCGGCACGGTGACCGTCTTCGCCGCCGCCTCGCTCAAGGAGAGCTTCACGACGCTGGGCGAGGACTTCGAGAAGGCCCACCCCGGTACGAAGGTGACGTTCAGCTTCGGCGGAAGCGACACGCTCGCCGCGAGCATCACCGGGGGCGCCCCGGCCGACGTGTTCGCCTCCGCGAGCCCCAAGACGATGGCGATCGTGACGGACGCGAAGGACGCGCAGGGCACCCCGGCCACCTTCGCGCGCAACCAGCTGGAGATCGCGACACTGCCCGGCAACCCGGACAAGGTCGCCTCCCTGAAGGACCTCGCCAAGTCCGGTCTCAAGGTGGTGCTCTGCGACAAGGAGGTGCCGTGCGGCGCCGCCGCGCAGACGGCGCTGGACGCGAGCGGCCTCAAGCTCACCCCGGTCTCCTACGAGCAGGACGTCAAGAGCGCCCTGACGAAGGTGGAGTTGAAGGAGGCCGACGCCGCGGTCGTCTACAAGACCGATGTGAACGCGGCGGGTGACAAGGTGGAGGGCGTGGACTTCCCCGAGTCGGCCGAGGCCGTCAACGACTACCCGATCGCGCTGCTCAAGGACGCGCCGAACGCCGAGGCCGCCAAGGCGTTCATCGCGCTGGTCCGGTCCGCCGAGGGTCAGAAGGTGCTGACGGCCGCGGGGTTCCTGAAGCCGTGACCCGACCGGGCAGGGCCGACGCCGCGACCGACACCCGCACCGGTGGGGCGCGGCGTCGGCGCGTCCGGGGCGGGGTGCCGCTTCCCCTCCTGCTGCCCGCCCTCGTGGGACTGGCCTTCCTGCTCCTCCCCCTGGCCGCCCTTCTCGTCCGGGCACCCTGGCGCGGCCTACCCGACCAGCTCAGCAGCCCGGAGGTCTGGCAGGCCCTGCAGTTGTCGCTGCTCACGGCGACGGCGGCGACGGCCGTGAGCCTGGTCCTGGGGGTGCCGCTCGCCTGGCTGCTGGCCCGCACGGACTTCCCCGGCCGCGGTCTCGTACGGGCGCTGGTGACGCTGCCCCTCGTACTGCCCCCGGTGGTCGGCGGTGTCGCGCTGCTCCTCGCGCTGGGCCGCAACGGCGTCGTCGGGCAGTGGCTGGACTCGGCCTTCGGCATCACGCTGCCGTTCACCACGGCGGGGGTGGTGGTGGCCGAGGCGTTCGTGGCGATGCCGTTCCTGGTCATCAGCGTGGAGGGCACGCTGCGGGCCGCCGACCCGCGTTACGAGGAGGCGGCGACGACGCTCGGCGCGTCCCGCTTCACCGCGTTCCGCCGGGTCACCCTGCCGCTGATCGCGCCCGGCATCGCGGCCGGTTCCGTGCTGGCCTGGGCCCGCGCGCTCGGCGAGTTCGGCGCGACGATCACCTTCGCCGGCAACTTCCCCGGCCGCACCCAGACCATGCCGCTGGCGGTATACCTTGCCCTCCAGAGCGACCCGGCCGCGGCGATCGCGCTGAGCCTGGTCCTGCTCGCCGTATCGGTCGCCGTCCTCGCGGCCCTGCGGGACCGCTGGCTGACGGGGGTGACATGAGGACCGGCACGACACGGAGGTCTCCCTCGACCGACACCGCGACGGGCGCGACACGGAGGTCCGCCCCGACCGGCACGGGCACGACACGGAGGTCCGCCCCGACCGGCACCGCGACGGGCACGGCACGGAAGTCCGCCCCGACCGGCACGGGCACGGGCACGACACGGAAGTCTCCCTCGACCCGCACCGCGACGGGCACGACACGGAGGTCCGCCCCGACCAGCACGGGCACGGGCACGGCACGGAAGTCCGCCCCGACCAGCACGGGCACCAGCACCGGCACGGGCGCGACGCGAAGGGCCTCCACCGTCGTAACCGTCACCGCACGGAAGGCCTCGACCTCCACCGCCGCCCCGACCGTCACCTCCCCCACCTCCCCCACCACCCTCACCTCCCCCACGCCCGGAGTGTCATGACCGCCAGGACGTCCGCCGTGTCGGGCAAGGGGCTCGGGTCCGGTGCGGGGCTGGACAGCCGGATCGTCGTCGACCGAGGGTCCTTCCACCTGGACGTCGTGCTGACGGCCGCCCCCGGCGACGTCGTCGCGCTCCTCGGTCCGAACGGCGCGGGCAAGACCACCGCGCTCCGCGCCCTGGCCGGGCTCACCCCGCTCTCCGACGGGGGCCGGCTCCGCCTGGACGGCGCCGACCTGGACCGTACGCCGCCCGAGTCCCGGCCGGTCGGCGTCGTCTTCCAGGACTACCTGCTCTTCCCGCACCTGACCGCGCTCGACAACGTCGCGTTCGGGCCGCGCTGCCAGGGCGTACCGAAGGCTGAGGCCCGCGCACAGGCCGCCGGGTGGCTGGACCGGATGGGCCTGGCCGACCACGCGGGCGCCAAACCGCGCCGGCTGTCGGGCGGCCAGGCCCAGCGCGTCGCCCTCGCCCGCGCGCTGGCCACCCACCCCCGGCTGCTGCTGCTCGACGAACCGCTGGCCGCGCTGGACGCCCGCACCCGCCTCGACGTAAGGGCCCAACTCCGGCGCCACCTGGCCGACTTCGAGGCGGTGGCCGTACTGGTGACGCACGATCCGCTGGACGCGATGGTGCTGGCCGACCGGCTGGTCGTCGTCGAGGACGGCCGCGTGGTCCAGGACGGCACCCCGGCGGACATCGCGCGCCACCCGCGCACCGACTACATCGCCCAGCTGGTCGGCCTCAACCTCTACCGGGGCCGGGCGGACGGCCACACCGTACGGCTGGACACCGGCCCGGCGATCACGACGACCGAGGACCTCGAAGGACCCGTCTTCGTGGCGTTCCCGCCCGGCGCCGTCACCCTCCACCGCGACCGCCCCACCGGCTCCAGCGCGCGCAACCTGTGGAGTTGCGAGGTGGGCGGCCTGGAGACGCACGGCGACCAGATCCGCGTGGACCTCACCGGCGAACTCCCGCTGGCCGCCGACCTCACCACCGTCGCCGCCGCCGAACTCGACCTGCGTCCGGGCGCTCCGGTGTGGGCGACGGTGAAGGCGGCCCAGACGCACGCCTATCCGGCGTGACCCAGCTGAAGGGAACTGCGATGCCGACCTCACCCGATTCCGGGCCCCTCACCCCCGACGAACCCGAAGTACCACCGCTGGCAGCCGCGTTGGGCATGCAACGGCATCCCGAAGGCGGCTGGTTCGCCGAGACGTGGCGGTCCTCGCAAACCTTCCGGCCCGACGGCTACCCCGGGCCCCGTGCCGCGGCCACCGCGATCCACTTCCTGCTCACCCCCGGCGACGTCTCCGCCTGGCACACGGTCCGCTCCGACGAGCTCTGGTTCTGGCACCGCGGCGGCCCCCTCGAACTCCTCCTCGGCGGCGACGCCGACCGGCCCGGCCAGGCACCCACGGTCGTCCGCCTCGGCCCCGACGTGGAGAACGGCGAGGTCCCGCAGGCCCTCGTCCCCGGCGGCCACTGGCAGTCGGCCCGCCCGGCGGCCGGCCAGGAGGTCCTGGTCAGTTGCGTCGTGGCCCCGGGCTTCGACTTCGAGGACTTCCGGATGGTCTGAGGGCTGTCCCGTAATCCCCGGCGGGCGCACGACTAATCCCCGGCGGGCGCGCGACAACAGCTACGGCACCTCGCCGCGTTGTCGGATCGCCCGAACACGCCCAGCATGAGGACGGCCCTCCGCCTTGCGATGCACCGCCTTGCGATGCACCGCATCTGACGCCGCGCGCTGATCCACCAGGGACAACGGGACAGCCCACAGCCGGCCACCGGAGCGGGCGCCGCCGTGCTCGGGACCGCTACCGCGTGGCCGGCTCACGCAGCGCCGCCTCGATCCTTTCGAGCCAGTGGTCCACGGGGCCGAAGGTGAGCAACCCGCTTCCCGCACCCGCCAGTTCACCGGCCGCCGGGAGCAGCCGGGCACGGTCGCGCTCCAGGGCCGCCCGGTCGCCCAGCGCGAGGGCGGCGCCCACTTCCAGGCAGCACAGGGCCTCGTACAGCAGGTCCCTGGGCGGCTCGGGGACGGTGCGCAGCGCCACGGCGGCCTCCTTCCGGCGCCCGGCCGCCAGGAGGATCAGCGGTTCGGCCCAGGGGCGGTACGGGCCCCAGTCGGCGTCCGGGTCCGCCCCGTCCGGCAGCGCCCTGAGGCTCAGCAGGGCGAGGGCGAGGAGTCCGCGTTCGAGGCCCGGCATCCCGGCGCCGTCCAGCCGCGCGGCTGCGGCCCGGTAGGCGGCCTCCGCCTCCTCCGGGGCGGGCGAGGCGGCGAGCCGCAACGCCCGGTACCACTCGGTGAACACCCCTACCAGCGGCCGTTCGTGACGCTCCGCCAGCCGGTTGGCGGCTGCGGCGTGTTCGTCCGCGGCGGGGAAGTCGGCGAGGGCGCAGCGGGACTGGACGCGGATGAGGCGGCCCAGGATCTCGAAGGTCGTCAGGCCGTGCCGGGCGGACAACGCGACCAGTTCGGCGCCGATGCCGTCCCGCCGCGCGGCGAGGCCGGCCCGGGTGAAGGACTGCATGAACGTCCCGTTGAGGGCGAACGCCAGCAGCGCCGGGTCGTCCAGGCGCCGGGCGATCTCCTCGGCCTCGCGGGCGGCCTCCGGTCCGCGAGACCCGTGCGCGCCGCGCGTCTCCAGCGCGACGGTGGCCAGCAGCCGGCAGCGCGCCCCGTCGTACGCCGGGTCCCCGGGCAGCGCGGCGAGGGTCCGCTCGGCCGCCGCGACGAGCCGTCCGGCAAGCTCCGGGTCGTCGCCGCGCGTCCAGATCGCGGGAACGTCGTAGGCGCCGATCACCCGGGCGGTCAGCTCCACGTCACCGGACTCCTCCGCCGCCGCGACCACCGCCATACGTTGTTCCCGCGCCGCCTCCAGGCCGCCGCCCCCGGTCACCGCGAGGTTCCTCATCAGCCCCACGGCCGACTCCAGCCGAGCGGGCGAGCCGGTGCCGACGACCCGGTCGTAGGCGGCGGTGGCCCGTGTCCAGATCCGCGCGGCGACGTCGTCCGGGTGCGGGCCGTGGGTTTCCTCGCCCCCTCCGCCCCTGCCCGTCCCGTATCCGGGGGCTGCGCCCCCGGGCCCCCGCTCTCGCGCTTCGCGCTCGTCCTCAAGCGCCGGACGGGCTGAGAGTCCCAGCCCTTCCGCCTGCGCCAGGATGTCCGCCTCCAGCCGCCGCAACGCCGGGCCGGGGTCCAGCCCCAGCCGGTCCGCCAACGCGACCCGCGCCCGCCGCAGCACAGCGAGCGCGTCCGCCTGACGCCCCGCCCGGTAGAGCGCGAGGCCGAGGAGACCCCAGGCGTCCTCGCGCCAGGGGTGTTCGGCGACGTGGGCGTCGAGGTCGGGAACCGCCTCGGCGGCACGGCCGAGCGCGAGCTGAGCCTCGGCCCGGCGTTCCACTGCCTGAAGCCGGAGTTCGGCGAGCCGGGAGCGCTCCGACCGGGCCCACCCCTCTTCCGCGAACTCGGCGTACGCGGGCCCCCGCCACCACCCGAGCGCCTCCTCCAGCCGCCCGATCGCCTCCTCGGCCGGCAGCTTCACCGCGTCCCCGACGGCCGACTCGAACCGCCACGCGTCCACCGCGTCCGGCGGTACCCGCAACGCGTACCCGGGGCCCTCGGTGACCAGCAGCCGAGCCGGTGCCCGCGGCGGCCGCTCCGGTTCCAGGGCCCGGCGGAGCGCGCCGACGAAGGTCTGCACGGCACCCACCGAACCGGGCGGCGGCACCTCCCACAGGTCGTCGACCAGACGGGCGACCGGCACCACCCGCCGACGGGCCACGATGAGCCGGGCGAGGACGGCCCGGTGCCGCGGACCCTTCAACGCGAGCGGGTCACCGTCACGTTCGGCCATCACAGCCCCGAGCACCCCGAAAACGGTCCGTTGTTCCACGTCACCACCCTCTCCGGCCGCCATGCGCCACCGTACGCGCGCTGATTCAGCGCTGATTCAGGCACGGCAGGCTGAAGTCGTTCCTCACCCGCACCACTGAGAGGCAGCGAACCATGTCCCCGACCATCCCGGGCTTCGCCTACCACCGCATCCCCGTCGCCGCCGACGTGTCCCTCAACGTCGCCGTCGGAGGGTCCGGCGGCACCCCCGTCGTCCTCCTGCACGGCTTCCCGCAGACCCACCTGATGTGGCGGCACGTGGCCGCCGACCTGGCCGCCGATCACACGGTCATCTGCCCCGACCTGCGCGGCTACGGCGCCAGCGACAAGCCGGCCGAAGCGTCGGAGCCCCCCGAGGCCGGGCACCCGACGACGTACTCCAAGCGCACCATGGCCGCCGACGTCGTCGCCGTCGCCCGCGAACTGGGCCACGACCGCTTCGCCCTCGTCGGCCACGACCGGGGCGCGCTCGTCGCCGTCCGTGCCGGACTCGACCACCCGGGCACGGTCACCCACCTCGGCTCCCTCGACGTCCTGCCCACGCTGGACATGTGGGACGTGATGCACGGAACCAGCGCGGCGGTCGGCTTCCACCTCTATCTCATGGCCCAGCCGCCGGGCCTGCCGGAGGAGTTGATCGGCGCGGCCCCGGACGCCTTCTTCGGCCACTTCCTCGACCTGTGGGCACGGAGCGGGGGCGCCGAGGGTTCGGAGGCCCCGGCGATCCCGGACGACGTCTGGGCCGCGTACCTGAAGGCGTCGCGCGAGGCGGTGCCGTCGATCGTCGCCGACTACCGTGCGTCCGCGGGCATCGACGTCGCGCACGACCTCGCCGACCGCGAGTCGGGCAACAAGCTGCGGATGCCGGTCTCCGTCCTCCAGCAGGACTGGGGCGCCGCGCTCGGGTTCGACGCCGCCGCGCTGTGGGCCGCCTGGGCGCCCGATCTGGTCCACTCCACCGTGTCTTGCGGCCACTTCATGGCGGAGGAGGCGCCGGCCGAGGTCACCAAGGCGATCCGGGACCTGCTCACCCGGACGGGCTGACGACGGGCCGGGCCGCCTCCCGCATCCCCCGTAACCCCCGCCACTCTCTTAGCGCCTTTGTGACGCCGGACGCCGGTTGCGGATCACTCAGCGTGGGCATGACCCGTAGGCAGGACCGGCCGCGCACCGTATCGCGCGGGCCCGGACGGCGGGGGGTCCGACCGCCGGGAGTGCCGACCGTCCTGGAGGGGAGTGAGGTGTCATGCGTGCGCACGAGCGCGCTGTCCGGCAGACCGCCCGCGTGGAGTACACACTGCCGCGCACAGCGGTGTCGGCGGGGAGGGCCCGCAGGCTCACTTCGGCCTTCCTGACCCGGCCGCGGACGGACGCGCCGACCGCCGACCAGGTCGACGACGCCACGCTCATAGCCTCCGAACTCGTCGCCAACGCCGTCCGGCACGGCAACACCGGCTGCCGGCTCCGCCTCCAGCTCGCGCACGGCGAGGTGACCGTGGAGGTGCACGACGACTGTCCGGACCGGCCCAGCGTCCGCCCGCTGGACACCGACTCGGAGAGCGGGCGGGGTCTCGCGATGGTCCAGCAGCTCGCCAACCGCCTGGAGATCGTGAGCACCGGCTTCGGCGGCAAGACGGTCCGCGCGGTCCTGGCGGTGTGAGCGCCGGTGCGCCGGGCGGGTGACAGGGAACGGCCCGCCGACCCGCCTGGACCGATAATCACTTCGCTCACCTGTAGAGACGAACCATGCGTCTCTCTCGTATCCCCGGCATCCCGCGTGTCTCCCGTACCCGGAAGGCCAGAGTGTCGGCCGCGGCGGCGGCCACAGCCACGGTCGCCGCACTGACCGCGGTGCTCGTCACCGCAGGCGGGCCCGACGGCGAAGGCCCCCACGAGGGCTCGGGCCGGTCGGACTCCGGTTCCGCGGGCGACGCCGAGCGTACGGCGATGGCACTGACCCGGTTCCGGACCTCCGGGGCCGGCGGCCCGTCGGAGGTCACGGTGCGGCTCCCGTCGGCGGAGGCCGGGACGGTGACGGTGCGCGCCGTGGCCGACCACCGGCTGCATCGGGCGGTCGGCATGTACGAGGTGACGCGGGACGGCTCCTCCATGCGGGGCCTGCTCGCCTGGGACCTGGAGACGATCGCGGTACCCGGGTCCTCGAAGACGGCGCCCGACACCGGCGGCCCGGAGGCACGGCCGGCGGCGCCGGGCCCCGTGACGACCGCCGTCCAGGCCGCCCGCCGCGCGGCCACTCTGAACTCGGATCGGTGGAGACACCGCCCCTACGGCACCGCTCCGCTGGACCGGGCGCTGCACCTGGCGCTGTCGGTCGCCGCGGACCGCCCGGCCGGCAGCCGGCTCCCCGCCGAGTCCCGGCGGCTGTTGCCCCGGGGCCCGCGCGCCGAAGGCTCCGCCGTCGGCCCCGAGTCCTCGGCGCCCGCTCCGGCCTACTCGCTCGACGCCGCCGGCGATCTGCGCCGCGTCACGGCCGACGTGGCGCCCGGCCGACAGGCCACGGTCGACTTCGCGACGACCCGGGCCCGCACGGGTGTACCCGGCGCGCCGTGGGGCTGATTCTCGGCCCAACGGGCGTTTGAGGGCGAGGCCTTCGGGTAATGCGGGGGAAATCCGCCAGAGGTGTCACGGGGAATTCGCCGGAAATTCAATACGAGAATAAATAGAAAAGCAGATGGCCGGGACTCGCACCCCGGAGGGTACGGATCCCGGCCACCTGAAGCATCGACCGACTCAGAAGTCAGGCGTCAGCGGGTCCCGGACTAGGCGGGGACGATGTTCTCCGCCTGGGGGCCCTTCTGGCCCTGCGTGACGTCGAAGGTCACCTTCTGGCCTTCCTGGAGCTCACGGAAGCCCTGGGTGGCGATGTTGGAGTAGTGGGCGAAGACGTCGGCGCCGCCGCCGTCCTGCTCGATGAAGCCGAAGCCCTTTTCCGCGTTGAACCACTTCACGGTGCCAGTAGCCATGTCAAATCTCCTTCGGGGCAAAGCTCGAGGACCCACACTGTGTGGGTCCGCGTCTGCGCGATGTTGCCCCCTCCGGAAAAAGCACCGGATATTCAGAAGCGAACCGCCCGGTACGGACCGGGAAGTAAGCTCCAAGACTTTGGGAACCACAACTGCAACTGATATCGACACTAGCACGGGATGAGCCCGATGTGGGCGCGCTATCTCACCCCTCTCGGGGGAATAAAGAAACTCCCCGCAGTGCGATCCAAATTTCTCTCTCCGCCAGGACAGATATTCATCCCCGCCGGGCGCAGTGATCACCTGCCCCGGCCGCCGCCAGGCACGCTCCCGACTTGCCGGGCCCGGCCGCCGGGGGTGCGCTGGAGACATGACGACCGAGCCCGGCGCGGTCTCCGAGACCTTCGCGTTCGCCTGCGGGAACTGCGGACACGCCTGGGAGGCGACCTTCCAGGTGATGTTCTTCACCGACCCGCTCGACCCCACAGGACAGACCACCCAGGAGTACGTCGACGAGGACGGCGCCGCCGTCAGGTCGCCGCTGAACGACGCGGTGTGCACGAGATGCGGGAGCCGGCGGGTCCGCGTGTCGGCCGGCTGACCGGCGTGTCGCACCCGTGACCCACCCGGCCTCGCCCGCCCGGACCCACCGGACCCAACCCGGACTCACCCGGACGGACCGGTGCGCTGGTGGGCGCCGGGGTCCGGTGGTGGCGTGGAAACTCTCGCGCCACCAGGAGGCCCCGCCATGAACCGTCGTCCCTCCCGTGTTCTCGCCTCCGCGCTGACGGCGGGCGTCCTGGTGTCGGCGTCCGCCTGCTCGGGCGTCCAGGGCGTGGAGCCGACCAACGAACGGCCCACCGCGTCCCCCGCCGCCCCCTCGTCCCCCGCCGCGTCGGCCACCTTCTCGCTCACCGTCACCCAGGCCCGCGACGCCCTGCTCGGTCCCGCCGAACTGGGTGAGCGGTGGTCGGCGACACAGGGCGGGGCGACCTGGCGGGACGGTCTCCTCAAGGGCAGGACGGACGTCCCGGACTGCCAGCGGCTGCTCGACGGCCTGTACGCCGAGGACCTGCTGGGCAAACCGAAGGGCCCCGGTGCGGTCGTGGGCCTCGACGAGAGCGACACGGAGGCGCAGTTGCGCTACCAGGTCGCGGCGTACGGCGCTCCGGCTGAGGTGGACGCGAAGATGGCCTGGCTGCGGACGCTGCCGGAGAAGTGCGCGGAGTTCACGTCCACCGATGTCAGGGGCGTCCGGCAGACGGTACGGGTGCGGCCCGCGGCCCTGCCGGGCGTGGGCGACGCGCGCGAGGGGCTGCGGATGACCGTGAGCGCCGAGGGCGACCTCTACGGCGAGACCCCGACGCTGACGCTGGACTTCGCCGCCGTGCGGGTCGGGGACAGGGCCGTCTCGCTCACCAACGGCGGACTGGGCGGCGCCGAGGAGGACTTCACCGCGCAGGCCGTCCAACTGGGCACCCAGCACCTCCACGACGTCCTCACCGACCGGCCGCCCGCACCCCGGCCCACCGACCGGCCCTCCGACCGGCCCAGCTCCGGCGCCGAACAGGGCTGACAACGGGCGGGGAGCCCGTGGACGTCACGACGCTATGGCCGTGGGCGCTTCCACGGCACCGCCGGACGCGGCCGTGGGGGTCGGGGAGGCCGGCGACGGAGCGTTCGCCGCCGAGGACGCGGATCCCTCGATGTCGACCACGGATCCCACCTCCAACTGCCCGTACAGCCACTGCGCGTCGCTCGGGCGCAGGCCGATCCAGCCGGACGTGAGGTCGTAGTTGCCGGGGGCCTTGTCGTCGTAGTTGAGGCCGGCGATGTAGTTGGTGGTGCCGTCGGGGGCGCGGAGTTCGACGTACCAGGAGACCTTGATGTCATAGCCCGCGAAGCCGAGCTCGTCCGCCGGCACCAGCTTCGTGGTCGTCCTGGCGGCGACCGTCATGCGGCCCGTCGCCGTGGGTGTCTCCGGGGCGCCGGAGGAGAGCGGCAGTTCGCGGCCCGCGACCGTGACCACCCGCCGGGACAGGTCGACCGTGGCGTCCGCCGCGGCGGCGGGGCTGGCTACGCCGGTGGGGCTCGCGGCGGGGCCGGGGTGTCCGTCCGTGCCGCCGCCGAGGTTCAGGGACACGACCAGGGCGAGCGCGGCGAGGACGGAGGCACCGGCGGCGGCTGTGGCCGTACGGCGGTGGCGTCGGCGGCGTACCGCCCTGCCGCGGATCTCCGCGCCGGACACCGGCGGAGGTGTCTCCCCGGTGGCGGCCAACTCGCGCAGTTCCGCGACGAGTCCGGAGGTGAGTTCATCGGACACGGTCGTCCTCCCTCTCCCCTTCGCCGACCGGACCGTCGGAGCCCGCCCGCCGGGCCGGGCTCCCCGAGTCCCTGCCACCCGCCGCGCCCGCCGAATCCGCCGAGAGTTCCCGGGCCAGCGCCGCCCGGCCACGGGACAGCCGGGCCTTGACCGTCCCCACGGGGGCGCCGGTTTCGGAGGCTACCTCCTCGACGCTCAGGTCGCACAGATGGTGCAGAACCAGGGCCATTCGCTGCGGCTCGGGCAGGGTGCGCAACGCGGCGACGAGAGTGGCGCGTTCGGGGCCGGGCCCGGGGACCTGCTGCGGCGGCGGATTCCGGCGGACCAGCTCCAGCCAGCGGCGCGCACGGCGCCAGCGGCTCACCGCGAGCCGCATCGCCACCGTCCGTATCCATGCCTCGGGCGCCCCGTCGAGAAGGAGCTCCCGGCGCTGGTCCCAGGCGCGGACGAACGCCTCCTGGACGACGTCCTGCGCCTCGCCGTGGTCCCCGGTGAAGGCGTAGAGCTGGCCGGTCAGCCGGGGGAACGCGGTCGCGTAGAACGCGTCGAACTCTTCCTCGGTCATGCCCCCCGCCGGAGTTTCCGGAAAATCCCAAGTCCCGTGCAACCCGGCGGTCGGTGCCGTGCGTACAGGTCCCGTACGTCGCACATCGAAACACATCACAGGGGGATCGGGATGACCACGGGGACCAGGACGACACCGAGGGGCAGGGGAGTGAGGAGCGGCCGGGCGGCCCGCGCGACGAGCGCGGCGGCGCTGTGCGCGCTGACGCTCGCCGGCTGCTCGGCACAGGCGGCGGCCGGGGGGCCGTCGCGGGAGGCGAACGCCCGGGTGGCGGAGGCGAGGCCGAGTGTCACGGCGAAGCCCACGCCCACCCGGACGCCGCTCAGGGCGCTGGAGGGCGCGCACATCAACATCGCCGACGGGCAGACGGTCGGCGTCGGCATGCCGATATCCGTCACCTTCGATCGTGCGATACCGGCTTCCGAACGGGCCGACACCGAGCGGCAGTTGAAGGTGAAGGCCGGGGTCGACGGCTCCTGGAGCTGGGTCAAGGACCGCAATCTGCTGGACGGGCAGCGAGTGGACTTCCGGCCGCGCGAGTACTGGACCCCGGGCACCGAGGTCACCGTCCGGGCGGGCGCCGGGATCACCCGGACGTTCACCGTGGGCCGTTCGCTGGTCGCCACGGTCGATGTCCGCAGCCACACCATGAAGGTCGTCAAGGACGGGCGGACCCGGACCGTGCCCGTGACCACGGGCGCCCCGGGCATGGAGACCTGGAACGGCACGATGGTCGTCTCCGACAAACAGCGCGAGGTCTTCATGGACTCGCGCACCGTCAACTACGGCGACGCGTACGCGGGTTACTACTCCTATGCCGTGCACCTCACCACCTCGGGCACCTATCTGCACGAGAACCCGAAGGCGAACACCTACGCCGGGCGGCAGAACGTCACGCACGGCTGCGTCGGGCTCGCCACGGACGGCACGGCGAAGCGGTTCTACGACGAGGTCATCCCGGGCGACGTCGTCACGGTCGTCGGCTCAAAGGACACGGTCGCCGTCGGCAACGGATACGGCGACTGGAACGCGAGCTGGGAGGAGTGGCGGGCCGGCAGCGCGCTGGGGTGACCCACCGCCCGGAGAAAACCCGGCGCGGGTGTCAACCGGCCTGTGCCCGGCGGGAGTTTGAACGGGTGGAGAGGCGCCCTCCGACCCACCGCGGTACTCGTGTCCCGCGGTTCTCGTCCAGCAGTACTCCAGCAGTACTCCAAGCTCATCCGGGCCCCAAGGGTCCGCGCGACAAGAGGAGTTGTCCGTTCATGACACGGATACAGCAGTACGTGGCCGTCGCGGCGGTCGCCGCCGCGCTGGTGGGGGCGCCCACGGTGTCGTACGCCGCCGCACCGGGGACAGCGGCGCACGGCACCACCGCGCACGCTCCTTCGGCCCGGATCGTCGCGCCGGGCGAACACGTCACGGGCGCCCCCGGCTTCGAGCTCTGGCTCACCGCCGAGGGCAAGTTCTGGACGACGCCCGGGAATCCGGAGCCGCAGTTCCGCAGTGTGACCGACGGGAACATCGACCTCGGCCGGCCGGGCGTCTCGCTCCAGGCCGAGGGCGACCAGGGGCACTACGTCCTGTCCGGCCTCTACTACGGCGGCAAGGGCACCGCCTCACGGGTCGCCGTCGAGACGTCGGCCGGGACCGTGCACGGTGAGCTCCTGGAGCTCGCGGGCAAGCCGAGCTGGGGTGTCTGGTACGCCACCGCCGACGTGCCGGCGGGCGGGGACGGATCCGACGACCTCCGCTCCGTCACCGTCCACGACACCAGAGGGCGGGTCTACTCCCAGCTCAGGCTGAACTGAGCCCGCGGGCGGGGGAGTCGGGTTGTTCAGGTCTCGACTCCCCCGCACCGCCTCCTCCCCCCACGCAACCGATTCCGAGGACACCGCCGGCCGTGCAGTCCAACTCATCCGCCACCCCCGAGGTCGGGCCCCGGACCGTGTCCCCCGACGGTGACTTCGCCGCGTACGCCGCCGCCTCCTGGCCCCGTCTGGTCCGCACGGCGCACATGCTCACCGGCGACTTCCACGAGGCCGAGGATCTCGTCCAGACCACGCTGGCCAAGGTGTACGCCCGCTGGCGGCGCATCCCGCGCGACGACGTCGACTTCTACGTACGCCGCTCGCTGGTCAACAACAACCGCAGCCGGGTGCGCAGAAGACGTGTCGTCCATCTGCTGACGCCGTTGCTGCCCGAGCGGATGCACCAGCGCGAGCCGGGGCACGCCGAGGAGATCGAGCAGCGCGCGGCGCTCGGCCAGGCGCTGAGTTCGCTGTCGGCGCGGCAGCGCGCGGTGCTGGTGCTGCGCTACTGGGACGACCTGAGCGAGGCCGACATCGCCCAGGTGCTCGGCTGTTCGGTCGGCACGGTCAAGACCCACGCGCGGCGCGGGCTCGAATCGCTGCGCGCCCACCCCCTGTTCGCCGGCCGTCATCCCGTCCCCGGAGCCCGCCCATGAACCGCCCCTCCCGTAACCAGACTTCACCGGCCGAGGCCGAGCTGCTGCGTGAGGTGTTCGCCGAGGCCGCTCTCGACGTCACGCCCTCCGTGGTCCCGCTGGCCGCCATCGAACGCGAGGGCAGGCGGCGCAAGCGGCGCCGCAGAGCCGCCGTGCTGGGGGGCGCCTGCGGGGTGCTGCTGGCGCCGCTGGCGGTCGTGGTGCTCCAGGGGGGCATCTCCCCGGACGCCTCGGACGGGAGCGAGCGGGTCGACCCGCCGGCGGCGAGCTCCGGTCCCCGGCCCTCGGTCTCCGCGTCGCGGGCCGGGAAGGTGCGGGTCGTGACGCCGGGCGAGCGGGTGAAGGTCTCGACCGGCGTCGAGATCTGGCTGACGGAGGACGGCAAGCACTGGTCGGAGCCGGACCAGCCCACCCAGTTCCGCAGCGTGACCGACGGCAACCTCGACCTGAGCACCCCTGGCGTCAGCCTCCAGGAATCGGGCCAGGACAACGGCCTCTTCTTCCTCTCCGGCATCTTCTACGGCGAGGGCGAGCCGTCCCGCGTCGCCGTCGAGACCCTCGCGGGCGACCTCGACGGCACGGCACTCACGCTGGCCGGCCGGCCCGGCTGGGGCGTCTGGTACGCCGAGGTGAAGGTGCCGCAGGCCCTGCTGTCGTCCTCGGACGCGGCGACGGGGGTCACCCGGAGAGTCACGGTGTACGACTCCGCGGGCGGCGTGATCGCGACCCAGGAGTTCTCCGCGTGAGGGCCGCGATACGCGACGCGGTGGCGGCCGTTCGCACCGGTGCCGTACGCCGGATCCGCGGCGGTGCCGGTGCCGTACGCCGGGGCGGGTCTGGTGGTGCGGTACGCCGGGACGCACCTGGCACCGCCAGCCCGACCGGAGCCGATGCCATACACCGGGACGGACCCGATGCCGAACGCCCGGACGCACCAGGTGCCGCAGTCCGCCGAGACCGTCCTGGTGGCACCAGCCCGACCGGAGCCGATGCCATACACCGGGACGGACCCGATGCCGAACGCCCGGACGCACCAGGTGCCGTAGTCCGCCGGGACCGTCCTGGCGCCGCCAGCCCGACCGGAGCCGGTGCCATACACCGGGACGGACCCGATGCCGTACGCCCGGACGGACCTGGTGGTGCAGTCCACCGGGACCGTCCTGGTGTCGTGCGACGGATTCGCGCCGGTCTCCTGCGTCGGCTCCGGGACCGGCGCAGGCGGGTTCGGCGTACCCGCGGGCGTCGGCTGCGGCGTGTGCTCGTCGTACTCCTCGCCCTGCTCCTCGCCGTCGCGGGCGCGGTCGTGGTGGCGTACGAGATGACGGGCATTCCCGAGCCGCACCCGGAGACGGCGATGCAGAGCACCGTCTTCGTCGACTCGCACGGGGAGTACCTGGGCAGGCGGGGGCCGGTGGACCGCCGGCAGGTGCCTCTCTCCCAGGTGCCGCGCCATGTGCAGGAGGCGGTGATCGCCGCCGAGAACCGGTCCTTCCGTACGGACAACGGCATCGCGCCGACCGCGATCGCGCGGGCGGCGCTCGCCGCGCTGACCGGGGGTGCCCGGCAGGGCGGTTCGACGATCACCCAGCAGTACGTGAAGAACGCGCTGCTGACCCCGGAGCAGTCGCTCTCCCGCAAGGCTCGGGAAGCCCTGATCGCGGTGAAGCTGGACCGCACCCGGTCAAAGGACGAGATCCTGGAGGGCTACCTCAACACGGTCTACTTCGGGCGCGGGGCGGCGGGCATCCAGGCCGCCGCCCGGAACTACTTCGGCGTGGACGCAAAGGAGTTGACGGTCAGTCAGGGCGCCGCGCTCGCGGGCATCGTCAACATCCCCTCGTACTACGAGAAGGCGGGCTCCGATCCGGAGGTGACGGCCACGCTGGTCGAGCGGTGGGAGTGGGCGCTGGACGCGATGGCCGACAGCGGCGCCGTCACGGCCGCCCAGCGGAGCGCGGCCCGCTTCCCCGCCTTCCGTTTCTATCCGCCCGGAGACACCGACGGGCAGCGCCAGTACCTGATCGACGTGGCCTCGGCGGAGGCCGCCGACCGCCTGGGCATCAGCCAGGACGAGCTGGCGCGCGGCGGTTACACCGTCCGCACCACCTTCGACCTGGCCGCGCAGAACGCGGCGGCGGAACTCGTGGAGGACGCCGGGCCGTCCCCGAGGGACCGCCAACTGCACGCCGCCGTGGTCGCGTTGGTGCCGGGGGACGGCGCGGTGCGGGTGCTGTACGGCGGCGCGGACTACGCGCGGCAGCCCTTCAACGACGCGCTGGACGGCGCGGTGGAGGCGGGCACGGCGCTCGGGCCGTTCGCCGTGACGAAGCTCGGCGCGCCGCTGACGGACCTGGCGCGCAGCGCAGCGCCCACGCCGATGGAGCTGGCGTCGGCGTGGGCCACGGTCGCGGACCGCGGTACGTACGCGGAGCCGTACACGGTCGCGAAGATCACCCGGGGCGGGCGGACCGTGCACCGGACCGAGCCCCGCACCCGCACCGCGATGGAGCCGTTCGCCGGTGAGGCGATCGCCAAGCAGCTCTACAGCGAGGGCGTGGACGCGCCCGTCGTCGCCGGCGCCGGGGCCACGGGCTCGCACACCGGCGGCGCCGGAACCCGCACCCGGTGGGAGACCACGTACGACGGCCGGCTCGCCGTCACCGTCGCCCTCTTCGCGCAGCACCCGGCACAGGGCAAGCGCCCGCCCCGCACCGCCCAGCTGCCCGCCGGTGCCTTCGGCCTGGCCTTCCGTGTCAACTGGGAGGTACGGAGCCGGCTGGCGCCCGGGGCCTGGAAGGCGCCCAGCCCCGTCGCCGGTCCGACATCCGGGGTCCGTTAGAACGCCAGTCCAAATACATCGGGAGTTCGTTCGCGCCGCAAAGCATCCAGGTCATGAAGATCACCTCCGCCGCCGGTGTCGCCCTCGCGCTCGCCGCCGTCTCCGCCTCCGCCTCCGTCACCGCGCCCGTGGCCTCGGCGGCCCCCGCGCACGGTCACGCGCACGCGAGCTCGCAGCGCATCCCGTTCACCAGTGCGACGGTCACCGCCGGTGCGGAGGGCTCGTACCGGATCGTGTGGAACGCGCCGGGCGTGCGCAAGGTGGTCGTCAGGGCCGGCGGCCACGTGGTCGCGCGGGGCGGTTCCCGGGGTGACGTCACCGTGCGCGGGCTGGCCGCGGCCGACCGGCAGTGGTTCGACCTGGTCCCGGAGCGCGGCGGTTCGCTGCACCTGGCCGACCGGCTGATCAAGCTCGACGGGACCGTCAACTTCCGGGACGCGGGCGGCTACCGCACCCAGGACGGCCACTGGGTGAAGATGGGCGAGATCTACCGCTCCGACGCCCTGGACAAGCTCACCGCCGCCGACCTCGGCAAGCTCGGCCGCCTCGGCATCCACGCCGTCTACGACCTGCGGATGGAGTCGGAGCGCACCGCGGCCCCCGACCGGGTGCCGTCCGGCGCGACCTACACCGTCGCCGACGTGCTCGCCGGGTCCCCGACGTTCACCGCCATGCCGACCACCGAGGCCGAGGCCGTCAAGATGATGGTCGACGGCGAGAAGTACATGGTCAGCGGCGACAGCGCGCGGGCCGCGTACACGGCGGTCTACACGGGCGTCGCGGACAAGGACGGTGTCCTCTACCACTGCACGGCCGGCAAGGACCGCACCGGCTGGTCCAGCGCCGCGCTGCTCACGGCCCTCGGCGTCCCCCGTTCCACCGTGACGGCCGACTACCTGGCCAGCAACACCTACCGCGCCGCCGCCAACGAGGCCGCCCTCGCCGCGATGCCGCCGGCCCAGGCCGCCGTCTACAAGCCCCTCCTCGACGTACGGGCCGAGTACCTCAACTCCGGCTTCGACGAGGTCACGGACGAGTACGGCGACTTCGGCACCTACCTGAAGGACGGGCTGGGCATCAGCGGACGGGAACTGCGGGAGCTGAAGAGCGAGCTGCTCGTCGGCTGACCCGGCGCCGAACCGGGTGATCGCGAATGGCGCCGGTCGCCGGGGAAGCCGGGGGAGATCATGGAGCGGCGTGATCCCGTCGCCGTGACCTCTGTCTCGTCCCCCGCGTGCCCGCCCGGGGGACCGTCCCGCGAACCAGGCCGATCGACGACGCGGACCCGAACGGTTGAGCGGACCGGCCTCGCCCGGAGCCGAGATCAACTCCGCGCAGAGCCGGGATCGAGACCTTCAAGCCCTACCGCGCGAAAAAATAGGGCCCATACTGGTTCTACGATGACGAAGCCATCCGCGCCCCGGCGCCACCTGCCCACCAGCCCCTTCGCCGCCCCGGTCGTCCCCGTGGCCAAGGAGTTCAGCCTCGGAGACCGCGTCTCCCACGACCAGTACGGCCTGGGCACGATCGTCGGCGTCGAAGAGGGCATCGCGATGCTCGTCGACTTCGGCGCCCGCCAGGTCCGCGTCCTCAGCCCCTACACCCGGATGGACCGACTCTGACCCACCCGCGGTGAGTCCGTCCCCCCTCCACCACCACCCCCGTCCACCTCACCCCGCGAAAGCCGCCTCCACAGCCTGCGGAGCCCGCGGCGCGCGGCGGTGCAGGTGGACGACTACGTTCGTGTGAAAACGGTCGACGGATTCATCGACGCTGCGGATGAAGCCGCTCTCCGCGTTGCCGCGGGTGTTGCCCATCCCCCTGAAGAGGGAGAGCCGGAAACCGGAGATCTGCGCCCCGTTCTTGGGCAGGATGTCCGCCGGCTCGGGGCGCAGCCGCTCCAGGGTGCCCCGGGGCCCGGCCGTCCGGCCCTCGACGAGGGTCTCCACGTGCAGGTCGGCCGGGGCCTCGTCCAGCCGGCGGACGAGTCGCTTGGCCCATGTGAGCGGGTAGCCCTGCTCGGGCGCCGCGATCTCGATGGACGTACGGAGCTTGCCCGTGCGCAGGTCGGCGCAGAGCGCCAGAATTCCGGGCGTCCCCTCGATACGCAGTTCGGCGTCGAGTCTTCCGTCCAGGCAGAGCTGGTCCGCCATCGCCGCGCGGCGGGCCCGGGGATCGGTACCGCGCTTGGCGCGCTGAACGGGAAGCACCTTCTGGCCCAGTTCGCCGCCCAGCCGCAGGCAGACCTGCCGGACGAGCCGCTCCCAGCTCTCGACGACGACCACGGCCCGCGAGTCGCCCTGGCAGAGGGTCTCGTCGTCGATCCCCTTGCGGACGGGCACCCAGGCCGGGCCCATGTTCTGGAAGCCGTGGCAGCCGGAGTTCTCGTGCTGGAGGTAGTGCAGGAGCTCCTGGAGCAGCCACGCGTGCGCGGCGTTGGCGAGGCCCTCGTGGCGGATCAGCATCTGTGCCTGATGTGTCACCTCGGCCCATGACAGATGCCAGAGCGCGATCTTGTTCTTGCGTCGTCCGTCCGTCTTGACGTCGACGAGCGGAGTGCCGTCCAGTTCCACGTCGTTGGACAGCGTGATCACGGCTTCGTAGCCCCGCCGGGCGGCGATGTCGGCGTAGGCCTGCACCTGATCCGGCTTGAGCGGGTTCCCGTTCGTCTTCGTCTCCACGAGCGCGGTCCACAGCTTGCCCGCCCGCTCGATCCGGATCACGCCGTCCGGCCGCCGCGGAGAGTCGCCGTTCGGCAGCGAGACCTCCGTGAACGTCTCCATCCGCCCGGCCGGCGCTCCGAAGGCCGCCGTGAGCCTGCGCCCGAACTCCGGCACCTGGGCCATCACCGAGAGCAGTACCGACGTCGCCCGGGTCTCGCGCTCCCGGTCGCTCTTCAGGGCGGGGGCCGGGAAGAGCCGGGCGGTCCGCCAGGAGTCGTTCTCGGCGAGGGACTTCTTGGCCACCTTGGGCAGGGTGACCTTCTTCTTGGCGGTACGAGGGCGTGCGGCGACCTTCACGGCGACCGCCACCTCCACCGGCTCGCTCACGGCCTGCGCCGGGACGGCGACCACCACGGCCGGCACCGGAGTCTCCACGACCATCACCGCGGCCACCGCCCGCGCGTCCTCCGTGTCCCGCGCGTCCTCCGTGTCCTGCGCGGCCTCCGGTTCCTCCTCGTCGTCGATGTCGACGCCGAAGTCGCAGGCCAGACCGGCGAGACCCGACTCGTAGCCCTGTCCGATGGCGCGGAACTTCCAGTCCCCGTCCCGGCGGTAGAACTCGCCGAAGAGCAGCGCGCCGACCGCCCCCGCGTCCTCGATGGAGAACCGCAGCAACTCCTCCCCGGCGCCGTCGGCGAGTGTCAGACGCAGGTCGTGCAGATCCCCGAATTTCGCGCCCCCGTGGCGGCTCGCCGCCACGACGATCTGTTCGACCTCCGGCGGGATCGCGGTCAGGTCGAAGGTGATGCGGTCCTCGTCGCCGTCCGACGTCGGCGACTTGCCCAGGAGCTGCACACAACCGTCGGGCGCGACGGGGTTGTTGTAGAAGTAGAAGTCCGTGTCCGCGCGCACTTTGCCGTCGGCGGCCAGCAGCAGTACGGAGACGTCCGCGTCGCCCTCCCCCGTCGGGCTGCTCCAGCTCAGGCTCACCATCACCGAACCGGTGTCCTCGCTCAAGGAACCCAGTCCGACGTTGCCACCCTTGACCATCTCGTGCATGAGGCCCCCCAGATGCACAGCCGGCCGGGAGCGAGCCCGGCGGCCTGTTATCGAAAAAGTGCGTGACGCGCCTCACACTCGGCACGTCCTGGTCACCCTAACGCCGACCTCGACCGGTTGGCGGCGATTCGTCACCTCTGCCGCCCCCGCCCCGGACGGCCCACACCGCTCGCCCCCCGTCACCCCGCCGCGCACGCTGGGCGTATGACTGCCGTGTCGCGTGATGAGCTGCCCGTCGAGGACCGGATCGACTTCGAGAACGCTGATCGGGGGTTCGTCGCGGCGCTGGTTCCCGGGGTGGTCAGGGACGGGGAGGGGCGGGTCGTCTATGACGGGGACGCGTACGCGTTTCTGGACGAGGGCGGCTGCCCTGACACCGCGCATCCGAGTCTGTGGCGGCAGGCGGGGCTGTGCGCGCGGCAGGGGTTGTACGAGGTCACCGAGGGTGTGTACCAGGTGCGGGGGCTCGATCTCTCGAACATGACGCTGGTCGAGGGCGAGCGCGGGGTGATCGTCGTCGACCCGTTGATCTCCGCGGAGTGCGCGGCGGCGGCGCTCGGGCTCTACCGGGAGCACCGCGGGGAGCGGCCCGTCACCGGGCTCATCTACACGCACTCGCACGGTGACCACTTCGGCGGCGCCCGGGGTGTGCTGCCGCACGGCACCGAGGAGGGCGTGCCGATCCTCGCCCCGGCGGGCTTCCTGGAGCACGCGGTCAGCGAGAACGTCTACGCGGGCAACGCGATGGTCCGCCGCGCGAGCTTCATGTACGGCGACCGGCTGCCCAAGGCCCCCGACGGCCAGCTCGGCGCGGGCCTCGGCACGACCACGTCGACCGGCACCATCACCCTGATCGCGCCGACCGTGGACATCACGCGCACCGGCCAGGAGGAGACGGTCGACGGCGTCCGGATCGTCTTCCAGCTCACCCCCGGCACCGAGGCTCCGGCCGAGATGAACTTCCTCTTCCCCGAGCGGCGCGCGCTGTGCCTGGCCGAGAACGCGACCCACAACATGCACAACATCCTGACCCTGCGCGGCGCCGTCGTCCGCGACGCGCGGATCTGGTCCCGCTACCTCGACGAGGCGATCGACTTCTTCGACGACGCCTACGACGTCGCCTTCGCCTCCCACCACTGGCCGACCTGGGGACACGACAACGTCATCCGCTTCCTGGCCGAACAGCGCGACCTGTACGCGTACATGCACGACCAGACGCTGCGGATGCTCAACAACGGCCTGACCGGCCCCGAGATCGCCGAGGAGATGCGGCTGCCGCCCGCGCTGGACAAGTCCTGGCACGCGCGCGGCTATTACGGCTCGCTGAGCCACAACGTCAAGGCGATCTACCAGCGTTACATGGGCTGGTACGACGGCAACCCGGCCCACCTCTGGGAGCACCCGCCGGTCGAACTGGCCCGCCGTTACGTCGACCTGGCGGGCGGCACCGAGTGGGCGCTCGCCAAGGCCCGCGCGTACGCCGACGAGGGCGACCTGCGTTTCGCCGCCACGCTCCTCAACCACCTGGTGTTCGCCGAACCGGAGAACACGGAGGCCAAGGAGACCCTCGCGAACGTCTACGACAGCCTCGGGCAGGGCTCGGAGAACGGCACCTGGCGCAACTACTACCTGACGGCCGCCCTCGAACTGCGCCAGGGAGCCGGCCGGGTCGTCATCGACACCGCCAACGCCGAGATGGCCTCAGCCCTCCCCGTGAGCATGCTCCTCGACTCGCTCGCCGTCCGGATCGACGGCCCGCGCGCCTGGGACGACCACCTGACGATCGACCTCGTCGTGACCGACGACAACCACCGCCACCGGGTGAACCTCCACAACGGCGCCCTCACCCACCGCGCGATGCCCGTCCACCACACCCCGAAGCCGCACGCCGGTCTCACCCTGACCCTCACCAAGGCGCAGCTGCTCGGCGTCTTCGCGGGCCAGGGCCTCACCGGTGTCGAGACCGACGGCGACCCCGAGCTGCTGGCCCGCCTCTTCTCGTACGCCTCGGAGCCGGACAAGTCCTTCCCCGTCGTCACGCCGTGACGCGGGGCCGACGGCTCAACGGCGCTCGTACGGGTTCGCCGGCTGTTTCACCTTCCGCACCGACGTGGAGTCCAGTACGGGCGGCCACGCCTCGTCGGAGCCGAGCTCGCCCTTGGGGTGCCAGGTGCCGGTGACGGTGACCCAGGTGTCGTTCGCGGGGGCGTCGGCGCCCCTGATCTCGATCTTGTACGTACTCGCGTCCGCCGCGCAGCAGGTGATGAGGAGCCGGGCCAGGTACCAGGTGCCGTCGTCGCCCCGGGTGACGAAGCCGGTCATCTCGACCGTCCGGCCCGTCAGCGACCCGCCGCTGTCGTAGATGGCCCGCGAGGTGTACTCGCCCAGGGTGAGGGCCACCGGATCCCCGGCGGGCAGCGCCGGGAAGGTGCCGACGCCCTGCGCGGCGCGCTGTTCGGCCTCGCGGTCGGCGCTGTACGAGCCGAGCGCGGGCGGCGGGAAGAGGAGCAGCGCGGCGGCGGGGACGGCGAGCAGCCAGGCGATGCGGGGGGTGCGGTGATGATCGTGGCCGTGGTCCGGGTCGTGGTCACCGTGCTCGTCGTGGCCGTGGTCCGGATCCCCGTCACCGGGTTCGTCGTGGCCGTCACCGTCGTCCGGTGTTCTCGCCGCTCGTACGGCGCTCAGCGCGCTCAGCGTCAGCAGGACCACCCCGGAGGCAATCAGGTAGACCTTCAGCCCCGCCTGCACGTATCGCAGGTACAGATCACTGAGGACGGTGATCCTCAGTACCGCCGCGCCGCTGAGCAGCAGCAGGACCGCGGGCCCGAAACGCCTCACAGCAGCCACCACCCGACCAGGACACTGCTCACGAGGGCCACCACCCAGGTCACGGAGGAGAAGCGGACGGCGAAGGACTTTCCGAAGGTGCCCGCCTGGAGGGCGATCAGTTTCAGGTCGACCATCGGGCCGACCACCATGAAGGCCAGGCGCGCGGTGGGCGAGAAGCCCGTCAGGGACGCGGCCACGAACGCGTCGGCCTCGCTGCACACGCACAGCACGACGGCCAGTACGGCGAGCAGCAGGACGGAGAGCCACGGGGAGCCGGTGAAGAGGTCCAGGACGGACCTCGGGACCACGATGTTGAAGGTCGCGGCGGCCGCCGCGCCCAGCACCAGGAATCCGCCCGCGTGCAGGAAGTCGTGCTGGAGCCCGGCGCGGAAGCCGTCCCAGCGGGAGCCGTCCGCCTTCGTACGGGCCTGTTTCGGCAGCCGGATCCACTCCTCGCGTCCGAAGCGGACCCACAGCCAGCCCATCACGACGGCCGTCGCGAGGGAGGCGAGCAGCCGGGCGAGGACCATCATCGGGGCGGCCGGGAAGGCGATCGAGGTGGCCACCATGACGACCGGGTTGATCGCGGGCGCGGACAGCAGGAACGCCAGCGCGGCGGCCGGGGTGACACCGCGCCGCATCAGGCTCCCCGCGACGGGGACCGAGGCGCACTCGCAGCCCGGCAGTACGACGCCGGCCGCTCCGGCGACGGGTACGGCGAGTGCCGGGTTGCTCGGGAGCAGCCTGCTGAAGACGCGCTCGGGGACGAAGGCGCCGATCGACGCCGACACGAGGGTGCCGAGCAGGAGGAAGGGGATCGCCTGGACGACGACCGCCGTGAAGACCGTCCACCAGGCCGACATCGCCGGAGTGGCGAGGTTCAGGACGGCGATCGGGCCCAGCACCGAGACGACGGTGGCGATGGCTAGCAGCGCGAGGCCGCCGAAGACCAGGTGGAACAGCACGCGCATCCCGAGCCGCACGCCGTCGCCCGGCCCGCGCCGGCGCGCCGGGTACTGCTCGTTCTCCACGTGCCTGGTCCCGCCTGCCCTCGGATGTACTGATCGCCCGCCGTCGCAGGCTAACGGGGGACGCTGTGCGGTGGCTGAGGATGGGGTTTTTCGCCCCTCCGCCCCTGCCCGTCCCGTTCCTGGGGGCTGCCGCCCCCAGACCCCCGCTTCGCGCTTCGCGCTCGTCCTCAAACGCCGGACGGGCTGAAAATCTCTAGCGCCGCCCGGGGAAAATTTCAGCCCCTCCGGCGTTTGAGGAGCGGGGGTTCGGGGGCGGAGCCCCCGAGTACGGGACGGGTAGGGGCGGAGGGGGCGAGAAAAGGTCAGAGCGGGGGCTGGGCCGGGGCGGGGCCGAGGGTGGTGGTGCCGGGGGCTGTGCGGTGGCCGAGGCCCGTGCGGTAGGCGTCGAGGGCCGCCTCCACCCGGCCGGTACGGCGGAAGAGGTCGCCGAGAAGGCGGCAGAGGTCGGCGAGATCGCCCGCGGCACCGGCCCGCTCCAGAAGACTCAGCGCACGGACGTAGTGCTCCTCGGCCGACTCCGTGTCCCGCGCGTCCTCGGCGATGATCCCGAGCAGCCGGTGCGCGCCGGCCGAGTGGACGGCACCGCGCTCGGGACTGAGATCACCGAGCACCTCATGGAGCAGCGTGGCCGCCTCCTCGGACTTGCCGAGCCGGTGCAGCACGTCCGCCAGTTCCACGGCGACCTGGCTGGTGTAGAGGGCGGCCCGCTTGGCGGAGAGCATCGCGCGGGCCTCCCGCAACTCACCCTCGGCCCGCTCCAGTTCACCGTTCTGGACGTACAGGTACCCGCGCATCCAGTGGCAGTTGGCCAGCTCCGTACGGATCTGGAGCTGGCGATAGAGCTCCGCGGCCTTGGCCAGCGAGGCGTCCGCCTCCGCCATCCGCCCCTCGGCGATCATCGTCCGGGCGACCGACCGGTGCATCCGGGCCACCAGCGCCGGTTCACCCACCTGGGGGGCCAGCGCGAGGGCGAGCTCGGCGGCCTGGGCGGCTCTGGCGTGCGCGCCCATGTCCATGTACGGCGCTATGACGCCGGCGTAGAGGAGCAGGAGGGCGTCCGGGTCGTGCATCCCGGTGCGGTTCAGCTCGTCGATGGTGGACTCGAACAGGTAGCAGGAGTAACGGAGTTCACCGGCGAGGTAGTGGGAGACGGCACGGCCGCGCAGGGCGGGCACACGGTTCGGCAGCGGGGCGTCACCCAACCGGCCCTCGGACTCCTCGAACCGCTTGCGCGCCGTCTCCAGATCGCCCGTCTCCAGGGCGCATTCACCGAGCCCCAGCAGCGCGGCGGCCTGCTCCGCGACCAGCCCGTGCGCCTTCGCCTCCGCGAGGAGACCGTCGTACTGCTCCGCCGCGACCTCCGCCTCGCCGGTCGCGAGGGTGCGCTGCGCGTCGGTGAGACGCAGGCGCAGATCGGTGGCGAGGTGGGCGGGGCGGCCGGTGACCAGCTCCTCGTACGCCACGCCGAGGCGCTCGGCGATGTGCCTGAGCGCGGGCTCGGAGGCCCGCACGCGGCCGGCCTCCAGCGTGGAGACGTAGGCCGGTGTGTACACCGGCTCCGCCAGTTGCTTCTGCGTCAACCCGCGTTCCGTACGCAGTTGTTGGACCCTGCGCCCGATGATCTCCGGGTCGTCGCGCTCCGCCATGACTTAAGCATGCCAGTAACCGGACTTACATTCGGTCAACTCTTGACTATTGTTCCAACTCCCCTTACTCCTCTTGCCCTTTGACACTCCCAACCCCTACGTTAAGCGCCAGATTAAGCCCGCTTAATACGCCGCTGTCGTTGCGAGGTCGCCATGCTCCGACGTATTTCCACCCGCTACACCAGAGGGATCGGCGCGGCTGTCATCGCGGTCGCGGCGCTCGTCCTTGCCGCGCAAGCGGGGCCCGCGCGGGCGGCGGAACCGGCCCACCACGCGCACTACGCCCCGGGAGCGGCTTCCGGCCCCTCGGGCTCCGGGCCCAGCATCATGTCCTTGCGGCTGTAGAGCGGCAGCCCACTCGTGTCCAGCTTCCAGGTGCCCAGCTCGGTCGTGATGGCGAGCGGAGTCCCGTACGGCTGCCTGTGCAGCCGGTTGCCGTAGGCCGGGCGCCCGTCGCAGGTGTCGATGTCCCACTGGTACGTCCACGTCCCGTCCCGGGGGTCGAGGATGAGGTATCGGGCAATGCCCATGGCGGGGTAGTCGCGGCTCTTGGCGTCGTAGTCGTTGCCGGGGTTCGACGGGGAGACGATCTCGATGGCGAGGTGGATCTCACGGCCGTGCAGCGGGCTGTCGGTCAGCATCGCCTCACGCGCGGTGACGATGAGGTCCGGGATGCGGAGCTTGCCGAGGGCGGCGTCGTCGGTGTCGGTCGCCTCGAAGGCGCCGATGCCCTCCGGGAGCTGAGGGGCGAGCTGATCGCGTACGTCCGAGGCCGTGACCCGATGGCGAGGGCGAGGGCTCATCATGATGACGAACGTGCCGTCGCTGATCTCCGGATAGGTGAACCCGCGCGGCGGGGTGAAGTGGTCGCGCAGTTCGCGAAGGTGCCGGTAGATGGCCTGCTCGGTCATGACGCGGTCTCCCATGGGACAAGCCGCTCGCCCCAGGGGCCAGTGCGTTCAGCACAACGCTGTTTCAGAACTCCGAGGTGTCCAGCTCGAACCCCAGAGGGGCGGGCAGGGGCACCGCCAGGCCCAGCTTGTGCCTGAGCGCCTTCGAGTAGTCGGCGCCGTCCGGCTCCGAGAACACCACGACCTCGCTCTCCTCCCGGTCGATCAGGAGGTAGACCGGGATACCCGCCCGTGCGTAACCACGGATCTTCGTCTCCCGGTCCCGTGCGGCGGTCGATCCCGAGGTGACTTCGGCGACCAGGATCACGGGCGCCGACTCGTGCCACTCGTCCTCGTCGTGGAAGCTGCCCTTGGGAGCGATGACCAGGTCGGGGATGACGTGCCCGGTCCTGGAGGCGCCAGGAACGTTCAGGCCGATGCCGGTGTAGCGGCCCAGCCCTCTGTCGTGGTCCCGGACCTGCCCACTGAGCTCCGACACGATCTCCTCGTGCTCCCCGTTCGCCGGTGGCACCACGTAGATCTCCCCTTCGACCAGCTCCACGCGCCAGCCCTCGGGGGCAGCCGCACTGAAGAGCTCGAAGGCCTGCTCGACGCCCACGGCGCCCACGTACTGGGGCCGCTCGTGTTCGCCGTCAGGATCGTCGTAGGGACCGTGAATGTACTCACCCTGGTACCCCGGCATGATGATCGGCTCCGCCGTCGCCATGGACAGACCTCCTTCGCTCAGCGCGACAGTCCCAGGGTAGACCGGCGGCCCGCATACGGAATCCTGAACGGTTCGCGTCACAGGGCGCCGGACGCGGCTGCCGTGGCGAAGGCGGTGAAGGCGGCGGGGGTGACCGCGAAGGCACCCAGCTCCGGGTTCTTGGAATCGCGGAGGGCTATGTGGGGGGTCAGGTCGGCGACCTCGACGCAGTCGCCGCCGGTGTTGCCGCTGTACGTGGACTTGCGCCACCGCGCGTTAGTCAGGTCCTGGTCGGTCCCCATAGCTGTCCTCCATCACGCGGGTGATCAGTGCCGCCGAATCCTCTACGGAAAGGGCTGCACCCTGCAAGGCAGCGTAACGGAGGGCCGCCTCCCGGACGGTCTCGGTGTTTGCGGTCATGTGCCCCGAGATGAGGTCTTCGGTGTACACGAGGTCGGGGTCGTCGTTGAAGCGAAGGGTGTTGAACGCCCCGATGAGGCTCGCGTGTTCGCCAGCGGCAAACGGGAGCACCTGGATTCTGACCCAGCGTTGGTCCAAGAAGCCCAACAGGTGGGCGAGTTGGTTTCGCATGATCTTGCGGCTGCCGATCGGCCTGTGCAGCGCGGCCTCGTCCAAGACCACCAGAACCAGCGGCGGACACTCCCGCTTCAGAATGCGCTGACGCTCCATCCTCGCCGCCACCAGGTCGTCGAGGCTGCCCTGCATACCGGTGGCCAGCACCGCCCGGGCATACCCCTCCGTCTGTAGAAGCCCGTAGACCATCTGCGCCTGATACGTGCAGATGTACGTAGCCCGCGCCTCCATCTCCGCGTACTGCTGAAACCAGGAAGGCAGTTGGCTCCGTAACACCAGCCCGATCAACCGCGAAAACGCCCCGCCCGTCATCAGCGCCGCGTCGAGGCGCTCGGCGAAATCCCTGGTCGGCACCTTGTGTGCGGTTTCGACCTGACCGATCAGCGAGCCCGTGCAGAAGATGACATCGCCCAGCTCCCCCTGCTTGAGTCCCGCCGCCTCTCTCTGGCGGCGCAGCTCCGAGCCGAAGTAGTCCAACGGGCTTGCACCGGGGTCGAGTTCGCGGATGTGGGCCATGGGACGGTCACCCCCAAGTCCGAACGCCGTGCGGCGTTCAATTCGGTCTGTAGCCGAGCGTAATCACTCCACTCCACGCTGGTGACATGAATCACGCAACTGACCTCCCCGACAGCGTTATTGACGCCAGGTACGGCATCAACTTCACCGTCGGTGACCACTCCGCCGGGCACCTCCGGCGGATCCTGCGGGCGTACCTCATCGCCTGGGAGATGCCGGAACTGACCGACGCCGCGGCGCTCGCGCTGACCGAGCTGCTCGCGAACGTCGTACGGCACGTACCCGGACGGCGCGCCGCGCTGCTGATGCTGCGGCGGGTGAACGGCGTACGGGTGGAGGTGACCGACACCTGCCCGCGGCCACCGTTGTCCACAGCTGTGGACGAGCTCGGCGAGGGCGGCCGGGGGCTGGTGATCGTGGCGGGTGTCACCGACCGGTGGGGGTGGCATCCGCTGCCGGGGCGGGGAAAGACCGTGTGGTTCGAGTGCCACACCGGCGACCGGGACACCGGCCCCACCTCGGGCGCGATGTGACGGAAAGCATGACAAAGGCCCCTCCCGTGGGCAGGGGCCGCGCACCTATTTTGGAGGGATGTCACCCCTGGTCGAGATCAGCCACGCGTACGCGCCCCGCTTCGCGGAGTTCGCGTTCGAGCCCGCGTTCACGGCTGCCGTCGACCAGCACGTGGCGGAGCTGCGGGACCGGCTGGAAGCCTCGGGCGCCGGGCTCGTGCCGGGCGCGCCGGACCGGGAGAGCCTCACCGACTACGCCCTCGGGTTCCTCGACGGGCTCGCGGAGCTGGACTGGCGCGAGCCCGTCGGTCATGACTACGCGGTGTGCCGGCTGACCGCGATCACCTGGCTGGTGACGCGGCACGGGCTGCTGCCGGAACAGCGGACCGGCGAGGAGTAGCCGTCGGCTACATGTCGTCCGTCGGGCCCGGCATCGTCGAGCCCGGCATCTCGGTCCGCTCCCGGACCGGCTGGTTCGACATCGCGTCCTGACGGCCGGCCTGGTAGGCGGACATGCTGCCCCTGGCGTTCATCGACTCGCGCTCGGCGGTCGTCAGCCAGCGCTCCCAGCGCTGGCGCATCGGGGCGATCATGCCGCCGCCGACACCGACGATCAGGATGCCCGCGACGGCGGCGAGGGCCGCGTACAGGACGGGCTGGGTGACCGTGGTGGCGATGCCCGCCTGGCCGAGCGCGGCGATGACGCCGAGGGCGAGGATGCAGGCCCACAGGACGGTGGCGACCGTCCTGCCGTACGAGACGGAGGACAGCGCGCTGCCGACGATCCCGCGGACCGCGTTCGCGATGGCCATGGCGATGACGACGAGGACCACGGCGACGATGCCACGCGGGATCCAGGCCACGATTCCGTTGATCATCGTGCTGACGGGGTTGGCACCGAAGACGCCCAGGGCGAGCTGGAGGGTGATCAGCATCAGCGCGTAGAAGACGATCTTGCAGACGATGCCGGTCATGTCGTACTTGGAGTCCTGGAGCAGGCGGGCCGTGCCCGCGCGGTCCGACAGGCGCTCGGAGCCGACCTTGCGCAGGACCCGGTCCAGGACCTTCGCGATCAGCTTCGAGACGAACCAGCCGATGGCCAGGATGACCAGGAAGCCGATCAACTGGGGGACGAACGTCGCCACCTTCGACCAGGCATCGTTCAGGCCCTGGGTGAATTCTATGGAGAGCGTGACCATGAGCGGTTCTTCCTTCGGTGGGCTGCGTCCCCCTCCCTCGTGGATAGCAGCGAACGGCCGCTCCGACCGTGGTGGGCGCCGCCATACAGGTGACGGCGGGTGACAGGCGGCCGGTCTACGCTGCGTTCATGACCTCTGCCGCAGCACGTGCCGCGTTGGACATCACCGCCGGCCTCCCGGTCCCCGCGCTGGAGGACTTCTACCAGGACCTGCACCGCCACCCGGAGCTCGCCTTCAAGGAACACCGGACGGCGGCCGCGCTGACCGAGCGGCTCACCGGGGCGGGGTTCGAGACGGCCGAGGGCGTCGGCGGCACCGGAGTCGCCGGACTGCTGCGCAACGGCGAAGGACCGACCGTGCTGCTGCGCGCCGACATGGACGCGCTGCCGGTGATCGAGGCGACCGGACTGCCGTACGCCTCCAAGGCGCCCGGCGTGATGCACGCCTGCGGACACGACATGCACGTGACCTGGCTGGCCGGCGCGGCGGCTGCGCTGGCCGCCGGACGGGACGCCTGGTCGGGGACGCTGCTGGTGGTGGGCCAGCCCGCGGAGGAGTCGGGCAGGGGCGCCGCCGCGATGGTCGCGGACGGGCTCTACGACCGTTTCCCGCGGCCCGAGGTGCTGCTCGGCCAGCATGTGGCGCCGGGGCCCACGGGCCTGTACGCGCATGTGCCGGGGCTGATCATGTCGGCGACGACGGACGTCGACATCGTGGTGCACGGGCGGGGCGGGCACGGTTCGCGGCCGGAGACGACCGTTGACCCGGTGGTGACCGCCGCGTACATCGTGACCCGGTTGCAGGCCGTCGTCAGCCGCGAGGTCGCGCCGCGCGAGTCCGCGGTGCTGACCGTCGGCCGCATCGAGGCGGGCACCGCCCCGAACATCATCCCGAGCACGGCCCGGATCTCCCTCAACCTCCGTACGCAGTCGGAGGCGGTCCGGGACCGGATGCTCGCCGCGGTCCGCCGCATCGCCGAGGGGGAGTGCGTCGCCGCGGGCTGCCCGCGCGGGCCCGAGGTGACGCTCACCAACAGCTTCCCGGCGACGGTGAACGACCCCGACACCGACCACCGGGTGGCCGGTGTGCACCGCGAGGTGTTCGGCGAGGCCAGCGTCTTCGACCCCGGTCCGGCGATGGGCAGCGAGGACTTCTCCCAGCTCGCCGTGGGCGAACTGCCGTACTCCTACTGGTTCGTGACGAGTACTCCGGCCGCGGTGTGGGACGAGGCGCCGGGCGAGGACCTGATGACGAGGTTCGACGCCGTCCCCAGCAACCACAGCCCGCTCTTCGCCCCCGACCTCTCCGTGGTCGCGCCCGGCGTGCGGACACTGGTGTCGGGGGCGCTGGCCTGGCTGGCGCCGGCCTGAACTCCCTTGCTCAGCCGGTGAGTTCCGTCGCCTGGAGGTCGTCCAGGTGACGCTGTACGTGGCTCAGCGCGCCCTCTCGGCGGCCGGGGACCCGGCGGCGCAGGTCGGCGACGGCGGGGCCGAGTTCGCGGGCCCGCGCGGGGTCGTCGATGGTGCCCCACTGGTGGTGAGCGTGGTCGGCCGCCGTCTCGACGGCGGGCTCCTCCGGCAGCTGGCCCGCGCCGAGCCTCGCCGTCGCGATCGCCAGCCACGTCCGGCAGCTGCGCACCGCATCCCCCGCGAACATCGCCAGGTCCGCCCGCACCTCCATCCAGTGCAGCACCTGCTCCGAGCCCGGCCCATGCGCCCGCACCGCGTCCCGCTCCTCCCGCGCGGCGAGCCCGTCGGCATCCACATGCCGCCCGGCCCGCACGGCCTCGGCGATGAGGGCATGGGGGTCGCCACTCTCCGCCCCGTCCGCGCGTACGCCCTCCGGGGGCAACTGCGGACGAGGCCGTTCGGCCGGACGCGGGGGTCCGGGGGCGAAGCCCCCGGGGAGGGGCGGGGAGGGAACGGAGCCCGCGGGGGCGGGCGGGTCGGCAGCGGAGGGAACGAACCCCCCGGGAACCGGCGGGGCGGACGCGGAGGGAGCGAAACCCCTGGGGATGGAGGGGCCGGGCGCGGAAGGGACAAGGTCCCCGGGAACGGGCGGCGCGAGCGCGGAGGGGACGAAGCCCTCCGGGGCGGGCGGGGCAGCGGCGGAAGGGACGGAGCCCTCGGGAACCTGCGCGGCAGGCGCGGAAGGAGCGAAACCCCTGGGGACGGAGAGGCCGGGCGCGGAAGGGACAAGGTCCCCGGGAACGGGCGGCGCGAGCGCGGAGGGGACGAAGCCCTCCGGGGCGGGCGGGGCGGCGGCGGAAGGGACGGAGCCCTCGGGAACCTGCGCGGCAGGCGCGGAAGGAGCGAAACCCCTGGGGACGGAGAGGCCGGGCGCGGAAGGCACAAGGTCCCCGGGAACGGGCGGCGCGAGCGCGGCGGGAGCGACCCCCTCGGGAACCGGCGGGGCAGGCGCGGAGAGGACGAAGCCCTCAGGGGCGGGCGGGGCGCCGGCCGAGGGGACGAAGCCCTCGGGAAGCGGCAGGTCTGCGGCGGCGGGGACGGAACCGTCGGGAACCGGCGGGTCTGCGGCGGAGGGGACGGAACCCTGGGGAAGCGGCAGGGCAGGCGCGGCGGGGACGAGGTCCCCGGGAATGGGCGGGGCGGGCGCGGAGGGAGTGAAACCGTCGGGGACCCGCAGGGCTGCGGCCGGAGGGGCGAAATGCTCGGGAGCCGGTACGGCGGGAGCGACACCCTCGGGGACCGGCAGGTCAGCGGCGGAAGGGGCGAACCCTTCGAGACCCGGCGCGGCAGGCGCGGAGAGGACGAAGCCGTCAGGGATGGGCTGGTCAGCGGCCGAGGGGGCGAAAGCTCCGGGGACCGGCGCGGCGGGCGCGGAGAGGACGAAGCCCTCGGGGACGGGCAGGTCAGCGGCCGAAGGGACGAATCGGCCAGGAGTCGGTGGGGCGGTGGGGCGGGCGGGGGCCTCCGGGCCGGCGCCCGGGGTCTGGGCTGTTCGGTGCAGGATCAGGTCGCCGTGGCCGCCCTCCCCCGTGACCCGGGCCAGGGCGTGTTCGTGGAGTTGGGGGAGTGGGGGCCGGTGGCCGCTGCGGAGGAGGGTGGCGACGGCCTTCATGTAGGTCGGGGAGGCCACCGTGCGGCGGGGCGGCGGTGGGGCGACGCGGCCGTACAGGTCGGCGGTCGGGCCCGCGGAGAGCGGGTGGGCGAGGAGGTGCTGCCAGGCCGCCGGGTCGGCGTGCAGGTCGGCCACGACGGCGGTGGTGCCGGGCGCGCGGAGCCGGAGTTCCTCGGCGATCCAGTGCCAGGGGAAGGCGGTGTACCGGACCGACGCCGGGGTGGTGCGGGCGAGGGCGAGATGGGGCAGATGCTGGCGGCGGTCCAGGCTGAGCTGCCCGGTCAGGAACACCGTCAGCGGTCCGGGCGCCCCCGCCGCCGCGCGCAGCCGGGTGAGGACGGCCTGCGGCTCCAGCGGGTCGGCCAGCTCCACCACGTTCGCGGTGTCGGCGCCGGACAGCACCTGCGGGGACACCGCCGCGAGCACGGGAAGCACGGAGGCCGCGTCGACGAGACACCCCTTGCCCACCGGCGAGGCCGCGAGGAGCAGCACGGTTCCTGGCATAGGTTCCCTCCCCATCGATCACGTACGCCAGCACCGTAACCGCTGCGCCTGCAAAGGGGCACGGCAGGAGTGCAAACGCCCCTCTATGAGGTTGGTTGTACCGGGCCGAGCAGGGGTTACGGCAACGGCTCCGGTGGCCGCCGACGACGTACCGCGAAGATCGTCGTGTCGTCGGCCAGGTGACCGCCGCAGTGCAGCAGCGTGGCGTCGCGGACGAACTGGACGAGGAGTTGGGGGTCTGCGGTGCGCGGGTCCTCGGCCACCGCGCGGGTCACCCGTTCCCGGAGCGGGAAGAACTCCCCGGCCCCGTCGCGTGCCTCGGTCACCCCGTCCGTGACGAGGAGCAGGGTCTCCCCCGGCGCGAGCGTGACGTCCAGCGGCGGCGGCGGATGGTGGGCCAACTCGCTGAGCCCGAGCGGGAGTCCGTCACCGGGAGGCAGCGAACGTACGCCGTCGGGCGAGATCACCAGCGGCGGTTCGTGCCCGAAGTTGACGACCTCGACGGTGTAGGCGGTGTCGGCGGCGCCGGCGGAGGTCGTGGGAACCGGCGGATCGGCGGGCGCGGCCTGGCGCGCGGAACCACCCCACAGAGGCGGGCCGTGCCGCTCGGTCGGGGCGCCGGCCGGACTCCGGGGGAAGGCGACCAGGATCGCCGTCGCGAAGCGGTCGTCGTCCTCGTGGCCCAGCGAGGCGGAGTAGTCGACGTGCCGGAGCATACGGATCTCCAGGCGGTCGGCGACGGTGCGCAGAAGCGGCTCGTGGTAGGCGGACTCGCGGAAGGTGCCGAGCAGGGCCGCGGCCGACTCGACGGCCGCGAGACCCTTGCCCTGCACGTCGCCGAGGAGCACGCGGGTGCCGTACAGGCCCGGCTGGATGTCGTAGAAGTCGCCGCCGACGCGGGCCTCGCTGTCCGCCGCGAGGTACACGGCGGCGTGGTCGAGGCCGCCCCAGCCCGGTGCCAGCGGACGCAGCAGGGTGCGCCGGGTGGTCTCGGCGACGTCCCGCATGTGCAGCATGCGCTGCTCGCCCCGGACCCGGACCGCGCAGGCCAGCGTCGCCAGGACGCCGCCGACGGCGACGAGGATGAAGTCGGGCAGCCCGGTCTGGTACTGGTGCGGCCAGGACGTGTCGACGGCGAAGTAGGTGACCAGCGAGAGCGCCGCGAACGCGCCCGTGCCCCACACCCCGCAGATCGCCGCCGCGATACCCGGCACCAGCACGATCCAGGAGATGATCCGGAACTCGCCCGAGGTGTTCGCGTCGAGCAGGGTGATGGCGATCAGCAGGAGCAGCGGCGGAACCCACGCGACACTGCGGCCGCGCAGCCGCAGGATCCGCTGCCGCTGGACCGCGTCCGCCCGCCCGGCGGGCGGAAGCCGCTCGATGGCGGACCGCCGGCCGCGCACCTCGCCGTACCGCCTCTTCCCCGTGCCCGTCAGTACGCGACCGACATACGGGCCCGCGGATGGGCGTCCTTCTCCAGCTCGTCGACGAAGGCGACCGCGTAGTCCTCGGCGCTGACGCGGCTGTTGCCGTGCTCGTCGGTGAGCAGCTCGTCGCCGCCGACGCGGAAGACGCCGGTGCGCCGGCCGGGCGCGATCTCGGAGGCGGGCGAGACGTAGGTCCAGTCGAGGCCGTCGTCGAGGGTGCGGAGGTAGGTGAGGACGTCCTGGTGGGCGCGGGCCTCGGGGAGGTACGCCTCGGGGAAGCCGGGCTGGTCCGCCTGTGCGCGGCCGGGCGCGATCTCCAGGCTGCCCGCTCCGCCGACGACCAGCAGGCGCCGTACGCCCGCCGCCCTGGTGCCTTCCGCCAGCGACTGGTTCAGTACGAGGAAGGGCGCCCGGGGATCGCTGCCGTCGCGGGGCGGGGCGCACGCCGAGGCCACCGCGTCCGCGCCCGCCGCCAGCTCGGCGACCTTCGCCCGGTCCGAGACGTCCGCCGCCGTCGCGGTGACCCCGGGGACGGGGGACTGCCCGGACCGGCTGACGGCCGTGACCAGGTGTCCGCGCGCCGACGCCTCCGTGGCGATACGGCTGCCGACCATCCCGGTGGCACCGAAGAGTACGAGCTTCATGAGGCCCAGCGAAGCACGGTGCCCTGGGCCCCGCATCCCGACTTGCCAGCCACCTGGGCGGGGTGTGCCCTGGAGTCAGGGGCGAGGAGAGAGGAGTGCTCCCATGGCTCAGGCAGCACCCGCGTCACCGGTGTCGAGGACACCGCGTACAACCGGACCGGACTCCGGTCTCATGGCCGACCTCGTCGGCGAGCGTGCGGCGGCCGTCCTGAAATGGGCCGGTCCCGTGGCCGGCGGCCTCGTCTACGGCTTCTGGGCGGCGGCCATCAACCGCGACACCGGCCCGATCACCGGCTGGAACGTGCTGTTCGGCTTCGTGTGCGCGATCGTGTTCGCCGGCGCCTGGATCGGCGTACGCGCGATGGCGCCGCTGATGCGGCGCGAACTGCACGCCCTGCTGTGGACGGCGTTCGCGGGCATCGCCTTCGGCTTCATCCACAGCCAGAGCGACACGAGCGTCCTGCGGTCCGTGCTGATGTCTCTGGCGGTCTCGGCCGGCGTGTACGCCATGCTCTTCTACCGCTACTACACCCACGAGGACGCCGCGGGTCACCGGGTCAAGTGACCCCTGGCGCGGGGCGCGGGCCACCGGGTCAGGTGACGCCTGGCGCGAGTCGCCCCGTTCGTGCGGGAGGCCCCGGCCGATGCCGGGGCCTCCTGCGTTTCCCTCACTCACCCGCCTTCCGGGACCTCAGTCCCAGAAGCTCTCGGAGGAGCCGGAGATGCTCCAGCTCCACGAACCGGAGGCGCTGAAGCTCCAGGAGCCGGACGAACTCTCGGCGGAGTCACCGTGGTTCCACCGGTCCTCGTTCCAGCTGTTGTCGCCGTCCTTCCAGTTCGTGTCGTCCCAGGCGCCGTTCTTCCAGCCGGGGCACGGGTCCTGACAGCTGGGCACCCACTCACCGTCGGTGTCCACGAACACGGCGCTCGCCCAGCCCTGCGCCCCGACGAGCCAGTACCACTCCGTGTCGCCGAAGACGCTCTGTCCCTGCACCGCGCACAGGACACGGTCCTGACTGCCCGGCGAGAGCCTGTCGACCACTGACGAGTACGCGGTGGGCTGCTCCCGTACGTTCATGGGTCCGCGGGAGACGACGGTGCCCCATACGGGACTGTCCGATCCGCCACGGCTGGTGGAGTGCGCCGGCGTGGCCGCCGCCGAGGTGCCCGCCACGGCGACGGTGAGAACGCCGCCGGTGAACAGGCCCACGGCAAGGGTCCGCAGGGCCGGGTTGGTGCGCATATCGGCCTCCTTCTCCCCAGAACCAGGTAACACCCGTTCGGGTGAGGCCTCCACCGGAGAGCGCGCGGGCCGTGCGGTTACCGGGCTGCGCCATGGTGTCCGCCGGGCCGGGCCACGTACGGCTTGCCGTGTGCGCCCATTTGCAGCCACCCCGCTCGCACCGGGCGCCCCGCGGGCCTTGCCTGGTGGGGTGTCACACCGCGCCCGCGGCGCTCTGTCGGCCGCACTGATCCTGCTCGCCTGCGTGCTCGCACCGCTGGGCGCGCTGTCGGCCTGGGCGCTCTACGGCATCGGCGACACGGCCCGCTACGAGGCCACGGTGGCGCCGCTGGCCGCCGACGCGGACGTGCGGGACGCGATCGCGGCCGGGGTGACCGACGGCATCCTGCGGGAGGTGCACGTACGGCCCCGGATGCAGGGGCCGGTGAACTCCTTCGTACGGGACGCGGTGCGCTCGTTCACGCAGACCGAGGCCTACCGCACGGCGTGGGAGACGGCGAACATGGCCGCGCACGACGCCGTGATGCGGGCGCTGCGCGACGACAGCGCGGGGCCGGTGACCGTCGACCTCGCGTCGGTCACCGAGCGGGTCAAGCGCCGGCTCGCCGACGACAACATGCCGTTGGCGGACCGCATCCCCGTTCAGCACAACGAGATCACCGTGCTCGGGGCCGAGGAACTGGTCCGGCTCCGGAAGGGCTTCCACGTCCTCGAAGTCGCCGCGTTCTGGCTGCCCGCCGCCTCCGTCGTCCTCACCCTCGCGGGGATCCTCGTCGCGGTGTGCCGCCGTCGCGCGGTGCTGGCCACCGGGCTGGGCACCGCGCTGGGCGCCGCGCTGCTCGGCGTCGCGATCGCCGTCGGGCGCCGGCTGACCCTCACCGACCTGCCGCCCGGCGTCTCCCGCACGGCGGCGGGCGCGGTGTACGACGCCCTCACCTCCACACTCCGCCTAGCCTGCTGGCTGCTCCTCGCCCTCGGCATCACCGTGGCCACCGCCGCCCTGCTCAGCGGCGTGTACGCCCGGCACCGGCGGGCGGTGTCGGTGTCGGCGGCGGCGCGGGCGCGGGCGCAGGCACCGACCGAGGGGGCTGAGGGGGCGACGACACGGATCGGGGCCTGAACGCTCCCCCAACCGGCGGGCCGTCACCCGTTCGGCCCACCCGTGCTGCGTCTCCCCTCGCGCGGGGCGAACCTGCCAGGGACCTCTCAGGTCCGTCCCGAGGAGACTCCATGACCCAGCAAGCCGCAGCGCCCCTTGATCCCAAGCACCGCACGGCCTCCGACGCAGGCTCGTCCTGGGCCACCGGCGGCACCGTGTTCGCCGGTGTCCTGATGATGGTCAGCGGCATCCTGAGCGTCCTCAACGGCATCGCGGGCATCGCGGCCGACGACGTCTACACGCGCCTGGGCAGCTACGTGTACGAGTTCAACCTCACCACCTGGGGCTGGATCCACCTCGTCATCGGCGTCCTGGTGGCCGTGACCGGCTGGGGCATCCTCCAGGGCAAGGCCTGGGCACGCGGCGTCGGCATCGGCCTCGCCGCGCTCTCCATGATCGAGTACTTCATGTTCCTGCCCTACGCGCCCTTCTGGTCGATCGTCTCCATCGCCATCGCGATCTTCGTGATCTGGGCGCTGGCCACGGCGGGACACACCACCAGGACTCCGTAACCGCCGCTCACCGCAACCGTGTCCAGGTCCAAGTCCAAGTCCAGGGCAACCCCGCACCGCTCCGCCTCGTCCTAAGGGGAGAATTCCGGCACCCCCCGGACGAGCGGAAGGGCGGGCCCTGGAGTTGGACCTGGACCTGGACACGGCGACGGCGGAGCGGGCCGGTCACGGCGAGGGGGCCGAGCGGCGGCGCGGGCGGACCGCCTGCGTCCGGCTCGCGGCGGCCACGCTCGCCGTCGTGAGCGCGGTCCTCGGCTGCCGGGCCGGGGACACCGACGGGATCACGCCCGTACCGCAGTTGCTGGCGTTCCTGCCGTGGCTGCTCGCCCCCACCGGACTCGCTCTCGCACTGGCGCTGCTCACCCGCTGGCGCACCGGCATGGTGTGGGGAGTCGCCGTACTGGGCGGTCTCGCCTGGTACACCGAGCCCTACGGCAGGCTCAGTGAACCCACCGGGACCCCCCTCGCCGGACTCCGGGTCATGACGGCCAACGTGCAGTTCGGATGGGCGACCGACGCGCTCGTCGCCGCCGTCGAACGGAAGAAGCCCGCCATCGTGTTCGTGGCGGAGTGCGAGTACAGCTGCTCCCGCGCGCTGACGGACGCCTTCGGCGGACCCGGCGGCGCGCTGCCCCACCGGGCCGCGGTCGAGGGCGCCGAGTCCGAGGGGTCCGTGATCCTCAGCCGGTTCCCGCTCAAGCCCGCCGACGGTGTCCCCGGAACCACCATGGGCATGCCCGGCGCCGTGGCCGACGTGAACGGCCACCCCGTACGGCTCCAGCTCGCCCACCCCATGCCGCCGGTCCCCGGCCAGGTCGACGTCTGGCGGCGCGAACTCGGCGCACTGCGCGACTACGCGGCGGCGAGCGGCGAACCCACCATCCTGGCCGGTGACTTCAACGCCTCCCAGGACCACGCCGCCTTCCGCCGCATCCTCGACACCGGCCTGCGCGACAGCTCCCGGCTCGCCGGAGCCCCCCGCACCCCGAGCTGGCCCTCGCGCACCGCCCCGGCCCTCGGCACCCAGATCGACCACGTCCTGGTCTCCCGCGACTTCTCGGCGCGCAAGGCCGACTTCCTCGGTCTCGCCCGCTCCGACCACCACGCGCTCGTCGTCGATCTCACCCTCCGCCGACGCGGCTGAGACAAAGCCGCCCGCCATACTGAGGGAATGTTCCGCCAGTTCCCCATCAGCCGCCTCGCCCCTCCCGACTGGCTGGTCAGGAACCTCCAACCGCAGCGGGCATCCGTCCCCTGGGCCGCCGCGGCCCGCGCCTCCGTCGCGATGGCCCTGCCGCTCGCCGTCGGACTCGCCGCGGGCCGCCCCGAGTACGGCGCCCTCGTCTCCATGGGCGCCCTGTCCGGAGTCATCGGCGACACCGCCGACGCCTACCGCATGCGGATCCTCAACATCGCCGTCCCCCAGCTCTTCGGCGCGATGGGCGTCACCATCGGCGCGGTCGCCTTCGGGCACGGCTGGATCACCGTCGGCGCCGTCACCGCCGTGGCACTGCTGTCCGGGATGATCTCCTCGATCGGCGCGGTGGCCTCCGTGTCCGGCCTGCTGCTCCTCCTCAACTGCGTGGTGGGCGCCGGACTTCCCCTGCCGGGCCAGTGGTGGCTGGCGCCCCTGCTGATGTCCGGCGGCGGACTCCTCGTCCTCGCGCTGGCACTGCTCGCCTGGCCGCTGCGGTCCGGGGTGCCCGAACGGGCCGCGGTGGCCGACAGCTACCGCACGGTGGCGGACCTGCTCGCCGCGAGCGGAACCGCCGACTACGACCGGCTGCGCCTCGCCGTCACCGAGTCCCTCAACACGTCGTACGACCTCGTCCTCGCCCGGCGCGCCTTCCACCACGGCCGCAGCCCCGATCTGGTGCGCCTGCTGGCCCAGTTGAACGCCATGACGCCCGTCGTGGAGGCGGCCCCGGCCGCCCACCAGTACGGGAAACCGCTGCCCGCCGAGATCCCCGCCGCCGTGCGCCATCTCGCCGAGGCCGTGGAGACCGGCTACAGCGGCCCGATAGGGATCACGCTCCCGCCGCCCGTGAGCGAGACCGCGCGCGCCGTCGACCACGCCCTGCGGCACGCGGCCGACGTGGTGAGCGGGCAGGCACCGGACGGGCTCAACTCCGACGACCGGCTCGGCCGGCCCGCCGCGCTGCGGGTGCGTGCCGTGCGCGCCGCCCGCAACGTCCTGCTGTCCGAGGCCTCCTGGCGCTACGGCCTGCGGCTGGCCCTGTGCATCGGCATCGCGCAGTCCCTCGTGTCGATCGTCCCGGTGGCACGCTCGTACTGGGTCGCCCTCACCATCACCTTCGTGATGAAGCCCGACTTCGGGTCCGTGTTCTCCCGGGCACTGCTGCGCGCGCTCGGCACGGTCGCGGGGCTCGTCGTCGCGGCCGGCATCCTCGCCGTCGTACCGCTCGGCTGGTGGGACGTACCCGTGATGTTCCTGCTCGCGCCGCTCATCCCGGCGCTCACCCCGCGCGGCTACGGCTATCAGACCGCCGCCGTCACGCCGGTGATCCTGCTCGTCTCCGACATCCTCAACCACCAGGGCACCGCCCTGCTCCAGCCCCGTCTCGTCGACTCCCTCATGGGGTGCGCGATCGCCATCGTCGCCGGGTACCTGCTGTGGCCGGAGAGCTGGCACACCCGGGTCGGGGACCGGCTCGCGGACGCGGTCGGGGACACCGCCGGATACGTGGAGTACGCCTTCGGGGCGGACGCCGACCCCGCCGCCCGCGCCCGGATGCGCCGCCGCCTCTACCGCGACCTGTCCGCCATCCGCACCGAGTTCCAGCGCGCCCTGACCGAACCGCCGCCGAACGGACGACGGGCCGCCGCGTGGCTGCCGCTCGTCGTCGCCGTCGAGCGGATCGTCGACGCGACCACGGCGGCGGGCGTACGGGTCAGGCACGGAGCCGCCCGGCCCTCGCCCGCCGAGGTCGGTCAAGTCGCCATGCAGCTCCGGGAGTTGTCCGAAGGCGTACGTGAGACCGACGTGCTCGTCGAGGTCCGCACCGACCTCACCGGGCCCTCGGGAAGCGTCCTGGAACCACTGCGGCAGGAGGTCGCGGCGGCTCGGGCGATCGCGTCGCCGCACTGAGGGCCCTCGCGGGTACGAGAACGGGGGCGCCCCTCGGGCAAGGGGCGCCCCCGTTCTCGTCACCTCCGGCAGAGCTGCCGGCCGTCAGACGCCGATGTCGCAGCCGTCCTTGCGCCACACCGCGACGACCGCCGGGCGGACGATCTTGCCGGGTCCGTCGGGCCAGACGCTGGCGGGGTTCTCGACGGTCGCGCCGCTGATCTCGCCCGGGTGCTGGACGGCGACGAGCACGCGCCGGTCCTGGACGAGCGGGCCGCAGGTCTCCGCGCCGTTCGGGACGGTCAGGAACTGCTTCAGCTCACCGCGCCTCTCGCCCCTGGTCGCGACACCGAACAGGCCGTCGTGCGAGCCGAGCTGGTTGCCGTCCGTGGAGATCCACAGGTTGCCGTGCGGGTCGAAGGCCACGTTGTCCGGGCAGGAGATCGGGCTGACCTTCTCCTTCGGGAAGCCCGCGAAGTAGGTGGCCGGGTCGGTCGGGTCGCCCGCGACGAGGAACAGCGACCAGGCGAAGGTCGTGGCCTCGGGGCGGTTGTGGCGCTCGGTGAGCTCCAGGATGTGCCCGTGCTTGTTGGCGTTGCGCGGGTTGGGCTCGTCCGCCTTGGCGTTGCTGCCGACACCGCGGTTGGTGTTGTTCGTCAGCGCGACGTACACCTTGCCGCTGACCGGCGAGGGCTCGATGTCCTCGGGGCGGTCCATCTTGGTCGCGCCGACCTTGTCACCGGCCAGCCGCGTGAAGACGTAGACCTCCTCGGCGGTCATGCCCTCGACGTGCGAGACGGCGCCCTTCGCGGTGGCGGTGGCGATCGGGATCCACACGCCGCCGCCGTCGAACTCGCCGTCGGCGGGCAGCTTGCCGGTGCCGTCGATCTCGGCCACCGGGGAGTCACCGGTGAGCCTGGCGACGTACAGCGTTCCCTCGTCGAGCAGCGTGAGGTTGTGCTCACGGGCGGCCCGGGAGTTGCCCCGCTTCATCTTCTTGCTGCCGACGAACTTGTAGAAGTAGTCGAAGCGCTCGTCGTCGCCGGTGTAGAGGACCGGGCGGCCGTCGTCGGTGAGACGGGCCGTGGCGCCCTCGTGCTTGAAGCGGCCCAGCGCGGTGCGCTTGCGGGGCGTGGAGGTCGGGTCGTACGGGTCCAGCTCGACGACCCAGCCGTGCCGGTGCACCTCGTTGGGCTCCTGCGCGACGTCGAACCGCTTGTCGAAACGCTCCCACTTGCGCTCGGTGGCGCCGGTGCCGATGCCGTAACGGGCGTCGGTGGGGCGGCTGCTGTTGGCGAAGTACTGGTTGAAGTTCTCCTCGCCCTGCAGCGTCGTGCCCCAGGGGGTCTCGCCGCCCGCGCAGTTGTTGAGCGTGCCGAGGACCTTGCGGCCGGTCGGGTCCGCGGAGGTCTTCAGCAGCGCCGAACCGGCGGCCGGGCCGGTCACCTTGAACTCGGTGGTGGCGGTGACACGGCGGTTGAGGTGGTGACGGGGGACCGGCGTCAGCCTGCCGCTGCGCCTGTCCTCCTCGACCACGACGACGGACAGGCCGTGCGCCGCCCAGGCGACCTCGACCTGCTCACGGGTCGGGTTCGCGGCGTCGTACGCCTTGAACATCAGGACTTCGTCGGTGTACTCGTGGTTCGCGACGAGGATCTGGCGGCCTCGCTCACCGGGGAGCGGCAGCAGCGCCAGGAAGTCGTTGTTGTAGCCGAACTGGCCCGCCTGTGCCGCGGCGGTCTGCCGGTCCGGGTCGAAGGCCGGGGCGCCGCGCAGGATGGGCTCGCCCCAGCGGATCACGACGTTCTGGGCGTATCCCTCGGGGATCACCACGGCGTCGGTGAGGTTGGGGGCGACGGGGGTGAAGCGGAGGCCGCGGGCGGCCTTGCCGTGCTTGGACGAGGTCGCGGCGACGCCGGCGGCGGGGGCGGCCTGCGCCTGCGAGGCGCCGGTGCCGACGACGGCGGTGCCCGCCGCGGTGGCGACGGTCACGACGGCCGCGGCCCGCATCATCGAACGGCGGCTGAGCGCGGTGGCGATGACGTCACCGACGTACTCGTTGTCGCTGGTGTTCGGAATGTCGTGGAAGCAGGCGTTGCCACAGCGGTAGAGACAGGTCATCGCGGACCTGCCGCCGGGATGTGAGTCGGGTGTTCCGATCAACGGCAGAAGTCTGCGCATTTTGCTCTCCCCATGCGGTCCCTTGGTTTCAGCGTGACGCTAGGTGGTGCGTATGCGCGGAAACAGGCCTCTGGGATGAACGGGTGGTGAACCCGCGTCATCCACTGGGGTGTTGACGCGACGCGGGTAGCGTCGCCGAAGGTCCGGTGCGGCGGTGAGCGGGTGTGGCCGGAGAGGCGGTCTTGACGGATGCCGACCTCGTTCTCCGCCCCTGCCGAAGATCACCAGCTGTGACCGCTAACCTTACGTGTCCGTCCTGGCCAGGGATTGACGGGCATCAACTCACGCGAAGGGTTGCGCACATGGGCATTCTCACCGTCTTGCGGAATGCGTTCGGCCGCTCACGCAAGGGTCGTGACACCGACGGGGAGACCTCGCGGGAGGCTTCGACTCCGACGGTTCCGGCACAGGTCCCCACCCCGGAGGCCGAACCGGCCGAGCCGAGGATTCCGGCTCCGTCGTCCGAGCTCCGGCCGGAAACCGCCGCGGCGGTACCGGCCCCGGCTTCCGAGCCCCAGCCGTCCGTGGTGGACGAGCTGGTGTCGGCGGCCTTCGACAACGTGACCGTCCCGACGGCCCGGACCCCGGAGGCCGAACCGGCCCCGGCGCCCGCACCGGCCCCCGAGCCGACGCCGGTCGTCGAACCCGAGGCCGAGGCGGAACGCGAGGTCGCGGCCTCGGCGGAACCTGAGACGCCCGAGCCGGTGGTCGCGGCCGAGGCCGACCCCGCGCCGGAGACCGAGCCTGAAGCGGCGGCCGAGCCCGCCCCGGCCGTCGAACCGACTCCGGTCGTCGACCCCGAGTCCGAGGGCGAGCGAGAGGTCGCGGCCGAGGCCGAGCCCGAGACGCCCGAGCCGGTGGTCGCGGCCAAGGTGGTGGCCGACGCGGACGCCGACGCTGCGGCCGAGGCCGAGCCCGAGCCCGTGCCGGTGGTAGCCGTGCCGGACGCCGTCGTCGAGCCGGAAGAGGTCGTCGAGCCCGCCCCGGCCGTCGAACCGACACCGGTCGTCGACCCCGAGTCCGAGGGCGAACGAGAGGTCGCGGCCGAGACCGAGCCGGAGACGCCCGAGCCGGTCGCCGCGCAGGTGGACGAGCCGGTGGCCGCCGACGGCGATGGAGCCCCACAGGGGCCACCCGCAGTCGACGACGAGAGCGTCACGGGTGGTGCGGGCGGGAAAACCGACGCGGCCGAAGGCCGTGTGTCCACCCCCCGGTCCGAGGCCGAGAAGACCCCCGAGGCCGAGAGGACCCCCGAGGCGGAGCCGAACCTCGCGGAAGCGGGGGCCGACCTCCCCGCGACCCTCGTCACCGCCTACAACGAGGCCGCCACCGCCCTCGCCGCCCGCGACCTCACCGGCACCCGCGCGAAGGTCTACCTCGTCCTCGACCGCTCCTCCTCCATGCGGGCGTACTACAAGGACGGCTCCGCCCAGGCCCTCGGCGAGCAGACCCTCGCCCTCGCCGCCCACCTCGACCCCGCGGCCACGGTCCACGTCGTCTTCTTCTCCACGGAGCTGGACGGCACCGGCGAGCTCACCCTCGCCGACCACGACAACAAGATCGACGAACTCCACGCCGGCCTCGGCCGCATGGGACGTACGAGCTACCACGCGGCCGTGGAGGAAGTCCTCACGCACTACCAGAAGTCGGACACCTCGGTGCCCGCCCTGGTCGTCTTCCAGACGGACGGTGCCCCGGACGCCAAGACCCCGGCCACCCAGTCCCTCACGGAGGCGGCGAAGGCCCACCCCTCCGTCTTCTTCTCCTTCGTCGCCTTCGGCGAGCAGGACAGCAAGGCCTTCGACTACCTCCGCAAGCTGAAGACCGCCAACACGGCCTTCTTCCACGCGGGCCCGACCCCGCGCGAGCTGACGGACGCCGAGGTCTACGAGGGCGTACTGGCCGCCTGGCGCCCGTAACCCCCTACGAGCACCGCCCCGGGCCGCCCGCTTCCCACCCCGTAAAACGGGAGGCGGGCGGCCCACCCATGTCGGATACGATTTCAAGGTTCGCGAGACGAACGGCCGGACCCACCCGGACCGACGATCGTCACCCCACGTACCGACCTGGGAGCAGCCCCCGATGGCTCGACACCTCATCACCAGCGCCCTTCCGTACATCAACGGAATCAAGCACCTGGGCAACATGGTGGGGTCCATGCTCCCGGCGGACGTGTACTCCCGGTACCTCCGCCAGCGCGGTCACGACGTCCTGTACATCTGCGCGACGGACGAGCACGGCACCCCCGCCGAGCTGGCCGCGAAGGAGCGGGGCATCCCGGTCGACGAGTTCTGCGCGCAGGCGCACGACGCGCAGAAGGCGGTGTACGACGGCTTCGCGCTGGCCTTCGACTACTTCGGCCGCAGCTCCAGCGCGCAGAACCGCGAGATCACCCAGCACTTCGCCCGCCGCCTGAACGAGAACGGCTTCATCGAGGAGCGCGCGATCCGTCAGGTGTACTCGCCGACGGACGGCCGGTTCCTCCCGGACCGCTACGTCGAGGGCACCTGCCCGCACTGCGGCTACGACAAGGCCCGCGGCGACCAGTGCGAGAACTGCACCCGCGTCCTGGACCCGACCGACCTGATCAACCCGCGCAGCGCCATCTCGGGCTCCACCGACCTGGAGGTCCGGGAGACCAAGCACCTCTTCCTCCTCCAGTCGAAGCTCCAGCACGAGGTCGAGGCGTGGATCGACCAGGTCGGCGACGAGTGGCCGCAGCTCGCGTCCTCCATCGCCCGCAAGTGGCTCACCGAGGGTCTGCACGACCGCGCGATCACCCGCGACCTGGACTGGGGCGTCCCGGTCCCCGCCGACACGTGGCCCGAGCTGGCCGCCGAGGGCAAGGTCTTCTACGTCTGGTTCGACGCGCCGATCGAGTACATCGGGGCGACGAAGGAGTGGTCGGACCTGGACCCGGAGAACCGGGACTGGAAGTCGTGGTGGTACGACGCCGACTCGGGCGAGAACCCGGTCCGCTACACGGAGTTCATGGCCAAGGACAACGTCCCCTTCCACACGGTGATGTTCCCCGCCACCGAGCTCGGCGTCCGTGAGCCGTGGAAGAAGGTCGACTACGTCAAGGCCTTCAACTGGCTGACGTACTACGGCGGGAAGTTCTCCACCTCCCAGAAGCGCGGCGTCTTCACCGACCAGGCCCTGGCCGTCCTGCCCGCCGACTACTGGCGCTACTTCCTGATCGCCAACGCCCCCGAGTCGGACGACTCGTCCTTCACCTGGGAACACTTCACGACCACGGTGAACAAGGACCTGGCGGACACGCTCGGCAACTTCGTCAACCGTGTCCTGTCCTTCTCCCGCAAGCGCTTCGGCGACGAGGTCCCCACTGGCTCGGCGGCGGGCGAGGCGGAGACGCGGCTCGGCGAGGAGATCGCGGGCCTGCTCGCGGAGTACGAGACCCAGATGGAGGCCCTCCAGTTCCGCAAGGCTGCCGCCGCGCTGCGCGCCCTGTGGTCGGCCGGCAACTCCTACCTGGAGGAGAAGGCCCCCTGGCTGGAGATCAAGACGGACCCGGACGGCGCGGCCCTCACCCTGCGTACGGCGATGAATCTGATCCACCTCTACTCGGTGGTGTCGGAGCCCTTCATCCCGGCCTCGGCCAAGGCCATGCGCTCGGCGTTCGCGCTGGCCGACGACACCGCGACCTGGGTGTCGGCGGACGAGGCGAAGTCGCTGACCGCGGTCCCCGCCGGTACGGCCTTCACCGTTCCCCCGGTGCTCTTCGCCAAGATCACGGACGAGGACCTGGAGTCGTACAAGGAGCGTTTCGGCGGCGCACCGGAGTAGTCACGGCGTGAGGAAGAGGCCCGGCACCAGGTGGTGCCGGGCCTCTTCACACAATCCGCCAGGCCGGAAACCGCCCCCGGCGCTGGCATGTTCGCGACCACCCGTATGGTTTCGCCATGGCAGTTCCCGAGGTCATCCCGATCGCCTATGAACCGCACCACCGCACCGAGGCCATCGGCCGGTACGCGGATGGCCAGTTCCTGGCGTCGGTCACGTACGCCTTCCCCGAGGGGTTCCGTCCCGACGACGGCTGGGAAGAGCACAAACGCCTTTACACCGTGCTCCACACCTTCGACTCCGAGGGCCGTTACCGCGACTCGGAGATCTGGTGCGCGGGCACCTGGGCCGAACAGCACCGCGCCCCGCACGCCGACGGCTCGGTGCTCGCCCGCGCCGAGGCCCACCTGGGGAAGCTGCTGCGGAGCCTGCCCCGGCGCTCCTACACCAGCATCGCGATCCGCCCCTTCCAAGTCACCGTGGACGGCGTCCTGTTCGGCCTGGTGGTCGAGGAGGACGAGGAGGAGACGTGGGCCGAGCTGTACCCGGACCGCCTCGCCTTCGGCGAACCGTGGGACGGCTCGTACGACACCTGAGCGCGCGGCGCGCCGGGCGCCCTCACGTTGCCCCGGTCGGCGAGACCCGGAGACCGGTGGGTGATCTCGTTCTCGATCATGCCCGGTTCGCGTGAATCTTCCGGAGCAGACCGGCGAGGGCGTCACGCGAGACAGGCAGTATTCGATCGGGCTCGTCACTCTCGCGGAGAAGCAACGTGGCCTCGCCGCGGGCGAGTTCCACACATTCGTTGCCGTCCGCGCCACCGGAGAACGAGGACTTCTGCCACTGAGTCACGTCTTACAGCTCCTTCGCCAGGTAGTGGATGAAGTCCCGCGATCGGGCGGGCTCCAGGGACGCCGATTCCACCTTACGGAAGAGTGTTCGCATGGACTGAAGCTGGGCAGCGGCATCGAGGAAGGCGGAGCCGTACGGGGTGTCCCGCTGAACGGTGTCCAGCGCGGGTACGCGCCCGCCTGCGTACACCAAAGCTGAACTCGCCCCGGCGAAGCCGTCCACATCAAACGGGACAACGCGCACCGTGACGTTCGGATGCTCCGACTCCTCAAGGATTGAGTCGAGTTGAGCGCGAGCAACGCGCCGGTCCGCGACACGCGTGCGCAGCACGGACTCGTGCAGCACCGCCGAGTACGAGGGCGCCCCGTCTCTGCCAAGGACTACCTTGCGGTGCATCCGGTGCTCCACCCTCGGCTCCAGTTCACTCTCCGGAAGCTCCGGGCGCCAGTACGCGAACACCGCGCGCGCGTAGTCCTCGGTCTGAAGGAGTCCGGGTACATGCGCGGTACCGATCACCTGGATGAAGGTCGAGTGATGTTCCAACTCCGCCAGGTCCAGGAACGAAAGAGGCAGCACACCTCGATAGTCCTCCCACCAACCACGCGCACGATCGGTCACCATCTCCACCAGCGCGTCGATCAACTCTGTGTCCGGACAGACGTAGTGGGACGCGAGCCTGCGGACACGCTCCCCACTGATCCCGACGTTGCCGGCCTCCATCTGGCTCATCTGCGCCCGAGCTACCCCCAACAGCCCTGCCGCATCACCGGAGGAAAGCCCTGCCGCCTCGCGCAACTTCCGCAGCTCGACACCGAGGCGCACCTGACGGGCGGAGGGTTGCATTCTCGCCGGCATACGACTCCTGTCCATCAACGTCACGGCCGTGGAGCGGAGTTGAACCACCCCGTTCGGGTGTCAGGTTACGCGAACAGCTTGCACGGAGTAAATTTTTACACGTACCGTCAGTGACGCGACGCACACGCTGCGGAACCCGGGACCCCGGAAGCGCACCGCCCCGCCATGCCAGGACGGCGGCGACATGCCACCGCCCCACCGGCCGCCGCGTACTCCACCTCCCTGACCACGAACCGGAGTTGACGCATGCCCGAAACCCAAGCCCAAGCCCCCGCCCCAGAGCCCTGGGAGTACACGCTCTACATCCCCAACGATCCCCGAGCCGTCACCGTCTGCCGCCGGACCCTCCGTCTGATCCTGGCCGCCCACGGCCTCCCCCACCTCACGGAGGCCGCCGAGCTGGTGGCGACGGAGCTGGTCACGAACGCCGTACAGCACACGAAGGGTCCCGCCGCCATACGGCTCCGTGTGGAGGGCGCCGCCCTGCGCATCGGCGTGTGGGACGCGGACCCGGCACCGCCTCGCCTCTCCCGGGACACCGCCCCGGACGCGGAGACGGGCCGCGGCCTCGCCCTCGTCCACAGCTTCGCGGACACCTGGGGATGGGTCCACAAGCGGGACACCTGGAACATCGTCGGCACCGGCAAGTACGTCTGGTGTGAACTGACTTGGGCGGCGTGAACGTTCCTCCGGCCCCCGAAAGAGTGATCCCGTCCCGTCGGCCGGAAAGAGTCGAGACAGCCCGAAGGGCCCGGAAGCAGTGCGTTCCGGGCCCTCCGCCTGCCTGCGGGGATCAGCCGGCCGAGGCCGACGCACTCGGCGGTGTGTCCGTGCTGTCGTGGGTCTCGTCCGGGGTCACGCCCATCGTGAGGTGGGCGTGGACGCCTCGGGCGATGCTCCTCCGGTCGTACTTGAGGTACAGGAGGCCGCCCGCGTGGCCGTTGTCCGGGTAGATCGTGTCCTCGTCGAGCGTGGTGCGGGTCCTGGTGTTTGTGGAGTAGGGGGCCACCTCCGCCGAGGCGAGGACGGACTCCTCCGAGAAGAAGAGCTGACCGGTGTGGCAGGTGTGGCCGCCTTCGTAACCGGCGGACGTCCACTCGCCGTCGACGTGCACCTTCACGTGGATGTGTACACAGCGGCCCTGGTACCAGCCGGGGAAGACCGTGCGGAAAGTGACGTACCCGTGTCTGTCGGTCTTCCAGGTGCCGCGCAGATAGCGCTCGTCGTCGGTGGGCTCGGCATGACCGCCACCGCCGCCGCCCGGACCGCCGGTGGGTCCGCCGGACGGCGGCTCACCGGTCGGGGTGCCCGAAGGTACGCCCGTCGGGGCCGGGCCCCCGCCACCGCCACCGTTGCCCATCGACTCGTAGCCGGAGTAGACGCCCAGCGCGGTGCAGTGCCAGATGTCGACCGCCGCGTTCTTCAGTGGCCTACAGCTCTCCGCGTCGATCACCCTCAGCCTGAGGGTCGTCGGAATGCCCTGCTCGTCCTCGGTGATGTCCTGCCGGATCTTGTCCGCGTCGATGTAGTACGGACCTTCGGTGGTCTCCGAGGTGAGGGTGTAGCAGGCCTCCGAAGCTGTGCCGGGGCTGTCCGCACCCCGCTCGCCCGCGAACGCGTTCACCGCGGCGGCGCCGCCCACGCCCACCGCCGCCACGGCCGCCCCACCTGCGACGACGACCTTACGTCGGGTTAACTTCCCTTTGTCTGTTGCTCCTGGGGTCTCAGTCATGGCCGGGAGGCTAGGGACGACACCTGTCAGCGGCATGGGTGTGGGCTGTGAATCGGGGGTCCACATGAAAGTGGCTCGGAACCGGCGTCGGTTCCGAGCCACTTCGAGGTGAACGGCTACTTCGGCTGCGGCTTCCGTACGGAAATGTGCAGCTCGCGCAGGCGGGACTCCTCCAGCTCCGTCGGCGCGCCCATCATCAGGTCCTGCGCGTTGCCGTTGAGCGGGAACGCGATCGTCTCCCGGATGCTCGGCTCGTCCGCGAGGAGCATGACGATGCGGTCGACGCCGGGCGCGATGCCGCCGTGCGGCGGGGCGCCGAAGCGCAACGCGCGGAGCATGCCGGCGAACTGCTCCTCGACGGTCTCACGCTCGTAGCCAGCGATCTCGAAGGCCTTGAGCATGATGTCGGGCTCGTGGTTCCGGATCGCGCCGGAGGACAGCTCGACGCCGTTGCAGACGATGTCGTACTGCCAGCCGAGGATGTCCAGCGGGTCCTGGGTCTCCAGGGCCTCAAGTCCGCCCTGCGGCATCGAGAACGGGTTGTGCGAGAAGTCGAGCTTCCCGGTCTCCTCGTCCTTCTCGTACATCGGGAAGTCGACGATCCAGCAGAACCGGAAGACGCCCTCCTCGAAGTGACCGGCGCGCTTGGCGGCCTCGACCCGCACCGCGCCCATGATCTTCGAGACCTCGTCGAACTCGCCCGCGCCGAAGAACACCGCGTGGCCGGGGGCCAGCGAGAGGCGCTTGGTCAGCTCGGCGACGTTCTCCTCGGTGAGGAACTTCGCGATGGGACCGCTGAGCGAACCGTCCTCGGCCACCCGCACCCACGCCAGACCCTTGGCACCCTGCTCGACCGCGTAGTCACCGAGACCGTCGAAGAACTTCCGCGACTGCCCGGAGACGTCCGGCACCGGCAGGGCACGCACGTGCTTGCCCGCGAACGCCTTGAACTCCGAGCCCGCGAAGACGTCGGTGATGTCGACGAGCTCCAGCTGCGCGCGCAGGTCCGGCTTGTCGGAGCCGTACTTCAGCATCGACTCGCGGAACGGGATGCGCGGGAAGGGGGAGGTGACGTTGCGACCGCCGCCGAACTCCTGGAACAGCTCCGTCATGAGCTTCTCGATCGGCTGGAAGACGTCCTCCTGCTCGACGAAGGACATCTCCACGTCGAGCTGGTAGAACTCGCCCGGCGACCGGTCCGCGCGCGCGTCCTCGTCGCGGAAACAGGGCGCGATCTGGAAGTAGCGGTCGAAGCCGGAGATCATCAGCAGCTGCTTGAACTGCTGGGGCGCCTGCGGCAGCGCGTAGAACCTGCCCGGGTTGAGACGGGACGGGACGACGAAGTCACGCGCGCCCTCGGGCGAGGTGGCGCTGAGGATCGGCGTCGCCATCTCGTTGAAGCCCAGCGCCGTCATCTTGTGGCGGATCGCCGAGATCACGGCCGTACGCAGCAGGATGTTGCGGTGCATGCGCTCGCGGCGCAGATCCAGGAAGCGGTACTCAAGGCGCCGCTCCTCGTTGACGCCGTCGTCGGCGTTGATCGTGAAGGGGAGCGGGGCGGCGGCGCCGAGCAGCTCGACCTCGCTCACCTCGACCTCGATCTCGCCGGACGGCAGCTCCGGGTTCACGTTCTCCGAGCCGCGCGAGACGACCTTGCCGTCGACCCGGACGGTCGACTCCTTGGAGATCTTGTCGAGAGCCTCGTAGGCGGGGGTGCCGGGGCGGGCGACGAGCTGCGTGATGCCGTAGTGATCGCGCAGATCGATGAAGAGGATGCCGCCCAGGTCGCGCCGATTGTGCAGCCAGCCGCTCAGCCGGACGTCACTGCCGACGTCAGAGGCGCGGAGCTCGCCGCAGGTGTGGGACCTGTACCGATGCATCGTCGTTTCATCCAGTCTTCGCGGATCGGGGGCTGTCTTCACATGAACGGGACGGTGCTCTGTTTCACGTGAAACTTCCCCCAGGGTACCGGCCACACCAAGATCACTCCCCCCGGTGACCCCCGTATCCCACCGGGCCTAGGTGGCAGGTCCGGATCACCTCTCCCTACAGTGGGTCAATGCGCACTGGTGAGCCCCTGCCCGCACTGGGGGACGTCCTGGCCGCCCTCGCGACCGGCCTGTGGCGCTGGGACAACCGCAAGGGGCAGGTCACGTTCGATGCCGAGGCCGCTCGGCTCATCGGGCTGCCCGCGGAGACCACGACCCTCACGGAGGGAAGCGTGCGGGCCCGCTTCCACCCCATCGACTGGAACGAGGTCCACGGCGTCGTCCAGCTCGCCCTCGTCGAGGACTCCATAGCCGAGGTCCGGATGCGGGTCATGGACGTGCAGGGCCGGGTGATCCGTACCGTGCGCAGCCGTTCCAAGCCCGTCCTGGACCCCGTCAGCGGGAAGTTCGAGCTGTTCGGCACCCTCCAGGAGGTCACCGAGCCCTCACCGGCCATCGCCGCGCGCGCACCCATCACCGGTGACTGGCGGCGCTCGCGCGAGGCGTTCCTGCTGGACGCGGGGCGGGCGCTGGCGGAGGCGCGGTCCACGGCGGAGGTGCTGCGGGTCGCGGCGGGCCTGTCGATGCCGGGGTTCTCGCCGGACGGTCTCGCCGTCTTCGGCGCGGAGGGCGACCGGCTGACCGTCATCGGCCACCACGGACAGCAGCCGGGCGACGAGGGCCCCTTCTCCCACATGTCCCTGGCCACGGACTATCCGGCCGCCGAGGTCGTCCGCACCGGCCGCGCCGTCTACCTCTCCGCCCCGGAGGAGTACAAGGAGCGCTATCCCGTCTCCTGGCCGCTGGCCCAGCACTTCGGCCGGCAGTCCTGGGCGTTCCTGCCGCTGACCGTCGCGGGCCGCACGATGGGCGCGTGGATGGCGGCCTTCACCTACCCCGTCACCTTCACGCCCGACGAACGCGCGGTCCTGACGACCGTGGCCCGCATGCTCGCCCAGGCGCTCTCCCGCGCCGGCGCCGCCGAGACCCAGCGCGAACTGACCGACGGCCTCCAGCGCTCGATGATGCCCACGCTCGGCCCCCAGATGCCGGGCATGACCGTCGCCGCGCGTTACGTCCCCACCGGCGGCGGGCTCCAGGTCGGAGGCGACTGGTACGACATGATCCCCCTCCCGACCGGCCGCTTCGCCCTCGTCATCGGCGACGTCCAGGGCCATGACGTCCGCGCGGCGGGCCTGATGGGCCAGCTCCGGATCGCCCTGCGCGCTTACGCCTCCGAGGGCCACCGCCCGGACGCGGTCCTCTCCCGCGCCTCCCGGTTCCTCTACGGGGTGACGGACTCCGTGACGTACGGATCGAGCGGCGGCGCCGAGAACGACGGCGACGGCGACGTGGGGGACATGCGCTTCGCGACCTGCCTGTACGTCGAGGTCGACCCGGCGACAGGGACGCTGGACATCGCCCGTGCCGGGCATCCGGACCCGGCGATACGCATGGCGGACGGAACGGTGCTGACGCGGCCCACCGCGGGCGGCCTGCCGCTCGGCATCGACCCGGACGCCGACTATCCGACGACGCGGCTGGTGCTCGAACCCGGCGAGACCATGCTGGTCTGCACGGACGGGCTGATCGAGACCGGCGGCCACGACCTCGACACCGGCTGGCGGCGCATCCGCCGGATCCTGGAATCCCACGACGGCGACATGGAGGCCCTCGCCGACGCCCTGGTCCAGGCCGTGCACGGACCCTCCTCGCACCACACCCCCGGTCCGCTGGTCGACCGGCGCGAGGACGACATTGCGGTGCTGCTGCTGTGCCGGGTGGGACGGGGATGCGGCTGCGGCGACCCCGTCACGCCGATACGGCCCCTGGGGCGCCGCACCGTGCTGACCGTCGCGCAGGCCGAGCCCGAGGGTGTCGCGGCCGCCCGCCGGCAGGTGCGGGAACTCCTGCACGACTGGGCGTCCGAGGACCAGCTCGACTCCGCCGTGCTGCTGGTCTCCGAGATGATGACGAACGTCCTCGTGCACACGGACGCCGACGCCCTTCTCGTCGCCGAGGTGACCGGCGAGGGCGGCAAGCGCCGGATGCGGGTGGAGGTCACCGACGCCGGCGACGACCTGCCGCACAAGCGCGACCCCGGCGAACTGGCCTCCTCCGGACGCGGACTGGTCCTCGTGGAACTCCTCGCCGACCTGTGGGGGGTGGACCCGCGGGGCGAGGGCAAGAGCATCTGGTTCGAGTTCTACGAGCCGGCTCCGGACGCCTCCGGAGCACCGGCGGCACCTGGCGCTCCCGGCGCCCCCGGCGCCTCCGCGGAGTAGCGCGTCCGCAGCTCCGACAGCACCCCGAACGCCGCCGCCGTCAGCGGTACGGCGAGCAGCATGCCCAGGATCCCCGCGACGGAGGCGCCGGCGGTGATCGCCAGCATCACCACCGCCGGGTGCATCTGCACCGTCCGGCTCTGGATCATCGGCTGGAGCACATGCCCTTCCAGCACCTGCACCGCGAGCACGACTCCGAGGGCCCACAGCGCGATGACGAACCCCCGGTCCGCGAGCGCGACCAGGACGGCCACGGCCCCGGAGAGGAACGCGCCGAGGTAGGGGATGTACGCGCCCACCAGGACGAGCGCGCCCAGGCCCACGGCGCCCGGGACGTCGAGGACCAGCAGCCCGACCGTGATGCACAGGGCGTCGATGAACGCGATGATCGTCGTCCCCCGCATGAAGCCCTCGACGGCCTCGTAGGCACGGCGGGCCATCGCTTCCACGGTGTCGGCGGTGCCGCGCGGCGCGAGTGAGCGCAGGGCTCCCACCACCCGGTGCGAGTCCCGGAGGAAGAAGAAGACGAGCAGCAGGGCCAGCACCGCCATGGCGATCACCTCGCCGACGACGCTGATCCCGCTGATCACCCCGGAGGCCGCCGTACCCCCGAACTTGGACAGCAGTTCCCTGGCGTTGGTCGCGAGGTCGTCCAGCGAGGTGCCCGCCGCTCCGAAGTGCTCGGAGAGCGACTTGGCGGCCTGTTTGAGCGAGGCCACGATCTCGTCGCCGCTGTCGATGAGCGCGGCGACGACGATGTAGACGGCGCCGCCGACCACGGCCACGACCGCGACGCAGGTGAGCCCGGCGGCGACCGAACGGTTCATCCCGGCCTTCACCAGCCGCTGGAACAACGGCCCCAGCAACGCCGTCCCCAGCAACGCGAGAAGCACCGGCACGACGGCTGTCCTGACCTGGGAGCACAGTTCGATCCCGACCCAGCCGACCCCGGCGGCCAGCAGAACGACGGCACACCAGGCACCGACCCGCCGGGCCCCTTCGGGAAGTAGCAGCACAACTCCACCTGACCATGCGTCAGGTGGAGCGTCACCTCGAAGGGGCCGAACGGAGGAGCCCAGGTCAGGTCAGGCTCACAGACCGCCCTCGGTCATCCCGTGCACCGCGGGGACGGTGCCGAGGCGGCCCTTCTGGAAGTCCTCGAAGGCCTGCTGGAGTTCGTCCCGGGTGTTCATGACGAACGGGCCGTAGTGGGCCATGGGCTCACGGATGGGCTGTCCGCCGAGGAGCACGACCTCCATGTCGGGGGTGTTGGAGTCCTGCTGCTCGTCCGCGCGGACGGTCAGCGAGGTACCGGTGCCGAAGACGGCGGTCTGGCCCGTGTGGACCGGACGCCGTTCCGCACCGACGCTGCCGCGGCCGGCGAGGACGTACGCGAGGCCGTTGAAGTCCTCACGCCACGGGAGGGTCAGCTCCGCGCCGGGCGCCACGGTCGCGTGGACCATGGTGATCGGCGTGTGCGTGATGCCCGGACCCTCGTGACCGTCGAGTTCACCGGCGATGACGCGGAGCAGCGCGCCGCCGTCGGGGGTCGACAGGAGCTGGACCTGGCCGCCGCGGATGTCCTGGTACCTGGGGGCCATCATCTTGTCCTTGGCCGGGAGGTTCACCCAGAGCTGGAGGCCGTGGAAGAGACCACCGGACACGACGAGCGACTCCGGCGGAGCCTCGATGTGCAGGAGGCCCGAGCCCGCGGTCATCCACTGGGTGTCGCCGTTGGTGATGGTGCCGCCACCACCGTTGGAGTCCTGGTGGTCGAAGACGCCGTCGATGATGTACGTGACGGTCTCGAAGCCACGGTGCGGGTGCCAAGGAGTCCCCTTCGGCTCCCCTGGGGCGTACTCCACCTCACCCATCTGGTCCATCATGATGAACGGGTCGAGGTGGCGGTAGTTGATCCCGGCGAACGCACGGCGGACCGGGAAGCCCTCGCCCTCGAAGCCGCTGGGCGCGGTCGTCACGGTGAGCACCGGGCGGGCGACGGCGTCCGTGGACGCGGCCACACGGGGCAGGGTCAACGGGTTCTCGACGGTCACTGCAGGCATGTCGGTACCTCCTTGTGCGTTCACTTTAGTTGATTGTTGAACTTTCTGCTACCCGTAACGGCGAACGCCCGGAGGGCATTCCCTCCGGGCGTTCGCCATGTGCGCGCTACGGGCGACGCAGGTCGGCGCCTGCGCTGCGATGACGGCTAGCCGTACATACGGCGCATCGCGAAGTCCACCATCTGCTCCACCGCCTTGGCGTCGAACACCATGCGGTGCTCGCCCTCCATGTCGACCACGAAGCCGTAGCCGGTGGGGAGCAGGTCGATCACCTCGGCGCCGGTGATCACGAAGTACTTGGACTCCTTGCCGGCGTACCGGCGGAGCTCCTTGAGGGAGGTGAACATCGGGATGACCGGCTGCTGGGTGTTGTGCAGCGCGAGGAATCCGGGGTTGTCGCCACGCGGGCAGTAGACCTTCGACGTGGCGAAGACCTGCTGGAAGTCCTCGGCGGCCATCGATCCCGTGGTGAACGCGCGAACCGCGTCCGCGAGGGAGGGCGGGGACGGCTCGGGATAGAGCGGCGGCTGCTGCCCGTACCCGCCGGGCATCTGGCCGCCCGGCATCTGTCCGGGCATCTGCTGCTGGGGCGCGGCGTACCCCTGTTGTGCGGCAGTTCCGTCCGCGTGCTGGCCGTATCCGTACATGGGCGCAAGCGTACCGAGACCACCGGGCGGCCGGGCCGGTACGGGGTGACCTGACGGCCCCGGCGCGCGGGCCGCGGGGGCGGCGGTCTGACGCCTCACATATGCCCGCTTGGGGTTGCGCCTTATTACCGACGGGTAGCATCATCGTAGCTACTTGCTGGTACGTGAAACGAGGCCGCGAGCTCTCACGAAGTGCTTCGGCCTCCCCGATCCCTTACGGAGCCGTCGCCATGGGGCACTACAAGTCGAATCTCCGCGACATCGAGTTCAACCTCTTCGAGGTGCTCGGGCGCGACAAGCTGTACGGCACCGGCCCGTTCGCGGAGATGGACGTCGAGACCGCCAGGAGCATCCTCGAGGAGCTGACCAGGCTCTCGGAGAACGAGCTCGCCGAGTCCTTCGCGGACGCCGACCGCAACCCCCCGGTCTTCGACCCGGAGACCAACACCGCGCCGGTACCGGCGTCCTTCAAGAAGTCGTACAAAGCCTTCATGAACTCCGAGTACTGGCGTCTGGGCCTGCCCGAGGAGATCGGCGGTACGACCGCCCCCTCGTCCCTGATCTGGGCGTTCGCGGAGCTGATCCTCGGGTCGAACCCGGCCGTCTGGATGTACTCGTCGGGGCCGGCCTTCGCGGGCATCCTCTTCGACGAGGGCAATGACGTACAGAAGAAGATCGCCCAGATCGCGGTGGACCGGACCTGGGGTTCGACCATGGTCCTCACCGAGCCCGACGCGGGTTCCGACGTGGGCGCCGGGCGCACCAGGGCCGTCGAGCAGGAGGACGGCTCGTGGCACATCGAGGGCGTGAAGCGGTTCATCACCTCCGGTGAGCACGACATGGAGGAGAACATCCTTCACTACGTGCTGGCCCGTCCCGAGGGTGCCGGTCCCGGCACGAAGGGGCTCTCCCTCTTCCTCGTCCCGAAGTACCTCTTCGACTTCGAGACCGGCGAGCTGGGCGAGCGCAACGGCGTGTACGCCACGAACGTCGAGCACAAGATGGGGATCAAGGCCTCCAACACCTGCGAGATGACCTTCGGCGACCGGCACCCCGCCAAGGGCTGGCTGATCGGCGACAAGCACGACGGCATCCGCCAGATGTTCCGGATCATCGAGTTCGCCCGCATGATGGTCGGCACGAAGGCCATCTCGACGCTGTCGACGGGGTACCTGAACGCCCTGGAGTACGCCAAGGAGCGCGTCCAGGGCCCTGACCTGGCGAACTTCATGGACAAGGCCGCGCCCAAGGTCACCATCACGCACCACCCGGACGTGCGCCGTTCGCTGATCACGCAGAAGGCGTACGCCGAGGGCATGCGCGCCCTGGTGCTGCACACCGCGGCCGTCCAGGACGAGATCGCGGTGAAGACGGCGGCCGGCGAGGACACGGCGCGGCTGCACGCCCTCAACGACCTGCTCCTGCCGATCGTGAAGGGCTACGGCTCCGAGAAGGGCTACGAGCAGCTCGCGCAGTCCCTCCAGACCTTCGGCGGCTCCGGGTTCCTCCAGGAGTACCCGATCGAGCAGTACATCCGCGACGCCAAGATCGACACCCTGTACGAGGGCACCACCGCCATCCAGGGCCAGGACTTCTTCTTCCGGAAGATCGTCCGCAACCAGGGCGCCGCGCTGAACTCCCTCGCCGAGGACATCAAGGAGTTCCTGGCCCTCGGTACGGGCGGCGAGGAGCTGTCGACGGCCCGTGAGCAGCTCGCCAAGGCGGCCGTGGAGCTGGAGGCCATCGTCGGTCTCATGCTCACCGACCTCGCGGCGACCGAGCAGGACGTCAAGAACATCTACAAGGTGGGCCTGAACACGACCCGGCTGCTGATGGCCTCCGGTGACGTGGTCGTCGGCTATCTGCTGCTCCGGGGTGCCGCGGTCGCCGCCGAGCGGCTGGAGATGGCCTCGACGAAGGCCGTCTCCGCCAAGGACGTCGCCTTCTACACCGGCAAGATCGCCGCGGCCAAGTTCTTCGCCGCCACCGTCCTGCCCGGCGTCACCGGCGCGCGCAAGATCGCCGAGGGCGTCGACCTGGACCTGATGGAGCTGGACGAAGCGGCGTTCTGAGTTCCCAAAGCCTCGTCGCGTAGCACTCCGGGACAGGGCGGACACCTGACCGGAAGCTGGCCCTCCGGTCAGGTGTCCGGTCATGTCCGCCCTTCACAACCCCGTTACCAGGGCCCACTCCCATCCCCGGGAGTGGGCCCTTGGGCGTAGTTAAGGTGAACCCCATGAGCACTCCCTCCCGCTTCGACCGCGGCCACACCGACGACCTCATGCCCTTTCTCGCGGCGAGCCCGACGCCGTACCACGCCGTGGCGAACGCCGCCGAGCGGCTGGAGAAGGCCGGATTCCGTCAGGTCGCCGAGACCGACGCGTGGGAGGGTACGAGCGGCGGGAAGTACGTGCTGCGCGGGGGCGCGCTCATCGCCTGGTACGTGCCCGAGGGTGCCGAGCCGCACACGCCGTTCCGGATCGTGGGCGCCCACACCGACTCCCCCAACCTGCGGGTGAAACCGCGCCCGGACAGCGGCGCGCACGGCTGGCGGCAGGTGGCCGTGGAGATCTACGGCGGGCCGCTGATGAACTCCTGGCTGGACCGGGACCTGGGCCTGGCCGGCCGGCTGACGCTGCGGGACGGTTCGACGCGGCTGGTGAACATCGACCGGCCGCTGCTGCGGGTGCCCCAACTCGCCGTCCACCTGGACCGTTCCGTGTCGACGGAGGGGCTGAAGCTGGACAAGCAGCGTCACCTCCAGCCCATCTGGGGCTTGGGCGACGACGTCCGCGACGGTGACCTGATCGCGTTCCTGGAGGAGGAGTCGGGGCTCGCGGCCGGCGAGGTGTCCGGCTGGGACCTGATGACCCACTCCGTCGAGCCGCCCGCCTACCTGGGCCGCGACCGGGAACTCCTCGCGGGCCCGCGCATGGACAACCTGGTGTCCGTGCACGCGGGTGCGGCGGCGCTGGCCGCGGTCGCCACGGCCGACGCCGGGCAGCCGTATCTCCCGTACATCCCCGTTCTCGCCGCCTTCGACCACGAGGAGAACGGCTCGCAGAGCGACACCGGCGCCGACGGGCCCCTGCTGGGCGGTGTCCTGGAGCGTTCGGTGTTCGCGCGCGGCGGCGCCTACGAGGACCGGGCGCGCGCGTTCGCCGGCACCGTCTGTCTGTCCTCCGACACGGGCCACGCCGTGCACCCCAACTACGCGGAGCGGCACGACCCGACGCACCACCCGCGGGCGGGCGGCGGACCCATCCTCAAGGTGAACGTCAACAACCGCTACGCCACGGACGGTTCGGGCCGCGCGGTCTTCGCCGCCGCCTGCGAGAAGGCGGGCGTGCCCTTCCAGTCCTTCGTCTCCAACAACGCCATGCCCTGCGGCACGACGATCGGCCCGATCACCGCGGCCCGGCACGGGATCAAGACCGTCGACATCGGGATCGCCATCCTGTCCATGCACAGCGTGCGCGAACTGTGCGGCGCCGAGGACCCGTTCCTGCTGGCCAACGCCATGGTCGCGTTCCTGGAGGGCTAGCGGGAGCGGCCGCCTCCGGATGGGGCCGCATGTCCACGCCCCTTGCGGGTACACGGAGTTGGCCAGAACGACACCGAGTGGAATGCAGGGAGGCGACACCCATGGGCCTGGGCGGATGCATCATTCTGATCGCCGCAGGAGCGATCCTCACTTTCGCGACCGACTGGGACATGCAGGGGGTCAACCTCGACCTGGTCGGTCTCATCTTCATGATCGTCGGACTGATCGGAGTCGCGACGTTCAGCAGCATGGCCAGGCGCAGGCGCGTGGTGATGCCGCCGAGCACTCCGGTCATCGACGAGGAGCGCCCGCACCGGGGCAGCTACCACGACGGTTACGGCGCCTGATCGCGGCGCTTGAGTGTGCGGACGCGAGGCGTTCGAGTGTGCGGACGAGGGCGCGGGAGAGATCGACTCCCGCGCCCTCGTCGTGCGTCGTCCCCGGCGGAGCGCTTGCCGGGGGCTCAGTTCAGGGCGTGGCCCGTAGTCGCGTCGACGTGGTCGGGGACCTCGTCGTGGCGGTCGCCGACGGTGAGGGTGCCGGTGGGTTCGAACATCAGGATCGAGGCGCCGGTGGAGGCGGTAGGCCTGTGTTCGGTGCCGCGCGGGACGGTGAAGACGGAGCCCTTGGGCAGGACGACCGTCCGCTCGCCCGCCGGTTCCCGCAGGGCGATGGCCAGTTCGCCGTCCAGGACCAGGAAGAACTCGTCGGTGTGGTCGTGGACGTGCCAGACGTGTTCGCCCTCGACCTTGGCCACGCGTACGTCGTAGTCGTTGACGGCGGTGACGATACGAGGGCTCCAGAGGTCGGAGAAGGAGGCGAGGGCGGCGGGGAGGGAGACGGGTTCGTTGGCCATGCCGTCATCCTCGGCGGTGGCCCGCCCGGTGGGTGAGTGCTAGAAATCGCACATGCCGCAAGGATCCTCGCACCGGCCGCCACCGAGTCTCTCGTCCAACGCCGCGGATCTTTCGTCCAACGCCGCGAGTCTTCCGTCCAACGCCGCGGCGAGCTCTCGGCGGGGTCCTTTGCCGAGCCCGTCGCCGGGCCTCCCGCCGGGGCCTTCGTCGGATCCGCCGCCGAGCGGGCGGCCGAGCCCTCCGTCCAGCGCGAGGCGGAGCCCGCCGCCGAGAACTCCGTCCAGCGCGCGGCCGAGCCCACCGTCGAGCCCCTCGCCCGGCCTTCGGCCGAGCGCTTCGTCGGACCCTTCGCCAAGCGCGTCGCCGAGCCCTCCGCCCAGAACTCCGTCCAGCGCGTGGCCGAGCCCACCGTCGCCCCCTTCGCCGAGCCTCCCGCCGAGCCCTTCATCGGACCCTTCGCCCAGCCCGCGGCCAAGCCCTCCGCCCAGCGCGTGGTCAAGCCCTCCGTCGGGCCCTTCGCCGAGCCCTCCACCGGGCCCCTCGTCGGATCCTTCGCCGAGCGCGCGGTCGAGCCCCTCATCCAGCCCTCCGCCCAGAACTCCGTCGAGCTCTTCCCCGAGCCCACTGTCGAGCGCGATGCCGACGCGTCGGCATCGGCATCCGCACCGCGTCGTCGTGATCATCGACGAGGGTACGAACCCCTTCGAGGTGGGTGTCGCGACCGAGCTGTTCGGGTTGCCGCGGCCCGAACTCGGCCTGGCGGAGCCGCTGTACGAGCTGACGCTGTGCGGGCCCGACCCCGGCGTGCGGATGAACCACGGGTTCTTCACGCTCACCGGCCTGCCGGGGCTCGACGCGGTGGACGACGCGGACACCCTGATCGTGCCGGGCCGCCCCGACAACGTCGTACCGCGCCCCGCCCCCGTACGCGCCGCCATCCGCCGGGCCCACGCGCGCGGCACCCGGATCGTGAGCTTCTGCACCGGCACCTTCGCGCTGGCCGAGGCCGGGCTGCTCGACGGGCGCCGGGCGACCACGCACTGGCGCTGGGCGGACTCCTTCCGCGAACTGCACCCCAAGGTCCTGCTGGAGCCGGACGTGCTCTTCGTGGACGAGGGTGACGTGCTGACGGCGGCGGGCAGCGCGGCCGCGCTGGATCTCGGCCTGCACCTCGTCCGGCACGACCACGGCGCCGAGACCGCCAACGCGGTGTCTCGGCGGCTGGTGTTCGCCGCTCACCGCGACGGCGGGCAGCGGCAGTTCGTCGAGCGCCCGATGCCCGACGTACCGGACGAGTCGCTCGCACCGCTGCTCGCCTGGGCCCAGGAGCGGATGGGCGAACCGCTCACGGTCGCGGAGCTCGCCGCGCAGGCGTCGGTCAGCGCGGCCACGCTGCACCGGCGCTTCCGGGCGCAGCTGGGCACGACCCCGCTGGCCTGGCTCACCGGGGAGCGCGTCGCGCTGGCCTGCCGGCTCATCGAACGCGGGGAGGAGCGGCTCGACGTCGTCGCGGCGCGCAGTGGGCTGGGGACGGCCGCCAACCTGCGGGAACGGCTGCGTCGCGCGACGGGACTCAGCCCGTCGGCCTATCGGCGGCGTTTCGGACCGCCCGCCGGGGAAGCCGTCAAGACATGAGATACCTCGTGCGCGACCGGCTGCTCGGCTTCGGTGACGACTACTGGATCGAGGACGACCACGGCAACAAGGCCTTCCTCGTCGACGGCAAGGCGATGCGGCTGCGGGACACCTTCGAGCTGAAGGACACCCGCGGGCGCGTCCTCATCGACATCCACAAGAAGATGCTCGCCCTGCGCGACACGATGGTCATCGAGCGGGACGGCGACCCGCTGGCGACCGTCAAGCGCAAGCGTCTGTCCCTGCTCCGCAACCACTACCGGGTGTCCCTGGTCGACGGCACCGAACTCGACGTCAGCGGCAAGATCCTGGACCGCGAGTTCGCCATCGACTACGACAACGAACTCCTCGCCCAGATCTCCCGCCGCTGGCTCCACCTCCGCGACACCTACGGAGTGGACATCGTGCGGGACGACGCCGACCAGGCCCTGCTGATCGCGGTCGCGGTGTGCGTGATCCACCTGGCGGAGAAGGAACGGGGGGAGGACTGACGAACCCGGGCAGGACCGCCGAGAGGGTATCGGCCCCTCACGGACCCGGGCCGGGACCGTCGCCCCAGCCGGTGTGTCGGCCCCGGACGCCGGTCCCCCGGTCGACACGACCGCCGCCTCCCGCCCGCCTCACGGCTACCGCCAGCCTCACGGCTACCGCCGGGGGGTGTCCAGGCCCAGCAGCCGGTCCTTCAGCGCCGGGAACTGCTCGCGCGTGGACGCGACCCGCGCCGGGTCGAACTCCACCGTGAGGACCTCCTCGCCGGCGCCCGCCTCCGCGAGGACCTCGCCCCACGGGTCGACCACGATCGAGTGGCCGGCCTGGGGAACTCCCGCGTGCGCACCGGCCGTTCCACAGGCGAGGACGTACGCCTGGTTCTCGACGGCACGGGCCTGGGCGAGCAGCGTCCAGTGGGAGCGGCGGCGCTCGGGCCAGCCCGCCGACAGGACGAGGGTCTCCGCGCCCGCGTCGACGAGGGCGCGGAAGAGTTCGGGGAAGCGGAGGTCGTAGCAGGTGGCGAGACCGAGGGTGGTGTCCGGCAGCGGGACGGTCACCAGTTCGGACCCGGCGCCCATCAGGACGGCCTCGCCCTTGTCGAAGCCGAAGCGGTGGATCTTGCGGTAGGAGGCGGCCAGTTCGCCGGAGGGCGAGAAGACGAGGGAGGTGTTGTAGAGCGCGCCCGGGGCGGAGTCGTCGTCGGACGGCGCCCGTTCGGGGATCGATCCGGCGTGCAGCCACACGCCCGCGTCGCTCGCCGCCTTCGCCATCACCTCGTAGGTGGGCCCCACCAGCGGTTCCGCCTCCGCGCCGAACTCCTCGTACGCGAAAGCACCCGTGGTCCACAGCTCGGGCAGCACGACGAGATCGACGCCCGCCTGCTCCCGTACCAGAGCCGCCACCCGCGTGCGACGTGAATCGACGGATTCGGTGTCGTTTACGTCGATCTGAAGCAGAGAGGCGCGCACACTACCACCGTCCTGGCATTCGAGCCGTTGATACGGGCCTACGATCGTCATACCAAAGCACTGCCGGGGTGCCTCACAGCAGCGTAACTTAGCGTCCCAAGACACCCGCTGCCTGTGCACTGCCCGCGCCCAACCGCCCGAGGGGTCCCGTTCCGTGAGTCTGCATCCCAGCCTTCAGTCCTACGCCGACGCCTGGAGCCACTCGATCGAAGCGATATCGGAGCTGGTGTCGCCGCTTGTGGAGGGCGAGTGGAACAGGCGGACGCCCTGCCCCGGCTGGTCCGTGCGCGATCTCGTCTCGCACGTCATCGGCCTCGACTCCGAGATGCTCGGCGACCCCCGCCCGATCCACACGCTGCCGCGCGACCTCTACCACGTGACGAACGAACACCAGCGGTACACGGAGATGCAGGTCGACGTGCGCCGTCACCACACCGCGCCGGAGATGACCTCCGAGCTGGAGTACACGATCATCCGCCGCAACCGTCAGCTGCGGAACGAGAACCGGCAGCCCGACACCAAGGTCCGCGGCCCGCTCGGCACCGAGGTCACCTTCGAACACTCCATGCGCACCCACGCGTTCAACGTGTGGGTGCACGAGCAGGACCTGCGCGTCGCCGTGGGCCGGCCGGGCAACCTCGACTCGCCCGGCGCGTCCATCGCCCGCGACGAACTCCTCGCCGCCCTCCCGAAGGTCGTCGCCAAGGACGCGGGAGCGCCCGCGAACTCGGCGGTGGTCTTCGACGTGCACGGGCCGGTGGAGTTCCTGCGCACGGTCCGCGTCGACGCCGAGGGCAACGGCTCGATAGACGGCGCGCCGTCGCTGGGCCCGGCCGCCACCCTCACCCTCGACTGGGAGACGTTCGGCCGGCTGGCCTGCGGACGCGTGACGCCCGAGGCGGTCGCCGACCGCATCAAGACGGAGGGCGACCCGGAACTGACGACGGCGATCCTGCGGAACTTCACGGTCACCCGGTAGTTTTCAGCAGTTTTCAGCCCCTCCGGCGTCTGAGGGGCGGGGCCCGGGGCGGAGCCTCGGAAACGGGACAGGTAGGGGCGGAGGGGCGAACCCACCCCCCGGCCCCCTACGCCGGAACGTGCACCGTCTCCACCCGGCTGGCCACCAGCCGCTCCCGCTCCCTGCGCGCCGCCTGCTTCCGCAGCCGGAAGATCTGACTGAGCCCGGCCGCCTGGAGCACGAACACGGCGGAGAAGGCGACCCGGTAGTCGTCCCCGGTCGCGTCGAGCAGCACACCGATCGCCAGCAGCGTGATCATGGAGGCGACGAAACCGCCCATGTTGGTGATCCCGGAAGCGGTGCCCTGCCGCTCGGGGGGATTCGCGGGGCGCGCGAAGTCGAAGCCCAGCATGGACGCCGGTCCGCAGGCCCCCAGCACCGTGCACAGCACGATGAGCACCCACATGGGCGCGTGCTCGCCGGGGTAGACCAGCACTCCCGCCCAGACGACCGCCGTCGCGGCCACCGTGCCGAGCGCGAGCGGCAGCCGAGCCGCGTGGTGCCGGGCGACGACCTGGCCGTAGACGAGTCCTACGACCATGTTGGACAGCACGACGAGCGTGAGCAGTTCGCCGGCGGTGGCCCGCGACAGGCCCTCCGCCTCGACGAGGAACGGCAGCCCCCACAGCAGCAGGAACACCATCGCCGGGAACTGCGTGGTGAAGTGCACCCACATCCCCAGCCGGGTGCCGGGCTCGCGCCAGGACGCCGCGATCTGGCGCGAGACGTACGCGGCCCCCCGGTGCGGGAACGGTTCCGGCTCGTGCCCCTCGGGGTGGTCCTTCAGGAACAGCAGCATGAGGACGAGGACGACGACACCGGCGCCCGCGCTGCCCGCGAACGCCGCCGTCCATCCCACTCCGTGCAGTAGCCGGGCGATCACCAGCGTGGACACGAGGTTGCCGGCCATGCCGACCAGGCCCGCGAGCTGTGCGACGAGCGGCCCGCGCCGGGCGGGGAACCAGCGGGTGCCCAGCCGCAGCACGCTGATGAAGGTCATCGCGTCGCCGCAGCCCAGCAGCGCGCGCGAGGCCAGCGCCATCCCGTAACCGGGGGAGAACGCGAAGCCCAACTGCCCCGCCGTGAAGAGCAGTACGCCGATGGTCAGCACCTTCTTGGTGCCGAGCCGGTCGACCAGCAGGCCCACCGGTATCTGCATGCCCGCGTACACGAGGAGCTGGAGGATCGAGAAGGTGGACAGGGCGGAGGCGTTGACGTGGAAGCGGTCCGCCGCGTCCAGGCCCGCGACGCCCAGCGAGGTGCGGAAGATGACGGCGACGAAGTAGACGGCGACGCCGACACCCCAGACACCGAGGGCGCGCCGGCCGCCGGGCGGATCCCCGGGCAGTGTGGCCGCGGAACTCATCGGACCTCGCCCCGCGCCAGGTTGGAGAACCAGCTGACATGCCCGTGGATGAGGGCGACGACCGCCTCCGCGTCACCGGAGCGCAGCGCGGAGAGGATCTGCTCGTGCTCGGTGAGCGTCTTGGTGATCCGGTCGGGGTGGGCGTGCATCACGGCGACGCCCATCCTCAACTGCCGGTCGCGGAGCTGGTCGTAGAGCCGGGAGAGGATCTCGTTGCCGCCGCTGCGGACGATCTCGGCGTGGAAGCAGCGGTCCGTGACGGCCGCGGCGGCCAGGTCCCCGGCCGCGGCCTGCTCCTTCTGCTGGGCGAGCAGCTCCTCAAGGCGGGCGAGGAGCCGCGGTGACGCGGGTACGGCCTTGCGCGCGGCGTGGCTCTCGACGAGCTGCCGGGTCTCCACGACGTCCGCGATCTCCTGCGCGGAGACGGGCAGGACGAGCGCGCCCTTCTTCGGGTAGAGCCTGATCAGGCCCTCCACCTCAAGCCGGAGCAGCGCCTCGCGCACCGGCGTGCGCGAGACCCCGACGGCCTCGGCGAGCTCGCCCTCGGTGAGCAGCGTGCCGCCCTCGTAACGGCGCTCCAGGACACCTCGCTTGACGTGCGCGTAGACGCGGTCGGCGGCGGGGGGTTGCTTGACGGTCAAGGGCGGGGTCGCCGCGGGGGACGGAGCGGAAGGCATGGGCACAGCATAGATACATCACGTACGCATGGCCGCCCCCTTCCAGAATGCGGACACCGGAAGTGATCCCGGCGGGCATGGTGGGCACACGCTCATGGACACTTCTCTGATCAACCGCACAACCTTTCATGCTACTTACGTGTCACACGAGACGCGGCACTCCCATGTAGCCGCGCTCCTTGGGCATTTAACGTAATCGGGGTAGGAAACTTGATAACCGGCATTCAGGGCACGCGCGTCCGCAGAGCTGCCGCCGTGGTCGTCACGACCGGCGCCATGATCGCGACCGGAGCCCTCAGCGCGGCTCCCGCACAGGCCCTCGCGACGCCCACGATCGCCGCCAAGGGCGGCTACGTGATGAACAACGGCACGGGCACCAGCCTGTACTCCAAGGCCGCGAACACCCGCCGTTCCACCGGCTCCACCACCAAGATCATGACTGCCAAGGTCGTGCTGACGCAGACGAACCTGAACCTGGACGCCAAGGTCACGATCCAGAAGGCCTACAGCGACTACATCGTGGCGAACGGCGCCTCCTCGGCGCGCCTGATCGTCGGCGACAAGGTCACCGTCCGCCAGCTCCTCTACGGGCTCATGCTGCCGTCGGGCTGCGACGCCGCGTACGCGCTCGCCGACAAGTTCGGCTCGGGCTCGACGCGCGCCGCCCGGGTGAAGTCGTTCATCGGCAAGATGAACTCCAAGGCCAGCCAGCTCGGCCTGACGAACACGCACTTCGACTCGTTCGACGGCATCGGGAACGGCGCCAACTACTCGACGCCGAAGGACCTGACGAAGCTCGCGAGCAGCACGATGAAGAGCTCCACGTTCCGGGGGATCGTGAAGACGAAGTCGTACACCGCGAAGACGATCACCAGGACCGGTTCCACCCGCACCATGGGCAAGTGGACCAACACCAACGGTCTGCTGAGCAGCTACAGCGGCACGATCGGCGTCAAGACGGGCTCCGGCCCCGAGGCCAAGTACTGCCTCGTCTTCGCCGCCACCCGCAACGGCAAGACCGTCATCGGCACCGTTCTCGCCTCCACGTCCATCACGGCCCGTGAGTCGGACGCGAAGAAGCTGATGAGCTACGCCTTCGCCCGGTAACACGCGCGAGGACCGGTGACACGGGGAGGAGGGGCCCGCCGCGACCGCGGCGGGCCCCTCCTCCTTCTCCTTCGGTACCGCTACTGCTCCTCGACCTCGCCCACCGGCGGGGGCAGGGTCACGACCAGGTGATCAGCCGCTTCGGCTGCTCCAGCACCGCCGCCACGTCGGCCAGGACCTTGGAGCCCAGCTCGCCGTCGACCAGGCGGTGGTCGAAGGACAGCGCCAGTGTGGTGACCTGACGCGGCTTGACCTTGCCCTTGTGGACCCAGGGCTGGAGCTTGATGGCGCCGACGGCGAGGATCGCCGCCTCGCCCGGGTTGAGGATCGGCGTGCCGGTGTCGACGCCGAAGACGCCGACGTTCGTGATGGTGACCGTGCCGCCCTGCATCGCGGCCGGTGATGTCCTGCCCTCGCGGGCGGTGGCCACCAACTCGCTCAGGGACTCCGCCAGTTGCGGCAGGGTCTTGGCGTGCGCGTCCTTGATGTTCGGCACCAGCAGGCCGCGCGGCGTGGCGGCCGCGATGCCCAGGTTCACGTAGTGCTTGAGGACGATCTCCTGACTGGCCTCGTCCCAGGACGCGTTGACGTCCGGGTGGCGCTTGATCGCGACCAGCAGGGCCTTGGCGATGAGCAGCAGCGGGTTGACCCGCAGCCCCTGCATCTCCTTGTCCCGCTTGAGCTCCTCGACCAGCTTCATCGTGCGCGTCACGTCGACCGTCACGAACTCGGTGACGTGCGGCGCGGTGAACGCCGAACCGACCATCGCCGCGGCCGTCGCCCTGCGGACACCCTTGACCGGGACGCGGGTCTCGCGTGCCGTGTCGTACGAGGGGACCGGGGCGGTGGCCTGGACGGGGGCGGCCTGGACGGGCTGGACGGCGGGCTGCGAAACCGGCGCCTCGGGGGCCACGGGTGCCGTGGTCGCCGCCGGTGCGACGGCGGCGTGCACGTCCTCGCGCGTGATGATCCCGTCCGGGTTGGACGGGACGATCGTGGCCAGGTCGACTCCGAGGTCCTTGGCCAGCTTGCGGACCGGGGGCTTGGCCAGCGGGCGGGCCGTGCCGGCGGCGGAAGGCCCGTGGCCGTTCAGCTCGGCCTGGATCGCCGTGGCCGCGAGGAGCGGCTCGGGCGCCTGGGCGGGAACCTCGGCGCCCTTGCGGGGCCGGCGCTTGGTGGAGGACTCGGCGACGCCGTAGCCGACGAGGACCGGCTTGCGGCCCTCGGCCTTGGGCTCCTCGGCGGCGGGCACGGTCTCCTGTGCCGGGGCGGACGCGTCGGCGGAAGCCGTCGCCGGGGCGGACACCCCGCTGGAAGCGGTCGCCGGGGCGGACGCCTCGGCCGGAGTGGCCGCTCCCGCCACCTCCACCGCGATGATCACCTGGCCCACGTCCACCGTCGTCCCCTCGGGGAAACGGAGTTCGCGCACCACCCCGTCGAACGGGATGGGCAGTTCCACGGCGGCCTTGGCGGTCTCGACCTCGCAGACGACCTGGCCGTCGGTGACCTGGTCACCGGGCTGGACGTACCACTTGAGGATCTCGGCCTCGGTGAGGCCCTCGCCCACGTCGGGCATCTTGAACTCGCTGAGTCCCGAGGCGTTCTCGGTCATCGTCGTCACGACCCTCTCCTCAGTACGCAAGCGAGCGGTCGACGGCGTCGAGCACCCGGTCCAGGCCCGGGAGGTACTCGTCCTCCAGGCGCGCGGGCGGATAGGGGACGTGGTAGCCGCCGACCCGGAGGACGGGTGCCTCCAGGTGGTAGAAGCACCGCTCCGTGATGCGGGCGGCGATCTCCGCGCCCGTGCCCAGGAACACCGGCGCCTCGTGCACCACGACCAGGTGGCGGGTCTTCTCCACCGACGCCTGGACGGAGTCGAAGTCGATCGGGGACATCGACCGCAGGTCCAGGACCTCGACCGACTTGCCCTCCTCCTGCGCGGCCGCCGCGGCCTCCAGGCAGACCTTCACCATCGGGCCGTAGGCGACGAGCGTCAGGTCGGTGCCCTCGCGGACCGTCCGCGCCCTGTGCAGCGGTCCGGGGATCGACTCCCTGTTGACCTCGGACTTGTCCCAGTACCGGCGCTTCGGCTCGAAGAAGATCACCGGGTCGTCGCTCTGGATGGCCTGCTGCATCATCCAGTAGGCGTCCGAGGAGTTCGAAGGAGAGACCACCTTCAGACCCGAGACGTGCGCGAACAGTGCCTCGGGAGACTCCGAGTGGTGCTCGACCGCGCCGATCCCGCCGCCGTACGGAATGCGGATCACCACGGGGAGCTTGATCTTGCCCAGCGCCCGCGCGTGCATCTTCGCGAGCTGCGTGACGATCTGGTCGTAGGCGGGGAAGACGAAACCGTCGAACTGGATCTCCACCACCGGGCGGTAGCCGCGCAGCGCGAGACCGATCGCCGTGCCGACGATGCCCGACTCGGCGAGCGGGGTGTCGATCACCCGGTCCTCGCCGAAGTCCTTCTGCAGGCCGTCCGTCACCCGGAACACGCCGCCGAGCTTGCCGACGTCCTCGCCCATGACCAGGACCTTGGGGTCGGTGTCCAGGGCCGTGCGCAGCGATTCGTTGATCGCCTTGGCCAGCGCCATCTTCTCCGCGGTCATGGCTACTTGCCCTCCCCTTCGTCCGCGAACGACGCCTGGTAGGCGGCGAACTGGGCCCTCTCCTCGTCGACGAGCGAGTGCCCGTCCGCGTACGCGTTCTCGAAGATGGCGAAGTGGTCCGGGTCCGGCATGGCACGGACGACCTCGCGTACTCGTCTGCCCAACGCCTCGCTCTCGGCCTCGAGTTCCGCGAAGAATCCCTCGTCCGCGTGGTTTGCGGTCTCCAGGTAGGTGCGCAGGCGCTGGATCGGGTCCTTCGCCTGCCAGGACTCCGTCTCCTCGTCGGCCCGGTACTTGGTCGGGTCGTCGGAGGTGGTGTGGGCGCCCATGCGGTAGGTGAAGGCCTCCACGAGGGTGGGGCCCTCGCCGCGGCGGGCGCGCTCCAGGGCCCACTTGGTGACGGCGAGGCAGGCCAGGACGTCGTTGCCGTCGACGCGGACGCCGGGGAAGCCGTAGCCCTGGGCGCGCTGGTAGAGCGGGACGCGGGTCTGCTTCTCGGTCGGCTCGGAGATCGCCCACTGGTTGTTCTGGCAGAAGAACACCACGGGGGCGTTGTAGACCGCGGAGAAGGTGAACGACTCGGCGACGTCGCCCTGGCTGGAGGCGCCGTCCCCGAAGTAGGCGATCACGGCCGAGTCGGCGCCGTCCTTGGTGATGCCCATGGCGTAGCCGGTGGCGTGCAGCGTCTGGGAGCCGATGACGATCGTGTAGAGGTGGAAGTTGTTGGTGTTCGGGTCCCAGCCGCCGTTGTTCACGCCGCGGAACATGCCGAGCAGGTTGGCCGGGTCGACCCCGCGGCACCAGGCGACGCCGTGCTCGCGGTAGGTCGGGAAGACGTAGTCGTCCTCCCGGGTGGCGCGCCCGGAGCCGATCTGGGCGGCCTCCTGGCCGAGCAGCGACGCCCACAGGCCCAGCTCGCCCTGGCGCTGGAGGGAGGTGGCCTCGGCGTCGAACCGGCGGGTCAGCACCATGTCCCGGTACAGGCCGCGCAGCTCTTCGGGGGTGATGTCGGCGACGTACGGGTCGTAGGTGGCGTCCTTGACCCGCTTGCCCTCGGGCGTCAGCAGCTGGACGAGTTCCGGGTCGGCGCCCGGTGACTTGCCGGTGCCGGCGCGCTTGGCACCGGCGTTCGCGGCGCGTTTCGTACCGGCCGTGCCGGCGCTCGCGGCGCTCTTCGTCCCGGCGCTGCGTCGCGGCTTCTGCGCGGCAGTGCTCTCCACGGTCACGTGTGCTCCTCCGTCGGTCCGGCCCCCGGGGTTGCCGGTAGGCCAGTGCGGCTCGCCTGCTCCAGTACCCGTGCACGGGGTGGGTGCACTCGGCCGGGAACAGGCGTGACAGGTGCCCCGGCGAGCGCCCTGCATCAGCCACGTTACCCAGTGCTTCACAATTCTGTGAAACCCCTCCTGACCTGCGATTTTGCTCGGATTTCCAACTACTTTTCAGTCGGACTTCCAACTACTTCGCGTCGGTCGGGAACAGTCGCTGGTCACAGCACTGGTAACAGCCTTGCAGGGGGCCGGAACACGGGCACGTTATCCCGGTCACCCCAGGCACGGGAAGAGTTCACCCCGGGGCGGGGCCAATGATCGTGTGTGACACTGACAGTGTGCGCGAAAACGGAAAAACCACCGTATTTCTTCTCGACGATCACGAGGTGGTCCGGCGCGGCGTCCACGAGTTGCTCTCCGGCGAGGACGACATCGAGGTGGTCGGCGAGGCCGGCACGGCGGCCGACGCGCTGGCGCGGATTCCGGCCACCCGCCCCGACGTCGCCGTCCTGGACGTACGGCTCCCCGACGGCAGCGGCGTGGAGGTCTGCCGCGAGATCCGCTCCCGCGACGAGACCGTCAAGTGCCTGATGCTGACCTCGTACGCCGATGACGAGGCCCTCTTCGACGCGATCATGGCGGGCGCCTCGGGATACGTCCTCAAGGCGATCCGCGGCGACGAACTGCTCTCCGCCGTGCGTGACGTCGCCGCCGGCAAGTCCCTGCTGGACCCGGAGGCCACCGCCCGCGTCCTGGAGCGGCTGCGCGACGGCGGCAACGCCAAGAGCGAGGACAAGCTCGCGCACCTCACCGACCAGGAGCGCAGGATCCTCGATCTGATCGGCGAGGGGCTCACCAACCGCGCGATCGGCGAACGGCTGCACCTCGCCGAGAAGACGATCAAGAACTACGTGTCGAGTCTGCTGTCCAAGCTGGACATGGAACGCCGGTCCCAGGCGGCGGCGTACGTGGCCCGCCTCCAGGCGGAACGGCAGCGGCGCTAGCCGGCCCCGCCCGCCGCCCTTCAACCGGGACCTATGGCCCCTCTTCAGGGGGCTGGTGGCTCTTCCGCGGGTCTTCCCGGTGTCGCAGATTGGGCGTATGCCCGACGCACAGCCGGCCGACGAACAGCTCGTCGTGGACCTGACCGACGAACAACTCCCCGTGGAACGCAACGACGAACAACTCGCCGTGGAACTGATCGCCCGCACCGACTACGGCCGGGTGGCCACCAGCCTGCACGCCCTGCCCTTCCTCGCCCTCACCCGGCACATCGTGGCCGACGGCCGCGTCCTGCTCCGGATGGCCCGCAACTTCGGCTACCACCAGGCCTGCGCCGGCAGCATCGTCGCCTACGGCACCGACAACCTGAGCTCCGCGCGGCCGGGCGAGGAACTGTGGTCGGTGCAGATCGTGGGCCGGTGCGTGACGGTCGAGCCGACCGGGGCCCAGCTCGAACGCTTCGGCCTCCCGCCGCGACTGGTGGACGGACAGCCCTACGAGCCGGTCTACCTCGGCATCGAGCCGCAACTCCACACCGTGCACGCTATGGACCGTGGCCTGGAACGGCGGTTCCAGCACGTTCTGTGACCGATGTTGCGAGGCGTACGACTGTGTGTGACAAACCCGAGGTCAGAGCCTTTTTCGTGCCCTAGCATCGGCCGCGTGCCGCGCTCTCTCGCACCACCCCCTGTGTCTCACGCGCCCCCTTTGGGCGCCCTCCTCCGCCAGTACGCCGCCGGGTCCGCCCTGACCTGCGACCCCGTCGACCAAGGCCTGCTCAACCGCGGCTACCGGCTGCGCACCACCCGCGGCCGGTACTTCCTCAAGCACCATTTCGACCCCGAGACCGCCGACCCCGCCGCGATCGCCCGCCAGCACCGGGCGACCCAGCGCCTCGCCGACCTCGGCGTCCCGGTCGCCCCGCCGCTGGCCGGTACCGACGGCCGCACCGTCGCGGTCGTCGGCGGCCACGCGTACGCGCTGCACCCGTGGATCGACGGACGGCACCGGCACGGCGGCCAGCTCACCACCGAGCAGTGCGCGCGGCTGGGGGCGCTCCTGGGCGTCGTCCACGCGAGCCTGGAGCAGGTGATGCCGGTCCAGGCAGGCGGTCCGGCGAGACCGCCGGCGGACACCCTGCCGCCCGCTGGCGCCCTGTCGTCCACGGGTGCGCTGTCGTCCACGGGTGCCGTGCCGGCCGCGGGTGCGCTCCCGTCCGCGGGCGCGTTATCGTCCGCGGGTGCCCCGCCGCGCGCCGGTGCGCTGCCGTCCGCCCGTGCCCTACCGTCCGGCGATGCCGCGCCGGTCGATGGTGCCGTACCAGCCGACGGCGCCGACCCCGTCGACACCTTCGCGCTCATCGACCACCTGCTCGCCCGGGTACGCCGCCACCGCCCGACCGACTCCTTCGACGAACTGGCCCGGCACCGGCTCCTGGAGCGGCGCGTCCTGCTGGAACGGCATGCCGACCGGCGCCCGCCGCGAGGCGGTTGCGTGGGCTGGGTGCACGGCGACTTCCACCCCTTCAACCTGCTCTACCGCGACGGCGAACCGGCCGCGATCGTCGACTGGGACCGGCTGGGCGTCCAGCCCCGCGCCGAGGAGGCGGTACGCGCCGCGATGATCTTCTTCGTACGGCCCGTCGGCACCCTCGACCTCACGAAAGTGCGCGCCTACGCGCGCGCGTACCGGCGCACCGCGGGCGCCACCCCCTCCGAACTCGCCGCCGCCGTGCACCGCGTGTGGTGGGAGCGCCTGAACGACTTCTGGATACTGCGCTGGCACTACGAACGCGGCGACACCCGCGCCGATCCCCAGTTCCCCGCGGCGTCGGCGCTGGCCGTGTGGTGGACACGGGAGTACGAGCCGGTGTGCGAGGCGTTCACGCGGTGACACGGCGAAGCCCGGCTCCCCCTTGCTCGGGGGGCCGGGCTTCGTCACGAGCGGCACGCGCGCGTGGGGGCGGTTTTCTCGCCGGTACGCCGGTGAGCCGGTACACCGGCAAGCCGATACGCCCGTACGCCGGTGAGGCGCGGGTCAGCCGCCGGTCACGGCGCCCGTGGTGTCGCCGGTCACGCCACCGGTGTCCGTGGGCTCCTCGGTCACCGGATCCGTGGGCTCCTCGGTGGTCGGCTCGTCCGTCGGTTCCTCGGTGGTCGGCGCGGTCTCGCTCGGCTCGGTCGTGGGCTCGTCCGACGGCTCCGAGCTGTAGCTCGGCGACGGCGTGTACGAGGGCGTGTATCCCGAACCGGAGCCGTTGCTCGTGCCGCTGTCCGTCGAGTCGTCGGTGGCGGTCTCCGAGGGCTCGTCACTGGGGGTCGCGCTGGACTCGCTGTCCTCGGTGGACGACGACGTCGTGGTGGGCGACTGCGTGGTGCCGGCCCCGCCGCCACCGCCACCGGTGTTGTTGAGCGCGAGCGCGACGCCCGCCGCGATGGCGATCACCGCCAGGACCGCGAGGATCCACAGCCTGCCCCGGCCGCCGCTCTTGTTGCCGTGCCCCTCGAAACCGCCGTCGTCCCCGCCGCCGTACCCGCTCGGCAGGATCGGCTGCGGGATCTGCGACGTACCGGAGTCGCCGGGATGCGGAAGCGCCGCCGCGCCGGCGAAGCCGACCGCCGTCGTACGCTGGCCCTGGCCCGTGTCGACCGGCCCGGTGTTCCAGGTGCCGGTGTGGCTGCCCTGGTCGTACAGCATCTGAAGCCCGTACTGGACGAGCCCGCGCATCTCCTCGGCGGTCTGGAACCGGTCGTCCGGCTCCTTCGCGAGTGAGCGCATGACCAGGCCGTCGAGCTCCGGCGGCGCCGCGTCGGAGACCTCGGACGGGGGCACCGGGATGTCCTGGACGTGCTGGTACACGACAGCGAGCGGCGTCTCACCGGTGAACGGGGGCCGCAGCGCGAGGAGTTCGTAGAGCAGGCAGCCCGTCGCGTACAGGTCGGAGCGGTGGTCGACGGCCTTGCCGAGCGCCTGCTCCGGGGAGAGGTACTGCGGGGTGCCCATGACCATGCCGGTCTGGGTCATCGTCGACTGCGCGCCGTGCAGGGCGCGCGCGATGCCGAAGTCCATCACCTTGACCGCGCCGGTCTCCGTGATGATCACGTTGGCCGGCTTGATGTCGCGGTGCACGATGCCGTGCTGGTGCGAGTAGGCGAGCGCCTCAAGGACACCGGAGACGATGATCAGCGCCTGCTCGGGCCCGGGGGCCTCGGCGTTGATCAGCAGGTCGCGGATCGTGTGGCCCTCGACGATCTCCATGACGATGTACGGGACGACGCGGGAGCCGACCACGTCCTCGCCGGAGTCGTACACGGCCACCACGGCATGGTGGTTGAGCCCGGCGACCGACTGTGCCTCGCGGGTGAAACGGGCCTTGGAGACCGGGTCCTCGGCCAGATCCGAGCGGAGCAGTTTGACGGCGACGGTGCGTCCCAGGCGTACGTCCTCGGCCGCGAACACCTCGGCCATACCGCCCCGGCCCAGTCTGTGGGTGAGCCGGTACCGGCCGTCGCCGACCAGGCCGCCGTTGCCCCACAACTCCGGCGCATCTGACATACCGCCGCCAGTCGCCTCGGGGTCGGACGGGCCCTGAGCGCGCTGCTGCTGTGCCATCAGTCCTCGCCGTCGTTTCTGCCCGCGGTCTGCGCGGTGGTTGTCACGGTCTCCGTCGGGCCACGCTACAGGCTCTCGGCAAGGCGCCGGTCCGAGACGGAAGCGGGATGGATCGGCCATCCAACCCGGCCCGGGTACCCGCGTGCAAATTCTGTGTACCGGCCGTACGGCACCTGTAACGCTTCCGCGACGCTTCTTTCGCAGACGGTCACGGAACGGGCACCGAGCTTGACGTGTCAGTGGCCTCGGGCAGACTTGGCCGGGAATGAGCCAATCGATCACCGAACACCGGCTGATCACCGGGGAGATCGCACCGTCGATCACCACAATCGAGTCATCGAGTCACGGACCGCGGGAGCGACCAGCCGCTGCCGCCGCGCCGATGGGGGACGCAGAAGATGAGCCAGGACGGCGCACAGGGCGGCCGGTACGCGGGGCGTGCGGTCGCCGGCGGCCGCTACCAGCTGCGTGACTTGCTCGGCGAGGGCGGCATGGCCTCGGTGCATCTCGCGTACGACTCGGTGCTCGACCGCCAGGTCGCGATCAAGACGCTGCACACCGAGCTCGGCCGCGAGCAGGCCTTCCGCGAGCGGTTCCGCCGCGAGGCCCAGTCGGTGGCGAAACTCACGCACACGAACATCGTCTCGGTCTTCGACACCGGCGAGGACGTCCTGGACGGCATGACGACGCCGTACATCGTCATGGAGTACGTCGAGGGCCGCCCGCTCGGCTCCGTCCTCGACCAGGACATCGCCACCCAGGGCGCCATGCCCGCGGACAAGGCGCTGAGGATCACCGCCGACGTGCTGGCCGCCCTGGAGATCAGCCACGAGATGGGCCTGGTCCACCGGGACATCAAGCCCGGCAACGTGATGATGACGAAGCGGAACGTCGTCAAGGTGATGGACTTCGGCATCGCCCGCGCCATGCAGTCCGGCGTCACCTCGATGACCCAGACCGGCATGGTCGTCGGCACCCCGCAGTACCTCTCGCCCGAGCAGGCCCTCGGCAGAGCGGTGGACGCCAGGTCCGACCTGTACTCCGTCGGCATCATGCTGTTCCAACTCACCACCGGGCGGCTGCCCTTCGAGGCCGACTCGCCGCTGGCCATCGCCTACGCGCACGTCCAGGAGGTGCCGGTCGCACCCTCCTCGGTCAACCGCTCGCTTCCCCCGGCGGTGGACGCGCTGGTCAGCCGGGCGCTGAAGAAAAACCCGAACGAGCGGTTCCCCAGCGCCGAGGCGATGCGCGACGAGTGCCTGCGCGTCGCCCAGTCACTGCACCCCACCGCGCCGAACATCGTGCCGGGTGCCCAGACGCCGAGCGGCGCGGGCGTCTCCTCCGCGGTCTTCCCGCCCGTCGACCAGGCGGCTCCGGCCCCCGGTCCGGTGCAGATGCCCTACCAGCCGGGTCCCTACGGCCCGCCGACCCCCGTGACGGCGTCGCCCCAGACCCCGGCGCCCACCCCGGCCCCGTCGTACGGCTATCCGCAGCAGGGCGGCTATCTGCCGCCGCCGCAGGCCGCGGCGTACTCCCCGCAGCAGGGCGTCTCCACCCCGCCGCCGTACAACCTGACGCCGCAGTACCCGACCCCCCAGCCGGGCGGTGGCGGGGGCCGCAGGAGCGGCAGGGGGGTGGTCGTCGGCTCGATCGTCGTCGCGCTCGTCGCCCTCGGCGGCCTGATCACGGCGATCATGCTCAACGGCGGGTCCGGCGACGACGACAAGGGCGGCAGCGGCGACGCCAGCCGGTCGCCCTCCGTGGTGGCCGGTCACCGGGGTCCGGACACCACGAAGACGATCGAGACGGAGAAGTGCACGGAGCCGGCCGAGTCGTACGACGACGAGACCAAGATCCAGGTCCCGGACTTCTCCTACCTGTACATCAAGTCGGTGAAGTCCTGCTTCCAGGCCGCCGGTTGGCAGATGAAGATCGAGTACGTCGACGAGAACACGTACGGCGAGGGCACGGTCATGGACCAGTTCCCCTCCGAGGGCACGGACGTCGACCCTCGGGACATGCCCCAGATCGAACTGAAGGTGTCCACGGGCAACCCGTCCTGACCCCGGCATGCGAGGGCCCGGCACCTGCGTGCCGGGCCCGTTCCGTTGTGCGGGTTCCGCCGGGGGTTACAGGTACGGGCCGCTCGTGCGCGGGCCCTCTTCCTCCTCGGCGCCGCCGACGCCCGGCGGCAGGGCGCGGCGCATCGACTCCAGCTGAGCCCTCGCCGCCATCTGCTGGGCGAAGAGGGTGGTCTGGATCCCGTGGAAGAGGCCCTCCAGCCAGCCGACCAGCTGCGCCTGCGCGATGCGGAGTTCGGCGTCGGAGGGGATCCCCTCGTCCGTGAACGGAAGGGACAGCCGCTCCAGCTCGTCGACCAGGTCGGGGGCCAGACCGTCCTCCAGCTCCTTCACGGAGCTCGCGTGGATCTCCTTCAGCCGGACGCGGCTCGCCTCGTCCAGAGGGGCCGCGCGCACCTCCTCCAGAAGCTGCTTGATCATGCTGCCGATGCGCATCACCTTGGCGGGCTGTTCCACCATCTCCGTGACCGGGATCTCGCGGGAGTCCTCGTCCCCGGCACCGCCGAGCGCCATTCCGTCCTGGCCCACGACCAGGATCTGGGGGTTCTCCGGCGACCGTTCGTTCCTCGGCATCTCCATGCCACCCATTGTCTCGCACCCGTCCACCGCGGCATCCGTCGGGCCGCCGTCCGCCGGGTCACCCGCAGCGGGGTGACCGGCCGAGATGCCGGGGCAAAGGGGACATGTGAGGCTTGACCCACTGATCATGGACTCCTCACCGGGAGGGGGTCACCGGCGTGACTCCATGGCACCGTGCGCTTGGCGTGGCGGGACTGCTGCCGGCCCTGACCATCGGGGCCGCGGCCCTCTCGTACGCCGCGCCGTACGCCGGATGGCACGCGGCCTCCCCTGCCGCTCCGCAGGCCGTCTCGTACGCCGTTCCGTACGCCCCCGAGCCCGGTGGCGACGCCTCCCGTGCGGGGAGCCATCCGGGTGAGGGCCGTGAGCGACCCGGGCGGAAGGCGGAGGGCGAGGACGCGGCGCCGACGTACACCGATCGCGACCCCGCCGTCCACGACCGCCCGGACCCGGACGCCGCCTCCGAGCCGCCCCGGGAGGCCGCGATCCCCGTACGGCAGAACGTCGTCCGCCCCGGGATCGCCCCGGAACCGGTGCTCCGGATCGTGCCCCTGGGCAGCGGGCTGATACTCATAGGCCTCGGCCTGGGCCTGGCATTCCTCGCCCTGCGCGTCCGGCGCGGCTGACGCGCCGGCACGGGGCCGGGCTTCGTCCGTCCGCTTCCGCCCGACCGGGGCCCCTCCCGCGCCGCGGCCGACGGCTCCCTGCCGGTCCGCGAGCGAAATCCCCGGTCCACGGCTTGAAGCCGCGCGCGGGCGCGGCCCGCAGCCTTCCGGATGCACTGCCGGCAGCCTCGCCGGGCACGGTCAGCACCGCCGCCGGTGCGCGGCGCGAAAGCCCGCAGGGCTGCGGCCGTCAGCCCCGCAGGTGCGACCCGAAGCCCCGCAGGTGCACGACTCGAAGCCCTCGCCGGGGCACGACCTGATGCTGGCACCCCCGCCGGGCACGGTCAGCACCCCGCCGGTGCACGGCTCGAAGCCCACCGCACTACGGCCGACAGCCCTGCAGGTGCGACCCGAAGCCCCGCAGGTGCACGACCTGAAGGGCCTCGCAAAGACACGACTTGAAGCTCGCAGGGCTGCGGCCCGCAGCCTTGCGGCAGCCCCGCCGGGGACGGTCAGCACCGCCGCCAGTGCGCGGCTCGAAGCCCGCAGGGCTGCGGCCGACAACCCCGCAGGCCCCGCCGGGGCACCGCCTGAGACTCGCAGGGCTACGGCCGACAGCCTCGCCGATGCACGGCCCACGGCACCGCCAGGGTTCAGCCAAGGAGCCCTGCCGGTCCGCAGGCGAAACCCCGTCGGTGCTCGGCCCGAAGCCCCGCCGATGCGAGGCGGACAGCACCGCCAGCGCTCGCCCGAGGAGCCCTGCCGGTCCACGGGCGAAACCCGCCGGTGCTCGGCCCGAAGCCCCCGTCGGGCAGCCACCGGCAGCACCGGGCCGGGCCCGGCCCCGGCGTCGACGCAGCCCGCTAGGGAGCGACCAGCAGGACCTTTCCGATGTGGCCGCTCTCCTCCAGCACGCGGTGTGCCTGGGCCGCGTCGTTCATGGGCAGCTCGCGGTCGATCACCGGGCGTACCTGGCCGGCGGCGATCAGCGGCCACACGTGCTCCCGTACGGCTGCGACGATCGCCGCCTTCTCCGCCGTAGGGCGGATACGCAGCGAGGTCGCGGTGACGGCGGCGCGCTTGTTGAGGAGGGTGGCGATGTTCAGCTCGCCCTTGACGCCGCCCTGCATGCCGATGATCGCCAGCCGCCCGTTGACGGCGAGTGCCCTGAGGTTCCGGTCCAGGTACTTGGCGCCCATGTTGTCGAGGATGACGTCGGCACCCGCGCCGTCCGTGGCCCGCTCGATCTCCTCGACGAAGTCCTGCTCGCGGTAGTTGACGAGGATGTCCGCGCCCAGCTCCGCACAGAAGTCGAGCTTCTTCCTGCTGCCCGCCGTGACCGCGGCCCGCGCGCCGACGGCCTTCGCGAGCTGGATCGCCATGGTGCCGATGCCGCTGGAGCCGCCGTGCACGAGCAGGGTCTCGGCGGGGCGCAGGTGGGACACCATGAAGACGTTCGACCAGACGGTGCAGGTCACCTCGGGCAGCGCGGCGGCCTGCCGGAGACCGACGCCCTCGGGCACCGGCAGCAGCTGCCCGGCCGGAACCGCGACTTTCTGCGCGTAGCCGCCGCCCGCGAGCAGCGCGCACACCTCGTCGCCGACCGCCCAGCCCGAGACACCGGGACCGATCTCGACGACACGGCCAGAGCATTCGAGGCCGGGGTAGGGGGACGCGCCGGGCGGCGGGTTGTAGAGGCCCTGCCGTTGCAGCAGATCAGCGCGGTTCACGGCGCTGGCCACCACCTCGACCAGCACTTCGCCGTGACCGGCCACCGGATCCGGGACCTCGTCCCACACCAGCGCCTCGGGCCCACCAGGTTCAGGAATCGTGATCGCGTACATGAGGGGGACGCTACTCCTCGGGGTTATTGAGATGCGCGGATCCTCCAGTAGAGGCACGGTGTAGGCAAAGGGACCGTAAAGTCGGCGGGACGTGGCGGCGGACGGCCACCCGAACGGCGGAGACGGACCACACCGCGAACTGCCCGTGCGGCGGGCGATGAGTTCGCGTCACCGGACCGGTCTCCCTTGCGTAGCCCCCGTACGCGGAAGGACTCCGAGACATGAGCGCACAGAGCGCACCGAGCACACCGGCCTCCGGTCTGGCCATCGAGACCGCAGGTCTGGTCAAGACGTTCGGCGAGACCCGGGCCGTCGACGGCGTCGACCTCGCCGTACCGGCCGGCACGGTCTACGGCGTCCTCGGACCGAACGGCGCCGGCAAGACGACCACCGTGAAGATGCTGGCCACCCTGCTGCGCCCGGACGGCGGCCAGGCGCACGTCTTCGGCCACGACGTCGTACGGGAGGCCGACCAGGTCCGCTCCCGGGTGAGCCTGACCGGCCAGTACGCGTCGGTGGACGAGGACCTGACCGGCAGCGAGAACCTGGTGCTGCTCGGCCGCCTCCTCGGCCACCACAAGCGCGCCGCCGGCATCCGTGCCGCCCAGCTCCTGGAGGCCTTCGGACTGAGCGAGGCGGCGGGCAAGCAGGTCAAGCACTACTCGGGCGGCATGCGGCGCCGTATCGACATCGCCGCCTCCATCCTCAACACCCCCGACCTGCTCTTCCTCGACGAGCCGACCACCGGCCTCGACCCGCGCAGCCGCAACCAGGTGTGGGACATCGTCCGCGCGGTCGTCGCCCAGGGCACCACCGTGCTGCTCACCACGCAGTACCTGGACGAGGCGGACCAACTGGCGTCCCGGGTCGCGGTGATCGACAAGGGCAAGGTGATCGCGGAGGGGACGAAGGGCGAGCTGAAGGCGTCCGTCGGCGCCGGTTCCGTACATCTGCGGCTGCGCGATCCGGCGCAGCGCCCGCAGGCGCGGGAGATCCTGCGCATCACCCTCGATGCCGAGGTCCAGCTGGAACCGGACCCGGTGGCGCTGACGGCCCGGGTCGGTGGCGGCGCCGCCAACGGCCGGGGCGCGGCGGAGCAGGCGGCGCGCGCACTCGCCGAACTGGCCCGCACCGGCGTGGTGGTCGACAACTTCTCGCTGGGCCAGCCCAGCCTGGACGAGGTCTTCCTCGCCCTCACCGGCCATGTGACCGAGCCCGAGGCTCCCGCGGCCGACGACACGATGGACAAGGAGGCGGCGGTATGAGCACCGCGACGACCACCGCGAGCCAGGATCTCGCCCCCGTCAGCGCCGAGTCGCTGGCCGAACTCCTCATCAGCAAGGAGCGTCCGCCGCGGCCCAGTGCCCTGTCGGCGTCGCTGACCTTCGGCTGGCGGGCGATCCTCAAGATCAAGCACGTGCCGGAGCAGCTCTTCGACGTCACGGCGTTCCCGATCATGATGGTGCTGATGTACACGTACCTCTTCGGCGGTGCGCTGGCCGGCTCGCCGAAGGAGTACATCCAGTTCCTGCTGCCGGGCATCCTGGTGATGTCGGTCGTGATGATCACGATGTACACGGGTGTCTCGGTCAACACGGACATCGAGAAGGGCGTCTTCGACCGCTTCCGCACGCTGCCGATCTGGCGGCCGTCGGTGATGGTCGGCTATCTCCTCGGCGACGCCCTGCGCTACACGATGGCGTCGGTGGTGATGCTCGTCGTCGGCGTCATCCTCGGCTACCGCCCGGACGGCGGCGTGCTGGGCGTACTCGCCGGCATCGTGCTGCTGCTGGTCTTCTCGTTCGCGTTCTCGTGGATCTGGACCATGTTCGGACTGCTGCTGCGCACCGAGAAGTCGGTGATGGGCGTCAGCATGATGGTGATCTTCCCGCTGACCTTCCTCTCGAACGTCTTCGTCGACCCGAAGACGATGCCCGGCTGGCTTCAGGCCTTCGTCAACAACAGCCCCATCACCCACGTGTCCTCGGCGGTCCGCGGCCTGATGGCGGGCGACTGGCCGACCGCCGAGGTCGCCTGGTCGCTGGGCTGGGCGGGCCTGCTCATCCTGGTCTTCGGCCCGATCACGATGCGGCTCTACAACCGCAAGTGACCCTGCACGAGCGCTAGAGCCTGTGCTGGTCCATGCGCATGCGCTTGACGTCGGGTGCCACCTGGGTGCCCGGCGTCATCCGCGCGATGGTGATCAGCCGGTCCGTCAACTGGAGCGTCCCGACGGCCGGATCGTCGTATCCGAGCACCCGATGCCCGCGTACGACACTGACGACCAGGTCTTCCGTCTCCCGTACGCCCTTGCCCACCTCGGCCTTGACGACCGGCCGCTCCACGATGTCGAGCCCGCTGCCCTGCTGGATGAGGTCCTCCATGACCATGCCCGCGGCGGGGCTGAGGACGGAGAGCCCGAGCAGCCGTCCGGCCGCGCTGGCGCTGGTGATCACGGCATCGGCGCCGGACTGGCGCAGCAGCGGCGCGTTCTCCTCCTCCCGCACGGCGGCGACGATCTTCGCCCCGCTGTTGAGCTGCCGCGCGGTCAGCGTGACCAGCACGGCGGTGTCGTCCCGCTGCGTGGCGATGATGATCTGCCGCGCCTTGCGCACCTCGGCCCGGTCCAGCACCTCACTGCGCGTCGCGTCACCGACGACTCCCGCGTACCCCTCGGCCGTGGCCGCGTCGACCACCTTGGAGCTGGGGTCGACCACCACGACCTGCTCCTTCTTCAGCCCGGTCGCGCAGACGGTCTCTATGGCCGACCGCCCCTTGGTACCGAAGCCGACAACAACGGTGTGATCTCGCAAGGCCGCCCTCCAGCGGTTCTGCCGCCATTCCTCGCGGGTGCGTTCCGTGAGGACTTCGAGTGTGGTGCCGACCAGGATGATCAGGAACAGCACGCGCAGCGGTGTGATGAGGAAGATGTTGGTGAGCCGGGCGCCGTCGCTGACCGGGGTGATGTCGCCGTATCCGGTGGTGGAGAGGGTGACGGTCGCGTAGTAGAACGCGTCGAGCAGGTCGACGGAGCCGTCGGAGTTGTCGGTGTAGCCGTCACGGTCCGCCCAGACGATGAACGCCGTGGCCGCGAGCACCAGCAGCGCTATCGCCACCCGCTTGCCGACCTGGCGGATCGGACGCTCCACGAAGTCCCTCGGGAGTTTCACCCGATGGGTCATCAGGTGCTCGTCCGCCTGGCGGGCCATCGCGTCGTGGCCCGGTAGTTTCACGTGAAACACACCCCGATTCCTGCTACCGCCCAAGGCAGGTCGAGGAGTTCGAGCTCCTGACCCGCACGTGCTCCGCCCGGTGGTACGACCGCGAGGGCGTCCGCCGCCGCGATGCCACGCAGCATCGCAGGTCCGTTGTAGTGCAGCGGCACCGCCCGGTCGGCCCGCAGCACGACGGGGACGAGCCGGGTGTCGTACGGGTGCCCCTGCACGGCTTCCCTGAGAGGCAGCGTGTACGACTCCGCCGCCGCGCGTCCGGCGAGGACGCGCAGCAGGGGTTCGGCGAGCGTGAGCAGCCCGGAGACGGCCGCCAGGGGGTTGCCCGGCAGGCCGACGAGGTACTGGTCCGGCCGGGTGCGCGCCAGGAGCATGGGGTGCCCCGGGCGCACCATGACGCCGTCGATGAGGAGTTCGGCGCCGATGCGTTCCAGGATGGGATGGACGTGGTCGACGGGACCGGAGGCCGTGCCGCCGGTGGTGACGATCAGGTCGGCCTTGGAACCGGAGATGGCCCGCTCCAGGGCCTTGGCGTCGTCACCGAGCCTGCGGACCGCGACGACCTCGGCGCCGAGCGCGCGCAGCCACGGCGGCAGCATCGGCCCGAGAGCGTCCCGGATCAGCCCTTCCTTGGGCAGCCCCTCGGTGAGCAACTCGTCGCCCAGCACGAGGACTTCGACGCGTGGCCGGGGAACGACGGCGAGGGTGTCGTACCCGGCCGCCGCGGCGAGCCCCAGCACGGCGGGCGTGACCAGCGTGCCGACCGGCAGGAGTTGGTCGCCGCTGCGGCACTCCTGACCGCGCGGGCGGATGTCCTGTCCGTGCACGACGTCGGGCGCGACCCCGCCCCGCGCGGAACCGGAGGCCTGGGGGAGAGCGGCGTGCAGCCGTCCCTTGTCGTCACCGCGCCCGTGCTCACTGCGCAGCACGGCGGTGGCGTCCTGCGGGACGCGCGCCCCGGTGGCGATCCGTACCGCCTCGCCGTCGGAGAGCGCCGCGGGCTGCGCGTGGCCAGCGAGCACCCCTTCCTCGCGCACGTCCCAGGGTCCGGGCCCGGCGACCGCCCAGCCGTCCATCGCCGACGTGTCGAACGGCGGTAGGTCCGTCAGCGCGGTGAGGGGGGCGGCGATGACCAGGCCGAGGGAGGCGTCCAGCGGTACGGACACCGGGGTGCGGCGAGGGAGGGAGCGGGCGGCCCGCTCCGCGGTGATGCAGGCCTCGGGCCAGGGGGTGGCCCTGTGGCGGGCGTCGTGGCCGCCACCGCTGTGGTCCGCCCGGCCACGAGCGCTGTCCGCGGGGCCACCGCCGTGGTCTCCGTGGCCGCTCCGGGAGGCGGGCGCGAGGGGTTCACCCGGCGGGGGCACAGCGGCGGAGGGCCTACGGGTGCCTCGGTCGGCGCTGTCGCCGGCTCCCGGCTCGGCCGAAGCCCGCGCGCTGCCTTCCCTGACCAGCGCCAGCGCCTCCTCCACGGCCAGGTCGTCGAGGTCGCCTGTGCCCTGGCCCTCGCGGGTGCCGCGCGCGGCGGTCATCCGGCGTCCGGCCGGGCGCCGGGACCCGCGCCGGTTCCGTCCGCGGGACCCGTCCCCGGCTCGGCCTCGGCGGCACCCTCGTCGGCGTCCTCGTCGGCCCAGCGGAGCGCCAGCGCGGCGGCCTTGCGTGCGGCTTCGGCCACCGCCTCGGGGCCTCCCCCGGCTCGCGCGGCCGCGTACCCCACGAGGAACGTGGTCAGCGGCGCGGCGGGCCTGGCCACCCCGTGCGCGGCGTCACGAGCCAGGTCGAGCAGGGCGCCGGTGTCGACGTCCAGGTCGATGCCCAGTTCGTCCTTGACTGCGGAAATCCATTCATCCAACACGTGCCCATGCTCCCTGATACGTGCTCGGGCGGCGGCGATGTCGTCCCAGGTGTCGCAGTCGAAGGACGCGACGGGGTCGGAGATTCGGATGAGGTCGAGCGCGGCGACGAGTTTCCGGAGCGGCAGCCCGCCAAGACCGCCGCCCGCGACGGATCCGCCATCGGACGCACCCCCGGCGAGCGAGTCCAACTCCCGGCGCAACGCCCGCACCCGGTACACCGCCACAAGCGGCTGATCCCTGCCCTCGGAATCGACGAGCAGGACACCGTCGGGACGGGTCGGCGAGCCCACGAGGCCGACTTGGCGGACGTCCACGGGGGCGGCGGCGCTTGGGACTTGTCCTGCATCAGCCGGAGCGGCGGTATTCGGGGTCCGTCCGGCATCCGCCGGTGCGGCGGTGTCCGGAATGGGCCCGGTACTCGCCGGAGCGGCGACGCCCGGAATTTGTCCGGCACCCGCCGGACTGACCGCGCCCGGCTCCCGTCCAGCGTCCACCGGGGCGGCGGTGCTGGGGATCCGTCCGGCATCCACCGGGGCGGCGCCCGGCATCTGTCCAGCATCCGCCGGGGCGGCGATGTTCGGGACCGGCCCGGCACCGGCCGGACCGGCGGTGCTCTCCTGAAGGGCTCGCGTCAGTCGTCCCACCGTCCCGGCTTCCAGGAACGGCAGGTCGGCGGAGAGCACGACGACGTACTCCGCGGTGGTGTGCCGGAGCCCGGCATCGAGCGCGGCGACCGGGCCTCCGCCGGGAGGGTCCTCCCGGGCCCACAGGACGGGGCGAGCCGTCGGCCGGGGGTTGGCCACCACCACCGTGGTGGCGGCGTCGGCGCAGGCGGCGAGCACCCGGTCGAGCAGTGCCCGGCCCCCCACCCGCACCGCGGGTTTGTCCACCCCGCCGAGCCGCCGGGCGGCTCCTCCGGCGAGCACGACGGCGTCGTACGGAAGAAGGGCGCCGGGGTCGCCCGATGCCTCGTACGCGTTCATCCCCCGAGTATGGGTGTCCGAAGGATCATTGCCACCCCCTGAGCGGCATGTGGACAGGAGCGGTCACAAGGTCCGCAGCAGCACCGCCGGCTGTTCCACACAGTCCGCCACATAGCGCAGGAATCCGCCCGCCGTGCCGCCGTCGCACACCCGGTGGTCGAAGGTGAGCGAGAGCTGCACGACCTGCCGCACCGCCAGCTCGCCCTGGTGCACCCAGGGTTTGGGAACGATCCGGCCGACGCCGAGCATGGCCGCCTCGGGGTGGTTGATGATCGGCGTGGAGCCGTCGACCCCGAACACCCCGTAGTTGTTCAACGTGAAGGTGCCGCCGGTGAGTTCCCTCGGTGTCAGCGTCCCGGTCCGCGCGGCCTCGGTCAGCCGCGCGAACTCCGCGCTGAGCGACTCCGTGTCGCGGCCGTGCGCGTCCCGTACGACGGGGACGACGAGGCCGCGCTCGGTCTGGGCCGCGAACCCCAGGTGCACCTGGTCGAGTTGGACCACCTCGCGGGCTTCCATGTCGACCGTCGAGTTCAGCTCCGGGTAGCGGGCCAGCGCGGCGGTGCAGATCCGGGCGAGCAGGGCGATGAGGGAGATCTTCGGGCCGCCCGCGGCGTTCATCCGCGCGCGTGCCTCCATGAGTTCGGTGGCGTCGGCGTCCACCCAGCAGGTCGCGTCGGGGATCTCCCGACGGCTGCGGGAGAGCTTGTCGGCGACGGTGCCCCGGATGCCGCGCAGGGGAACGCGGGTGCCTTGGGTCGCGGCGGCGCTCCGTCCGGTCGCCGGCTGTTGCCCGGACCTGGACAGAGGTGCCCCGAGGGGGGCGACGGGGCCGTGCCCGGCGACCGGGAGGGGTTCCGCGGTGGCGGGTGTCCGGGCGTGACCGGTCGCCGCCGCCCGCAGCGCGTACTCGACGTCCGCCCGCAGGATCAGCCCGTCGGGCCCCGAACCCTCCAACTCGCGCAGATCCACGCCGTTCTCCCGCGCGAGCCGCCGTACGAGCGGAGAGATGACCGGCACGGGGCCGTCCCCGCGCGCGACCGCGCCGCGGTGATCGCCGTTGACCAGGTGCCGGGTTTCCGTCCCCGGACCGTGCGGGGCCTCGGAGACCGCGTGGTCCCCGACGCCGGAACGCGAGGCGGAGCCGACACCGGTCCGGGTGAACCCACGCTCCCCCTCCGGGGCGAACGCGACACCGTCGGTCTCACTTCCCGAGCCCGTGGAAGCCCCCGGCCCGCGCGTGGCCGACGTGTTCGTCGTACCCGTTGTGTTCGTCGTACCCGTTGTGTTCGTCGTACCCCGTGTGCCCGTCGTACCCGTGATGCCCGTCGTGCCGGAGGGCCGGACCCTCCCGCGCCGTGCCGGAGGCGCTCCCGTGCCGTACCCCACCAGCACGTTCCCGGATCCCTCGTCGCTCTCCCCGTCGGCGGAGGCGCCCACGGCGACCGTCAGCAGGGGCGCGCCCACGGGCAGTTCCGCACCCTCCTCGCCGAACCGGGCGGTGACCACACCCCCGTACGGGCAGGGGACGTCGACCATCGCCTTGGCGGTCTCGACCTCGACGACGAGCTGGTCCACGGCGACGACCTCGCCGACCTCGACCAGCCACCGGACGATCAACGCCTCGGTGAGTCCCTCCCCGAGGTCGGGAAGCCTGAACTCCAACACTTGGGCCATCAGCTGTCCGCCTCCCATTGCAGACGCCCCACGGCGTCCAGGATCCGGTCGACGCCAGGCAGGTGGTGCCGCTCCAGCATCGGCGGCGGATACGGGATGTCGAACCCGGCCACCCGCAGCACCGGCGCCTCCAGGTGGTGGAAGCAGCGCTCGGTGATCCGCGCGGCGATCTCCCCGCCCGGTCCGCCATACCCACCCGACTCGTGTACGACGACCGCACGCCCGGTCCGCCGCACCGAGGCCGACACCGTCTCGTCGTCGAACGGCACCAGGGAGCGCAGGTCGACGACTTCGAGGTCCCAGCCCTCGTCCCGCGCCGCCTCGGCGGCTTCGAGGCAGACGGGCACGGACGGCCCGTACGTGACGAGTGTGGCGCTCCGGCCGGAACGCCGCACCATCGCGCGGCCTATCGGTTGAACGGCCGGCGGCTCGTCCGGGTTCCAGGAATCCTTCGACCAGTACAGCCGCTTGGGCTCCAGGAAGACGACCGGGTCGTCGGAGGCGATGGCGGCGCGCAGCAGGCCGTAGGAGTCCGCGACCGTCGCGGGCGTCACGACATGGAGCCCCGGAGTCGCCATGTAGTACGCCTCGGAGGAGTCGCTGTGGTGCTCGACGCCGCCGATGCCGCCTCCGTACGGGACACGGATGGTGATCGGCATCGGCATCGCGCCGCGCGTGCGGTTGCGCATCCGGGCGACATGGCTGATGAGCTGCTCGAACGCCGGGTAGGCGAACGCGTCGAACTGCATCTCCACGACCGGCCGCAGCCCGTACATGGCCATGCCGACGGCCGTGCCGAGGATGCCCGCCTCGGCCAGCGGTGTGTCCGTGCAGCGGTCCTCGCCGAACTCCGCGGCGAGCCCGTCGGTGACCCGGAAGACGCCGCCCAGGGTGCCGACGTCCTCGCCCATCACGTGGACGGCCGGGTCGGCGGCCATGGCGTCGCGCAGCGCGCGCCCGAGGGCCTGCGCCATGGTGGCGGGTTTCAGGGCAACGGTCGTCATCGCCCGGCTCCTTCCGGGCCGTGCGTCCCGGCCGGGCCGTGGGCCTCGGCCGCCAGCTCGGCGCGCAGTTGCGCCTCCTGCTCGCGCAGTTGCGGGGTGGGCTCGCTGTACACGTGGGCGAACAGGTCCATGGGGTCGAGCACCGGGTCCTGGTTCATGCGCTCGCGCAGGTCCGCGGCCATCGTCTCGGCGTCCTCGCGCACCGCCGCCATCCGGTCCTCGTCGAGCAGCCCGCGCTCGGTCATCTCGCGCTCCAGGAGCGCGATCGGGTCGTGCGCGCGCCAGGTCTCGACCTCGGAGTCGACCCGGTAGCGGGTGGCGTCGTCGGCGTTGGTGTGGGCGTCCACGCGGTACGTCACCGCCTCGACGAGCGTCGGACCGCCCCCCGCGCGCGCGTGCCGCACGGCCTCGCTCAGCACCTCGTGCACGGCCGCCGCGTCGTTGCCGTCCACCAGACGGCCCGGCATCCCGTAGCCGACGGCCTTGTGGGCCAGCGAGGGGGCGGCGGTCTGCTTGGCGAGCGGTACGGAGATGGCGAAGCCGTTGTTCTGGACCAGGAAGACGACCGGGGCCTGCCAGACGGCGGCGAAGTTCAGTGCCTCGTGGAAGTCGCCCTCGCTGGTGCCGCCGTCGCCGACCATCGCCAGCGCGACCACGTCGTCGCCCTTGAGGCGGGCGGCGTGCGCGAGGCCCACCGCGTGCGGGAGCTGGGTCGCGAGCGGCGTGCACAGGGGCGCCACGCGGTGCTCACGGGGGTCGTAGCCGGTGTGCCAGTCGCCGCGCAGCAGGGTGAGAGCCATGACCGGGTCCAGGCCGCGGGCGACGGCCGCGAGGGTGTCCCGGTAGCTGGGGAAGAGCCAGTCGCGGTCCTCCAGGACGAGCGCGGCGGCCACCTCGCAGGCCTCCTGGCCCGTGCTGGACGGGTACACGGCGAGGCGGCCCTGCTTGGTGAGGGCGGTGGCCTGCGTGTTGTAGCGGCGCCCGCGCACCAGTTCCGCGTACAGGCGGTGCAGCAGGGCGGGGTCGGCCTGGGCGGCCGCCTCGGTGCCGAGCACGCGGTGGGGCAGCGCGTCGGGCAGCAGCGGAGTGGGGTCGGTTCGGGGCTGCCAGGCGGGCGGCGGCGTTGGCCGGTAGGCCCCTCGCTGCTCCATGACGGTCATGACGGCACCTCCTCGTGGGAGACGGCTTCAGACGCGTCACGGATGTGACGCGCCGCACCTACCGATTGTTCGGTCGTCGACACATTTTGGCTACGGGCACCGTCAAGCTGTGGACAAACGGTTCTGCACATCCTGAAATGGACGCAGTACGTCCATGGTACGGAGGCGGGGGGACATGGCACCTGAACAAATGGCCGAGCCGCCGGAGGCCGGCCCCGCCCTGCCGCCGGCCCGCCCGCTCGACGCCATAGACCAGGACATCCTCCAGATGCTCCAGGCGGACGGCCGCGCCTCGATACGTTCCGTGGCCGAACGCGTCCACGTGTCGCGGGCCAACGCCTACGCGCGCATCAACCGCCTCATCGAGGACGGCGTGATCCGCGGCTTCGGGGCCCGCGTGGACCACGAACGCGCCGGTCAGGGCACCTCGGCGTACGTCACCCTGAAGATCGTGCAAAATTCGTGGCGAACCGTCCGCGAACAACTGAGGGTGCTCCCCGGGGCATCCCACATCGCCCTGGTGGGCGGCGATTTCGACGTCCTTCTCCTGGTGCACACCTCGGACAACAAGGCCCTGCGCGAACTGGTCCTTACCCGCCTCCAGGCCATCCCCGAGGTACTCAGCACCCGGACCCTGCTGGTGTTCGAGGAGGAGGACCTGGAACCGCAGAGCTGACCTCGTGGGCGACGGGTTGCCCCGCGCTCCTTCAAGGCCCCTTTGGTGACCGCGGAGTTCAGGACTCCTTGCGCAGCCCGCCGAAGACCAGCACGGTCACCGCGTCGGCCACTTCCCGCTCGCTCGAACCCCGCCCGTCCGGCCGGTACCACTCCACGACCGAGTTGATCATCCCGAAGACGAGCCGGGTCGCGAGCCGGACCTCCACGTCACCGCGTACGTCCCCGTCCGCGGCCGCCGCCTTCAGCAGCTCGGCCACCTGGTGGTCGAAGTCGCGGCGCCGCTCCAGGGCCCAGCGCTCGGTGTCCGTGTTGCCGCGCACCCGCAGCAGCAGCGTCACGTACGGCAGCTCGGCGGTGAGCACCTCCACCATGCGCCGCACCACGTACTCCAGGCGCTCCACGGCACGCCCCACGCGCGCGTGCTCCTCGCCGAGGATCCCGAAGAGACCGTCCAGGGCCCGGCTGACGGCCCTGCGCAGCAATTCCTCCTTGCCGGAGACATGGTGGTATATCGACGACTTGGAGATGCCCGCCGCCTTGGAGAGGTGCTCCATGGACGTGCCGTCGTAGCCGCGCTCGATGAACACCTGGACGGCGACGGAGAGCAGGGTCTCCGGGGTGTACGTGTCCCGCTTGGCCGTGGTCATGAGGTGCCCTCCCGCTTGTCGGCGGTGTGTCCGTGGCGGTACAGCGCGAGCGAGGGCGCGTAACGGCCGGAGGGTTCGCGCAGGTGCAGCTCCTCCAGGAGGTCGTGCGCCCAGGTCCTGCCGACCCTGCGGCTCCATTCGAAGGGGCCCAGGGGGTAGTTGACGCCCAGGCGCATCGCGGTGTCGATGTCCTCCTCGGTGGCGACGCCCTTGGCGACGGCGTCGTGCGCCAGGTCGATGATCCGGGCCACGGTCCGGGCGACGATCATGCCGGGGGCGTCACCGATGACGCTGACGTCCTTGCCGAGCGCCTGGAAGAGGCCGACGGCCTCCGCGAGGGTCTGGGCGGCGGTGTCCTGGCAGGCCGACAGGGCGATCCGGGTCGCCTTGCGGTAGTCGAGCGCCAGGTCGAAGTAGACGACGTCACGGAACTCGACGGAGGTCTGGCCGTCGGCGAGGACCAGTTGGCCGCCGCTGGGCAGCAGCAGCCGCGTGCCGTGGTCCTCCTCGTCCTCGCGGACCTGGATGCCCGCCTCGCGCATCAGCGGAAGGAGCTCGGCCGCGGGGCCCAGGTCGCCCTCCACGACGACGTGGGCGGGCGGCGGCGCCTGTTCCGCGGTGTGCGGCTCGGGCCGGTCGGCGCCCTCCCCGTACTCGTACCAGCCCTGTCCCGTCTTGCGGCCGTGCCTGCCGGACTCGACGAGCCGGCGCTGGGCGAGCGAGGGTGTGAACCGCACGTCCTGGAAGAAGGCCTGCCACACGGAGTGCGTGACCGACTCGTTGACGTCCTGCCCGATGAGGTCGGTCAGTTCGAAGGCGCCCATCCGGAAACCGCCGGACTCGCGCAGGACCGCGTCGATGGTGGCCGGGTCGGCGGCCTGGGACTCGTACACCGCGAAGGCCTCGGCGTAGAACGGCCGCGCGATGCGGTTGACGATGAACCCCGGGGTGTCGGCGCAGGCCACCGGGGTCTTCCCCCAGGAGCGTGCCAGCTCGTACGCGCGCGTGGCCGACGAGAAGTCGCTGGCGTACCCGGAGACGACCTCCACCAGGGGCAGCAGCGGCGCCGGGTTGAAGAAGTGCAGTCCGACGAGCCGGCCGGGGTTGCGCAGGGCGCCGCCGATGGCCGTGACGGACAGGGACGAGGTGTTGGTGGCGAGGAGGCAGTCGTCGTCGACGATGTCCTCCAGGTCGCGGAACAACTGCTGCTTCACGTCGAGCCGCTCGGCCACGGCCTCCACGACGAGCACGCAGTCGGCGAGGTCGGCGAGAGCGTCCGCCGGGCGCAGCCGGGCACGCGCGGCGTCCCGGTCGGCGCCGCTGAGCCGGTCCTTCTCGACCAGCCGGTCCAGCCGCGCGCCGATCGCCCCGGCCGCCGCGTCGGCCCGCCCCGGCACGGCGTCGTAGAGCCTCACCGGATGGCCCGCGACCAGCGCGACCTGGGCGATGCCCTGGCCCATGGTGCCGGTGCCGACGACGGCGACAGGGCTACTGAGGTCGGGTGCTGTCATGCTCGCGATCCTCCCGCACACGGTTTTCCACAGATGCGGCGGACCCCCTTGTCCCGACCGATCGTTCGGTTACTCTAACTCTGTCCGCCTCTTTCCGCGCCTGTTCCTGCCCAGGTCATGAGCTCACGAAGTGTTCTCGAGACGAGGAGTTGGTCCTTGATGGCCGCCGCACTCACCACGCACCAGCTGATCGCCCAGCACCGGCCCACCCTCGACCGGACCCTGGAAGCGATCGGCACGCGCGCGTACTGGTCCCCCCACCCCGAGCACCCCAAGGCGTACGGCGAGAACGGCAGCCTGGACATGGCGCGGGGCAAGGCCGCCTTCGACGCACTCCTGGGCACCCGCCTCGACCTCGGCCAGCCCGGCACCGACGACTGGGTGGGCGGCGAGGTCTCCCCGTACGGCGTCGAACTGGGCGTCACCTACCCGCACGCGGACGTCGACGTGCTGCTGCCCGCCATGCGGGCCGGTCAGCGCGCCTGGCGCGACGCGGGCGCCCAGGCGCGTGCCGCGGTCTGCCTGGAGATCCTCAAGCGGATCAGCGACCGCACCCACGAGTTCGCCCACGCCGTCATGCACACCAGCGGCCAGGCCTTCATGATGGCGTTCCAGGCGGGCGGCCCGCACGCCCAGGACCGCGGCCTGGAAGCGGTGGCCTACGCGTACGCCGAGCAGGTCCGCACCCCGGACAGCGCGACGTGGATCAAACCCCAGGGCAAGCGGGACCCCCTCACCATGACCAAGGAGTTCACGCCGGTGCCCCGCGGCACCGCCCTCCTGATCGGCTGCAACACCTTCCCGACGTGGAACGGCTATCCGGGCCTGTTCGCCTCCCTCGCCACCGGCAACGCCGTGCTCGTGAAGCCCCACCCGCGCGCGGTGCTGCCCCTCGCGCTCACCGTCCAGGTGGCCCGCCAGGTGCTCACCGAGACCGGCTTCGACCCGAACCTGGTGGCGCTCGCCGCGGAGCGCCCCGGGGAGGGCATCGCCAAGACCCTCGCCGTACGGCCCGAGATCCGGATCATCGACTACACGGGCTCGACGGCCTTCGGCGACTGGCTGGAGGCCAACGCCCGCCAGGCACAGGTCTACACGGAGAAGGCCGGCGTCAACACGGTGATCGTGGAGTCGACGGACGACTACAAGGGCATGCTGTCCAACCTCGCCTTCTCCCTGTCCCTCTACAGCGGCCAGATGTGCACCACCCCGCAGAACCTGCTGATCCCGCGCGACGGCATCGGCACGGAGGACGGCGCCAAGTCCTACGACGAGGTGGTCGCCGACCTCGCGAAGTCGGTCGGCGGACTCCTGGGCGACGACGCCCGCGCCAACGCCCTCCTCGGAGCCATCGTGAACCCCGACGTGAGGACCCGCCTGGAGGCCGCCGCCGGCCTCGGCGAAGTCGCGCTCCCCTCACGGGAGGTCAGCAACCCGGAGTTCCCGGACGCGGTCGTCCGTACGCCGGTGATCGTCAAGCTCGACGGCGCGCGGAAGTACTGGGAGGGCGCGGACGACGAGGCCGCCTACCTGAGCGAGTGCTTCGGGCCCGTCTCCTTCGCCGTCGCCGTCGACTCGGCCACGGACGCGGTGGACCTGCTGCGCCGCACGATCCGCGACAAGGGCGCGATGACGGTCGGCGCCTACACGACCTCCGGGGAGTTCGAGCAGGCCGTCCAGGAGGTCTGCCTGGAGGAGTGCGCCCAGCTCTCGCTGAACCTCACGGGCGGCGTGTACGTCAACCAGACGGCCGCGTTCTCCGACTTCCACGGCTCGGGCGGCAACCCCGCGGCCAACGCGGCGCTGTCCGACGGAGCGTTCGTCGCCAACCGCTTCCGCGTGGTGGAGGTGCGCAGGGACGCCTAGGCCTGTCGCCCGCCCGGCAGACCCCGGCCCTCAGGCCGTCGCGCCCCCGGTCGCGCTCCAGTGGAACAGCGTCATCGCCACACTGGTCGCGAGGTTGTAGCTGGAGACCTGGGGGCGCATCGGCAGGGACACCAGGTGGTCGGTGCGGGCCCGGAGTTCGGCGGACAGGCCGCTGCGCTCGGAGCCGAAGGCGAGGACGGCGTCGTCGGGGAGCTTGAGCCCGCGGATGTCCTCGCCCTCCGGATCGAGGGCGAACACCGGGCCCGGCGGCAGCTCGTCCACCGGCAGCCGCTCCACGGCGGTCGCGAAGTGCAGACCCGCCCCGCCGCGTACGACCGTGGGATGCCACGGGTCGAGCGAACCCGTCGTGACCACCCCGGTCGCGCCGAAGCCCGCCGCGAGGCGGATCACCGCCCCGGCGTTGCCGAGGTTGCGCGGGTTGTCGAGGACCACCACGGGTGTGCGGCGGGGCATGCGGGCCAGCGCCTCCAGGTGGGCCGCCCGGGACGGACGTACGGCGAGAGCGGCCACCGAGGTGGGGTGCGGTCGCGGCACCAGTGCCCTCAGCGTCGCCTCCGGGACCTCCACCAGCAGGCCGTCGACGGCCTCCCGTACGTCCGGGGCCAGTTCACCGGCCAGCGCGAGCGCCGCGCGCCGGTCGGTCGTGACGGCCACCGGCACCCGCGCCTGGAAGCGCAGCGCGTGCTTGAGGGCGTGGAAGCCGTCGAGCAGGACGGAACCGTCGGCGAGCCGGTGCCAGGCCCGTACGGCGTCCTGGGGAGCCGTGGCGCCGGGCCCGCTGTCGGGGTCGTTCATGCCTTGGAGCCTACGTGCGTGGGCTCGGCCGGATCCGGGGCGCTCGGCTCGTCCGCACGCGGGCCGGGCACCACGGCCCCCTCGCCGCGCGAGAAGAGCCCTCCACGCGCGCGTGCCACCCATCCACCGAGCAGCAGCAGGAACGACGTCGGCAGGAACACCGCGTCGGCGGCGATCATCGCCAGCGAGAAGAACGGCAGGCCGAGCACCACGGCGATCACCGCGTGCTCCGTGATCATGACGACCAGCAGCACGTTCTTGACCCGCCGGTTGAACAGGGTGAAGGGGAAGGCGACCTGCGCGATGACCGTCCCGTACGTCACCAGCATCACGATCGTGCCGTACCCGGTCAGCAGGTCGGACAGAGCCGGCCAGGGCGAGAAGTAGTCCAGGTGGAGCGGGTAGTAGACCGCGGTGCCGTCCTGCCAGCGCGAGCCCTGGATCTTGTACCAGCCCGCGGTCGCGTAGATCAGACAGGCCTCGGCCATGATCACGAACAGGGCCGCGTTGTGCACGAGGTTGGCGACGATGTCCAGCAGGACCCGGGGCTCGGCACCGCGCACGCGGTTGTCGACGACCCACCACAGGGCCTGCACCGCCCACAGCCCCCAGAAGACCACCCCCCAGCCGGCGCTGAGCCGGCCCGCGAGCGTCGCCGCCGCCAGCGCGAGACCGAGCGCTCCCCACAGCGCCACGCCGACCCGGTCGGGCCGTACCCGTTCGCCACGCGCGCGTGCCTCCCGTCCGAGCCGCGCCCGCCGCGCGTCCAGCGACCACACCTGTCCGCAGCGCGTGAACACCAGGTAGATCGCCATCAGGTGGATGACGTTGTCCCCGCCGTCGCCCAGGAACACGCTGCGGTTCTGCAGCGAGAGCACGCCCACCATGAAGAGGACGGAGGCCGTGCGGGTCCGCCAGCCCAGCAGGAGCGCCAGGCTCGCCAGCACGGCGAGGACGTAGACGATCTCGAACCACACCTGGCTGTCGGACCACATCAGGATCGTGAAGGCGTGGTTGTTCGCGATGAGCTGCTGGGCGATGTCCCAGCTCCACGGCGCGTCGGGCCCGTACAACTCCTGGCGGTGCGGAAACTCGCGCAGCAGGAACAGCAGCCAGGTCACGGAGAACCCGATACGGATCACGGCGCTCTGGTAGGGGCCGAGAGCGGCCCCGGTGACCCGGGTGATGCCGCGCGTGAGCGACAGGGAGAAGGAACTCATCGGGCGCTCGCCTCCGCCGTCTCCTGCTGCTGGTCACTCTCGGGGACGGACCACCAGGGCAGTTCGCGGAGCACGGGTTTGTCGGACACCGTCTCCTGACTCCACTTGGGAGGCGTCACACTGGTCGTACGCGATCGGACCTGGACTCTTTCGATCACCGCCTGCTCGCCTCCGGCCTGCAAACGGTCCAGACGCAGCACCACGATCCGGCGCAGATACCGCTCGGACAGGTCGCCGCGCATGCCCGTGGGCCGGTTGTCGGCGTCGTGCGAGTTCACGAAGAAGTCCCAGGACCGGCGCAGTTCGTTCTGGTCCGTGTGGCTCGGCAGCAGATTGCCGTCGATAGCCGCGCCGTCGAGCGCGGACAGGTCGTACCAGCCGGTCTCGCGACTGGTGCCGTCCGGCGTACGGACCTGGGCACGCACCTGGACCGCGATGTTCTGCTGCAACGGGTTCGGCGCGAAGAGCTTCCAGTTCTGCTCGAACTCGGGGTAGATCCACTCCTCGACCGCACGGCCGTGCTGCTTGGAGACGGTGTTCGAGGGCGCCAGATGCAGGAACACCATCCCCAGGTGCACACAGGCGATGACCGCGACGATCGCCATGGCGAAGGCGGCGGCCACCTGATAACCGAGGGAGAGGTTGGCTATCCCTGGGGGGGTGGGGGTGGCCTGGGCGTCGGAGGTGTCCGGGGTGGCCGGGGTATCCGGGGCGTCTTCCGCGGGCGGGGGGCGCCGGTCGGCGGGTCCCTCGGACGAGGTGGCCGCGGCGGGCACGCCGGTCGCGCCCGCTTCGTTGGGCAGGTCAGAGGCGCCGGGCCCGTCGGGGTCAGCGGGGAGGTCGGGGGCGCCGGCCTCGGCGGTGGCGGCCGGGAGGTCGGGGATGGCGAACTCGTCAGGTGCGGTGGGGAGGTCGGGCACGCCGGTGTTCCCGTGCCGGCTGGAGTTCTCGTGGGCGCTCGCGTTCTCGAGTGCGCTGGAGGTCTCGCGGGTGCCGAAACTCTCGCGGGTGTTGGAGGACTCGTGGCGACTGTCGTTTTCGGGGCGGCTGGAGGCCTCGCGTGCGTCGGAGTTCTCGTGGGGCGTGGACCGCTCGCGCGAACCGGCGTTCTCCTGGGTGCTGGAGGTCTCACGTGCGCCGGGGATGTTCGGGACGGCCGGTGCGAGGGGTGCGGCCGGTGCGAGGGGTGCGGCCGGTGCGTTCCGGGCGGCCGGTGCGTTCCGGGCGTCCGCTGCGTTCCGGGCGTCCGGTGCGGGGGGATCGCCGCGCCTGCCCGGCGCGGGGCCGTCGGGCGCGTCCGGCCCGTGTCGGCCGTTCGAGCCCTCGTCGTACGCGTCCATTCCGCCCCTATCCCCGATTCCGGTCCACAGCCCACCACGGAGGCCGCGCCGCGTGGTCGTAGCGCCCGCGGGCCCCGCACTGCGGCGTTCGCACGGGAACGGTACTCAGGCCAGTTCGCCCGGCAAAGCCCCAGAAGCCACAGCGGTCACATCGGCGGCCACGAGGTCATCCACAGCGGTTGACACCTTACGGCGACTCGTCCCGCCTATGAATCGAGTAGACCCGAACAAACCGAACGGTCGGTAGCTTCACCTGCGGCGTCAACCCCGGCCGGAGTCACCGCCAGCCGGGGTCACCGCTGGCCGGGGTCACCGCTGGCCGGGGTCGCCGCCGAGCGAGGTCACCACCGACCGTTCCCTTCTTGTAGAACCTGTTCTATCTTGACGCTCCGTCAGATCAGGCGTCCGCCTGGTCGACCGGCCGGTGCGTGGGAGGACGGGACAGTGGACTTCACCTTCACCGAGGAACACCTGGCGGCGGTCGAGGCGGCGAAGGCCGTGTTCGCCGGGGTCGCACCGGACGGGGTGCCCAGCCCCGCGCTCACCCCGGGCGCCGTGGCCGAGGACTTCGACCGCGCGCTGTGGGCCAGGCTCGCCGACGCGGACCTGCTGAGTCTGCTCCTGGACACGGAGTACGGCGGGGCGGGCCTCGACCCCGTCGCACTGTGTCTCGTACTGCGGGAGTCGGCCAAGGTGCTCGCGCGGGTGCCCCTGCTCGAGAGCGGCGCGGCGGCGGCGACCGTGCAGCGCTACGGCGGCGCGGAGTTGAAGACACGGCTGCTCACGCGCGCGGGCCGGGGCGAGCTGGTCCTGACGGTCGCCGCGAACGGTCGCAGCGGCCATGACCCGGCCGAACTCGCCGTGACCGCACGACAGGACGGCGACGCGTGGGTGCTGGACGGAACACAGACCGCCGTCCCCTGGGCACAGAACGCCGACCTCATCCTCGTACCCGCGCACACCGCCGCCGACCGGACCGTCCTCGCCCTCGTACCCCGCGTCCACGAGGGGGTCGTAGTCGCCGAACAGATCTCCACCAGCGGCGAGCGACTCGGGGAACTGCGCCTGGAGTCCGTGCGGATCGCCGCCCGCGAGGTCATCGAGGCGGACGGCGCGTGGGAGTGGTCGCGCGAACTGCTGGCCACCGGGACGTGCGCGCTGGCGCTCGGCCTCGGGGAGGGCGTACTCGGCATGACGAGCGAGTACACCGGCAAGCGGGAGCAGTTCGGCTTCCCCGTCGCCACGTTCCAGGCGGTCGCCGTGCAGGCCGCCGACCGCTACATCGACCTGCGCGCGATGGAAGTGACCCTCTGGCAGGCCGCATGGCGGATCGGCACCGGAGCGGGAGGCGCGCTCCCGGCGTCCGGGGACGTGGCCGTCGCCAAGATCTGGGCCTCGGAAGGGGTACGGCGGGTCGTGCAGACCGCACAGCATCTGCACGGGGGATTCGGCGCCGACACCGACTATCCGCTGCACCGCTACCACGCCTGGGCCAAGCAACTGGAGCTGTCACTCGGGCCGGCGGCCGCGCACGAGGAGGCACTGGGGGATCTGCTGGCGGCCCATCCACTGGGCTGAACCTCCGGTGCGCCAGGCGCCCCCCAACGGGAGCAATCCGAGTGCGGACAAGACGCCCTACAGCACGAAGCCCGGCCGGCCCTCGTCGTTCACGACCGGCCGACCGGTCGCCGCCCAGGCCTGCATGCCGCCGTCGACGTTGACCGCGTCGATGCCCTGCTGGGCCAGATACATGGTGACCTGCGCCGAACGGCCACCGGAGCGGCAGATCACGTGCACCTTGCCATCCTGCGGCGCCGCCTCGGTCAACTCGCCGTAACGCGCGACGAATTCGCTCATCGGGATGTGCAGCGCCCGATCGGCGTGACCCGCCTCCCACTCGTCGTCCTCGCGGACGTCCAGCAGGAAGTCTCCGTCCGCGAGATCCCCGACCACGACCGTGGGCACACCAGTTCCGAAACTCATGGCTCCGACGCTACCCGACCCCACGGACAGTCCGGTCCCCCTGGGGACTCCCGCGCATCAGCCGCGCGGCTACGGCACGGCTACGGCCCTGCTCCGTCTACGTCGGCTACGGCTCGGCTCGGCTCGCTACGGATGGGGATGGGTACGGCTGGATGCGGATAGCGGTGGATACGGGTCCGACCGGCCGGCCGGATTCAGGGAGCGTCGCCGCCCGTCAGCTCGGCCAGCTCCGTCTCACGCTCACCGACCTGGGTCAGCAACTGCTCGGCGATCTCCTCCAGGAGACGGTCGGGATCCTCCGGCGCCAGCTTGAGCATCGCGCCGATGGCGCTCTCCTCCAGCTCGCGGGCGAAGAAGGTGAGCATCTCCTTGCGCTGGGAGAGCCACTCGAGCCGGGCGTAGAGCTCCTCGCTACGGCTCGGCTTCCACTCCTCGGGCACCGGACCGGCGGCCCACTCCGCGGAGAGCTCCCGCAACAGCGCCTCGTCACCCCGGGCGTAGGCGGCGTTGACCCGGGTGATGAACTCGTCGCGCCGCTTGCGCTCGTCCTCGTCCTGCGCCAGGTCCGGGTGAGCCTTGCGGGCCAGCTCGCGGTAGAGCTTGCGGGCCTCGTCACTGGGGCGCACCCGCTGCGGGGGCCGCACGGGCTGGTCCGTGAGCATCGCGACAGCCTCCGGGAACAGTCCCTCGGAGTCCATCCAGCCGTGGAACAGCTCCTCGACACCCGGCATCGGCATGACCCGCGCCCGCGCCTCGTCCGCCTTGCGCAGGTCCTCCGGGTCACCTGTACGCGCCGCCCGGGCCTCGGCGATCTGCGCGTCCAGCTCGTCGAGCCGTGAGTACATCGGTCCGAGCTTCTGGTGGTGCAGCCGCGAGAAGTTGTCGACCTCGACCCGGAAGGTCTCCACGGCGATCTCGAACTCGATCAACGCCTGCTCGGCCGCCCGGACAGCCCGCTCCAACCGCGCCTCGGGCCGCGCCTCGGTATCGGCCTCCACCTGCCCGGCCGCCCCGCCCGCACCGCCGACCCCGGCCGGCTCGTCTCCGGGAACCGCTTCGGGATCCGCTCCGGAGACCGCTTCAGGATCCGCTCCAGAGGCCGCTTCGGGATCCGCTTCCGAACCTTCTACGGGACCCGTTCCGGGCCCCGCCTGCGAAGAGGCCTCGGCCTCAGCGCCGCTCTGGTGGGTCGAACCGCCTTCAGGCCGTGTGGGCGCCTCACTCCCAGCGCCGGCCGCCTGCCGCAACGGCTCGCTCACCGGCTCCGTCGACGAGGACGGCCCGCCCCCGGGCTGCGCCTCGGGGGAGTCCGCTGTGGCGGACCCGTCCGCCTCACTCCCCAGGGCACCGGACCGCTCCCGGGCCCCCTCGTCGGTGGGCTCGGACTGGCTCTGCTCGGCTTCCGGCGTCGTCACCCGACCAGCGTAGGCCACGGGGCTCCGGGGGTACTCGGGACCACTGCTTGGGGGGCCCTCCCCCCACCCCCTCCCTCCCCCACCCCTCGCCCCCTCACCCCACCCCTCAAACCCCCAACTCAGCCCCGATACGCCCCGCCCGCACCGCGCTCGTCAGTTCCGCGTGATCCGCCTCGGTGCGGTCCGCGTAGGCCACGGCGAAGGAGGCGATGGCCTCGTCCAGTTCCTCGCTCTTGCCGCAGTAGCCGGCGACAAGGCGCGGGTCGACGCTGTGGGAGTGGGCTCGGGCCAGGAGCGCGCCGGTCATGCGGGCGTAGTCGTCGATCTGGTCGGCGGCGAGGGCGGCGGGGTCGACGCTGCCCTTTCGGTTGCGGAACTGGCGCACCTGGAAGGGCAGACCGTCGACGGTGGTCCAGCCGAGCAGGATGTCGCTGACGACCTGCATGCGCTTCTGGCCGATGACGACACGGCGGCCCTCGTGCGGCACGTCAGGTATCGCGTGGCCCGCCGTCGCCAGATGCGGAAGCAGCGCCGAGGCACGGGCCTCCTTCACCTGGAGCACGAGGGGCTCGCCCCGGTGGTCCAGGAGCAGGACGACGTAGGAACGCGTACCGACGCTGCCGGTGCCGACGACTCGGAATGCGACGTCGTGCACGGCGTACCGGGCGAGGAGGGGGAGGCGGTCCTCCGACAGCGTCGTGAGGTACTCCTCCAGCGACGAGGCGACCGCGTCCGCCTCCGCGTCGGGTATGCGGCGCAGCACCGGCGACGCGTCCACGAAACGCCGGCCACCGCCTTCCACGGCTTCCGTCGACCTCGCCGCGAACCGCCCGCTGGTGTTGCCCCGCGCCTTCTCGGAGACCCGCTCAAGGGTGCCGAGCAGGTCGTGGGCGGCGGTGTGTGAGACGAGTTCCTCGTCCGCTATGGCGTTCCAGGCGTCCAGCGCCGGGAGCTTCGCGAGGAGTCTGAGGGTGCGGCGGTAGGAGCCGACCGTGTCGTGTGCCGCCTTGCGGCAGGCGTCCTCGTCGGCCCCGGCTTCGCGACCCGCGAGCACGAGCGAGGTGGCGAGGCGTTTGAGGTCCCACTCCCAGGGGCCGTGCACCGTCTCGTCGAAGTCGTTCAGGTCGATGACGAGTCCGCCGCGCGCGTCTCCGTAGAGGCCGAAGTTCGCCGCGTGGGCGTCACCGCAGATCTGGGCGCTGATCCCGGTCATGGGGGTGCGCGCGAGGTCGTACGCCATCAGGCCGGCGGAACCGCGCAGGAAGGCGAAGGGCGTGGCGGCCATCCTGCCGACCCGTATCGGGGTGAGTCCGGGGATGCGTCCGCGGTTGGACTCCTCCACCGCGCTGACGGCGTCCGGCCTGCCGGTGTCCGTCGAGAACTCGGCGTGCGTGGTGCGCGGCACTCGCTCGCGCAGGGCTTTGCCCTCTGCCTTCGGCGAGCCCTGGACGGGCCACGTCGCGAAGCCGCGTACCGCTCGCGCCCTGGACGTCTGCCTCGGCCGCGGCTCTGGCTGCGGCTGCGGCTGCGGCTGCGGCTGCAGGGCATCCCGTGCCTGGGTCGCTTCCGCTTCCGCTTCCGCTTCCTGTGCCTGGGTCGCTTCAGGTGGCTGGGTCGCTTCCCGTCCCCCGGCCCCTCCCCGTGACCGGGCGGCCTCCTCCAGCGCTTCGCCCGCTTCGTCCACTTCGCGCGCCAGAACTTCTGTACCGAGCTCGGTCATTCCGACCGCCTCCCCCGTGCATGAACATCAACTTGCGACGACGGTACAGCCGCTCGCCGAGAGGCGTCAGAGCCTGTGGACAACTCGGATCCTGTGGAAATCCCGCGGGCCGGCGCGGTCAGCCACGCGGACATCGAGGCAGACGGGAGACCTGCCGACAGAGCGCTCCGCAAGCTGGGCGACGCCCGGCGCCCCCGCCTCACCTCAGCCAGGACACCCGCCGCTCCCTGGCAGATGCGACTCCGCCCAGGTCCCCAGTTCCTTGAGCGCGGGTGCCAGCGCGGCCCCCGACTCCGTCAGCCGATAGGAGACCCGCAACGGAGGACCTTCGTCGACCTCGCGCACGACGAGTCCGGCCGCGCCGAGTTCGGTGAGCCGGTCGGAGAGCATGCGTTCGCTGATGCCGGGGATCGCCCTGCGCAGTTCGGCGAAGTGGACCGGCCGTTGCAGCAGCACGGACACGACCAGGCCCGTCCAGCGCTTTCCGAGCAGCTGGAAGACACGGGTCATGCCGTCATCGACCTGCTGGCACGGCCCTGCGTCCTCGTGGCTTCCCAGTTCTGGCATGCCCTCAGGGTACTGCGCTCACGCAAGGGGATGAAAAAAAGTAAGTAGCTGTGTTATCTATAGTCGAGTACGAAAAAGAAGCCCTCCCGGGGCGCTGGTTCCATGCCGGATCCATACCGTTCCATGCCGGTTCCACGCCGGTTCCGTGCTGCTCCGTACCGGCTTCCCGGGCCCTCCGCCCGGGTTTGCCGCTGACCACTCCCACCCCCCACTCACTCCCCACTCCTTTGGAGATCTCCATGGCAACGCTTCTCCACGTCGACTCATCCGTGTTCCCGGGCTCCGCCTCCGCCTCCCGCGCGGTGACGGACGTGTTCCGCAAGGCATGGGAGGAGCAGCACCCGGAAGGCACCGTGATCTACCGCGATCTCGCCGCGAACCCGGTGCCGCACATCACCGCCGACGCCCACTCCGCGGGCTTCGCCGCCCCGGACGCGCACACCCCGGAGCAGGCCGCCGCGTTCGCCGCGCGCGTGGCTCTCATCGAGGAGGTGGAGAGGGCGGACGCGATCCTGATCGGCGCCCCGATGTACAACTTCGCCATCCCCTCGACCCTCAAGACGTGGCTGGACAGCATCATCCTGATGGGCCGCACCGCGGCGACCGAGGACTCGAAGATCAAGGGCACGCCGGTCACCGTCGTCGCCAGCCGGGGCGGCTCCTACGGGCCCGGAAGCCCGCGCGAGGGTTACGAGTTCGTGCAGAACTACCTGGAGGCCGTCCTGCGCGACATGCTCGCCCTGGACCTCGACTTCATCGTCCCCGAGCTCACCGCGGCGCCGCAGAACCCGGCGATGTCCGAACTGATCCCGCTCTTCGAGGCTTCCCGCACGAAGGCCCTCGACGAAGCGGCCACCAAGGCCAAGGAACTCGCCGAGCGCCTGGCCGCGTAGCCGCCGGAACCCCTGAGACGTTCCTCACAGACGCCGGGTGACCACCGGCCCTCGCCCCCACCCGGCCGACCGAAGATCAACACCGGACACCGCACGACAAACACCGCACAACGCGTGACGCACGACGCGTGACGCAGAAGACGCGGCGCACGAACGCGGGCTGCCGACAGCCACACAGCCGTCGGCAGCCCGCGTTCACGTCTCCGGGCACCACACCGGCCCGACACGACATCGGCACCACGCCGACCGCAACACCGACACAACAAGAACGGGCGGCATCGTTATCACGATGCCGCCCGTTCCCTCAGTACAACCGGAGCACTTTTTCGGTGCTCCCTGTGTGCGCGAGGGGGGAGTTGAACCCCCACGCCCTTGCGGGCACTGGAACCTGAATCCAGCGCGTCTGCCATTCCGCCACTCGCGCATCAAGCGTGTCGTCCGTCTCTCACCAGTGGTGTGAGCGCCTGCCGACATCGAGAAGATTAGCACGCTGATCGGGGTGGAATCACATCCCTTTAGGGCGGGCACACGCCCTCCGCGGGACCGCGTCGGCGCCCTTCCGAACCGGGCTCCCGCCCAGGCCACCTCCCCGGCGGCCGGGCCGGCGGGGAGCCTGCGACGGTCCTGGGTACCAAGCAGAACCTGTTCACGTATCAACCTCGTACCGGTCCTGGCCATCTACCCAGGAGCAGGGCAGCCCGCACAGTCAGGTGCGGGACACTGGTCGTGGGCCGCCTCTACGATCCTTGGCAGGAGCAGTGCCCGCAGGGAGTTCGAAAAGGCACATCGCAGGGAACTTCGGGAAGGGACTTCGGAAGCCGTCGACATCCGTCGACCGGGCCGACAGGGGGAACCACCCGATTTCCCGGCGCGTAGATACGATCAGTGAGCAGTACGAGCAGGACCCGCATCACCGGCAGGATCGGCTACACCCGCAGGACCCGCAGTACCGACAACCCGACGACAGCAAGCTGTACCAGGACGGCTACGAAGGAGGAGGTGCCCCATGGGAGTCCTGAAGAAGTTCGAGCAGCGTCTCGAAGGTCTGGTCAACGGCACCTTCGCCAAGGTGTTCAAGTCCGAGGTCCAGCCCGTGGAGATCGCCGGAGCACTCCAGCGGGAGTGCGACAACAACGCCACGATCTGGAACCGCGACCGGACCGTCGTACCCAACGACTTCATCGTCGAGCTGAGCACGCCGGACTTCGAGCGCCTCAGCCCCTACTCGGGGCAGCTCGGCGACGAACTCGCCGGCATGGTGCGCGACTACGCGAAGCAGCAGCGCTACGCGTTCATGGGCCCCATCAAGGTCCATCTGGAGAAGGCCGACGACCTCGACACCGGTCTGTACCGGGTGCGCAGCCGGACGCTCGCCTCCTCGACCAACCAGCAGGCCCCGGAGCGCGCTCCCGCGGGCCCGGCGGCCCCGGGCCGGGCCGGGGGCTACGGCTATCCGCCCGCCGCCCAGCCGGCCGGCGCTCCGCCCATGCCCGCCGCGCCACCGCCCGGCGGACGTCCGGCTCCCGCGCCCATGGGCCAGCGGCCCACCGCGGTACCGAGCGTCCAGCCCAGCGGCCGGACCCGGCACTGGATCGAGGTCAACGGCTCCCGCCATCAGATCTCCCGCCCGACGCTGGTGCTGGGCCGCAGCACCGAAGCCGACGTGCGGATCGACGACCCCGGCGTATCGCGCCGGCACTGTGAGATCCGGACCGGAACGCCCTCGACGATCCAGGATCTCGGGTCCACCAACGGCATCGTGGTGGACGGGCAGCACACCACCCGCGCTACGCTCCGCGACGGCTCGCGGATCGTCGTGGGCAGCACCACCATCATTTACCGGCAAGCCGAAGGGTGAAGCGGGGGCAATGTCAGAGCTGACCCTCACGGTCATGCGGCTGGGTTTCCTGGCCGTTCTGTGGCTGTTCGTGATCGTGGCCGTGCAGGTCATCCGCAGCGACCTGTTCGGAACGCGTGTCACACAGCGCGGGTCGCGACGGGACGCCAACAGGCAGCAGCCGGCCGCGCGCCAGGCCGCGCCACCGCAACAACGCCAACAGGCCGCCGCCCCCAGCGGCGGCCGCCAGCGACGCGGCGCTCCCACCAAGCTCGTGGTCTCGGAGGGCACCCTCACGGGAACGACGGTCGCCCTGCAGGGGCAGACCATCTCGCTGGGGCGCGCGCACGACAGCACCATCGTGCTGGACGACGACTACGCGTCCAGCAGGCATGCCAGGATCTACCCGGACCGTGACGGCCAGTGGATCGTCGAGGACCTCGGATCCACCAACGGCACGTATCTCGACCGGAACCGACTGACGACCCCCACACCGATTCCGCTGGGCGCGCCGATCCGCATCGGCAAGACCGTCATCGAGCTGCGGAAGTAGTGCTACATCATGAATAGGCGCGAGCGGAGCGAGCACGCGGCGGCGGTCCAGACGAAGGACGCCCGCGCGCTCCCGACCGGAGGGTGGGCACCGTGCGGATGTACCCGGAGCCGACGGGCGAGGTGCGCATGAGTCTGTCACTGCGCTTCGCCGCCGGATCGCACAAAGGCATGATCCGAGAGGGGAACGAGGACTCCGGCTACGCCGGTCCACGCCTGCTCGCGATCGCCGACGGGATGGGCGGCCAGGCCGCTGGTGAGGTCGCCAGCTCCGAGGTGATCTCCACGATCGTCGCCCTCGACGACGACGTGCCCGGCTCCGACATCCTCACCTCGCTCGGCACCGCCGTGCAGCGGGCCAACGACCAGCTCCGCATGATGGTCGAGGAGGACCCCCAGCTGGAAGGCATGGGGACGACCCTCACCGCCCTCCTGTGGACCGGCCAGCGGCTCGGACTCGTGCACGTCGGGGACTCCCGCGCCTACTTGCTGCGGGACGGCGTACTCACCCAGATCACACAGGACCACACCTGGGTGCAGCGCCTCGTCGACGAGGGACGCATCACCGAGGAGGAGGCGACGACCCACCCGCAGAGGTCGCTCCTCATGCGCGCGCTGGGCAGCGGCGACCACGTCGAGCCCGACCTCTCCATCCGTGAGGTCCGCGCCGGCGACCGCTATCTGATCTGCTCCGACGGGCTGTCGGGCGTCGTCTCCCACCAGACGATGGAAGACACCCTCGCCAGCTACCAGGGCCCGCAGGAGACCGTGCAGCAGCTCATCGAGCTCGCGCTGCGCGGCGGCGGCCCGGACAACATCACGGTCATCGTCGCCGACGTCCTGGACATCGACGGCGGCGACACCCTCGCCGCCCAGCTCTCCGACACCCCGGTCGTCGTCGGCGCCGTCGCCGAGAACCAGCATCAGCACCAGCTCCACGACAACGGCGCGATGCAGACACCCGCGGGCCGGGCCTCTAGCCTCGGCCGCCAGGTGCCCGGCCAGGGCGGCGGCGAGTTCGGCCCGCCCGGCAGCGGCGACACCACGGGATACGTCGACACCAGCGGCTTCGGCGGCTACTCCGACGACGACTTCGTCAAGCCCCGCCCCCGGCGCAGGTGGCTGAAGAGGTCCTTTTTCATCGTGCTCGCGCTCGGTGTCATCGGCGGCGGCCTCTACGGCGGCTACCGCTGGACCCAGACGCAGTACTTCGTGGGCGCCAAGGACGAGCACGTGGCGCTGTACCGGGGCATCAGCCAGGACCTGGCCTGGGTCTCGCTCTCGAAGGTGGAGAAGGACCACCCCGAGATCGAACTCAAGTACCTGCCGCCCTACCAGCAGAAGCAGATCGAGGCGACCATCGCCGAAGGCGGTCTCAGCGACGCCAAGTCGAAGATCGACGAGCTCGCCGTGCAGGCCTCCGCCTGCAAGAAGGACTCCGAACGCCGCGCCGCCGAGGCCGACAAGAACGCCAAGACCGGCGAGGGCGAGGCCGGCGGAACCACGGGAACCACAAAGACCTCCCTGACGTCCAAGGCCACACCGACGCCGACCCCCTCGGCGTCCTCGTCCAAGTCCACGACCGCACCCACTCCCACACCCGGCCCCAGCCTCTCCGACGAGGAGCAGAAGCTGGTCTCGCTGTGCGGTAAGCAGTAAGCAGCCGTGAGGGGCCCTGTCACACCATGAGCAGTAGTACGAACACGCCGACGCACCACACGTCCACGATCGGCTCCATCGGCGCACCGAGCCGACGCAACACCGAGCTGGCGCTCCTGGCATTCGCCGTCGCCATCCCGGTGTTCGCCTACGCCAACGTGGGCCTGGCCATCAACAACACGGTGCCCCCGGGCCTGCTGAGCTACGGCCTCGGGCTCGGTCTGCTCGCCGCCGTCGGCCACGTCGTCGTCCGCAAGTTCGCGCCGTACGCCGACCCGTTGCTGCTGCCCCTCGCGACCCTGCTCAACGGCCTCGGACTCGTCATCATCTGGCGGCTCGACCAGTCGCAGCGGCTCCAGGCCATCAAGCAGGCCGGTACCGCCGCACCCCGCCAACTCCTGTACACCGCGCTCGGCATCGCCCTGTTCGTCGCCGTGCTGATCTTCCTGAAGGACCACCGCGTCCTGCAGCGCTACACCTACATCTCGATGGTCGGCGCCCTCGTCCTGCTCCTGCTCCCGCTCGTCCCGGGCCTCGGCGCCAACATCTACGGCGCCAAGATCTGGATCTCGGTCGGCAGCTTCACCATCCAGCCCGGCGAGTTCGCGAAGATCGTCCTCGCGGTCTTCTTCGCCGGCTACCTCATGGTGAAACGCGACGCGCTGGCCCTCGCCAGCCGCCGCGTGATGGGCCTCTACCTGCCGCGCGGCCGCGACCTCGGCCCGATCCTGGTCGTCTGGTTCGTCTCCATCCTGATCCTCGTCTTCGAGACCGACCTCGGCACCTCGCTGCTGTTCTTCGGCATGTTCGTGATCATGCTGTACGTCGCCACCGAGCGGACCAGCTGGATCGTCTTCGGTCTGCTGATGTCGGGGGCGGGCGCGGTCAGCGTCGCCTCCTTCGAACCGCACGTCCAGCAGCGCGTGCAGGCCTGGCTCGACCCGATGAAGGAGTACACGCTCAGCCAGCAGGGCGTCGCGGGGCACTCCGAGCAGTCGATGGAAGCCCTCTGGGCCTTCGGCTCCGGCGGCACCCTCGGCACCGGCCTCGGCCAGGGCAACTCCGACCTCATCAAGTTCGCCGCCAACTCCGACTTCATCCTCGCCACCTTCGGCGAGGAACTGGGCCTCGCCGGAATCATGGCGATCCTCGTCCTGTACGGCCTGATCGTGGAACGCGGCGTACGCACCGCCCTCGCCGCCCGCGACCCCTTCGGCAAGCTCCTCGCCGTGGGCCTGTCCGGCGGCTTCGCCCTCCAGGTCTTCGTCGTCGCGGGCGGCGTCATGGGCCTCATCCCGCTCACCGGTATGACGATGCCGTTCGTGGCCTACGGAGGCTCCTCCGTCATCGCCAACTGGGTCCTCATCAGCATCCTGATCAGAATCAGCGACACCGCGCGCCGGCCGGCGCCCGCCCCCGCACCCAACCCCGACGCCGAGATGACCCAGGTGGTCCGCCCGTGAACAAGCCCCTGCGCCGGATCGCGATCTTCTGCGGGCTGCTCGTCCTCGCCCTCCTCATCCGCGACAACTGGCTCCAGTACGTCCAGGCGGACACCCTGAGGACCGACCCCAAGAACCGCCGGGTCGCCATCGAGAGGTACGCCACCCCGCGCGGCGACATCATCGTCGACGGGAACCCGATCACCGGTTCCACCAAGACCAGCGGCGACAGCTTCAACGACTTCGAGTACAAGCGCACGTACAAGGACGGCGCCATGTGGGCCCCGGTCACCGGGTACGCCTCGCAGGCCTTCGGCGCCACCCAGCTCGAATCCATCGAGGACGGCATCCTCACCGGCAACGACGACCGGCTGTTCTTCCGCAACACCCTCGACATGATCACCGGCAAGGCCAAGCAGGGCGGCAACGTCGTCACCACCCTCAACGCCGCCGCGCAGAAGGCGGCGTACGACGGTCTGCTCAAGCAGGGCAAGGGTGCCGTCGCCGCGATCGACCCCGAGACCGGCGCGATCCTGGCGCTCGCCTCCACCCCCTCGTACGACCCCTCCACGTTCGCGGGCAACTCCACGAGCGTCGACGGCAAGGCGTGGACCAAGCTCCAGAAGAAGAGCGACCCCAACGACCCGATGCTCAACCGGGCACTGCGCGAGACCTACCCGCCGGGCTCCACCTTCAAGGTGGTGACGGCCGCCGCGGCGCTGGAGAACGGCCTCTACAAGTCCGCGGAGGAGAAGACCGACTCGCCGCTGCCCTACACGCTGCCGGACACCACGACCGAGCTGAAGAACGAGGGGAACATCCCCTGCAAGAACGCGACGATGCGCGAAGCGCTCCGCGTCTCCTGCAACACCGTCTTCGGCAAGATCGGCGCCGACCTCGGCAAGGACAAGATGCTGGCGGAGGCCGAGAAGTTCGGCTTCAACTCCGAGCAGTTCACGCCGGTCCGCTCCAGCGCCTCCGTCTTCCCCGACGACATGGACAAGCCGCAGACCGCGCTCAGCTCGATCGGCCAGTTCGAGACCGCCACGACCCCGCTCCAGATGGCCATGGTCGCCTCGGCCGTCGCCAACAACGGCACGCTCATGAAGCCGTACATGGTCGACAAGCTCCAGGCTCCCGGCCTCGACGTCATCGAGCAGACCGAGCCCGAGAAGATGAGCGAGCCGCTGTCCTCGGAGAACGCCCAGATCCTGCAGTCGATGATGGAGACGGTCGTCAAGGACGGCACGGGCACCAACGCCCAGATCAACGAGGACGGCATCACGGTGGGCGGCAAGACCGGCACCGCCCAGCACGGCGTCGACAACAGCGAGAACCCGTACGCCTGGTTCATCTCGTACGCCAAGCTCAGCGACGGCAGTTCGCCGGTCGCCGTGGCCGTGGTGGTCGAGGACGAGAGCGCCAACCGCGACGACATCTCCGGTGGCGGCCTCGCGGCCCCCATCGCCAGGAATGTGATGAAGGCAGTCATCGACAGCACCAAGTGACCCCCGTCACGTCTCATGCACATCGGTGCACGTTGCGATACCGGTCCTGTATCGGGTGACGATTGTGGCCAGGTCACAGACGGCGAGCCGGGTACGGTATGCCCGGACAGCACACCGCCCGACCACACAACGGTGCGGTCGGGACCGACGGAGAGGGCTGGTAGGTAGCTATGGAAGAGCCGCGTCGCCTCGGCGGCCGGTACGAGCTGGGCCAAGTGCTCGGCCGTGGTGGCATGGCGGAGGTCTACCTCGCCCATGACACCCGGCTCGGGCGCCAGGTGGCGGTGAAGACGCTGCGAGCCGACCTCGCACGCGACCCGTCGTTCCAGGCCCGGTTCCGCCGGGAGGCCCAGTCGGCCGCCTCGCTCAACCATCCCGCGATCGTCGCCGTGTACGACACGGGTGAGGACTACATCGACGGCACGTCCATCCCGTACATCGTGATGGAGTACGTCGACGGGTCCACGCTGCGCGAACTGCTGCACTCGGGCCGCAGGCTGCTGCCCGAGCGCACCCTCGAGATGACCATCGGGATCCTCCAGGCCCTGGAGTACTCCCACCGCGCCGGCATCGTCCACCGCGACATCAAGCCCGCCAACGTCATGCTCACGCGCAACGGCCAGGTCAAGGTCATGGACTTCGGCATCGCCCGCGCCATGGGCGACTCCGGCATGACCATGACGCAGACGTCAGCCGTCATAGGCACGGCGCAGTACCTCTCGCCGGAGCAGGCGAAGGGCGAGCAGGTCGACGCCCGCTCCGACCTGTACTCCACGGGCTGCCTGCTGTACGAACTGCTGACCGTCCGTCCGCCGTTCATCGGCGACTCCCCGGTCGCGGTCGCCTACCAGCACGTACGTGAGGAACCGCAGCCCCCGAGCGTCTTCGACCCCGAGATCACGCCCGAGATGGACGCGATCGTGCTCAGGGCGCTCGTCAAGGACCCTGACTACCGCTACCAGTCCGCCGACGAGATGCGCGCCGACATCGAGGCCTGCCTCGACGGCCAGCCCGTCGCGGCAACCGCGGCCATGGGCTCCGTCGGCTACGGCGGTTACGGCGCCGACCAGGCCACCACGGCCATGCGCTCCGCGGACGCCGGCGCGACCTCCATGCTCCCCCCGATGAACCCGGACGACGGCGGCTACGGCTACGACGACCGCCCCGACCGCCGCCGCCAGAAGAAGACGAACACCTCCACGATCCTGCTGGTCGTGGCGGGCGTCCTGGTCCTCGTCGGCGCGATCCTGATCGGCAAGTGGGCGTTCAGCGGCAACAACTCCGCCGACACGAGTGTCTCCGTACCGCGGTTCGTGGACCAGACGAAGGCGGACGCGGAGAAACTGGCCGTCAACTCCGACCTGAAACTGGCCTTCACCGAGAAGCCCTGCGAGAACCAGCCCAAGGGCAACATCTGCTCGCAGGACCCGGCCGCCGACACCGAGGTCGAGAAGCAGAGTACGGTCAACCTGGTGGTCTCCACGGGAGCGCCGAAGGTCGCGGTGCCCAGTGTCGTCGGCAAGAGCCTGGACGACGCCAAGTCGATCCTCGAAGGCGACGACTACCAGCTCGAGGTCAAGACCAAGACGCAGGAGTCCACGGAGGACCCGGACACCGTCCTGTCGCAGGATCCGATTCTCGGCAAGGAGGTGGAGAAGGGATCCACGATCACCCTCACCGTCGCCATCGAGAAGAAGCAGTCGACCGTCCCGGACGTCTCCGGCAAGTCCTGTGACGAGGCCAAGGCGCAGATGACGGCCAACGACCTCGTCGGCGAGTGCACCGAGGTGGAGACGGACGACGGCAACCTGGTCGGCAAGGTCATCCAGACCTCGCCCGCGGCCAACTCGCAGGCCGATCCGGGGTCCACGGTCAGCATCCAGATCGGCAAGGCCAAGCCCAAGGCCCAGACTCCCGTGCCGAACGTGGTCACCCAGACCGTGGCCGTCGCGAAGCAGACGCTGCAGCAGGCCGGCTTCACGAACATCAAGTTCGCCGACGGCAGCGACCAGGGCGACAACGCGATCGTCCTGGCGCAGGACCCGGGCGCGAACACCCAGGTCGACAACCCCGGCGAGACGACGATCACCCTCACCACCGCGGGCACCGGCGGGAACAACAACGGTGGCGGCGACAACGGCGGCGGGTTCTTCGGGGGCAACTCCGGATAGGGCCAACTCCGGACAGTGTCCGTCCCCCGCGGTCGCGGGGCACGGGCACTGACTCCGCCCGGTACGACAGAGAAGTCCCGGCCCCCTCGGAGGGGACCGGGACTTCGTCGTTCGTCAATCTCGCGCGGGCGCGAGCCGGGAGAGGGGTGCCCTACCGGAGGGCGGGTGCTCCACCGGAGGGCGAGCGCGGTCACCTCACTGCAGTTCCTTCGGTGGGGTCCGGTCGCCGTCGACCTTCTCCACCCGCTCCAGCTCGCCCCACACCACGTACCGGTACCGGGACGTGTACACCGGGGTGCAGGTCGTCAGCGTGATGTAGTGGCCCGGCTTGGTTCTGCCGGACTGCCTGGGGACCGACTGGAGGACCTTGACGTTGTACTTCGAGGTCTCCGGGAGGATGCCGTAGACCTTGTAGACGTACCACTTGTCCCTGGTCTCGAAGACGATCGCGTCGCCCTCTTCCAGCTTGTCGATGTTGTGGAACTTGGCGCCGTGGCCGTCGCGGTGGGCGGCGAGGGTGAAGTTGCCGTTCTTGTCGCTCGTCGGCAGGGCGGAATTGACGGGGTCCGTGTAGTAGCCGGCGACGCCGTCGTTCAGGACCTCGGACGTCGTGCCCTTCTCGACGAGGACCTCGCCGTTCCGCATCGCCGGGACATGCAGGAAGCCGATGCCCGCCTTGGTGTCCAGTGCACCCGGGCTGGTGTCCGACGAGGCCCAGTTGTCGCGGACCTTGTCGCCCTGCCTGTCCGCCGCCCGGTCGGCGACCACGTTCGTCCACCACAGGGAGTAGACGACGAACAGACCCAGCACCAGACCCGCGGTGATGAGGAGTTCACCGAAGACGCTGACCGCCATCGCCAGCCGGCCGGAACCACGGCGTCGCGGCGCCGGCGTCGGCTCCTCGACGTCCGTGCGCTCGTCGTGGTCGGTACTCGCTGCCACTGTGCATCTGCCCCGTCTGGTCCGTCTCGGGTGGTCCGATGTGCTGTTGCCGCCGCCGGTACTGCCGGCGCGCCGTCACTGGACGAGCGCTTCCGGTTTGCCCTCGCCGCGCGGCCGGTCCTCGACCATCTTGCCCCACACGATCATCCGGTATTTGCTGGTGAATTCCGGCGTGCAGGTGGTGAGCGTGATGTAGCGGCCCGCCTTGGTGAACCCCGAGCCCGCGGGCACCGGATCGATCACCGCCGTGTTGCTCGGACTCGTCACCGGCAGGATCGACGTCATCTCGTAGACGTAGTAGTCGTCCTGCGTCTCGACGACGATCTCGTCGCCCGGCTTGAGCTTGTTGATGTACCGGAACGGCTCGCCGTGCGTGTTCCGGTGCCCCGCCAGCGCGAAGTTGCCCGTCTTGGCGTCGGGCATCGCCGTCTTCAGGCTGCCCTCCGCGTAGTGGCCGACCATCCCGCGGTCGAGCACCTTCGACTTGCTCGTGCCCTCGGCGATCGGCGTGACCACGTCCAGCTTCGGGATGTGCAGGATGGCGAAGCCCTGCCCCGGCTCGAACGTCCCCGGCTTCCCCTGGCCCGTCGCCCAGTCCTGCTGAAGGTTGTTGGCGGCCTTGTCGGCCTGCTGGTGCGCCCGCACGTTCGACCACCACAGCTGGTAGGTCACGAACAGCAGCATCAGCACACCGGTGGTGATGAACACCTCACCGATCACCCGGCTCACGATGACCGCGGCCCCCGGTTTCCGCGCCCGCTCCGCCCGCCGCGCCTCCATCCGGGTCAGAGGCGCCTCAGCGCCCTTCTCCCGCGTCGCGGACGACCCCTGGGACTCGGGGGACTCCAGAGGCTCCTGAGCCCCTCCACGCCGCCCGTGGCGCCGCGCCGCCCTACGCCGGGCCGCACGACCGCCGGGCACGGGTGCGCTGTCGGCGGCACTGCGGGCAGCGGTCTCGGCTATTCGGTCCGAGTCCGGGATGCGCAGCGCCACCGTCTCGTCGTCCAAGGGCTGCGGGGGCGGCACGGTCGCCGGGCGCGGTTGCTCGTACGGCGCCGAGACGGGCTCCCGGTACGGCGGGGCGGCCGGTTCCTCGTACGACGGCTGCCTCGGGCGCGTCGGCTCGGGCGCCGCGTACCGGTCGTGGGCGTACCCCTCCGGGCCGTACCACTCCGGCCCCTGGGGGACCCGCGGCGGAGGTGCGGGCTGCTGAGAGGGAACGGGCTGTTGCGGCGGAAGGGGCTGCCGGGTGGCCCGATGCTGACCGGTGGTCGCCTGCTGCTGCCCCGGGAGCGGATCCGTCAGCGGGTCGGCCAGTTGCTCGACCGCCGCCTCGAACGCCTGGGTCGCCCCCAAATCCTCTGGGGCCGCCGGCACTTCGGCGCTCCCGAACGCTTGGGCACTCCCATACGCTTCAGCACCCTCGAACGCCTCGGCGCCCCCGTACGCGGCCTCGCCGCCGTAGGAGGAGCTCTCGCGCTCGGGGCGCAGCGCGGTCACGCCGTGGCCCTGCCCACCACCGGGGCGAGCCCCGCCGACCTCGCCACGGCCCCTTGGTAGCCGCACTCCACCAGCCAGTTGGCGAGCATGCGGTGCCCGTGCTCGGTCAGGACCGACTCGGGATGGAACTGCACGCCCTCGACGGCGAGTTCACGGTGGCGCAGCCCCATGATGATCCCGTCGTGGGTACGCGCCGTGACCTCGAGTTCGGCCGGCACGGTCTTCGGCTCGGCCGCGAGCGAGTGGTAGCGGGTCGCGGTGAAGGGGGAGGGAAGGCCGGCGAAGACGCCCGCGCCCTCGTGCTCCACGAGCGAGGTCTTGCCGTGCAGCAGCTCGGGCGCCCGGTCCACGACACCGCCGTACGCCACCTGCATCGACTGCATGCCCAGGCAGACGCCGAAGACGGGTACGCCGGTCGCCGCACAGTGCCTGACCATCTCGACGCACACGCCGGCCTGCTCGGGAGCGCCAGGACCCGGTGACAGGAGCACCCCGTCGAACCCGTCCTGGGCGTGCGCCGTCGACACCTCGTCGTTGCGCAGCACCTCGCACTCCGCACCCAGCTGGTACAGGTACTGGACCAGGTTGAAGACGAAGCTGTCGTAGTTGTCGACGACGAGAATCCGGGCGCTCACTGGTTGTCCACCGTCACATCGTTGAAGGGCAGCAGCGGTTCGGCCCACGGGAAGACGTACTGGAAGAGCACGTAGACCATCGCGACGGTCAGCACGAGGGAGATCAACGCCCTCACCCACGCGTTGCCCGGCAGATGCCGCCAGATCCAGCCGTACATGCCGTCCCTTCCGTCGCCGTACGGCACCAGACTAACGGCGTAGCGCCGTCGGTTTCCCAGCCTCCACGGGCTGTGTGGCATCGAGATGCGCCCAGACGATCAGCCGATGACTGTGCCCCCACTCCGGGTCGCACGTGGTCAGCGTGAGATACCGGCCCGGACGCTCGTACCCGGACTTACGCGGCACAGGATCGATCACCTCAATGTCGGAGGGCAGCGTTTTGTACGGGCCTTTGTCGATCCGATACGTGAACCAGGTCGTCCCGTCGGTCAGCACCACCGCGTCGCCCCTGCGCAGCCGGGGAAAGTCCTTGAAAGGGTCCCCGTACGTACGGCGGTGTCCCGCGACGGAGAAGTTCCCCGGCTGCCCGAGCTGGGCCGTGCCCCGGTAGTGCCCCAGCCCCTTCTTCAGGACGTCGGTGGCCGTCCCTTCGAGGAGGGGCTTGTTCCACGTGAAACCAAGCCGTGGGATGTACATCACAGCGAAGGGTTTGCCGTACGCGTACGAGGGGGGCGGCGGCGGAGACTCCGCGGGGCTCTCGCTCTGTCCGGGACTCGGGCTCCGTTGCGGGTCCCCATTCGGGTCCGGGCTTCGGGGAGGGGCCGCGGCCGACGGTCGTACGCTCCCCTTCGACCACTGCTCCTGGAGCTGGTCGATCTGGCGGTCCATCGCGCTGTCGGCCTTCACGCCGGTCCAGAACAGCACGTAGACCACGAAGAGCACGATCAGGGCGCCGACGGTGATGCACAGTTCACTGATCGTCCTGACGACCACTCGCACCGACACAGGGTCCCCCAGCGGCAGCAACAGTTAATCAGGCTCTACCAGGCACTACCAGGCACTACTCCCGCTGCTGATCCCGCTACTCCACGGGCTTCGCGTAGTGGAGATCCACTGTGCCCGAGTAGCCGGGAAGAGTCACCGTCCCGTCCTCTTCGACTTTCCATCCGAGCCCGTAGACGTTGACGTACACCATGTAGTTCTGGATCGCGGGGGAGGCGGCGAGCGCGTCCTTGAGCTTGTCGGTGTCGCCGATCGCGGTGATCTTGTACGGGGGCGAGTAGACGCGGCCCTGGAGGATCAGGGTGTTGCCGACGCAGCGGACGGCGCTGGTGGAGATCAGCCGCTGGTCCATCACCTTGATGCCCTCGGCGCCGGCCTCCCACATGGCGTTCACCACAGCCTGGAGGTCCTGCTGGTGGATGACCAGGTAGTCGGGCTGCGGCTCGGGGTAGCCGGGCAGTTTGGCCGTCGCGTTCGGCGGGGCGTCGTTGAGCGTGACCGTGAGGGCGTCGCCCTTGAGCTTCTGGGTGCCCGCGTTCTTCTCCAGCGCCGCCAGCTTGGCGTCCTCGGCGGCCGTGCTGCCGTCCTCCCGCCCGGCCAGGGAGTCGACGTCGTCGCGCAGAACGCCGTTGGACTCGTCCAGCGAGGCGTTCTTGTGACTGCGCTCCTCGATCAGGTCGGAGAGTTTGAGCAAGGAGGCGTCCGTGCGGATGTCGGTGCCCTTGGCGGTGTTGAAGCTGGTGAAGAAAATGAGGCCGGCGAGGGCGAAGACGGCCGCCGTGAGTACGCGAACGGGCCGGAAACGGCGCTTACCGGCAGGACTGGGACCCGTACCGTGGGAGTCGGCGGAATTGCTCAACGTACCCTTATCTCCTTCGGCGCCGCGGAAGCACTACGCTAACGGACGCCCGGGGGAGCTCTCAGTGTCCCCTTGTACGCTGCCCCGGAGCCCGCCCCAGTTCCCTGCGCGGCCACGCAGCGCATCGACAGGAGAGACCCTCGTGCCGAAGTCACGTATCCGCAAGAAGGCCGACTACACGCCGCCCGCGGCGAAGCAGACGACCAACATCAAGCTGACCAACCGCGGCTGGGTCGCACCGGTCATGCTGGCCATGTTCCTCATCGGCCTGGCATGGATCGTCGTCTTCTACGTCACGGACGGTTCGCTGCCCGTCGACGGCCTCGACAACTGGAACATCGTGGTCGGCTTCGGCTTCATCGCCGCAGGCTTCGGCGTCTCCACGCAGTGGAAGTAGCTTCCGGGAGGCAACGTCACCGGAGCCGCGCCACAGCTCAGCGGTGCCCGGCGGCAGCTCTGCCCAGGGCTATCCACTGAGTTATCCACAGGCGTTATCCACACAGGTGGAAAAGAAAGAAGATCTGTGGATAACTCAGCCGGGGTTGACGCCGGTCTGACAGACCTACCGGAATCCGGAAGCTTGTTCGCCCCCTGCCTGACCTGGGAAAACCCGGTTCAGTGACAGGGGGCACAGCTGTTCCCGCACAATGTGCACAAGATCCGCCACAGTCTGTGGACAACGCCGGTCACTCAGGTGAGCTGTGCGGTCCTGACCAGCGTCGCGACCACCACGACGAGCAACACCAGAGCACACACCCCGTACTGGATCAGCGCCCTCCACTCGCGCGGGGCGTGGACCATGGCGTAGCCGAGGACGACACCGGCGACGAGCCCGCCGATGTGGGCCTGCCAGGCGATGTTGAACCCGGGGCTGAAGGTGAAGATCAGGTTGATCACCAGCAGGGCGATCAACGGGCGCATGTCGTACTTGAGCCGTCGCATGAGGACAGCGGTCGCGCCGAACAGGCCGAAGATCGCGCCGGACGCACCGAGCGACGGCTGGTTCGGAGCGGCGAGAAGGTAACTGAGGGCGCTGCCCGCGAGACCCGACACGAAGTACAGGGCGAGGTAGCGGGCGCGGCCGAGGGCCGCCTCCAGGGGGCCGCCGATCCACCACAGGCTGAGCATGTTGAACATGATGTGGATGTAGCTGCCGTGCAGGAACATCGCCGTCAGCAGCCGGTAGGGCTGTCCTTCCGCCACGCCCTGCATCTCGCCGGAGAGCAAGGCCCGCCCGAACAGGTCGAAGCTGTCGGTGAAGCGGTCGCCCAAGGCCAGCTGGACCACGAAGGCGGCGAGGTTGACCCCGATCAGGACCTTGGTGGCGAGCCGGGGGTCGGCGGCGACGGCGCCGCCCGCGAGGGTGCGGGGCTGGGTGGCCGACGCGGGGTGTCCGGTGCCGGAGCCGTCACGGACGCAGTCGGGGCACTGGAAGCCGACGGAGGCACTGACCATGCATTCGGGGCAGATCGGTCGCTCGCAACGGGTGCAGCGGACGCCCGTCTCACGGTCCGGATGCCGGTAGCAGGTGGGCAGGCCCTTGGCGTCCCGCGGTCCCTGATCCCCGGGGCCCTGTGGGTCCCGGGGGCTGCCTGGCGCCTGGTCCATGGGGTCCCCTCGTTCGGTCGTACGCAATGCACCGCCCCGTCCATCCATACGGATGAACGGGGCGTTTGGTTCCCTGCGGGAGCGTACAGACTCTGCCGCGCACCCGGCGATCCCTGGGGGCGCAGTCCGCGTCGCTCAGCCCTCGTCGCTCAGCCCTCGTCGCTCGGTCCTCGGGCCTCGGGCCTCGGGCCTCGTCGAGGGCTCAGGCGTCGCGGGTCTCGACGACGACCGATTCGATGACGACGTCGTTGACCGGGCGGTCGGTGCGGGGATTGGTGGCGGCACCGGCGATGGCGTCGACGACCTTCTGGCTGGCCGGGTCGGTGACCTCGCCGAAGATGGTGTGCTTGCGGGTCAGCCACGCCGTCGGGGAGACGGTGATGAAGAACTGCGAGCCGTTGGTGGCCGGGCCGGCGTTGGCCATGGCCAGCAGGTAGGGCTTGTTGAAGGAGAGGTCCGGGTGGAACTCGTCCTCGAACTGGTAGCCCGGGCCGCCGGTGCCGTTGCCCAGCGGGTCACCGCCCTGGATCATGAAGCCGCTGATCACCCGGTGGAAGACCGTGCCGTCGTAGAGCTTGTCGGTGGACTTCTCCCCCGTCTCCGGGTTGACCCACTCGCGCTCGCCGGTGGCGAGTTCGACGAAGTTCCGGACCGTCTTGGGCGCGTGGTTCGGCAGCAGCCGGACTTCGATGTCGCCGTTGTTGGTCTTCAGGGTGGCGTACAGCTGCTCAGCCACGATCTGCCTTCCGTTGCCTTCTTTTGACCCTCCGATCCTCGCACGGCCGGGACCGCCCGGCGCCCGGCCGCCACCTGTGGGCGGACATATGGGTGTCGGATCGCGGAAATCCAGCCGAGTCCACTCCGTACCGGGGCGAGGTGCGACGATCCGTGGCATTGTCGACGACAAGCTCCCGTTGACCTGTATTAATCCGCTATTGCAGTTGATCGACAGGTGAGCCGCTCTCGATCTGAGCTCACCCGGAGTCCCCCATGACCCGGATGCCCGCCCTCTACATGCCCCGGTCCCGTCGGCCGGGCATGATCCGGAAAAGGGGGGACAGGTGAACTGTGTGTCTTTGGGGGTACTCAGAATCCCCGACGTACGCCACCGAGGAGGAGGAAACCCGTGACCCGCATCGACAGCGTGCGCGCCGCGAGCGGCTCGGCGAAGGACAGCGTGCTGCACGCCGCGGAAGTGGTGGCGCCTTACGCCGACACGGCCAAGGACAAGGCATCGCAGTATGCGCACGAGGCGCGTGTGCGTCTCGCGCCGAAGGTGTCGCAGGCCGCCGACCAGGCCCGCGTGCAGTACGACGCCCATCTCGCCCCGCGCGTTGAGCAGGCCCGTACGCATGTGCCGCCGAAGGTCGACCACGCGGCCCACGAAGCGGCCGTCCGCACCCGTAAGGCGGCTCGGCAGACCGCTGCCTATTCCAAGCCGAGGATCGAGCAGGCGGTGGCCGCGGCCCAGCCCGTTCGGGACGAGGCCGCGTCGCGTGGCGTGGCAGCACTGGCCGCGCTGCGTGGCCAGGTCTCGCCCAAGGAGATCCAGAAGCTGGTCCGTAAGCACGAGCGGCGGGCGCGAGCCGGCCGTGTCGTGAAGGGGCTGGCCGTCCTGGGGATCGTGGCGGGCGGCGCCTACGCGGCCTGGAAGTGGTGGGACAAGCAGGCCAACCCCGACTGGCTGGTCGAGCCGCCTGCCGCGACGGAGGTGCCCGAGCCGGGTCACCTGACGTCGGTCGACGGCAGCGGCCAGGCAGGTCTGGACCCCGAGGTCCGGGCCAAGGAGGCCGAGGAGGAGGCGGCGGAGCGCGAGGACCGTCCCTGATCTCCGCTCCTGACATCTGATCTCTGTCCCGACATCGCTGTGGGGCAGGAGCCTCTGAAGGCTCCTGCCCCACAGCGATGTTTCACGTGGAACCGGCCCGCCTCCCGACCTCCGCGCCCAGGAGACGGCGGCCGATCGCCCCGGACCATCGACACAACCGCGCAAAAAAAGCCCCTCCGTTCTGCGTTTCCGCAGCTCGGAGGGGCTTTTCTGATGTGGAGCCTAGGGGAGTCGAACCCCTGACATCTGCCATGCAAAGACAGCGCTCTACCAACTGAGCTAAGGCCCCGGAAGTGGAACGACCGGTCGAAGGAACCCCTTCCGACTGGCGCCGCAGACCAGAGTACCGGGTCACCCCCGGGATCTCGCAAAAAGATTGGGGGTCCCCGTGGACGACCACTCTCCGTAAGATGCTCGGCGTGGTTCGCGACAGCGAAGCGCGGTTTTTGGGGAAGCGATGGGGAGACGCAATGGACGCCGCACAACAAGAAGCTACCGCGAGAGCCCGGGAGCTTCAGCGGAACTGGTACGGGGAGCCGTTGGGGGCGCTCTTCCGTAGGCTCATAGACGACCTGGGGCTCAATCAGGCGCGTCTCGCGGGGGTGCTGGGTCTGTCCGCGCCGATGTTGTCCCAGTTGATGAGTGGTCAGCGCGCCAAGATCGGCAATCCGGCGGTGGTACAGCGTGTGCAGCTGTTGCAGGACCTGGCGGGGCAGGTCGTGGACGGCAGCGTGAGCGCCGCTGAGGCCACAGAGCGCATGGACGAGATCAAGAAGTCTCAGGGGGGCTCGGTGCTCAGCAACACCACGCAGTCGACGAGCAGTTCGGGCGCGCCCACGGTCAAGCGGGTGGTCCGGGAGATCCAGTCACTGCTGCGCTCGGTGGCGGCTGCGGGGGACATCATCGACGCGGCGGACACTCTCGCCCCGACCCATCCGGAACTGGCAGAGTTTCTCCGGGTGTACGGCGCCGGCCGCACCTCTGACGCGGTCGCGCACTACCAGTCGCACCAGAGCTGAGCCGAGGCCCGGCGCCGCACACCGGGCGCTCGCAGCTCGCGAGGTCTCCGGACGCCGCACGTCAGGCAACCGGGCGCCTCATCGAGGTCGACGCGGCCGGGTGCCTCTGTGAAGTCCTGGCCATCCGGTACTTCACAGGGGTCGAGGCATCCGCGCACGTCGGAAGAGGTCACCGGACCGACCGCCGCAGGGGGGCGACGCACGACCATGGGTGAGGTCTTCGCAGGCCGGTACGAACTGGTCGACCCGATCGGGCACGGGGGAGTCGGTGCGGTCTGGCGCGCCTGGGATCACCGGCGGCGCCGGTATGTGGCCGCCAAGGTGCTGCAGCAGCGCGACGCGCACGCACTGCTGCGTTTCGTGCGGGAGCAGGCGATGCGGATCGACCATCCGCATGTTCTCGCTCCGGCCAGCTGGGCCGCCGACGACGACAAGGTCCTGTTCACGATGGATCTGGTCGCCGGGGGATCGCTGGTACATCTGGTCGCGGACTACGGCCCCTTGCCTCCGCTCTTCGTCTGTACCCTGCTCGACCAGCTTCTGTCCGGGCTCACCGCCGTGCACGCGGAGGGGGTCGTGCACCGGGACATCAAGCCCGCCAACGTGCTGCTCGAAGCGACCGGCAGGGGCCGGCCACGGCTGCGGCTGTCCGACTTCGGGATCGCGATGCGCCTCGGCGAGCCGCGGCTGACGGAGACCAACTACGTGGTGGGGACGCCCGGTTACTTCGCGCCCGAGCAGATGCTGGGCTCCGATCCGGACTTTCCCGCCGATCTGTTCGCCGTGGGTCTGGTCGCCCTGTATCTCCTGGAGGGTGCGAGGCCCGATGCCAAGGCGTTGATCGAGTACTTCGCGGAGAACGGCACGCCGTCGGCGCCCCAGGGAATCCCCGAGCCGCTGTGGCAGGTCGTGGCCACCCTGGTGCAGCCCGACCCCGAGGCGCGGTTCCGTACCGCCACGGGGGCGCGCAAGGCGCTCGCCTCGGCCGCAGAGCTGCTGCCCGAGCCGGGCCCCGACGACGAGTCGATCGACGTCTTCGACCAACTCGGGCCGCTCCCGGACGGGTTCGGCGCCGACGGACCACTGGGGGCCACGCGGGGCGGGCATGCCGTCGGCGCACCCCTTCGCCCACGGCCGACCGCCCCAGCGGCGCAACTCGGGTCGGGGGAAGCGATGTCGGGGGCGGGTTCTGGGGTTGGTTCCGCTTCTGGGTCCGCTCGGGATTCCGGCTTTGGAGGGGGCGATGGCGGAGGTGGCAGGGGCTCTCGGCGTCCGGATGGGGATCGGGATGGGGCGTCGGCTGAGCCATGGGTGCCGGCCGGGCCAGGGGGCTCGGCTGGGCCAAAGCGCTCGGCTGGGCCAGAGGTCGCGGGCCCGCTCGGGGTCCCGGGTTGGCCTGAGGTCGCGGGTGAGCCAGGGGTAGCGGGTGGGGCGGGGGCCGCAGCCGACCCCGCGATCGGCCCCGTTACCGGTGCCTCCTCCGCCTCTGTCTTCGAGCCCCGCCAACCGGGCTCGGATCCCGGCGCGATCTCGGATCCCGGCTCCGGCATTGACCCCGGCCCCAGCTACAGCACGGGCTCCGATCCCGGCTACAGCGCGTCCTCGGATCCCAGCGCGGCCTCGAATCCCGGCACCGGCTCCGACCCATGGCCTCACCGCTCGGGCCTGCCGTCCCAGCCCTCCGCCGCCTCCGGTGCCGTACAGCCAGGGCCCGGCACCGACGGCGTACACCCAGCGTCCGCCGACGACGACCGGCAGCCGGGGCCCGCCCTCAGCAACGTACGACCGAATACCCCCGCCAATGACCGTGGCGCACCCCCACACCCCGCATCCGCTCCCGGCCCAGTCCCCCCGCCGCCCTCCGCGATGTCGGAAACCGGAAGCTTCCACCTCCCCCCGCCTCAGGCAGCCGCCCCCAACGCGCAGCCCCAACAGGCATGGCACGAGACGCAGCACCGCCCCGCCCCCGGCCGGCAACCGCAACCACAACGGCCAGAGCAGCCGCCCACTCCCCCCACCGCGGTGCAGCTCCCTGCTCCAACTCCCCCCTACACAAGGCCATTCGACGCGACTCCCACTCCCACTCCCACGCAAGTCCCGGCCTCCCCCCACACAGCCATGCCGCAGCACGCGTACGCCTCTACTGGTTCATACACCGCTCAAGACCCGCAGGTTCCGCCTCGGGCGGGTGCATTCTCGGAGCGGGTGGCCGGGCGGGCGCGGCCGCGCCCAGGGCCTCCCGCGAAGGTGGCCGTTCCGGTCCTGCTTCTCGCGCTGGTCTGCTTCGCGGTGGGTATCTGGGCGTTGACCCGGATCTGAGGGTGCCCGTGCGGCGCGACGTCCGACGGTAGGTCCGGCGGCGCTACCGGTGCCGCGGCGCTCGGTGGTCTCTGTGAGCCTTGGTCCGCGGTGCGGGAACCGTGACCGCCTCCCCGGAGGAGGCTGTCCCCGCCCGCCGCCGCGCGACCAGCGTCCACATCCCGAGCGCCAGCACCAGGACGCTCCCCGAACCGATCCCCGCCGCGGCGATCAACTTCATCGTGGCGGTGTCGCTGCCGCCACCGGCGCCGTCGCCGTCGCCTCCAACCCCACCGTCGGCGCCCGCCGCCTCATCGAGATCCCCTGAGGTCACGTCGAACGCGTCCCGAGGCTGCGCCGGTCCGGCGTACACCGGTCCCGCCTGGGCGGTGCCGTCCACCCGTACACGCAGTGTCAGGCCGAACGGCCCGTCACCGAACTTCCCGGCGACCTGCTCGGCGAGATGGACCACGAGGTAGTAGGAGCCGGCGAACCTCATCCCGGTCACACGGTTGTCGCGGGCGTAGCGGTTCTCGTAGGTGACGGGAGGCAAGGGGTCCAGCTCGGCCGAACGCTGGCTGCCGTCGTATCCGGAACCCACGTCGTCGACGAAGCCCCGTACGGGGTTGTAGAGGGACATGGCGAGGGCGTTGCCCAGATAGTCGCCGCCGCTGTCCGTGCTGCCCAGTTCGGTCGTGGTGTAGAGCTGTTGCCCCCAGTCGACCGGCACCTTGTAGAAGAGCGTCTGCCCCGGGGTGATCGCGTCCTGCCAGACCCCCTGCCGGAGGCTGGTCGCGCCGGTGAAGCCCGCGCCGCCTCCGCGGGTCTCGGGGTCTCCCGAGAGGGCGTCGGGCGAGGCGGAGTTCCAGGCCTCGGCCGCGCTCGTCGGACCGGCTTTCCTCAGGCCGGGCTCCGACACGTAGGTGAGCTCCAGATCCCAGTCCCCGGAGGAGGATCCCTCCGTACCGCTGCGATCGACGACCACGTAGTACGTCCCCGCCGTCTGGCAGGCGAACTGGTCGCTGCCGATCTCACGCGCTCCCCAGGCGGCAACAGGGTGGGAGCTCTGCGTGGCGCCGAAGTGGGCGGTCGCGGAGGAGGAGCAGTTACGGCTGTTGCCGTCCTGTACGGAGACCCTGATGCCGTCCCCGTAGGAGACCGTCTCGCCCGCACCGGGGACGGCAGTGACGGAGACGTACGCGTTGGCCGTGGCGTCGAGTTCGAGACGGTAGTAGAGCTTGCCGTCCCTCTCTATCGAGCTCTTGTACGCCTTTCCGGGCTCCAGGCGTACGGAGTCGGTGTTGTCCGCGGTGCCCTCGACGGTGGTGGCGTCATCGGCGAACGCGTACGGCTCGGGCGTACCGGCCGCTCGCGGTTGGGTACCGACGGCTGCCAACTGCGCACCGGCGAGGGTGGCGTGGTCCGGCGGTGCGAGTGCGGTGCACAGAGCCGCTGCCGCGAGCGTCGCCGCCGCCGCCGTGGTGAGCGTCGTCGCCGTAGTGAGCACGAGCGACCGGCCGCGCCAGGACGCCGTACGCCACCGCACCCTGCGCCGCCCCATCGCGTACCCCTCTTTCCACGCCACGCCACGGTCGCACCCACAGCGGCGGCCGTCCCCGGATCGTGGCCCATCCTGCCCCGACGTGCACTGCGATACCCGTGCTATCCGGACGAGCGGCCGAAAGACCCCTCTACGTAGTGGACGAATTTGCCGTCGCAATGGAACTGCTTGCCCTTGTGAACCGAAGCGACCCCGGACGACCCGGATCCGGGCAACACAAAACCCCGACCGCGAGGGCGGCCGGGGTCTGCTCTGGGACTGCTGTCTCGACTGTTGTCGATACTCACGAACCCGTGGGCACGGAGTCAGTCGCCTCCGTCCACAGATCCTGCTCGGCGCGATCCGCCTGGATCTGGCGGTACACGAGGAGCCCGCCGATGGCGGCCAGTGCGACCAGGAGGAGCTTCTTCACCGCGCGACCTCGTCTTTCATTGACGTTGGGGACCTCTGGCGCCCGACTATACACACCGACCGATATCGATCGGTGACCTGCGTGGGCGGCCAACTCCGCACCGGGGCAGCGCATTCGGGGCGAGCGAAACCCGTCCGATCAAAGGGTGATCACCTCCCTCCGGAAGGTGACCGCGACAGCCTGGGTGTCCACCCGCGCGGGCGCCGACGCCCTCTTCCGTGGCCTTCGTCGCCCCTCTTCCGTGGCCTTCGACGCCCCTTTGCCTGGGCTTCGGCGCTCTCTTGTCCGGGCTTCGGCGTTCTCGGTCCGCGGAGTTCTTGGCCCTCTTCCAAGGCCTTCTGGACCTCATGCGCCCGTCCGAGTGACGTTCATCGGAAGATCCACACACGCCGAGCGTCGGTCCACCACTCGACGACCCCCATACACATCATGAGGAAAGTACGCAAATCACCCGACCCGAAAGTGAGGGACCATGGCCAGGAATCAGGTCATGAAGCTGTGGACCGCCATCGTCACGCTCCTTGTCACCCTGTGCACGGCGGCCGGATTCATCACGACGACCGCCGCCGCGGCCGTACCCCAGCCGGCGCCCGTCCGCAACACGGGGACCCCGGTCACGACCGTTCCGACGGTGCCCCTGTGGTCCGGGGCACTGGATCGGGGCCTGCCTCCGACGATGAAGCAGCGCATCCGGGCCGAAGCCCACGGTTCGTCTCCGTCGTGCCGCCACCGTGCGCCCCTGGACACGAACGAGCCCGAGGCGGCCGACCTTTCCGCCATCACGGGCTCTACGGCGGAAAACGGATCCACCAGTGCGGACGACTGCCTCACCGGCGCACGATGACCGACAGGCGCCGCGCCGGATGTCAGCGGGCGTCGGCAGCGCTGCCGGAGCCCTGTAGCGCGAGTTCGCCAGGCAGTTCGACCCGCGTGCCGCAGAAACAGAACAGTGCGGGCTCGGCGGTGGCCGGCGCGCCCAGGTCGATCGTCAGGATCTCCTGCAGTTCCCGGAACAGCTCGGCAGTCTCACTGCCCCTGGCGACCAGGATGCTCATTTCATCGGGGTCCCAGATGGCGATCTTCGGTAGGTCGTCCGACACGCAAATCAGGATGCACACAGCTACCTCCCCAGGGATGCACAAGAGCATGTAGTGATCCCGCTCCGGGAGGCCAGCGGACAACCAATCGTACTCGCGCCCGTGCGCCACCAATCCGCTATCGGGATATTCCGTAGAGATGTGCCGGACCGGGGAGAACATGGACACAGTGCACGCGATGCGGAGTTACGCCGATGGCCTTCAGATGGCGCGGCTGAGCTGGAGCATCGCCTCGGCGTTCTTGACCAGGTCACGCTGCCTGGACTCGGGAAGCTGGCGGTAGAGCCGGAGCAGTTGAGCCTCTCGTTCATCACCACTGGGGCCAGGGACCGGTCGCCCGACGGAAGCGAAGAACTCCCGCGGCGTGGTCTTGACCCCCCAGCGACGGAACACCTCCACCATCGCCCGCAGTTTCTCGGGGTCGATGCGGGACGTACCACGGGTCCGGTTCACCCACGCGTTGAGCGTCGGGTACGAGATGCCGGCCTGCTCGGCCAGATCCTTCTGGGTCCGTCCTTGCGCTTGGGCAAGGAGGCGTTCAAGCAGGGCAGCGAGATCTTCACCCCCGTGGGCGAAGTCCTTGCCGGAGCCGGGTTCGCCGGATGGAAGAGGGCGTTTGGTCACGTTTCAGAGCATCAACCAACAACATCCACATGCGCAAGTAGATCGCAGATCGACATGCGGTTTCCGAGGAACGGGAAGCATTCGGCTCCACCCCCGTGCTACGCGCGTGACCCGGAACCTTAGGCCCAAACCGGCTTCCCCCATTTGACAGAATCTACATCTACATGCATGGTGTAGATCTCGTGGGGCGCCCGGCCTCCGGCGCCCCACCCGTATCGGGTGCACTCGTCGCCGGATCGCCCGAGCACGCCGTGCGCGCCTCGCGCGCCACCTGTCGGCAAGCGCAGCCCATGCTTGGGAAATCTACATCTACGTGAAGATTGGAGATAGATGATGAGGGCCACGTCTCCTGCGGCCATCACCTCGATGCACTCGATGCACTCGATACACCTGACCCGTCCGCTCCACCTGACCCGTCCGCCCCACTCCATCCACCCGATCCGCTCAATCCACCCGATCCGTCCGTCCTTACGACGAGTTCACAGGCCTTCGTGACCAAGGAGCACACAGTTCGTGTCCGCACAGATCAGACGTGAGACCGGGACTCCGCGAACGACGGAGCCCGAACTGGTGGCCCGGGCCCCCGCGGGCGACCGCGAGGCGTTCGCCGCCCTGTATGTCCAGCACCAGCACTTCGTGTTCCGCTACCTCCTCTTCCGGACGCGGAACCGCCACCTGGCCGAGGACCTGACCCAGGAGGTCTTCGCACGGGCGCTGCGCCGCATCACCTCGTACACCTGGCAGGGGGCGGCGCTCACCGCCTGGCTGCTCACCATCGCCAGGAACCTGCACCTCGACGAGGTACGGACGAGCCGCACCGGGCTGGAGACCCTGGTCCCCGAACTCGAGGACACCGACACGCACGACCGCAGCGCCGAGTCCACGGCGCTGCGCGAGTTGGAGACGGTCGAGACGCTCGCCGCCGTGCGGGACGCGCTGCACTCGCTCAGCCCGCATCAACGGCGATGCCTGGAGCTGCGCTACATCGGCGAGATGTCGTCCGCCGAGACCGCGCACACCATGGGGCGCAGCATCGGCGCGGTCAGGGGACTCACCTTCCGGGCGATGCAGAAGCTGAGAACGGCCACGGAGGCGAACGCCGCGTGAACAGGAACCTTCCGCACGCGGCACAGGTGATCCGCACGGTCATGGCCGCCGGTGGCTCCGCTCCCGTCACGGCCGCCGCTCACGCCCTGGACGGCGAGCGTCTCCTGGTCGACCCGGAGAAGTCGTACGGCATCGTCCTGCACCGCACCGCGGCCGGGGGCTGGTCGCGCGGGCCGCGACAGCTCACGGAGCTGGAGCGGCAGGCGCGTGCCTGGGACCTGTCGTGCCGGCGTGCCCGTGTCGTCGCGGCCTCCACGCGCGGCACATCGGCCGCCACCAGGACTTCCAGAGCGTCCACGCGGACGGTGACCAGGTGCGCGTCGCACTCCTGGTCACCGATCGGGACCAGTGGGCGCGGTGGCGCTCGCACTTCGGCATCACGCACGACCGCGAACGGCTCCTGCCCGACGCGGTGATCGGCGAATGCCGTCACGAGGGAGTGCGCGTGTCGGTGGTGGCGTACGAACTCCCGCCGCCGTCGCCCAATCCGAGGAGCCCGGAGGCGGCGCGGGCGTTCGAGTTCGGCGGGCGGGTGTACGACCTGACGGTGCCGCAGCGCGACGCGCACGGGCAGATCTGGTACTTCCAGGGCTGGCGCGGTCACGACGGCATGCCCCTCCTGTCGCTGGACAGCCGTCCGGAACGTTGCTCGCTCCCCAACGTGGCGGCGCATCTGGGGCCGTTGACTCCGATGCGGGAGCTGTCCGACCCGGTCGCCGACGACGACGGTGAGCACGCCCGGATTGAATCGGCCTCGCGGGACGTCCGACGTGGGCCGTCCACGCGGGACGCCCGACGTGAACCATCCACGCGGGACGCCCGGAGCGAGCCGTACACGCAGAACGCCGACGCCGACGCCGACGCCGGCACCGACGCCGTGCTCGCCAAGCGGAGCGAGCAGGTCCGATGAGGGCCTACGGCGACAGTTTCCGCGCGTCGGCCGGGAGGGGTCCCACGGAGCCCGCCAAGGCCATCGCCCCCGGCACCGACGGGCTGTGGCGGTGGACGGCACCGCGGCGCGCACAAGCGAACGGCGACGCTTCGGACTGGGGCCTGAGCGCCGCGTGCCGGAGCGAGGATCCCGAACTGTGGTTCTCCGACCGGACCCGGGCGATCGCCACCGCCATCTGCGGCACCTGCTCGGTGCTCCAGGAGTGCCGCGTTGCCGTGCTGCACCGTGAGGCCGGCCTGCCCGCGTGCGACCGAGCGGGCATCGCCGCGGGCCTCACCGGCGCCCAGCGTCACGCGCTGGAGAAGCGGCGCGCCCGACGGGCCGAGGTGCCGTCGGCCCCGCCCAGACCGGTCCCCGCGCGCGAGGAGGTCGCGCCGTGCGGAACCCGCGCGGCCTACCAGCGGCACGTACGCAAGGGGGAGCCGCCCGACGACGCCTGCCGGGCCGCCAACGCCCGGGGCGCCAGCAGTTACCGGCGTACCGGGTCCACGATGCGCTCCGCAGGCCGGCCACCGCCCGGCGGAGCACGGCCCGGCGGAGCGCGTCGTGGACCCGGTAAGGCCCGGTCATCCGGCCCCGAACGGCCACCCCGCCCGAATCGGCCGCCCCTCCGAATCGGCCGCCCCACCCGGAAAGGCCGCCACGGTTTCGGCCCTGCCCTGCGTCCACCCCCCGATCCCGCCGATCCCCCCGATCCCCTCGCACCGCCCACCCGAACCGCCCGTACACAGAGCGGGACGCGGGCCCCTTTCCAGGGGGCCTCGTCCCGGACCGCACCCCGGAGCAACCCATGTCCACACCCGTCATGCCCTCGTCCACGGAACCGGACGCACGGCCGCGCCCCGGCCCCCGTCGTCACGGGGCAGCCGGCCGGTTCCGGGGCCTCCTCGGCTCCGTCCTACGGCGCCGTTCGACGCGGGAACGGGCCGCTGTCGCCGCCCCACAGACGCCCGGGCGGGACGTGTCGGAGGTGATCCGCTGGCAGCAGCACGCCGACGCCTACGAGCGACAGTGCGAGAGCCTGGAGCGGGAGCGGGCGCATCTCCTCGCCTGGCTCGCGGTGCTGCACCCGGCGACCTCGGTGCTCGCCGGGCACAGCACCGGCGAGGACGGCCGGCGCGTCCTGCACATGGTGGCCGGGGGCAGACAGATGCGCTGGCTCGTCGCGGCCACGGACACCCACCTGTTCCGGCACACGCACCACGTCGAAACCGTGGAGCCGGTCGGCGTACACGCGCGTGAGGACGAACGTGAGACCGAGGCGAAGTACGCCCACCTCCGCCGGCACACCCGCCTGCTCGCCCTGGAGGACGGGGTGGCGACGGTCGTCGAGGAACTGCGCCGCCACGACTGACAGATCCCCACCCACGCTTCCCGCACTCCGGTCGGCAGGCTCGGGAGGCACGTCGACCGGACCACACGAGCCCGGCGGATCACCTGATCCGCCGGGCTCGTTACTGACCTCGCCCGGCCGGGACCGACACTGCCCGGGTACGACAAAAGCCCCCGATCACGAGTGATCGGGGGCTTTCACGATGTGGGGCTAACAGGATTTGAACCTGTGGCCTCATCCTTATCAGGGATGCGCTCTAACCAACTGAGCTATAGCCCCGCCGCGCTCTGCGGTGTATGTCCCGCGCGCTGACCTCTGAAGATTAGCGCACGACGCGGCCAGTCCCAAAATCGATAGTCGGCGGACGTTTGGGCGGGCGCCCGACGGTGGTTACTCGTCCTCCGCCAGCGTCAGCTCGACACCACCGACGAAGCCGGCGGAGAGGTTGTAGATGAACGCGCCGAGCGTCGCGAGCGCCGTCGCGAGGACAACGTCGATGACCGCGATGATCGCCGTGAACATCAGGACGTGCGGCAGGGAGAGGAACGACTGGAGGTCGAAGCCGTTCGACTCGTTCGAGCCCGTCGCCTCGGAGATGGTGCCGCCGACGGTCGAGAAGACGCCCATCGCGTCCATGACCATCCACAGCACAGCCGCCGCGACGATCGTGCAGATGCCGAGGGCGATGGAGAGCAGGAAGCTGACCTTCATCACCGACCACGGGTCGGCCTTGGCGACCCGCAGACGGGCCTTGCGGGTCCGCGGCATCGTGCGTGCGCCGGTACGCGGCCGACGGACGGCGCCCGAGGGCGTCTGCGCCGGGTACGCCTGCGGCGGGTGGTACGGCTGCGCGGGCTGCGACGGCTGCCGGTCCCCCGGCAACGGCGAACCGGGCAGCGGCGAACCCGGCATCGACGCTCCGGGCATGGAGGTTCCGGGCGCCGGCGAGCCGGGCAGGGGCTGCCCCTGCTGCTGCGCCCCCGCCCCCGGCGAACCAGGCATCGGCGGCGCTCCTGCCGGGGCCTCCCCGCCCATGTACTGCTGGGCCTGCGGGCCTCGGGTGTCCGTCACAGTTCCCCCCTGGGATCCATGAGAATCATGGGAATCAGTCGCATCCATGGCGGGGCCACGGCCGCCGTCCGTTTCCGTACCGGTCGATCCGGCGCCCGTGGCTCCGCTCACGACGACTCACTCCTCGCGCTACTCGGCCGAGGACGGCTCGCCCTCTTCCGTACCGACGGCCTCGACGCCTTCGGCGGTGTCGTCCACGGCGTCCCCGCCGTCGACTTCCTCCGCCTCGCGACCGGCCTCGGCGTTACGAGCGATACCGACGACGGCATCGCGCTTGCCCAGGTTGATCAGTTGGACGCCCATGGTGTCACGGCCCGTCTCCCTGACCTCGTTGACTCGCGTACGAATCACACCACCGGACAGCGTGATGGCAAGGATCTCATCAGTCTCCTCGACCACCAACGCGCCCACGAGGGAACCGCGGTCCTCCACGATCTTGGCGGCCTTGATGCCCAGGCCACCGCGACCCTGGACGCGGTACTCGTCGACGTTGGTCCGCTTCGCGTACCCACCGTCTGTGGCAGTGAACACGAACGTACCGGGTCGAACAACATTCATCGAGAGCAGCTGGTCCCCCTCGCGGAAGCTCATGCCCTTGACGCCCGAGGTGGCACGGCCCATCGGACGCAGCGCGTCGTCCGTCGCCGTGAACCTGATCGACTGTGCCTTCTTGCTGATCAGAAGCAGATCATCCTCGGCGGATACGAGTTCGGCTCCGATCAGTTCGTCGTCGGAACCGTCCTCCGTCTCACGGAGATTGATCGCGATGACGCCGCCCGAGCGCGGGGAATCGTAATCCTTAAGAGGCGTCTTCTTAACCAGACCGCCCTTGGTGGCCAGCACCAGGTAGGGAGTCGCCTGATAGTCACGGATCGCGAGGATCTGCGCGATCTGCTCGTCCGGCTGGAAGGCCAGCAGGTTGGCGACGTGCTGGCCGCGCGCGTCACGGCCGGCGTCCGGGAGCTCGTACGCCTTGGCGCGGTAGACGCGGCCCTTGTTGGTGAAGAACAGCAGCCAGTGGTGCGTCGTGGACACGAAGAAGTGGTCGACGATGTCGTCCTGCTTCAGCTTCGTACCGCGTACGCCCTTGCCGCCGCGCTTCTGCGAGCGGTAGTCCTCGGTCTTGGTCCGCTTGATGTAGCCGCCGCGCGTGATGGTGACGACGATGTCCTCTTCGGCGATCAGGTCCTCCATGGACATGTCGCCGTCGAACGGAATCAGCTTGGAGCGGCGGTCGTCACCGAACTTGTCGACGATCGCGGTCAGTTCCTCGCTGATGATCTCGCGCTGGCGCACCGGCGAGGCGAGGATCGCGTTGTACTGGGTGATCTTCGCCTGGAGCTCGTCGTGCTCCTGGATGATCTTCTGGCGCTCCAGGGCGGCCAGTCGGCGCAGCTGCATCTCGAGGATGGCGTTGGCCTGGATCTCGTCGATCTCCAGGAGGCCCATCAGGCCTTCGCGCGCGATCTCGACGGTGTCGCTGCGCCGAATCAGCGCGATGACGTCGTCGATGGCGTCCAGGGCCTTCAGGAGGCCACGCAGGATGTGCGCGCGCTCCTCGGCCTTGCGCAGCCGGAACTTCGTACGGCGGACGATGACTTCGATCTGGTGCGTCACCCAGTGGCGGATGAACGCGTCGAGCGAGAGCGTGCGCGGGACGCCGTCGACCAGCGCCAGCATGTTGGCGCTGAAGTTCGACTGGAGATCGGTGTGCTTGTAGAGGTTGTTCAGGACGACCTTGGCGACCGCGTCCCGCTTCAGGACGATGACCAGGCGCTGGCCGGTGCGCGAGGACGTCTCGTCGCGGACGTCGGCGATGCCGCCGACCTTGCCGTCCTTCACGAGGTCGGCGATCTTCTGCGCGAGGTTGTCCGGGTTGACCTGGTACGGGAGTTCGGTGACCACCAGACACTGGCGGTTCTGGATCTCCTCGACCTCGATGACCGCGCGCATCGTGATGGAGCCGCGACCCGTGCGGTACGCCTCCTCGATGCCCTTGCGGCCCACCACGAGGGCGCCGCTCGGGAAGTCGGGGCCCTTGATGCGCTCGATCAGCGCGTCCAGGAGCTCCTCGTGCGAGGCCTCGGGGTTCTCCAGGTACCACTGGGCGCCGGCCGCGACCTCGCGGAGGTTGTGCGGCGGGATGTTCGTCGCCATGCCGACCGCGATGCCCGCCGAGCCGTTGATCAGCAGGTTCGGGAAGCGGGCCGGCAGGACCGTCGGCTCCTGGGAGCGGCCGTCGTAGTTGTCCGTGAAGTCGACGGTCTCCTCGTCGATGTCACGGACCATCTCCATGGACAGCGGCATCAGCTTGCACTCGGTGTACCGCATGGCGGCGGCCGGGTCGTTGCCCGGGGAACCGAAGTTGCCGTTGGAGTCCACGAGGGGCATCCGCATCGACCACGGCTGCGCGAGGCGGACCAGCGCGTCGTAGATCGAGGAGTCGCCGTGCGGGTGGTAGTTGCCCATGACGTCGCCGACGACGCGGGCGCACTTGTAGAAGCCCTTCTCGGGCCGGTAGCCGCCGTCGTACATGGCGTACAGGACGCGGCGGTGGACGGGCTTGAGACCGTCCCGTACGTCGGGCAGCGCGCGCGACACGATGACGGACATCGCGTAGTCGAGGTAGGAGCGCTGCATCTCGGTCTCGAGCCCGACGGGCTCGATGCGCAGGGCGATCTCGCCCTCTTCGGGGATGCTCGGCGTGTTCTCGTCGGTCATTGCTGGTGAAGATCCTTTCTGACGCGGTCAGCTGAGACCGACTCAGATGTCGAGGAAGCGGACGTCCTTGGCGTTGCGCTGGATGAACGCGCGGCGCGCCTCGACGTCCTCGCCCATGAGGACCGAGAACAGGTCGTCGGCCTGGGCGGCGTCGTCGAGCGTGACCTGGCCGAGGACGCGGTGCTCCTGGTCCATGGTCGTGATGCGCAGTTCCTCGGCGTTCATCTCACCGAGACCCTTGAATCGCTGGATCGAGTCCTCACGGACACGCTTGCCGGCCTGGCGGCCCAGCTCGATCAGCGCGTCGCGCTCGCGGTCGGAGTACGCGTACTCGAAGTCCTCACGGCCCCACTTGATCTTGTACAGCGGGGGACGCGACAGGAACACGTGTCCGGCCTCGACCAGCGGCCGCATGAAGCGGAACAGGAAGGTCAGGAGCAGGGTGTTGATGTGCTGGCCGTCGACGTCGGCGTCCGCCATCAGGATGATCTTGTGATAGCGGAGCTTCTCGATGTCGAAGTCCTCGTGGACTCCGGTGCCGAAGGCCGAGATCAGCGCCTGGATCTCCTGGTTCTGCAGGATCTTGTCGATCCGCGACTTCTCGACGTTGAGGATCTTTCCCCGGATCGGGAGGATCGCCTGGTATTGGGGGTTGCGGCCGGACTTGGCCGAGCCACCGGCGGAGTCTCCCTCGACGATGAAGATCTCGCACTTGGTGGGGTCGTTCGACTGGCAGTCCGAGAGCTTGCCCGGCAGGGACGCCGACTCCAGCAGGCCCTTGCGGCGGGTGAGGTCACGCGCCTTGCGGGCCGCCACGCGCGCGGTGGCCGCCTGGATGGACTTGCGGATGATGTCCGCTGCTTCGTTCGGGTTGCGGTCCAACCAGTCGGTGATGTGCTCGTGGACGACCTTCTGCACGAAGGTCTTCGCCTCGGTGTTGCCCAGCTTGGTCTTCGTCTGCCCCTCGAACTGGGGCTCGCCGAGCTTGATCGAGATGATCGCCGTCAGACCCTCGCGGATGTCGTCGCCCGTGAGGTTGTCGTCCTTCTCGCGCAGCAGCTTCTTGTCGCGCGCGTACCGGTTGATGAGACCGGTGAGCGCCGCACGGAAGCCCTCCTCGTGCGTGCCGCCGTCGGGGGTCTGGATGGTGTTGGCGAAGGAGTACACGCCCTCGGTGTAACCGCCGTTCCACTGCATCGCGACTTCGAGGGAGAGCATGCGCTCCTTGTCCTCGGCCTCGATGTCGATCACCGTGGGGTGGACGACCTCGCCCTTGCGGGAGTTGAGGTACGTCACGAAGTCGACGATGCCGCCCTCGTAGTGGTACGTGACGGTCTTGACCTCTTCGGCCTCGTCCGCACCGGCCTCGTCGGCACCCGACGTGGCCTTCGCGGAGTCGCGCTCATCAGTGAGTTTGATGGTCAAACCCTTGTTGAGGAACGCCATCTCCTGGAAGCGCCGCGAGAGCGTCTCGAAGGAGTAGTCCGTGGTCTCGAAAATGTCCCCGTCGGCCCAGAAGGTGACCGACGTGCCGGTCTCGTCCGTGGCCTCGTGCTCGGCCAGCGGGGCCGTCGGGACGCCCAGCTTGTAGTCCTGCGTCCAGCGGCGTCCTTCGGTCCTGATCTCGACCGCCACCTTGGTGGACAGCGCGTTCACGACGGAGACGCCCACGCCGTGCAGACCACCGGAGACCGCGTAGCCGCCGCCGCCGAACTTGCCGCCCGCGTGCAGCACGGTCAGGACGACCTCGACGGCGGGCTTGCCCTCGGAGGGGACGATGCCCACCGGGATGCCGCGGCCGTTGTCGACGACGCGGACACCGCCGTCGGGAAGGATCGTGACGTCGATCGTGTCCGCGTGACCGGCCAGCGCCTCATCGACGGAGTTGTCGACCACCTCGTACACGAGGTGGTGCAGTCCACGCTCGCCGGTGGAGCCGATGTACATACCGGGTCGCTTGCGGACCGCGTCCAGACCCTCGAGGACGGTGATGGCGTTGGCGTCGTACGAGGCCGTGACCTCTCCGTTCGAGATCGCGGCCTCGGCTTTGACGCCGGCGTCGGTGGACGGAATGTTCTCGTTGGGGTTGCCGGAATCGGCCACGAAGCGCCCTTTCTGGCACAGCACAAGCCGAACTCCTGGCAGGTGGCCGGAGCGGCTGCGGCGTGTTGCGTTGGTAAGCCCTAGTCAGCGTTGCTCGGTGTGTCCCACAAGTGGGGCGGGATTAGCTTCCAGTCTACCGGTAGCGCCGACAGTGATGGGGGTTTGCCGGTACCTGAGTCCGCATGTGCCGCCCTGAACCGGTCTCGGCCGACTCCCCATATGCGGACCCGGGCCCAAAGAGGCTCACAGCGGCACTCAGCGCTTCCGGGTGTCAACCCTTGGCTACTGCCGAGTCAGGTCGGTGTTCGCAACCGCACCCGGTCGACCGGCGACAACCGCTCCGGCCTGTTCCGATCACCCGTAGGTGTCGCCGGGACCCTTGCTCCCGGGGGCACGCAGGGGGCCGAAGCGACGAGGGGGACCACCGGGGCCCTGCACCTTGATCAGCCGCACCGTGCCGTGGCCGAGGTCCTGATTCAGCCTTTTCACCAACTCCGGGGCGAGCAGCCGCAACTGGGTCGCCCAGGCGGTCGAGTCGCACTGCACGGTGAGCACGCGCTCGGCCGGATCGTCGTCGTACCGCAGCGGTACGCAGTGCTTGGCCAGGTCGTCCCCGACGATCTGCGGCCAGCGGCCCATCACGCCGCCCACCGCGGCCGGGGTCTCCCAGCCGCGCTCGGTGAGCAGCCGGTTGATGGCGGCACCGAGCGCCATCGGGTCCCGCCCGTCGGCACCGGACCCGGAGCGCAGCCCGCCCCCGCGCCGGGCCTGCTTCTTCTGCTGCGCGGCGTCCCCACGCGCGCGTGCCTGTTCCTTCGCGGCGCGCAGGGCCACGCGCGCGAGGTCGACGCCGGACGGTTCGGGGACCTTGGGGGCCGCCGCCGGGTCGGGTGTGTTCTCCGTCATACGCGCTCCACCCCGCCCTCGGACACGGCGTACCGCGTCCCCGTGAGTACGCCCGGCACGTCATCGTCGACCGCGGCCGTCACGAGCACCTGCTCACCCGGGGCGACCAGCTCCGCGAGCCGCTCCCGCCTGCGGGTGTCCAGCTCGGCGAACACGTCGTCGAGGACCAGCACCGGCTCGTTGCCCTCGGACCTGAGCAGGTCGTACGAAGCGAGGCGCAGTGCCAGGGCGTAAGACCAGGACTCGCCGTGTGACGCGTATCCCTTCGCGGGCAGCTGGCCGAGCTTGAGCAGCAGCTCGTCGCGGTGGGGGCCCACCAGGGTGACGCCCCGCTCGATCTCCTGCTTGCGGGCCTCCAGGAGGGCGGCCATGAGCTGTTCGTACAGCTCCTCGCGCGCGTGGCCGACGATTTCGGGCGAGGAGGGCTTGTACTCCAGTGCGACCGGGCCTCCGCCGGGCGCCAGCTGCTCGTACGCCTTGTCGGACAGCGGCTGGATCGCGGAGACGAGGTCGAGCCGCTGGGCGAGCAGTTCGGCGCCCACGCGCGCGAGGTGCTGGTCCCAGACGTCGAGCGTGGAGAGGTCCATGGTGCGGCCGCCGTGCCGCCGGGCCAGTGCGGCCGACTTGAGGAGCGTGTTGCGCTGCCTGAGCACCCGGTCGTAGTCGGAGCGGACGCCCGCCATCCGGGGGGAGCGGGCGGTGATCAGCTCGTCGAGGAAGCGGCGCCGTTCGCCGGGGTCGCCCTTGACCAGCGCGAGGTCCTCGGGCGCGAACAGCACCGTACGGACGATGCCGAGTACGTCACGTGGTCTGACCTGGGACGACCTGTTGATGCGGGCGCGGTTGGCCTTGCCGGGGTTCAGTTCGAGCTCGATGAGCTGCTGGCGTTCGCCCTGGCGGACGTTGGCCCGGATGATCGCCCGGTCGGCTCCCATGCGCACCAGGGGCGCGTCGGAGGAGACGCGGTGGCTGCCGAGGGTCGCGAGATAGCCGACCGCCTCGACGAGGTTCGTCTTGCCCTGTCCGTTGGGGCCCACGAACGCGGTGACGCCCGGGTCGAGCGGGACCTCGACCCGGGCGTAGGAGCGGAAGTCGGCCAGCGACAGATGCGTGACGTGCATGGTCGTTCGCCGACCTCCCCCAGGGTTGTGGATCCACGGGCCGTTCGGCCGGTGGATCTGTGGACTACTTCTTCTCGACCGCGTGGCCGCCGAACTGGTTGCGCAGCGCCGCCACCATCTTCATCTGCGGCGAGTCCTCCTGCCGCGAGGCGAACCGCGCGAACAGCGACGCGGTGATCGCGGGCAGCGGCACCGCGTGGTCGATGGCGGCCTCCACCGTCCAACGGCCCTCGCCGGAGTCCTGCGCGTAGCCACGGAGCTTGTCCAGGTGCTCGTCCTCGTCCAGGGCGTTCACGGCGAGGTCCAGCAGCCAGGAGCGGATGACGGTGCCCTCCTGCCAGGAGCGGAAGACCTCGCGCACGTCCGTGACCGAGTCGACCTTCTCCAGGAGCTCCCAGCCCTCGGCATAGGCCTGCATCATGGCGTACTCGATGCCGTTGTGGACCATCTTCGAGAAGTGGCCCGCGCCGACCTTGCCGGCGTGCACCGCGCCGAAGTCGCCCTCGGGCTTGAGGGCGTCGAAGACCGGCTGGACCTTCGCGATGTTCTCCGGGTCGCCGCCGTACATCAGCGCGTAGCCGTTCTCCAGGCCCCACACGCCGCCGGAGACGCCGCAGTCGACGAAGCCGATGCCCTTGATGCCCAGTTCGACGGCGTGCTTCTCGTCGTCCGTCCAGCGGGAGTTGCCGCCGTCCACGACGACGTCACCCGGCTCCAGGAGAGCGGCGAGCTCGTCGACGGTGGACTGGGTCGCGGCACCGGCCGGGACCATCACCCACACCACCCGCGGGGCCTTGAGCTTGCCCACAAGCTCTTCCAGGCTGTGGACATCGGCGAGGTCCGGGTTGCGGTCGTATCCGAGGACGGTGTGGCCTGCGCGGCGGATCCGCTCGCGCATGTTGCCGCCCATCTTGCCGAGGCCGACGAGACCGAGCTCCATCAGTTGTTCCTTAGGTTTTCGACGTGGCGTGAGGGCACTCTCGTACCCACGTACGAGCCTAAACCCGGACGGTCACGCACACCTGTGGGCATACGCGCTCAGACGTACACCCCGACCTGCGGCTTCGGCGGCCGGTGGGCCGGCCGCCGACGCGTCAGCCGCTGAGGCGCACCGGCATGATCAGGTACTTGTAGGCATCGTCCGCCTCGGCGTCCAGAGCGGGCTTCCCGCTCAGCAGCGCGGGCTTCGTGGACGTCGTGAAGGCGAGCTGGGCGACGGGCGAGTCGATGGCGCTCAGGCCGTCCAGCAGGAACGTCGGGTTGAAGGCGATCGACACGTCGTCGCCCTCCAGCTGGGCGTCGACCCTTTCCACAGCCTGTGCGTCGTCACTGGAGCCCGCCTCCAGGATCAGCACGCCCTGCTCGAAGCTCAGTCGCACCGGGGTGTTCCGCTCGGCGACCAGGGCCACGCGCTTGACGGCCTCCACGAAGGGGGCGGTCTCGATGACGGCGATGGAGTTGAACTCCGTCGGGAACAGCGAGCGGTACTTCGGGAGGTCGCCCTCGAGCAGTCGGGTGGTCGTACGTCGCCCCGCGCCCTCGAAACCGATCAGGCCCTCGCCGGCACCCGAGCCGGACAGCGCCAGGATCACGCTGTCGCCGCTCGTGAGGGCCTTGGCGGTGTCCAGGAGCGTCTTGGCGGGCACCAGGGCCACCGCGGACGCCTCGGGGTCCTCCGGCTTCCACAGGAACTCCCGGACCGCGAAGCGGTAGCGGTCGGTGGAGGCGAGGGTGACCCTGTCGCCCTCGATCTCGATGCGGACGCCGGTGAGGACGGGCAGCGTGTCGTCGCGCCCCGCGGCGATGGCCACCTGGGCGGCCGCCGAGGCAAAGACCTCCCCCGGGACGGTGCCGGTCGCCGACGGCATCTGCGGCAGCGCCGGGTACTCCTCCACCGGCAGGGTGTGGAGGGTGAACCGCGAGGAGCCGCAGACCACGGTCGCCCGCGTCCCTTCTGTGGAAATCTCCACCGGCCGGTTGGGGAGGGCGCGGCAGATGTCGGCGAGCAGGCGGCCGGAGACGAGCACCGTGCCCTCCTCGTCGACCTCCGCGTCCACCGAGACCCGCGCCGAGACCTCGTAGTCGAAGCTGGAGAGGCTCAGGGCGCCCTCCTCGGCCTTCAGGAGCAGGCCGGCGAGCACAGGAGCCGGCGGACGGGCCGGGAGGCTGCGTGCCGCCCAGGCCACTGCCTCCGCGAGTACGTCGCGTTCCACCCGGATCTTCACCGTTGCCGCCTCCGTCTGTTGCCGGCGCTCTCGCCCTGCTGGCCTTCGTCGTCTGACTCGGTGTCGCTCGGCCCAGGGATGGGCAGGACACCGGGGACCAGTCTGACGCACCGCACTGACAGTCGTTGCCCCTCGGGGTCAAGTCGTGCCGAGCGGCAGCAGAGGCTCCGAGGCCGAGTTGTGCACAGCCCCGTCTTCGAATCGATTCCCAGGCTCTCTCTAGTTGGTCTTAGTAGTAGGGCCTGTGGAAACCGTGGATAACCCCGTTTTCGCAGCTCAGGGGCTGTTTTTTGTCCACCGACCCTGTGGGTGGGAGCGGTGGAAAACCCGGCTCCTCTGTGGACGGCGAAAAGTTCTGCACACTCGATGCACAGGCTGAGGGCACTTCTCCCCAACGCCGTCCCCAGGTTTACCCACGTTCCCCACAGGCCAACCCGGCACCTTTGTGTGACGCCTTTCACTCGACACGGTGAGAGCGCGCGTCGGGTTGCCGAACAGTGGACAGGGATGTGGAGAAGCTGTTGATCGCTGGGGACAACCCGGCCCATCCTGTGGGTCACCGGTGGACAACTCCGTGCACAGCCTGTGGATCTTTTTTCTGTCCACAGGCTGTGGAGAGTCTTCGTCCACCAATGCACAAGCAGGTGACCTGGTCTGATGGTCTTTCAACAGCTCCCCCTGTGGACACGATCTGGACAACTTCCCAGTCCCCAGGGTGTGGACGCCAGAAAGTCACCGAATCTGTGGAGGGTGGCCGTAACCCCGCCCCTAATCGAACAGCGGATGACAGCCGATCGACGACGGACACCCTCCGGTGAGCCACGAAAACCTCTCCGGACGCCTCCGCCGGGCGCGCGGGAACGGCGAAGGGCGCCCTCGGGAAGGTGTCCCGGGGCGCCCTCGGCGACGTACGAAGGTGTGGGTACCGGCTCTGCGAGCCGCCTCCGTCAGCCGTTCTTGATGCGGTTCGTGAGCTCGGTGACCTGGTTGTAGATGGAGCGGCGCTCGGCCATCAGCGCGCGGATCTTGCGGTCGGCGTGCATCACGGTCGTGTGGTCGCGGCCGCCGAACTGCGCGCCGATCTTCGGCAGCGAGAGGTCGGTGAGCTCACGGCACAGGTACATGGCGATCTGGCGTGCCGTCACCAGGACGCGGCTGCGCGAGGAGCCGCACAGGTCGTCCACCGTGAGCCCGAAGTAGTCGGCGGTGGCCGCCATGATGGCCGGCGCGGTGATCTCCGGGGAGGAGTCCTCGCCGCCGGGGATCAGGTCCTTGAGGACGATCTCGGTGAGACCGAGGTCCACCGGCTGCCGGTTGAGCGACGCGAACGCCGTCACCCGGATCAGCGCGCCCTCCAGCTCGCGGATGTTCCGCGAGATCCGGGACGCGATGAACTCCAGCACCTCCGGGGGGGCGTTGAGCTGCTCCTGCACCGCCTTCTTACGGAGGATGGCGATCCGCGTCTCCAGCTCGGGCGGCTGGACGTCCGTGATCAGACCCCACTCGAAGCGGTTCCGCAGCCGGTCCTCCAGGGTGACCAGCTGCTTGGGCGGCCGGTCGCTGGAGAGCACGATCTGCTTGTTCGCGTTGTGGAGCGTGTTGAAGGTGTGGAAGAACTCCTCCTGCGTCGACTCCTTGTCCGCCAGGAACTGGATGTCGTCGACGAGCAGGATGTCCATCTCGCGGTACCGCTTGCGGAAGCTGTCGCCCTTGCCGTCGCGGATGGAGTTGATGAACTCGTTGGTGAACTCCTCCGAGCTCACGTACCGCACCCGGGTGCCGGGGTAGAGGCTGCGGGCGTAGTGCCCGATCGCGTGCAGCAGGTGCGTCTTGCCGAGCCCCGACTCGCCGTAGATGAAGAGCGGGTTGTACGCCTTCGCCGGTGCCTCGGCGACGGCGACCGCGGCGGCGTGCGCGAAGCGGTTGGAGGCGCCGATGACGAAGGTGTCGAAGAGGTACTTCGGGTTCAGGCGCGCGGTGGGCTCGCCCGGACCGCTCGCCGGCGCGGGCTGCGCGGCCAGCGGTCCCGGGGCGCCGCTGGACGAGGGCAGCGAGGGACCGCCGCGGTGCATGTGCCCACCGCCGGAGGGCGGCTCCTGAAGATCGCGGCGGTCGGGCCGCTGGTCGTAGTCGGAGCGCTGCTGGTCGTAGTCGGGCCGCTGCTGCTCGTAGGGCGGGCGGTCCATGGACTGCGGCCGGTAGTCCTGCGAGGGCGAGGCGTAGGGATCGCGGTCGGGGAAGCCGAGGCGCTGCTGCTGCCAGCCGTAGTCGTCGTGCCGGGGCCAGGCGCCCGGTTCGGGGCGCTGGTAGTCGGGATAGGCCGGGCGGGCGGTCGGGAGCTGGTCCGGGCGGCCCGAGGGCAGCTGGTCGCCGGGAGCCCCGGGAAGCTGGTCGGACCGGCCGGACCTGTGATCGTCCGCACGGTGACGCCCGTACCCCTCGTACCCGTCGCGGCGCTGCCCGTCGTAGGGACTCCGGTCGTCACGGTTCTGCATGTCGCGGTTCGGGTTGTCGCGGTTCGGGTTGTCGTAGGGGTTCCGGTCGTCCCGCCCCTGGCTGTCGTACGAGGGCCGCTCGTCGCGCGCGTGGCTGTCGTAGGGGCCCCGGTCGTCGCGGTTCTGATTGTCGTACGCATCCCGGCCCTGGCCCTGGGAGGGCTCGGGGTCCTCGTACCGCGGCTGGGAGGGCACCGGGGGCTCGCCGGCGGAGTCGTCGACGGTGATGGCGATGCGGATAGGGCGGCCGCACTCGCGGCTCAGGGTCTCGCTGACGATCGGCGCGAGCCGGCCCTCGAGTACGCCCTTCGCGAACTCGTTGGGGACCGCGAGGAGCGCGGTGTCCGCGACCAGGGCCAAGGGCTGGCAGCGCTTGATCCAGTGCTCGTCCTTCGCCTCGACGCCCTGGCCGCGGCCCTCCCCGAGAAGTTGCTCCATTACTCGTGGCCACACTGCGGCAAGATCGGCAGGTACGTCAGCCACAGGGCACGCTCTCTCATGGGTCCCACGAACGTGTGGTTCTGGGAGCAGGTTGGGAAGATCACTCGGGTGGGGCGGTGGGAGCAAAGCTGCTGGAGCGGTGGGGACGGAGCCGCCGGGGCGGTGGGAAGGAAACGAAGCGGAGTTCGGCCACGGTAGTCAGGGCGACCGCTGCGGTTCAAGTTGTTGTCCCCAGCCTGTGGATAGTGTCTCCTGGCAGCTGCTGGTTTGACCGGATGGCGTAGCCGCGCGTACCGTAACCAGGTCGAGTTGTCGATGGCTGCTGCCGCCTGCCTCCGATGGGCACAGGTCACTTCGAGTGATCGGGAAGCGGTGCACTCGGGCGTATACGAGCTACTCGTGGGCGCACGGTGACAGCCAGGACGGCACCCCGCCACCACCGATTCTTTCTGGAGCCCCCGAGTGAGCAAGCGCACCTTCCAGCCGAACAATCGTCGTCGCGCCAAGACCCACGGCTTCCGCCTGCGGATGCGTACTCGCGCCGGCCGCGCGATTCTCGCGAACCGTCGTGGCAAGGGTCGATCCAGCCTGTCCGCCTGATCACTTACAGGTCATGACGTCGTGCTGCCTACCGAGCATCGGCTGAGGCGGCGCGAGGACTTCGCGACCGCGGTACGCCGAGGACGCCGGGCCGGACGCCCGCTCCTCGTCGTCCATCTACGTAGCGGTGCAACGGACCCGCACGCGCCTGGGGAGAGCGCTCCCCCGACGCGTGCGGGTTTCGTCGTGAGCAAAGCCGTGGGTGGAGCCGTCGTACGCACCAGGGTGAAGCGCAGGCTTCGCCATCTGATGCGTGACCGAGTGGACCTGCTGCCCCCCGGTAGCCTGGTAGTCGTACGAGCGTTGCCCGGTGCGGGTGACGCCGACCATGAACAGCTGGCCCGAGACCTGGATGCCGCACTTCAGCGGCTGCTGGGAGGGGGCGCGCGATGAAGTACCCGCTGTTGGCTCTCATCAAGCTGTACCAGTGGACGATCAGCCCGCTGTTGGGGCCGGTGTGCAAGTACTACCCGTCGTGTTCCCGCTACGGCTACCAGGCCATCGACCGGCATGGTGCGATCAAGGGAACGGCACTCACCGCCTGGCGCATCCTGCGATGCAATCCGTGGTCGCTGGGCGGTGTGGACCATGTCCCGCCGCGCAAACGACCGCGGTGGCACGAAATGCTGCGTAACGCCTGGCGTGCACGCAAGGGCGGGACCTCCGCCGCCGAACCGGCCATCGAGGGGCACGGTATGTCCGACCACCCCGCGAGCCCGGCCGCCGAGACCCCGTCCCATGCTCAAGGAGCCTGATTAGTGGACACGATTGCCAGTCTTTTCAGCTTCATCACGACACCCGTTTCCTGGGTCATCGTCCAGTTCCACTCCGTCTACGGGAAGCTCTTCGGACCCGATACGGGCTGGGCCTGGGGCTTGTCCATCGTGTCCCTGGTGATCCTGATCCGTATCTGCCTGATCCCGCTCTTCGTGAAGCAGATCAAGGCCACCCGGGCCATGCAGACGCTTCAGCCCGAGATGAAGAAGATCCAGGAGCGCTACAAGAACGACAAGCAGCGCCAGTCCGAAGAGATGATGAAGCTGTACAAGGACTCGGGTACCAACCCGCTGTCCTCGTGCCTTCCCATCCTGGCGCAGTCCCCGTTCTTCTTCGCCCTTTACCACGTGCTCAACGGCATCGCGACCGGCAAGACGATCGGCGTCATCGACGACTCGCTGCTGACCAGCGCGCGTAAGGCACACATCTTCGGCGCGCCGCTCGCGGCGAAGTTCACCGACGGCGCCGACAAGGTCGCCTCGCTCGGTGCCACGGTGACCGATGTCCGTGTCGTCACCGCGATCATGATCGTGCTGATGTCGGCGTCGCAGTTCTACACACAGCGCCAGCTGATGACGAAGAACGTCGACACCACGGTCAAGACGCCCTTCATGCAGCAGCAGAAGATGCTGATGTACGTCTTCCCGGTCATGTTCGCCATCTTCGGCATCAACTTCCCGGTCGGTGTCCTCGTCTACTGGCTGACCACCAACGTGTGGACCATGGGCCAGCAGATGTACGTCATCCGCAACAACCCGACTCCGGGCAGCAAGGCCCAGGCCGCCTACCTGGAGCGCCTGCAGAAGCACGTCACGCACCACGAGAAGACCCGCAGCCGCGGCGAGAAGGCCATCGTCAAGGCGATCGTCGCCAAGGGCCGTGACCGCAACGAGCACGAGCGCAAGTTCATCAACACCCTGACCAAGGCGGGCCTGGCCGCGCAGGCCGACGGCACCGTGGTGAAGGGCGTGACGGCCGTGGTCGAGGCCGAGGACGGCACCCCGACGACCGCCGGCGGCGCCCCCAAGCGCCAGCAGCCGAAGCGGCAGTCGAAGTCCCAGCGCCAGTCGGCCGTGACCAAGGCGGCTGCCGAGTCCGAGCCGAAGACCTCGCTGATCAAGTCCGACGAGCCACAGGACGCCAAACCCACCGCCGCCAAGCCGGCGAGTGGGAGCAAACCCGGCTCCGGGACCCGCAGCAAAGCCCAGTCCGGACAGCGCAAGGGTCCTCAGCGGCCCAAGTCGCCGTCCAAGAAGTAAGAAGGAGTCCATCCCGTGACGGAAGGCACCACCACCTCCGCCGCCGCCGAGGGCGACACCCTGAACCGCCTGGAGCAGGAGGGCGAGATCGCGGCGGACTACCTAGAGGGTCTCCTCGACATCGCCGATCTCGACGGCGACATCGACATGGACGTCGAGGCCGATCGTGCCGCTGTCTCGATCATCAGTGACGCCGGCGGTCGCGATCTGAACAAGCTGGTCGGCCGGGACGGTGAGGTGCTGGAAGCTCTTCAGGAACTCACCCGCCTGGCGGTACACCGGGAGACCGGGGACCGCAGCCGCCTCATGCTGGACATCGCGGGCTACCGCGCGAAGAAGCGTGAGGAGCTCTCCGAGCTGGGTGCCAAGGCCGCGGCCGAGGTCAGGAGCTCCGGTGAGCCCGTCAAGATGAACCCGATGACGCCCTTCGAGCGCAAGGTCGTGCACGACGCGGTCAAGGCCGCGGGTCTGCGCAGCGAGTCCGAGGGCGAGGAGCCGCAGCGCTTCGTCGTCGTGCTTCCTGCCTGACCGGTACGTACGTTCCCTCGGCCCCGTCTGTCGCGCAGGCGGGGCCGATCTTTGTCAGCCCGGCAGTTCCCGGCAGCGCCGGGTGGCACCCCGTAGTCCCTGATGGTCCTGGTGGTCAGCGCTCAGTGCGCTTATGCGGTACGGAAGGACGGTCCCCGTGACGGAGGCAGCGGAGCTTCCTCCCGCGCCCGAGCAGGCGCGTGAGGTATTCGGTAATCGCTTCGCGGACGCGGTCCGGTACGCGGAGCTCTTGGCCGAGGCAGGGGTGCAGCGCGGACTGATCGGCCCGCGTGAGGTCCCCCGCCTCTGGGAGCGGCACATCCTGAACTGTGCGGTGCTCTCCGAGGTCGTACCTGAAGGGGTGACGGTCTGCGATGTCGGCTCGGGCGCCGGGCTGCCGGGCATTCCCCTGGCGCTCGTCCGCGAGGACCTCAAGATCACCCTGCTCGAGCCGCTGCTGCGGCGTACCAACTTCCTCACCGAGGTCGTGGAACTCCTGGGCCTCGACCATGTGACGGTCGTCCGGGGTCGCGCCGAGGAGGTGATGGGCAAGCTTCAGCCCGTCCATGTGGTGACAGCGCGGGCCGTGGCGCCCCTGGACCGCCTGGCGGCCTGGGGGATCCCGCTACTGCGCCCCTACGGCGAGATGCTCGCCCTCAAGGGCGATACCGCCGAAGAGGAGCTGAAGAGCGCTGCAACGGCGCTCAGCAAGCTCGGTGCCGCCAGGACTTCCGTGCTCCAGGTCGGAGAGGGAGTGGTGGATCCGCTTTCCACCGTCGTTCGGGTCGAGGTCGGGGAGAGCCCCGGCGGTGTGCGCTTCGCGGCGAAGCGGGCTAAGGCGGCCCGGACCGGTCGAACGCGACGGCGACGCTGAGCCCGAGAGGTTGAAATGGACCTCGAACTCCCGGCTCCGCTCTGCGGGGCCGGGAGTTTTTCGTCACTATCGCTGATCCGTCCTGACGACGAGCGGTACTCCACACAAGCTGCCAAACCTACGCATGTCGGAGTGTCGCGCCGTGATGGTCCCGAACCCTATGCATCGTGTTTCACGTGAAACGTCGCTCACTGTTGCACGGAATCATCAGTCGGGGCCGGGCTGCGGCCGCTCCCCGGGGCCGGAGACCTCTCGGTTCACCCAGGCAGGGTGTGGAGTTGTCCACAGAGGTGGATTTCTCCACAGAAGAACGGGCCTCGCTGGTTCACGACCCCGAAGGCATGGGAGGCTCTGTTCATTGCGAGCCTGAAGTCGAGGAGAGTGAATCCTTGCGGTCCGACGCCAACATCGCGGGACCGATGACCGATCCGGTCCCCGGTCCCCGTACCGAGTCGATGGGGGACGATGTTTCACGTGAAACACCGCCTCCAATGGACGACACTCCCATCGGTCGTGCTGCCCAACTGGCAGTGGAGGCGCTAGGTCGCGCCGGTGAGGGCCTGCCACGGCCCGAGCAGACCCGGGTCATGGTTGTTGCCAACCAGAAGGGCGGGGTGGGTAAGACCACGACCACGGTCAACCTTGCTGCCTCACTCGCTCTGCACGGTGGCCGTGTCCTGGTGATCGACCTCGACCCTCAGGGCAACGCCTCCACCGCGCTGGGCATCGACCATCACGCCGAAGTTCCATCGATCTACGACGTGCTGATCGACAGCAAGCCGCTCTCCGAAGTCGTTCAGCCGGTCCCCGATGTCGAGGGTCTCTTCTGTGCGCCGGCCACCATCGATCTCGCCGGTGCCGAGATCGAGTTGGTGTCTCTGGTGGCACGGGAGAGTCGGCTGGAGCGGGCGATCCAGGCATACGAGCAGCCGCTGGACTACATCCTCATCGACTGCCCACCCTCGCTCGGCCTGCTGACGGTGAACGCGCTTGTCGCCGGCGCGGAGGTGCTCATCCCCATCCAGTGTGAGTACTACGCACTGGAAGGCCTGGGACAGCTCCTGCGCAACGTGGACCTGGTGCGGGGGCATCTCAACCCCGACCTCCACGTCTCGACGATCCTGCTCACCATGTACGACGGCCGGACGCGTCTGGCGTCGCAGGTCGCGGAGGAGGTGCGCAGTCACTTCGGTGAGGAGGTACTGCGCACGAGCATCCCTCGCTCGGTCCGTATCTCCGAAGCGCCGAGCTACGGTCAGACGGTGCTGACCTACGATCCGGGATCGAGCGGTGCTCTCTCGTATCTTGAGGCAGCACGAGAAATCGCCCTCCGAGGAGTCGGTGTGGCGTACGAAGCGGAACCTGCCCACGTGGGCATCCAGAATGGTCAGAACATGGTGGAGGGGATCCAGTGAGCGAGCGACGACGGGGACTGGGGCGTGGCCTCGGCGCACTGATTCCTGCAGCACCGACAGGGGAGAAGGCGGGTTCCTCCGGGACGGGTGCAGTCTCCACCTCGCCGACGGCTGTGCCCGTCCTCACCGCTGAGCGCGGTGTGGCAGCGGCGAAGGTGGCCCTGCTGCCGCCTGTCTCACATGAGACGGAGGAACTGTCGTCGAACGGAGTTCTGGAGGAGTACTCGGCGCCTGCCGGTGCCTACTTCGCCGAACTGCCCGTCGACTTCATCAACCCGAACCCGCGCCAGCCGCGTGAGGTGTTCGACGAGGACGCTCTTGCCGAGCTCGTCACCTCCATCAAGGAGGTCGGGCTTCTCCAGCCTGTCGTCGTCCGCCAGGTCGCCGCGTCGCGCTACGAGCTCATCATGGGCGAGCGGCGCTTCCGGGCATGCCGTGAGGCCGGGCTCGAAGCCATTCCGGCGATCGTCCGGGACACGGACGACGACAAGCTTCTCCTGGACGCCCTGCTGGAGAACCTGCACCGCGCGCAGCTGAACCCGTTGGAAGAGGCGGCGGCTTACGACCAGCTGCTCAAGGACTTCAACTGCACGCACGACCAGCTCGCCGACCGTATCGGCCGGTCCCGTCCGCAGGTCTCCAACACCCTGCGTCTGCTGAAGCTGTCTCCCGCGGTGCAGCGCCGGGTGGCCGCCGGAGTTCTCTCCGCGGGGCACGCGAGGGCCCTGCTCTCCGTGGACGACTCGGAGGAGCAGGACCGGCTGGCTCACCGGATCGTGGCCGAAGGGCTTTCGGTGCGGGCGGTCGAGGAGATCGTGACCCTCATGGGATCGCGTCCGCAGACCTCTGCGCGTTCCAAGGGTCCGCGGGCCGGCGCGCTGGTCTCCCCGGCGCTCAGCGACCTGGCTTCACGCCTCTCGGACCGCTTCGAGACGCGGGTGAAGGTCGACCTTGGCCAGAAGAAGGGCAAGATCACTGTCGAGTTCGCCTCGATGGACGACCTTGAGCGGATCCTCGGCTCTCTCGCCCCGGGGGAAGGACCGGTCCTTCAGAAGAGCCTTCTGGACGACGACTCCGAGGACACGGAGGCCTGAGTCGCCCTGTGGGCGGGACGGTCTCCGAGCGGCAGATCCATCAGAGCGGGCCGCGTCCGGTACTCACCGGACGCGGCCCGCTCTTTTGCTTTCCGCCGGTATCGAGGCAATCTCATCGTGGATACGATGCCTAGGGGTATGGCGCATCCACCTGGCAGCACCTTCATGGGGAGGCGGGGGCCGTGCAATCCATCACCCGTACCGGACTCGTGACCGCGGGTCTGGGACTGGGAGCGGTCGGCGGGTTCGTCGGCAGCCTGCTCAGGGAGCGGAGTGCTCTGACAGCCGCCCGTGACGCCGCGGGCGAAGGAAGCGAGGAACATCCTTCATGGGGCGTCGGCTCGTACCGCTCACGCTGGACAACCTTCAGGACCTCCCCCAACGTTGTCGCTCGTGCGTCTTCTGGGAACTGGACCCAGTCCGTGGGCAGGCCGCGGTAAAAGCGGGTACCCCCGAACTGGAGAAGGAAGCCTGGATCTCGGCCGTCCTGCTGGAGTGGGGATCCTGCGGCCGTGTCGTCTACGTGGACGACGTGCCAGTGGGGTTCGTGATGTACGCCCCTCCGGCCTACGTCCCACGGGCCACGGCATTCCCCACAAGCCCGGTGTCACCGGATGCCGTTCAGCTCATGACCGCCTTCATCCTGCCGGGCTACCAAGGGCAGGGACTGGGCCGGGTGATGGTTCAGACGGTCGCGAAGGATCTGTTGCGCCGGGGCTTCAAGGCGATCGAGGCCTTCGGGGACGCGCGGTGGAAAGAACCCGCCTGCCTGTTGCCCGCAGACCATCTGCTCGCCGTGGGCTTCAAGACCGTTCGGCCACACCCCACGCATCCGCGCCTGAGGCTGGAGCTGCGGACGACGCTCTCGTGGAAGGAAGACGTGGAGCTGGCGCTTGATCGCCTTCTGGGAGCCGTGCAGAAGGAACCGGCGCTCCGTCCTCTGTAGACGACCTTTCTCGTGGAGAAGGCGTACCGGGTTCTCCACGACGAATGGGCCGACCCGGAAGGGACGGCCCATTCGTGTTTCACGTGAAACATCCGCCGCTCTCACGGCAGTTCACCGACTACTAGGCGATGAAGTCCTCAAGGTCACGCACGATCGCGGCCTTCGGCTTGGCACCCACGATGGTCTTGGCGACCTCGCCACCCTGGTAGACGTTCAGGGTCGGGATCGACATGACGCCGTACTTGGCGGCGATACCCGGGTTCTCGTCGATGTTGAGCTTGACGACCTCGATCTTGTCGCCGTACTCGGCGGCGATCGCCTCGAGCGACGGCGCGATCTGACGGCACGGCCCGCACCAGGCGGCCCAGAAGTCCACCAGGACGGGCTTGTCGTTCTTGAGGACGTCCTGCTCGAAGGAATCGTCGGTCACGTTCTTGAGGGTGCCGGCCACGGCGGGCTCCTTAACTCGTTGGTGCGGTGGGGCGGACGGGGGTCAGACAGTGGCGGCCGGGGCAGCGGCCTCGTTGTCCGCGAGGGCGGCGAGGTAGCGCTCGGCGTCCAGGGCGGCGGAGCAGCCGGTGCCGGCCGCGGTGATCGCCTGGCGGTACGTGTGGTCGACGACGTCACCGGCGCCGAAGACACCGGTCAGGTTCGTCCGGGTCGACGGGGCCTCCACCTTGAGGTAGCCCTCTCCGTCCAGGTCGAGCTGGCCCTTGAAGAGCTCGGTGCGCGGGTCGTGGCCGATCGCGATGAACAGGCCGGTCACCGGCAGGCCGGAGATCTCGCCCGTCTTCAGGTTGCGCAGCTTCAGACCGGAGAGCTTCGGGTCGCCCTCGATCTCGGCGATCTCGCTGTCCCAGACGAACTTGATCTTCGGGTCGGCGAAGGCCCGCTCCTGCATCGCCTTGGAGGCACGGAGGGTGTCACGACGGTGGACGATCGTCACCGACTTGGCGAAGCGGGAGAGGAACGTCGCCTCTTCCATCGCGGTGTCGCCACCGCCGATGACGGCGATGTCGTGGTCCTTGAAGAAGAAGCCGTCACAGGTGGCACACCAGGAGACGCCGCGTCCGGAGAGGGCGTCCTCGTTGGGCAGGCCGAGCTTGCGGTGCTGCGAGCCCGTCGTGACGATGACAGCCTTGGCGCGGTGGACGGTGCCGGCGGTGTCCGTGACCGTCTTGATCTCACCCGACAGGTCGACGGCGACGATGTCGTCCGGGACCAGCTCGGCGCCGAAGCGCTCGGCCTGGGCGCGCATGTTGTCCATGAGCTCGGGGCCCATGATGCCGTCCTGGAAGCCGGGGAAGTTCTCCACCTCGGTGGTGTTCATCAGCGCACCGCCCGCGGTGACGGCGCCCTCGAAGACCAGCGGCTTGAGCGACGCGCGCGCGGTGTAGAGCGCTGCCGTGTAGCCGGCCGGCCCTGAGCCGATGATGATCACGTTACGGACGTCGGTCACGGCTTGATTCCTCGTCTCTGAAGACTGCTGCGTACTGCCGGTGGGAGTCTCTCTCAGAGCTCTCATCCCACCCAACGGATCCTAAGGGGCCAGCATTCCCGCTGTGTCCGGGCACACGGAGACCCGCGACCGTGGAGAGACGCCGTAGGGCGCCCGAGAGGGAGTGCGTTGGAGCGGAAGGCCTCAGGACGGCGTGTACGACTGCGTGAGCAGGAGCTTTCCTGGAGACGTCGAGGACTGCCGCACACAGGCCGCGTCGACGATGTACGCCGCGACCTTCGTGCTGTCGGAAGTGTCGGGCTGCACGACGAGATACACGCTCGTGCCGTTGTACGTACCCGGTTCCGCCGCGAGGACTGCCCCGCTGTTTCCCGTTCCCTCCTGGATGCAGGCGGGGACGGTCACGGAGGGCGTGACCAAGGTGCCGACTCCGGGAGACCCGGAACCGGCACCGTGGGACTGGGCGCCGAACGGTTCGTCGCTGCCGGAGTGATTCTGCGCGTTCCTGTTCTTCGCGAGCAGATCGGAGACCTGGCTCTCCAACGACCCTTCCGAGAAGGTGACGGTCGAACCCGATTCCTGCGTCGCCGCTGCCCGAGGAGTGTTGCCCGAGCTGTCGTCGTCCATTGCCTGCAGGACGATCGCGCCCAGCCCAAGAGCGGCGGCCGTGAACGCTGTGCCGATCAACGTCGCCCTATGGCGTCCTTGACGTACTCGATGGGCTCGGCCCGGACCGGTGGCCGCGCGAGGCTTCGAGGGGCGGTTCGCGGAGGGGGAGGAGCCTGAGTCGGATGAAACGGTGAGGGCTCCGGCGGTCGATGTTTCACGTGAAACAGTCCCGTGGTCGTCCCTGGGACCCGCCTCGGTGCCCCGCGTCGAGGCGCCCAGCAGAGCCTCCGCGGCCAGGGCCGCGTCGATGCGGCCTGCCACGTCGTCCGGCATACGGGCCGGTTCCGGCAGGGAGCCGAGTAGACCGCGGATCTCCTCCAGGGAGTCGTGCGTGTCCGCACAGAGGGGGCAGTCCTCGAGATGGCGCCGGATGTCCGCGGTGCGAGCGGGAGAGAGGAGACCCTCGGTGAGGTCGGAGATCTCCGCGACGTCCGGGTGCCCGTCCGTGTCCGTCATCGATGTCACGCTCTCCCACCTCCGCCCTTCACAGCCGCTGAATCGCTTGGCCCCACGTCTTGTGGTCCCGCTGCGGGTGGGACGGATGTCCCCTGCGTCCGGTTCCGCCCGCCGCCCGACTTCTTGTGGCCCTCGCCGTTCTCGTCCTCCGTGCGGAGGTGGGAGAGCAACGGGAGGAGTCTGGCTCTGCCGCGAGCGCACCGGCTCTTCACCGTCCCAACCGGAACGTCGAGCGCGCGGGCGGCCTCCGCCACGGGGTAACCCTGCATGTCCACCAGCACCAGGGCCGCGCGCTGGTCCGCCGGGAGAGTCGCCAGGGCGGTGAGGAGTTCTCGGTGCAGGTCGTTGCGCTCGGCCGGCGCGGCGGCGGACTCGTGCGGTTCGAGGAGCTGCTCCAGGCGCTCGGTGTCATCGACGGGCGATGTCTTTCTGGAAGCGGCCTTGCGGGCGCGGTCCAGGCAGGCGTTCACCGTGATGCGGTGCAGCCAAGTGGTGACGGCCGACTGGCCGCGGAAGGTGTGGGCGGCCCGGTACGCGGAGACGAGGGCGTCCTGGACGGCGTCAGCGGCCTCCTCGCGGTCTCCCAGCGTCCGCAGGGCCACCGCCCAGAGACGGTCACGGTGACGCCGTACGAGCTCACCGAAGGCATCGGGGTCGCCGTCCACATGACGAGCGAGGAGGTCCTGATCGCTTGCTTCGCCGTAGGTGGCTTCATCGGCCATCGGACCCCCTCCCCTTTTCCGACGAGCGTCAGCCGGTGAACTTCACGTCCGTGATGGCCTGCTTGTAGCCGGAGCCGCTGAACTCGTCAGCAGGAGCCTGCGGCACCGCGGTGAGCCACAGCACAACGTACCGAGTCTCCACCGGCTTCTTCACCGAGATCTTCAGGCCCGTGCCCGTAGTCGTGGCCGTCGCGATTTTCGCCATGGAGGTCAACGGGGCCGACGACGAGAGCGAGTCGGCGGCGTAGAGCGTGGCCGTCGTGTGGTCGCCGGAGTAGTACAGCCCTATCGAAGCGGCCGACAGGTTCTGGGTGGACCCGAGGTCGTAGACGATTCCCACGCCCTGCTTGAACGGGGCCAGCACCGGACCGCCCTTGTAGGAGTACGTCCTCCAGTACGTCGAACTGTCCTTGTCGTAGGTCAGCTTCACGTCACCGGCGTGCTGCGGCTTGCCGTCCGGGTAGTACTCGGCCGAGTCCTGGATGGTGAGCGGCTTGACCGCCTGGACCTTGCCGCCCGACTTGTCGTCGGTGTCCGTCGTCTGGGTCCTGTTGGTGTCCTCGGACTTGCCCTGTTCCATGAGCGCGTCCGCGAGCTGCCAACTGCCCAGACCCAGCGCGGCGATGAGCAGAGCGGAGACGGCCCACTTGAGGGCCGTGCCGGTGCGGCTCTGCAGGGGGGACGGCAGGGTCGGCACGGACGAGGGGCCGCCCATACCCAGGTGCGAGGTCTGACGGCCGTACGTGCCCTGCTGGTACGACGTGCGCTGGTACTCCGGCGGGGCGGTGAACTCGGGCTCCGGCGGGCGGATGCGGGGCATCTCGTTGATCGCCCGCACGAGCTCCTCCGGCGTGGTGCACGGCGTCTCGTGGCGGGAGGCGGTGGCCCCGTCGTTGGCGAGCGCGCGCATGGTGAGCTCGGACAGGCCCCGGTGAACGCCCGCACGCACCTGGTCGGGAGCGATGAGACCGATGTCCTTGGGCAGCCCGGACAGACCGTAGGCGTCGTTGTCGTAGGGCCAGCGGTGGGTCAGCGTCGCGTACAGCAGCGCGCCGATCGCCTCCGTGTCGGTGCGCTGCGGGGTTTCGGACGTGATGCCGCGCAGCGCGGCGTTGACGGCGAGTCCGCGAATGCGCCACTGGCCGGACGAGGTGCGCAGCACGGCGCCCGGCGTCAGACGCAGGTGCGCCAGGCCCTCACGGTGCGCGGCGGCCATCGCCTGCGAGACCTGACTGGCCATCTGGTAGACGTCGTGCACTTCCAGCGGGCCGGAAGCCAGAAGGGTCGTGAGCTCCGTGGCGTCCGGGAGCCATTCGTGGACCACATAGACGAGGTCGTTCTCCTCGACCGCGTCCAGGACCTGAACGAAGCGAGGGTCGCCCAGCAGGGCGGACGAGCGGGCCGCCGCCAGTACGGAACGGGCCCGCGGATGGTCGGCGGGCAGCAGATGCACTCCGACGGCACGGCGGAGTTTCTCGTCCACCGCACGCCAACTGCTGAAACCGTCCAGACGGGTGACGCACTCTTCGAGGCGGTAGCGTCTGGCGAGTTTGTGACCGCTGTGCAGTTCGGGCGGTGAGGCCTTTCCGGGACGCTCGGTCCCGCCGCTCCCCTGTGCCTCTTCGCTGTCCGTGTCCCGCTCCCGCTTCTGGGCCACCCCGTCGGCCGTGGACTGGTCCGCCTTGGCGGTCAGCGGCTCGTCACCACTGTTGTCTGCCACGTCGACGGCAGCCGTGCTCCGTTCCGCCACCGTCGTTCCCGCCTCCCCATCCATTGCGTGCTCCGACGCAGAAACCAATTGTGCCCACAGTCCGCCGCTATGCACGACACGCGGCGGCGAATGATGGTTGTGCGCTTACCCCCGCCTCAGCGTCCCAGGCGCCCGCGGACCATTCCGACCAGAGAGTTGAGCTCTTCGATGCGCATCTTCCGTGCCGCGACGTAGAAGACGCCGAGGAGGGCGATCGATCCCGCGATCAGCGCCGCGATCGATCCGAGGGCGCCGTGTCCGAGCGCCCTGGTGATCGCGAACCCGACGGCGGCACCTGCCAGGGCACCTGGGATGCACGCCAGGCAGAGCCGCGCGTACGTCCGCAGGACGCGGCCGCCGTCCAGGTCGCCGTCCAGCCGCCTGCGCAGCCGCTGCCAGGCGACACCGACGCCGACGGCGTACGCCAGGCCGTACGAACCCGCCATGCCGACGACGGCCCACTGGGCCGGCAGGACCACGTAACAGACGGCCGAGGCCGCGGCGTTCACCGCGGCCACGATGACCGTGTTGTAGAAGGGGGTGCGGGTGTCCTCGTACGCGTAGAACCCGCGCAGGACGACGTACTGCACCGAGAACGGGATCAGGCCGAGACCGAACGCCATGAGGACGTACCCCATGGACTGGGCGGCGGAGATACCGCTGGAGCCGAAGAGCAGGGTGCACATCGGGATGCCCAGGGCGACGAACATGAAGGAGACCGGGACGATCGCGACGGCCGAGGTGCGCAGGCCCTGGGAGATGTCGTCGCGGACAGCGCCGGGATCGCCGTCGTGGGCGGCCCGTGAGATCCGCGGCAGCATGGCCGCCATGACGGAGACCGTGATGATCGCCTGCGGCATGCCCCAGATCAGCTGCGCGTTGGAGTAGGCCATGATGCCGGCGCCGCTCTTGCCGGACGCCTTGCCGGCCGCGGTGGCCAGCTGGGTGACGACGAGGACGCCCGCCTGGTTGGCGAGGACGAAGAGCACGGTCCACTTGGCGAGCTTGACCGCCTTGCCGAGACCGTGGCCCTTCCAGTCGAAGCGCGGGCGGAACCGGAAGCCGGTCTCACGCAGATACGGAATCATCGCCAAGGCCTGCACGACCAGGCCGAGCAGGGTACCGATGCCGAGCAGGCGGATGCCGTCCGGCGGGATGCTGCTCACCGTCATGCCGGAGTCCGCGGCGGTCCCGTACACCCAGAGGAACATGCCGAAGGTGAAGATCATGACGATGTTGTTGAGGACCGGAGTCCACATCATCGCGCCGAACTTGCCGCGGGCGTTCAGGATCTGACCCATGACCACATGGACGCCCATGAAGAAGATCGTGGGCAGGCAGTAACGGGCGAAGGACACCGCGACGTTGTTGGACGCCGGGTCGCTCGCGATGGGGTTCGACATCAGCTGGATCAGCAGCGGCGCGGCGAAGACCGCGGCGGCGACGATCACGGCGAGGGCGACCATGACGAGGGTCAGCAGGCGGTTGGCGTACGCCTCACCACCGTCCTCGTCGTCCTTCATGGAGCGCACCAGCTGGGGAACGAAGACCGAGTTGAGGCCTCCGCCGACGGTGAGGATGTAGATCATCGTCGGCAGGGTGTAGGCGACGGTCCAGGTGTCGCCGAGTGTCGCGGCGCCCAGGGCAGCCGTGATGATCATGGTGCGCACGAAGCCGGTGAGCCGGGACACCAGCGTTCCCGCCGCCATCACCGCGCTCGACTGGAGCATCCCCGAGACGCGTCCTCCGGACTTCCTCGGGGCGGACGTGCCCGCGTTCGAGGGCGGCGGTTCGGGGGCCGGAGCCGGTTCGGGGGCCGGCGACGGTACGCCGGGCGGACCGGCGTACGGCCGGCCCCCTCCCTGTCCCTGGTCACGGAAGAGGTGGGCGAAGGCGTCGGGCTCGTGCTGCTGCTCGCCCGCCTGGGTGACCAGGTCGTCGACGCCCACGAACTGGGTGGTGCGCGCGTCCTCGCCATAGGGCAGGTGCCGCGTCGGGCCCGAGGGTTCCGGCGGGGGCGTCTGGGCCCAGACGCGTGGGTCGGGGGCGTACTGCGTGGTGGGCGGCTGGCCGTAGAGCGGAGGCTGCGGGTAGTACGAGCCGGGGGGCGGCGGGGGGTGCGCGGCGCGGTCGTAGAGCGCCTCGGTCACGGGGTCCTGGGCGGAGAGGTCCTGCGCTCGGTAGGGGTCCTGGGCGTACGCGTCCTGGAAGTACACGTCCGCGGGAGGGCCTTGAGGCAGCTGCCCGGCCTCCGGGGGCGGACCCTCGGGATACCCCTCGGGATAGCCGGAGTTCCCGGTGCCCTGCTCCGGATAGCCCTCGGGGTAGCCGGAGCCGCCCGCGCCCTGACCGCGGTCACCGTCGTACGGCGCGTTCATGGTTACCCCACCTCATCGTCCCCGGGCCCACCGGCCACGACATCGCTCAACGGTCCACTCTCTCACCCGTCCCGGACGGGCCGGTGCTTTCCGCTGCGGTGTCCGGTGTCAGGTCACTCGGGTGCTGCGGGTCGTCTTCCCCGGACCCCGTGCGGAACTCGCCCGCGGGGCGGTCCTGAAGGCCCTCGGAGGGGCTGCCCGCCGCGGGCATGCCGCCGCCTCCGCCCTCGCCCGGGACCCCGTCCTCGCCGGTGTCGTCCCCGGGCCGCTGGACGGCCGCCCGCTTGCGCTGGGTGTACATCCGGAACCCGGCGAGCACCAGCAACAGGACGCCGCCACCGATGACGAGCATCACCGTGGAGGTGATCTCGGTGACCTTCACCTCGAAGGTGACCGGGGCGCCGTATCTCTGTCCGTCCTGCGTGTACAGCTGGGCGACCACCTTGACCGGGCCGTTGGCCTTGGTCGAGGTGGTGAACTTCACCGACTGGCTGTGCTCACCCGCGACCGTGATCGGCTGCTCGTCGTAGGGGCCGTCGCCGATCTTGAGGCGAGTCGGCTGCTGGGACGTGAGGCGCAGGACCAGGCGGTCCACGCCCTGTACGAGGTTGTTCTGCACGGTCACGGGGATCGTGGCACTGCGGCCCGAGAGCTTCGCGTCGGACTTGTCGATCAGTCTCACCAGGCCGGTGAGGTCGTTCAGATACGACGAGACGCTCGCGCGGAAGGTCGCCGCCGGAGCGGGCCGGCCGCGCCAGGAGGTGGACATCCCACGGTCCATCGCCCGGCCGAACGGGGTGACCACACGGGACTGGTCGGTCAGGATGACCTTGAAGTTGTCGAGACTGGTCTGCGTGTCCCGGATCCACTCGAAGGCCGACTGCGGCAGCTCCTGCTTGCGCAGCGCGGCGGGATAGGCGGACTCGGCGGGCACCTTCGTGGTGGCACCCGGGTCCGGCTTGGCCCTCGCGGCCGCGGACAGGTCCTGGGACTGCGACCAGTTCCCGTCCTGGATGGCCGTCAGTGTCTGGGCCATCGTCTGGGCCTGGCTGGCCGACGGCATGCGCTGGGGGGCGATCACGATGCTGCGTTGCTTGTTGGGCTCCTGGAGGGTGATCGCCAGGCTCTGGGCGAGGAACTCCTGCACAGCGAGCGTGGAGTTGTCGGCCTCGGTCATGTCGCCCTGGAACTCGGTCGACAGCCGGGCGTCCGCGACCACCGCGGTCGTTCCGCCGCCGATCGGGCGGGCGGCGGTCGGCGAGTACGACAGGCCGCCCGTCTCACCCAGGCTGTCGCTGCGGGCGATCACCTTGTCGGCGCCCGCGGAGGTGGCGACCTTGACGATCGACGGGTCGAGGGCGCCGTCCGCGGGCCAGGCGAAGTCGGTGTTCGGCGTGATGTGCAGGATCGTGTCGACCGTGCTGGCGGCCACGTCCGTGGCGTCCTTGAGGTGGCTCAGGGAGCCGGTGACGTTCGTGCCGTTGTGCGCCAGTGACGCCAGGTCGGGGTCGGCGAAGGGGAGGGCGACGACTTCCTTGTCCTCGACCGTCTTCTCCAGCTTGGCGAGCCACGCCTTGGCGATCGCCTGGTTCTTGCCGGCCGTGGTGGTCTCGCCGTCCTGGATCTGGTAGCTGCGCGTCATGGCGTCCACGGAGGCCAGCAGGTCCGGGTCGAGCACCCAGGTGACGTCCAGGTCGCTGCCCAGGGACACCAACTGGTCCAGGCGTCCGCCCGGGGAGATCTCCGTCGCCAGGTCGTCGTTCTCGAAGACGGGCGTCTGCTGCTCGTCCGAGCCGGTCTCCGCCGTGAGGTGGACCGTGGAGATCAGCGGCCAGAGAAACGTCGTTTTCGTCTTCGTGTCGGCCGCGTCCGGCTGCCAGGGCAGGAACGTCCGCTGGATGCCGAGAATCTGGTCCCACTGCTGGGCGGCGGTCCGGCCGGTGAGGGAGACGGCGAACTGGTAGACACCGTCGGCGCCGAGATCCAGCTCGTCGACGGGCACCGAGATGGTGAAGGGCTGCGCGACCCCTGGGGCGAGCGAGGAGATCTTCGCGACGTAGTCGCCGCCGACCTCGGTGGGATCGACGCCCGGCTGGAACCCGGTGCGCTTCGCGGCACTGTCGATCGCCGAGCGGCTGTTGAGGGACGGACCCACACGCACGCCCACGTGCGCGTCGGTGATCGCCTGCTTGCCCTTGTTGGTGACCGTGCCGGAGACGGTGATGGTGTCGCCGGTCGTGGGCGCGCTGGGGCTGAGTGAGTCGATTGAGACATCGACCGTGCCCGATGCGGTGGCGTCCGCCACGGCGGCCTTCTCGGCGGCGTGCGCGGGCACGCCCAGAGGCAGCTGGACCAGGCCGGTCAGCAAGGGCACACCGGCGAGCAGTGCGCCGCTGCGCCGGAGCCACCGGCGGGCAGGTGAGGGATTCATCCCCTGGAAGTCTGCCGCCTCGGCCACGCGCTCGCCCGTCCCTCGTGGTTGTCAGTGGTCGTCGGAATGTGCGTCCACGCATGGTAACGATGTGCGCTGAGGGGAAGTGCCGCGGACTGCTCCACAAGATCAGCGGACCGGGCCGAGTGTCCTGTATGTGCGTCTATCGGCGGCCCAACCGGAGGGACCGCTGTGCACGTTTTATGGAGGCGCCCCGCGGTGCCCCGGCCACGTACCCTTTTCTGTTGTGCCGAACGCCAACGAAGACAACCTCAGTGCCCTGAGCCAGGTGCAGCGCCGCGCAGTGAGTGAGCTGCTGCGGGTGTCCCCTGTCGCCGACGAGCTCGCCCGCCGATTCCAGGAGGCCGGGTTCTCCCTCGCCCTGGTCGGGGGCTCGGTCCGGGACGCGCTCCTTGGCCGGCTCGGTAACGATCTGGACTTCACTACCGACGCCCGCCCCGAGGACGTACTGAAGATCGTGCGTCCCTGGGCGGACGCCGTGTGGGAGGTCGGGATCGCCTTCGGCACAGTCGGCGCACAGAAGGACGCCCGTGTGGGCGATGAGCGGCAGTCGTTCCAGATCGAGATCACGACGTACCGCTCCGAGGCGTACGACCGGACCTCACGCAAGCCCGAGGTGTCCTACGGCGACTCCATCGAGGAAGATCTCGTGCGCCGGGACTTCACCGTGAACGCCATGGCGGTCGCGCTGCCGGTGAAGGACTTCATCGACCCGCACGGAGGCCTGGAGGACCTGGCAGGTCGCGTGCTGCGGACTCCGGGCACCCCTGAGGCCTCCTTCTCCGACGACCCGCTGCGGATGATGCGGGCCGCGCGGTTCGCCGCGCAGCTGGACTTCGAGGTGGCGCCCGAGGTGGTGGCCGCGATGACGGACATGGCCGGCCGCATCGAGATCGTCTCCGCCGAGCGGGTGCGGGACGAGCTGAACAAGCTGATCCTTTCCGCGTACCCGCGCAAGGGCCTGACGCTGCTCGTCGACACCGGGCTCGCCGACCATGTGCTGCCGGAGCTTCCCGCCCTCCGTCTGGAGCGCGACGAGCACCACCGGCACAAGGACGTCTACGACCACACGCTGATCGTCCTTGAGCAGGCGATGGAGTTGGAGGAGGACGGTCCCGACCTTGTCCTTCGGCTCGCCGCACTGCTGCACGACATCGGCAAGCCGAGGACGCGCCGCTTCGAGGACGACGGCCGGGTCTCCTTCCACCACCACGAGGTGGTGGGCGCCAAGATGACCAAGAGGGGGATGACGGAGCTCAAGTACTCGAACGAGCTCGTGAAGGACGTCTCGCGGCTGGTCGAACTCCACCTGCGTTTCCACGGGTACGGCACCGGCGAGTGGACGGACTCCGCCGTCCGTCGCTATGTGCGCGACGCCGGCCCCCTGCTTGACCGCCTGCACAAGCTGACCCGTTCCGACTGCACCACACGCAACAAGCGCAAGGCCACCGCGCTCTCCCGGGCGTACGACGGGTTGGAGGAGCGCATCGCCCAGCTTCAGGATCAGGAGGAGCTGGACTCGATCCGCCCCGACCTCGACGGCAACGAGATCATGGGCATCCTCGGCATCGGCCCCGGCCCAGCCATCGGTCAGGCATACAAGTTCCTGTTGGAGCTTCGGCTGGAGAACGGGCCCATGGAGCACGATGCGGCCGTCGCGGCACTCAAGGAATGGTGGGCCGCGCAGGAGTGAGGTTCTCGGCGCCGGGTCTTGTTTCACGTGAAACAAGACCCGGCGCGTGACGGTGGGGGCGATGTTTCACGTGAAACATCGCCCCCACCGTCACGCGGATACCACCTATCGCACCCTCAGGCGGGCCAGCACCACGGCCACCGCCGCGTAGAGGACCGCCACGGTGACGACGAGGGATGCCGAACGCCCATCAGGAGGCAGGACCAGCGCGGCCACTGCCGCCGCGCCGACGAAGGCGACGTTGAAGAGGACGTCGTAGACGGAGAAGATCCGGCCCCGGTAGGCGTCGTCGACCGACGACTGCACGATCGTGTCCGTAGCGATCTTCGATCCCTGGGTGGTCAGACCCAGGATGAAGGCGGCCGCCAGCATGGGGGCAACGGCGAACGGCAGGCCGAGTGTCGGCTCCAGGACGGCCGCGGCTCCGGCGCATGTGACGATCCAGCCGCTGGGGCCCAGTCGCCCGGCAGCCCACGGTGTCACCACCGCGGCGACGAAGAACCCCGCAGCGGACACCCCCAACGCGAGCCCCAGCAGCGCGAGCCCGTCGTCGTCCGAGCCGGACGTCCAGGCGTACCGGCACAGCATGAGCACCATGACGGTCAGAGCGCCGTAACAGAAACGCATCACCGTCATCGCCAGCAGCGCCCAGGCCGCCTCCCGCCGCGCGGGCTCGACCAGGTGACGTACACCCGCAACGAGGCCGCGGGCGGTGCCGGTGAGCGCTGTGGACAGCCTGGTCGGTGCCAACTCCTGGTCGGGGCCGAGGAGTTCCGGGGCGAGGCGCAGGGAGGCCAGGGCCGAGCACAGGTACAGGGCTGCCCCGACGAGGACGACCGCCGCGTCGGAGTCCGAGCCGACGAGCCGTACGACGAACGCGACTCCGCCGCCCATGGTCGCGGCGAGCGTGCCGGCGGTGGGTGACAGTGAGTTGGCCATGACCAGCCGGTCGGAGTCGACGACGCGGGGCAGCGCGGCGGAGAGGCCGGACAGGACGAAGCGATTGACCGCGGTGACGCACAGTGCGGAGACGTAGAAGAGCCAGTCCGGGACATGGCTCAGCATCAGGACGGCCGTCACGCACGCCAGCGCCGCCCGCAGCAGGTTGCCGTACAGGAAGACTTGACGGCGCCGCCAGCGGTCCAGCAGGACGCCGGCGAAGGGGCCGATGATGGAGTACGGCAGTAGCAGGACCGCCATCGCGGAGGCGATCGAGCCTGCCGAGGTCTGCTTCTCCGGCGAGAAGACGACGTAGGTGGCGAGGGCGATCTGGTAGACCCCGTCGGCGCCCTGGGAGAGCAGCCGTACGCCGAGCAGGCGCCTGAAGCCCTGGAAGCGCAGGAGTATCCGCAGGTCACGCACGACAGCCATGGGGCACAGCCTCACACACGAGGAGAGCCCCCGGGCGACTGCCCGGGGGCTCTCAACAGCCTTCGACGAGAGGAGCGTCAGCGCCCCTCAGCCGTTCGCTAGCGCTCGACCTCGCCCTTGATGAACTTCTCGACGTTCGCGTAGGCCTCGTCGTCGAAGTACTGGACCGGCGGGGACTTCATGAAGTAGCTCGACGCGGAGAGGATCGGGCCACCGATGCCGCGGTCCTTGGCGATCTTCGCGGCGCGCAGGGCGTCGATGATGACACCCGCGGAGTTCGGGGAGTCCCAGACCTCGAGCTTGTACTCGAGGCTCAGCGGGACGTCACCGAAGGCGCGGCCCTCGAGGCGCACGTACGCCCACTTGCGGTCGTCCAGCCACTGCACGTAGTCCGACGGGCCGATGTGGACGTTCTTCTCGCCCAGGTCGCGGTCCGGGATCTGCGAGGTGACGGCCTGCGTCTTCGAGATCTTCTTGGACTCGAGGCGGTCGCGCTCCAGCATGTTCTTGAAGTCCATGTTGCCGCCGACGTTGAGCTGCATGGTGCGCTCGAGACGGACACCGCGGTCCTCGAACAGCTTCGCCATCACACGGTGCGTGATGGTGGCGCCGACCTGCGACTTGATGTCGTCGCCGACGATCGGGACACCGGCCTCGGTGAACTTGTCCGCCCACTCCTTGGTGCCGGCGATGAAGACCGGGAGGGCGTTGACGAAGGCGACCTTGGCGTCGATGGCGCACTGGGCGTAGAACTTCGCCGCGTCCTCGGAACCGACGGGCAGGTAGCAGATGAGGACGTCGACCTGCTTGTCCTTGAGGGTCTGGACGATGTCGACCGGGGTCTCGTCGGACTCCTCGATGGTCTGGCGGTAGTACTTGCCGAGACCGTCGAGGGTGTGGCCGCGCTGGACCGTGACGCCCTTGTTCGGGACGTCGCAAATCTTGATGGTGTTGTTCTCGCTGGCCCCGATGGCGTCGGAGAGGTCGAGGCCGACCTTCTTCGCGTCGACGTCGAACGCGGCGACGAACTCGACGTCACCGACGTGGTACTCGCCGAACCGGACGTGCATCAGGCCGGGCACCTTCGCCGACGGGTCGGCGTCCTTGTAGTACTCGACGCCCTGAACCAGCGAGGCGGCGCAGTTGCCCACACCGACAATGGCTACGCGAACCGAACCCATTCCGATTGCTCCCTGTATGTGCTGGTGAGACCCCGAACGGGGGCTCACGTGGTGGTGTCGTCGGACGGATCCGGCCGGGAGCTGTCCCGGTGCCGGGGCAGGCCGCCCGTCTCGCCAGATGTGCTGTCCTGCTGAGCGGAGCCTTCGGGGCCGGGACTCTTGATGTCCCGTCCCGCCCGCTCGCTCTCGATGAGCTCGTTCAGCCAGCGCACTTCGCGCTCCACGGACTCCATTCCGTGGCGCTGGAGCTCAAGCGTGTAGTCGTCGAGGCGCTCCCGGGTCCGCGCCAGAGAAGCGCTCATCTTCTCCAGGCGCTCCTCGAGGCGGCTGCGGCGGCCCTCCAGTACGCGCATGCGTACGTCGCGTGACGTCTGCCCGAAGAAGGCGAAGCGAGCGGCGAAGTGCTCGTCCTCGTAAGCGTCGGGACCCGTCTGGGAGAGCAGCTCCTCGAAGTGTTCCTTACCTTCCGCCGTCAATCGGTAGACGATCTTGGCCCGCCGCCCCGCGAGCGGAGCGGCGAGGGTGTCTTCGGGTGAGGCTCCCGGCTCTTCGATCAACCAGCCGTTGGTGACCAGCGTCTTGAGGCAGGGATAGAGCGTTCCGTAACTGAAGGCGCGGAACACACCCAGTGACGTGTTGAGCCGTTTACGCAGCTCATAGCCGTGCATCGGGGACTCGCGGAGCAGGCCGAGGACAGCGAACTCGAGGATCCCGGAACGCCGGCTCACGTCGCCTCCTCCCTGTTGCTGTCGCCTGGCACGGTCTTTATGCCGAGCTGATGTATCGACTCGATACATCGACACGATAGAACGGCCACTCGGATGCGGCAAGAGGGGTCACGGTGAACGGCGTCACATCACTGATTCATACGAAGCAAGTTGCCTGATTTGGGGTGAACTTCGGCCCTAGGCGGGTTTTGACGGTGCGTAGTCTGTGCGGCATGCACACCACGGGGAACCAAGTGACGTCTGAGGACGTCAACGTCCTCGGTGCAGTACGGATGAATGCGATGACGACCACATCCGTATTTCGGGGGGACCGGAAACCAGCCGCTGCCGTTTCCAGGCGTGCACGAGTGCGCCTGCCCGAGGAGTAATCGTTCGATGAGCGAGCACCGTCGCAAACTGCCGCAGTCGCAGGAAGGCGGACGTGCCGCGGCCCGACGCGGCCAGTCCGGCGCGTCCGCCGGCCGCCGTGCGGCACCGCGAAGCGCCACCGGGTCTCCTTCCGACTCCTACGGGTCGGGGGGTGAAGAGGAGCGCTCGTACGGTGGCCGTGCCGAGGCACGTCGTGCGGCGCAGAGAAGTGGTGGCGGCCGACGCCGAGGTGCCGACGGCGCCGGACAGGGTGGCACCGGAGGCGGAGGCGGAGGTCGACGTACCGGCCCCGGCGGCCCGACCGGGCCGGGTCGGGGCCGCGGCCGTGGATCCGTGCCCGCCAAGAAGCGCATCATCGACTATCCGCGCGCCAACAAGTACGGCGCGGCGCGCTGGATCCCGTCCTGGAAGCTGGTCTCGGGGCTGTTCATCGGCTTCTGCGGCAGCCTGGTGGCCGTCGCGGGTGTCGCGTACGCCCTGGTGGGTGTCCCGGACGTCGCCAAGACCGCCGAGGCGCAGAACAACGTCTACTACTGGGCCGACGGCAGCGAGATGGTTGCCACCGGCGGTGAGACCAACCGCCAGATCATCAGCTACGCGCAGATCCCCAAGGAGATGCGGTACGCCGTCATGTCGGCCGAGAACAAGACGTTCGAGACCGACAGCGGCGTCGACCCCATGGGTATCGCCCGCGCCTTCGTGAACATGGCCAAGGGCGGCCAGACGCAGGGTGGCTCGACCATCACCCAGCAGTTCGTGAAGAACGCGATGCTGGACGACCAGTCGCAGACGGTCTCCCGGAAGTTCAAGGAGCTGTTCGTCTCCATCAAGGTCGGTGCCTCCATGGACAAGGAGGACATCATGGCCGGCTACCTGAACTCGGCGTACTACGGGCGCAACGCGTACGGCATTCAGGCGGCGTCGCGTGCCTACTTCGACAAGGACGCCACGGACCTGAACGCGAGCGAGTGCGCCTTCCTGGCGGCGATGCTCAAGGGCGCCACGTACTACGACCCCGCGGGCTCCGTGTCGATCGACCCGGCGGCCACCCCCAAGGCCAACCGCGAGCGCGCCGAGTACCGGTGGAAGTGGATCCTCGACGAGGAGGTCAAGGACGGGCACCTGACCGCCGCGGAGCGGGCCAAGTACCAGACCTTCCCGAAGTCCCAGAGCCCACGGTCGAACGCCCAGCTGAGCGGTCAGGTCGGTTACCTCGTCGACCTGGCGAACTCGTACCTCATCAACAACAAGACCGGGATCACCCAGGACCAGCTCCAGCAGGGCGGTTACGAGATCCACACGACCTTCGAGAAGAAGAAGGTCGCCGCTCTCGAAGCCTCCGTGAAGGAAGTCCAGAAGAAGAACATCGATCCCAAGAAGCGTCCGAACACGGACACCTTCGTCCAGTTCGGTGGAGCCTCCGTCGATCCGGCATCCGGCGCGATCAAGGCCATCTACGGCGGCGTGGACGCGACCAAGCACTTCACGGACAACGCCGACGCGACCGGTGCCCAGGTCGGTTCGACGTTCAAGCCCTTCGTACTGGCGGCCGCCATGTCGTGGGGCGTGCGGGACCCCGACGGTGACGCCGTCCAGGCACAGGACGAACGCACCGTGGTCTCTCCCAAGAGTCTCTACAGCGGCAAGAACAAGCTGAAGATCGAGGACTACAACAAGAAGGTCTGGACGGACAAGGAAGGCAAGGAGTGGCTGCAGACGAACGACGGCGGTGAGTCGTACAACGCTCCCAGCTACAACATCGACCTCCGCGAGGCGATGCGTGAGTCCGTGAACTCCGCGTACGTCCAGTTGGGCATGGACGTCGGCCTGGACAAGGTCAAGGAGGCCGCAGCGGACGCAGGCATCCTGGAGTCCAGCTTCGCCGGCGCCAACTTCCCGTCCTTCTCCCTCGGCACCTCCTCCCCGAGCGCGATCCGTATGGCCGGCGCCTACGCCACCTTCGCGGCCAGCGGCAAGCAGAACGACCCCTACTCGGTCGAGAAGGTCACCGACAAGGACGGCACCGTCTTCCAGCACGAGGGCACGGCCAAGGAGGCCTTCACCGCCAAGGTGGCCGACAACGTCACCGACGTCCTGAAGACCGTGGTCGAGAAGGGAACCGGTACCGCCGCCCAGCTGACGGGCCGCGAGGTGGCCGGCAAGACCGGTACCACCGACGGCAACAAGTCCGCGTGGTTCGTCGGCTACACCCCGCAGCTGTCGACCGCGATCGGCATGTACCGCATGGACGACGACGAGACCAAGAAGAACCGCGAGTTCCTGGAGATGTACGGCACGGGTGGCGAGGAGAAGATCCACGGTGCCTCGTTCCCGGCCCAGATCTGGCATGACTACATGGAGCAGGCGCTGAAGGGCGAGAAGGCCGAGGACTTCCCGGAGCCCGAGGACATCGGTGAGGTCATCAACGACACTCCGAGCCCGACCCCGACCCCCTCGCCCACCGAGACCGAGGTGGAGAGCCCGACCCCGACCCCGACGCCGACGCGCGAGGAGCCCACGACCTCTCCCACTCCCACGGAGAGCGAGACCTGTGAGCCCTTCGACTTCAACTGCGAAGAAGAGGACGGCGGATCCGATAACGGCGGTACCGAGACAGGTGGTACCGACGGGGGCGAGAGCGCCTCACCATCGGAGTCGAGCAGCACCAGTACGAGTAACGGAAACAGCAACGGAAGTAATGGCGGCTTCTTCGGCGGCTCGACCGGATAGCCACCTCCGTGTGTGTTTCACGTGAAACACGCCGTTTCACGTGAAACGAGGGCCGTCGCACCGACCAGGTGCGGCGGCCCTCGTCGTACACCCAGGTACGTACGGCAGGATGTGCGCCATGCCCAGTGCAGAGACGACGCGAGCGAGCGTGCGCGAGCCAGAGCTGGTACGGCCGACCAAGGAAGACGAGGTGGCCGCGACCGGCAGTGAGCTGATCGGCGGTCCCATCGGACGACGAGCCCTGCTCGGAACGTCCTGGTGGACCCCCGTGCGGGTGGTCGCACTCATCGCGATCGGTGTGTTCGCCCTCGGGATGGTGCAGAAGCTGCCGTGCTACGACGGCGCCTGGTTCTTCGGAGCCAGCTCCCAGTACACGCACGCGTGCTACTCGGACATCCCGCACCTCTACCAGGGGCGCGGCTTCGCCGACGGTCTCGTGCCGTACTTCGACAAGCTCCCCGGCGACATGGAGTACCTCGAGTACCCGGTGCTGACCGGTGTGTTCATGGAGGTCGCCTCCTGGCTCACGCCGGGCAGCGGAAGCATCCAGGATCAGGAGCAGATCTACTGGATGGTCAACGCCGGGATGCTCATGGTGTGCGCGGCGGTCATCGCCGTATGCACCGCGCGCACCCACCGCAGGAGGCCCTGGGACGGCCTCCTGGTCGCTCTCGCGCCCGCTTTCGCGCTCACGGCCACCATCAACTGGGATCTCCTCGCTGTGGCCCTCCTGGCCGCCGCGATGCTCATGTGGTCACGAGGGCGTGTCCTGGCGTTCGGTGTGCTCATCGGGCTCGCCACGGCCGCCAAGTTCTACCCGTTCCTGGTACTCGGGCCGCTCTTCCTGCTGTGCTGGCGAGCCGGCAGGTGGCGTGAGTTCGGAACCGCGCTGCTGGGCGCGGTCGGAGCCTGGCTCGTGGTGAACCTTCCGGTGATGTTCCTCGCACCGGAAGGATGGGTGAAGTTCTACAGCTTCAGCCAGGAACGGGGGGTCGACTTCGGTTCGATCTTCCTGTTCCTCTCGAACTGGCTGAAGATCACGATCACGGCCGACGCGGCGAACACATGGGCGCTGGGCATGATGCTGCTCGTCTGCCTGGCCCTGGCCGCCGTCACGCTGACTGCTCCACGCCGCCCCCGCTTCGCCCAGCTGGCCTTCCTGATCGTCGCGGCCTTCATCCTCACCAACAAGGTCTACTCGCCGCAGTACGTACTGTGGCTGGTCCCCCTCGCCGCGCTGGCCCGGCCGCGCTGGCGGGACTTCCTGATCTGGCAGGCCTGCGAAGTCGCGTACTTCCTGGGCATCTGGATGTACCTCGCTTACACGACCAGTGGGGACGCTCACAAGGGCCTCCCGACCGAGGGCTATCAAGTCGCCATCGCCGTCCACCTGTTGGGGACGCTGTACCTGTGCGCCGTGGTCGTACGGGACATCTTCATGCCCGAGCGGGACATGGTGCGCCGCGCCGGTGACGACGACCCCTCGGGCGGGGTGCTGGACGGTGCCGAGGACGTCTTCGTGTTCGGGGCCGCCGCCCATCCGCCCCGGCACGCCGTCCACTTCGAGGGGCCCCAGGTGGACTGGGGCAGCGGAAGCATGAAGGCCGGAGACAGTTCGCCCTGAGCGAACACAGCGCAGTGAGGGATGTGAAGAAGGGCCGTACACGGAGTCCGTGTACGGCCCTTCTCGCTGGGTCCTGTGGGGTCCCGCTCCGGCGTCAGCGCTCGACGACGCGGTCGAACTGTGTGGTGGTGTGCCGCAGATGGGCCACGAGCTCGTCGCCGACCTTCGGCTCGGTGGCGTCGGAGGGCACGAACAGGATGGAGACCTGCATGTGCGGGGGCTCCGCGAACCAGCGCTGCTTGCCCGCCCAGACGAACGGGGAGAGGTTCCGGTTGACCGTGGCGAGGCCGGCACGGGCGACGCCCTTGGCGCGCGGCATGACGCCGTGCAGCGCCTTCGGGGCCTCCAGACCCACTCCGTGCGACGTCCCGCCCGCGACGACCACCAGCCAGCCGTCGGAGGCGGCCTTCTGCTGGCGGTAGCCGAAGCGGTCGCCCTTGGACACGCGGGTGACGTCCAGGACCGCGCCGCGGTATTCGGTGGCCTCGTGGTCCCCGAGCCAGAGCCGGGTGCCGATGCGGGCGCGGAACCGGGTCTGCGGGAACTGCTGCTGGAGACGGGCGAGTTCCTCGGCCTTGAGATGGCTGACGAACATCGTGTGCAGCGGCAGGCGGGCGGCGCGGAGCCGGTCCATCCAGCCGATGACCTCCTCGACGGCGTCCGAGCCGTCGGTGCGGTCCAGCGGCAGGTGGATGGCGAAGCCCTCCAGCCGGACGTTCTCTATGGCGGAGTGCAGATGCGGCAGATCCTGCTCGCTCACACCGTGCCGCTTCATCGAGGACATCACCTCGATGACGACACGGGCGCCCACGAGGCCGTACACGCCGTCGATGGACGACACGGAGCGGATTACCCGGTCGGGCAGCGGCACGGGCTCCTCGCCCCGCCTGAAAGGCGTCAGGACCAGCAGGTCACCGCCGAACCAGTCCTTGATCCGGGCGGCTTCGTACGTGGTGCCGACGGCGAGGACGTCCGAGCCCAGGCGGGTGGCCTCGTCAGCGAGGCGCTCGTGGCCGAAGCCGTACCCGTTGCCCTTGCAGACGGGGACGAGCCCCGGAAACTGCTCGGACACCTGCTTGTGGTGTGCCCGCCAGCGCGCGGTGTCGACGTAGAGCGTGAGCGCCATGGCCGGTCCCGGAACCTTTCTCGTGGCTGCGGTGTATCAGAGGTATGAACGGAGATTGTCGCGGATTCGCCGGACCGATGGTGCGGCGCCGGGCCGGGTCAGGGGCCCGGCGCGCGGATCGGTCCGGGTCAGCGGCGCGACATGTACATGTCGAGTGCCTTGTGGAGCAGCTTGTTGAGCGGGAAGTCCCACTCGCCGAGATACTCCGCGGCTTCCCCGCCCGTGCCGACCTTGAACTGGATCAGGCCGAAGAGGTGGTCGGTCTCGTCCAGCGAGTCGGAGATACCCCGCAGGTCGTAGACGGTCGCCCCGAGAGCGTACGAGTCGCGCAGCATCCGCCACTGCATCGCGTTCGAGGGCCGGACCTCACGCCCGATGTTGTCCGAGGCGCCGTACGAGTACCAGACGTGCCCGCCCACCACCAGCATCGTGGCGGCGGACAGGTTCACGCCGTTGTGCCGGGCGAAGTAGAGCCGCATGCGGTTGGGGTCCTCGGTGTTGAGGGCCGTCCACATGCGCTGGAAGTACGAGAGCGGGCGGGGCCGGAAATGGTCGCGGATCGCGGTGATCTCGTAGAGCCGCTGCCACTCCTCCAGGTCCTGGAAGCCGCCCTGGACGACCTCCACGCCCGCCTTCTCGGCCTTCTTGATGTTGCGGCGCCACAGCTGGTTGAAGTTTTTGTGGACCTCTTCCAGGGAGCGGTTGGCGAGCGGCACCTGGAAGACATAGCGGGGCTGGACGTCGCCGAAGCCGGCGCCGCCGTCCTCACCCTGCTGCCAGCCCATACGGCGCAGCTTGTCGGCCACCTCGAAGGCGCGCGGTTCGATGAAGTCCGCCTCGATGTCGCGCAGGCGCTTCACGTCCGGGTTCTGGATGCCGCCCTTGATGGACGTGGCCTCCCAGCGCCGGATGATCACCGGGGGGCCCATCTTCACGGAGAAGGCGCCCTGCTGCTTGAGATGAGCGAGCATCGGCTGGAGCCAGTCGCCGAGGTTCGGGGCGAACCAGTTGATGACCGGGCCCTCGGGCAGGTAGGCGAGATAGCGCTTGATCTTGGGCAGCTGGCGGTACAGGACGAGGCCCGCACCGACCATCTCGCCGGTCCGGTCGTCGAACCAGCCGAGGCTCTCGGAGCGCCACTCCGCCTTGACGTCTGCCCAGGCGGGGACCTGCATGTGGCTGGCCGCGGGCAGGCTCTGGATGTATGCCAGATGCTGCTCACGGCTGATGGTCCTCAGGGTCAGGCTCATTCCGGGCGCTCCTCGGGCTGGTGTGTCCCCATGGGTACAGGGGCTCCGGCTCTCGCGCCGAAGCCTACTGCGCCATGTGAGCGCCCCGTCTGGCCGTATGGAACCTGCGTCCCGACCGATACGTGGTCAGGACGCTCCGTGGGCCTCCGCGGCTCTCTGGCGGGCCGTCAGCCGATGACGCCGCCGAAGAGTCCGCCGTGCGCCATGCCCAGGAAGAAACCGACGCCCGCGGCACCGAGACCCACGATCAGCCCGAAGCGCTCCCGGGTCGTCTCGGAGATGAACTGTCCGCCGGCCCCGGTCAGGATGCCCAGCAGTCCCGTCCAGGAGCTGATCAGGTGCAGGCTGTGGAACTGGGCGGTGATGAAGGCGATCGCCCCGAGGACGAGAGTCAGCCCGACCAGGGTGTCCTGGAGGGGGTGGGGCCTGTGGTCCGTGGCGAGCAGGGAACCGGCGGCGTTGGGTCGCAATGTCTGTGCCATGGGGCACCTCCTGCGGAAGGCGGCGCATCGTAGCGCCATACACACCCGAGGTGTACAGACTGACGCTCAACCCGGTCGGATTTCAACCGGAAGCCAGTGTGCGGGTAGTCTGTACCCTCTGCACCGGTGTCTGCCCAGGCCAAGGCCAGGTCACGGCAGGGAAACCCGTTCGGTAAGCCGATCGGGAGTCCCATTGTCAGTGGCGGCCGATACCGTTGCGTACGCATCACAACCCTCCTGCCACGGAACGACCGTGGCCGCTGAGTCCAAAGGAGGTGGGTTTCACATGCGTCACTACGAAGTGATGGTCATCCTCGACCCCGATCTCGAAGAGCGCGCTGTCTCTCCGCTGATCGAGAACTTCCTCTCCGTCGTCCGTGAGGGCAACGGAAAGGTCGAGAAGGTCGACACCTGGGGCCGTCGTCGTCTGTCCTACGAGATCAAGAAGAAGCCCGAGGGCATCTACTCGGTCATCGACCTCCAGGCTGAGCCTGCGGTCGTCAAGGAGCTCGACCGACAGATGAACCTGAACGAGTCGGTCCTCCGGACCAAGGTCCTCCGTCCCGAGACCCACTGAGCTCTCCAGCTCAGCTGATCTCGGGCATCGAGTAGCAGCACTTAGCAGCCAGCAGCAAACCCGCCGAGAGGTTCCCCCATGGCAGGCGAGACCGTCATCACGGTCGTCGGCAATCTTGTCGACGACCCCGAGCTGCGCTTCACCCCTTCCGGTGCGGCGGTCGCGAAGTTCCGTGTCGCGTCCACTCCGCGCACCTTCGACCGGCAGACCAATGAGTGGAAGGACGGCGAAAGCCTGTTCCTGACCTGCTCGGTCTGGCGTCAGGCCGCGGAGAACGTCGCGGAATCGCTCCAGCGAGGCATGCGCGTGATCGTGCAGGGCCGGCTGAAGCAGCGGTCCTACGAGGACCGTGAGGGCGTCAAGCGCACGGTCTACGAGCTGGACGTCGAGGAAGTCGGCGCCAGCCTGAAGAGCGCCACGGCCAAGGTCACCAAGACCACGGGTCGCGGCGGCCAGGGCGGATACAGCGGCGGTGGCGGTGGCGGCGGCCAGCAGGGCGGTGGCTGGGGCGGAGGCTCCGGCGGCACCCAGCAGGGCGGCGGCGGAGCTCCCGCTGACGACCCCTGGGCGACCAGCGCTCCGGCCGGCGGCCAGCAGGGCGGCAATGCCGGTGGCGGCGGAGGCGGCTGGGGCGGAAGCTCCGGCGGCTCGAGCGGTTCCGGCGGCGGCTACTCGGACGAGCCCCCCTTCTAAGGGGTGGGGCTCGTACCCCAACTTCTTGATCACACAGGAGAAACACCATGGCGAAGCCGCCTGTGCGCAAGCCTAAGAAGAAGGTCTGCGCTTTCTGCAAGGACAAGGTCACGTACGTGGACTACAAGGACACGAACATGCTGCGGAAGTTCATTTCCGACCGCGGCAAGATCCGTGCCCGCCGCGTGACCGGCAACTGCACGCAGCACCAGCGTGACGTCGCCACGGCTGTCAAGAACAGCCGTGAGATGGCGCTGCTGCCCTACACCTCCACCGCGCGATAAGGGAAGGGTGACTGACACATGAAGATCATCCTCACCCACGAGGTCTCCGGCCTCGGTGCCGCGGGCGACGTCGTCGACGTCAAGGACGGTTACGCTCGCAACTACCTGATCCCGCGGAACTTTGCGATCCGCTGGACCAAGGGCGGCGAGAAGGACGTCGAGCAGATTCGTCGTGCTCGCAAGATCCACGAGATCGCGACCATCGAGCAGGCCAACGAGATCAAGGCCCGCCTCGAAGGTGTCAAGGTCCGTCTGGCCGTTCGCTCCGGCGACGCCGGTCGCCTCTTCGGTTCCGTCACCCCGGCCGACATCGCCTCGGCGATCAAGGCTTCCGGTGGCCCCGAGGTCGACAAGCGCCGCATCGAGCTGGGCTCGCCGATCAAGACCCTGGGCGCCCACGCGACGTCCGTGCGTCTGCACCCCGAGGTTGCCGCCAAGGTCAACATCGAGGTCGTCGCGGCCTGACCGCTGCACTCGGCATAGCTGAATGGAAGGGCCGCACCCAGCGGGGTGCGGCCCTTCTGCGTTCTGTGGCAGGGCGGCCTTCAGGGGTTGGTCTTCAGGACGGTGTCACGCATCGTCGTTTCACGTGAAACGAGGAGAGGGCAGTGGTTTCACGGCTTGGTTTCACGTGAAACGCTCAGCGCGTCGCGCCCGTGATGATCCAGCGTCCGGAGCGAGAACGCAGCCACAGGGTCGCCATCCGGACCGTCATCATCAGCGCCATCGCTCCCCAGAGAGCGGTGAGGTTGCCTCCGAGTACCGGCACGAGAAGCGCTACCGGAGCGAAGACCAACAGGGTGAGCAGCATCGCCCAGGCGAGATACGGCCCGTCCCCTGCGCCCATCAGGACTCCGTCCAGGACGAAGACAATGCCGCTGATCGGCTGCGAGACGGCGACCAGAAGCAGGGCGGGCAACGCCACGTTCTGGACGACCGAGTCGCTGGTGAAGAGGGGGAGGAACAGAGGGCGGGCGATGATGACCAGCAAGCCGAGTACCACTCCGGTGGCGATACCCCACTGGACCATCCGGCGGCAGGCTTCTCGAGCGCCCTGGGCATCGCCTGCCCCGAGGTAGCGTCCGATGATGGCCTGCCCGGCGATGGCGATCGCGTCGAGCGCGAAGGTCAGCAGGCTCCAGAGCGACAGGATGATCTGGTGGGCGGCCATGTCGGCGTCGCCGAGGCGAGCCGCGACCGACGTGGCGATCAGGAGGATCGCTCGCAGGGACAGGGTGCGGACCAGGAGAGGTGCACCGGCCTGGGCGCAGGCCCGTATCCCGGCGGCGTCCGGTCGCAGCGAGGCGTTGTGCTTCCGGGCGCCACGGATCACGACGTACAGATAGACCGCGGCCATGCCGCACTGGGCGATGACGGTTCCCCAGGCGGAACCCGCGATGCCGAGGCCGGCGCCGTAGACGAGACCGATGTTGAGGATGCCGTTGGCGACGAAGCCGGCGATGGCGACGTACAGCGGAGTCTTCGTGTCCTGGAGACCCCGAAGGATCCCGGTGGCGGCGAGGACGACGAGCATGGCCGGGATGCCGAACGCCGAGATGCGCAGATAGGTGATGGCGTACGGAGCGGCGGTGTCAGAGGCGCCGAAGAGTTCCATCAGAGCGGGTGCCGTGGGCAGGGTGACGGCTATGACGGCCACGCCGATCAGCAGGGCGAGCCAGATTCCGTCCATGCCCTGGCGGATCGCGGCGGTCAGGTCTCCGGCGCCGACGCGGCGGGCGACGGCTGCCGTGGTGGCGTAGGCGAGGAAGACGAAGACTCCGACGGCCGTCATGAGGAGGGCTGAGGCGACGCCGAGGCCGGCAAGTTGCGCGGTGCCGAGATGGCCGACGATCGCGGTGTCGGCCATGAGGAAGAGTGGCTCCGCGACGAGTGCGCCGAAGGCCGGAACGGCCAACGCGACGATCTCTCGGTCGTGCCGTCGTCGGACGGCCTTGGACGCCGCGGGAGCCTGTGTCATGAGCACCAATCTAATCTTCCACAGGTAAGAGATGCAAACCTATAGTGACTATTACTTGCACTCTGGCGGGACACGTCGGCGCACGCCGTTTGCGACGATCTTGGTCTGGGTTCGAAAGTTTTTCTTCTGCACAGCCAGTGGACGGGAAACTAGCAGGTCAGGGCTGGTTTCGCTGAGTGGTTGAGTGCTTGTTCACAGGCCTGTCCACCGGGTCGTGCACAGGTTTTGTGGAGTTCTCCACAGCATCCGGGCCGTCGTCCACATGGCCTGTGGATAACCAGATTGGCTGACGGTGCCCGCGGGCCTAACGTGGGGCGGCGCCCACTCTCTCCTCCGTCCTCGGAACCCTCGCAAAACCGACGCGCCAGAACCGGAGTTGGGTCCCTTAGTTGTCAGTGCCGTGCCGTAGAAATAAGAGGCACGGCTAGGTCCGCTCCGCGGACGGGAGGAGGTGGCTCGGTGAGTATTTCCGAGCCCTTGGACGACCCCTGGGCCGACAGCGGTCCCAGTGATCGTCTGCCCTCCTCCCGCCGACGCCAGGACGGTGGCCGGAGCCGGGACGAGCAGCATGACCGCGACCGGGACACCGGCTCGTGGGAGGGCGGAGGCTCGGCCTTCGAGCGCGTACCGCCGCAGGATCTGGACGCGGAGCAGTCTGTCCTCGGCGGCATGCTTCTCTCCAAGGACGCCATCGCCGACGTCGTGGAAGTGCTCAAGGGCCATGACTTTTACCGCCCGGCGCACGAAACGATCTTTCAGGCGATCCTCGACCTCTATGCGAAGGGCGAGCCCGCCGACCCCATCACGGTCGCGGCCGAGCTGACCAAGCGGGGTGAGATCACCAAGGTCGGCGGCCCGCCATATCTGCACACGCTGGTGCAGACGGTCCCGACCGCGGCAAATGCCGAGTATTACGCGGAGATCGTCCATGAGCGCGCGGTCCTGCGCCGGCTGGTCGAGGCGGGTACGCGCATCACGCAGATGGGGTACGCGGCCGACGGAGACGTCGATGAGATCGTCAACAGTGCCCAGGCCGAGATCTACGCGGTCACCGAGCAGCGCACCACCGAGGACTATCTGCCGCTCGGCGACATCATGGAGGGCGCGCTCGACGAGATCGAGGCGATCGGGTCCCGGTCGGGGGAAATGACCGGTGTGCCGACCGGCTTCACCGACCTCGACTCGCTCACCAACGGTCTCCACCCGGGCCAGATGATCATCATCGCCGCCCGTCCCGCGATGGGTAAGTCGACGCTGGCCCTGGACTTCGCGCGGACCTGTTCGATCAAGCACAACATGCCCAGCGTGATCTTCTCGCTCGAAATGGGCCGTAACGAGATCGCGATGCGTCTGCTGTCCGCGGAGGCGCGGGTCGCCCTGCACCACATGAGATCCGGCACGATGACCGACGAGGACTGGACCCGGCTCGCGCGCCGGATGCCCGACGTCTCCGCCGCCCCGCTCTACATCGACGACTCCCCGAACCTGTCGATGATGGAGATTCGGGCCAAGTGCCGCCGCCTCAAGCAGCGTGCCGACCTGAAGCTCGTGGTCATCGACTATCTCCAGCTGATGCAGTCGGGTGGCAAGAGGTCGGAGAGCCGTCAGCAGGAGGTTTCCGACATGTCGCGAAACCTGAAGCTGCTGGCCAAGGAGCTGGAGCTGCCGGTGATCGCGCTGTCCCAGCTCAACCGTGGCCCCGAGCAGCGCACGGACAAGAAGCCGATGGTCTCCGACCTGCGCGAGTCCGGATCGATCGAGCAGGACGCGGACATGGTGATCCTGCTGCACCGTGAGGACGCCTACGAGAAGGAGTCGCCCCGCGCGGGGGAGGCCGACATCATCGTGGGCAAGCACCGTAACGGCCCGACGGCCACGATCACGGTGGCCTTCCAGGGCCACTACTCCCGCTTCGTGGACATGGCGCAGACCTGATCCGACATTTCGCCAGCCTGGCTGGGCAGGGTTCCTGTCCCGGCCCGGGTGCCGGAGCCGCAGGGAAATGTGCTCGACGCGCGGTGCCGGGACGGGTGGACTGGGGGCATGACGACACCTCAGGAAGCGCTCCTTCCCAGCACGGACCGGGCTCTGTTGCACCGCATCGCCGTCGCTCAGGCCGAAGGGCGAGCACCGTCACTGGTCGCCGCCGTGGCCCGGGCTGGGGAGACGGTGTGGACCGGCGCGCGCACCTCGGTGGACGGGCACGGGCCGGACGAGAACGTGCAGTACCGGATCGGCTCCATCACCAAGACCTTCACCGCCGTACTGGTGCTGAGGCTGCGGGACGAGGGGCTCCTGGATCTCGGTGATCAACTGGAGAAGCACCTGCCGGGTACCGGCGCGGGAGAGGTCACGATCGCCGAACTGCTCGCCCACACCGCGGGGTTGGCCGCCGAGTCCCCCGCTCCCTGGTGGGAACGCACCCCCGGCTCACTGCGCCCCGAACTGGCCGACGTACTGGGCGAGCAGCCCTTCCGCCATCCGATCGGGCGGCGCCACCACTACTCGAACCCCGGCTACACGCTGCTCGGAGCGCTGGTGGAGGAAGTACGAGGTGCCCCCTGGGAGGAGGTGCTGCGGCGCGAGGTGCTCGAGCCGCTGGGACTGCGCCGCACCGGTGGAGAGCCGCAGGCGCCGCATGCGGGCGGGTGGGCCGTCCACCCCTGGGCGGACGTGATGCTGCCGGAACCGGCGGAGGACCTCGGCCGGATGGCGCCGGCGGGACAGCTCTGGTCCACCACCGGGGATCTGGCACGGTTCGCGGTCTTCCTGGCCCGGGGCGACGACCGGGTGTTGAGCGCCGAGTCCGTGCGGGAGATGAGGGTGCCCGCCGCGCCTCCCGAGGCGGCGGACCTGACCGCAGGTTCTGGCTACGGCCTGGGTATGCAGATCGTGCACCGTGACGGACGGATCCTCGTCGGGCACTCCGGTTCGCTGCCGGGCTTCCTCGCCTGCCTGATGGTGAGCGTGGCGGACGACCTCGCCGCGGTAGTCCTGGCCAACTGCACATCGGGGTCGGCGGTGTCGACTGTCGCCGCCGATCTCGTACGGATCGTGGCAGAGGCCGAACCCCGAATTCCCGAGCCCTGGCGTCCGCTGCCCGAAGTGGACAGGGCCGTCCTGGAGTTGGCGGGACAGTGGTACTGGGGGACGTACGCCTTCGGCCTGCGGCTGGAAGCGGACGGTGGCCTTTCGCTGGAGCCGTTGTCCGGTACGGGGCGCGGCGCACGCTTCCGGGCGAACGGCGACGGCACCTGGACGGGATTGGACGGCTATTACGCCGGAGAGCTCCTGGAGGCCCTACGACGCCCTGACGGGTCCGTGAGCCACCTGGACCTCGGATCGTTCACGTTCACGCGTCAGCCGTACGGCGAGGGGACTCCTGTGCCCGGTGGGGTGGACCCTGGCGGCTGGCGAGGGGTTCGGTAGAGGCCCGAAGACGGGAGGCGGCTGTTTCACGTGAAACAGCCGCCTCCCGCCGTACGTGGCGCTGCCATCTCAGAGCGGCAGTTTGAAACCCACATGAGAGGCCGTGAAACCGAGCCGTTCGTAGAACCGGTGTGCGTCCGTGCGGCTGGCATCGGAGGTCAGCTGGACCAACTGGCAGTCCTGGCGCCGGGATTCCTCGATCGACCACTCGATGAGCCGGGTGCCGAGGCCGCCGCCACGTTCGTCGGCGTGCACCCGTACGCCCTCGATGATCGAGCGGGTCGCTCCCTTGCGAGACAGCCCGGGTACCACCGTGAGCTGGAGAGTACCGACGACTCTGCCCTCGCGTACGGCGACGACGAGGTGCTGGTTCACGTCACCGCTGAGGCGTTCCAGGGCGGCCAGGTACGGGGTGAGGTCGTCAGGCGATTCCCGCTGGGCGCCCAGCGGGTCGTCCGCGAGCATCGCGACGATGGCGGGGACGTCTTCCGGAACGGCGGCTCGTATCTCAAGATCTCCCATGGCCGCACCCTACGAGAGCGGGCTCACCCCTACGTCCGGCTCAGGCGAGCACGCTCGCCGATTCCACGACCCGGACCAGTGGGGCCAGTTCAGGGTTCCTGGCCGCCTCGTCGAGAGCCTCGCGCAGGGCGGAGTCGTTGGTGGGGCGCGCCGCTTCGAGGAGGGTCAGGCCCGCTTCGCTGACGTTCGTGTAGATGCCGCGGCGATCGGTCGGGCACAGGTAACGCGAGAGCAGCCCGCGGTCCTCGAGCCGGGTGACCAGCCGGGTGGTGGCGCTCTGACTGAGGACGACCGCGTCCGCGACCTGCTTCATCTGCAGATGACCGCCCTCCCCGTCGTGCTGTCGGCTGAGCACGTCCAGCAGGGAGTACTCCCGCACGCTCAGGCCGTGCTCGGCCTGTAGAGCGCGCTCGATGTGGGCCTCGATTCTCCCGTGAAGCAGGGAGAGGGCGCACCAGCCCTGTGCGAGGGCGGTGAGCGCGGGGTCCGTGGCTGTCATGGCGATTCCTCCGTCCCGGAGCGACTGAGACCCAGGATAGAGCACGAGTGCAATAGCCCGCTCTTGCGTATAGCCCGCGTGTGCAACTATTGTGGACGCAGGCAAAGAGCTCCTGCAATCTTCTGGAAGGGTGTTACCCCACCATGCCTCTCGCGCTTCTGGCCCTCGCGATCGGGGCCTTCGGAATCGGAACCACCGAGTTCGTGATCATGGGTGTGCTGCCCGAGGTCGCCGGTGACTTCGGTGTCTCCATCCCCACCGCCGGACTACTGGTGACCGGCTACGCCCTAGGCGTGGTGATCGGTGCCCCGATCATGACAGCACTCGGCACGAAGGTGTCCCGCAAGCGGATGCTGATGCTGCTGATGGGGCTGTTCGTACTCGGCAATCTGCTCTCGGCCGTCGCACCGGCTTTCGGTCTGATGCTGGCCGGCCGAGTGGTGGCCTCCCTCGCCCACGGTGCCTTCTTCGGCATCGGTTCGGTGGTCGCCGCCGAACTGGTCGCCCCGGAGAAGAAGGCCGGCGCGATCGCCATGATGTTCAGCGGTCTGACCGTCGCCAATGTGGTCGGCGTCCCGCTGGGCACGCTCATCGGACAGTCCGCCGGCTGGCGCGTCACCTTCGCCGGTGTGGCGCTGCTCGGAGTGGTCGGACTGCTGGGTATCGCCAAGCTGGTCCCCGAACTGCCCAAGCCCGAAGGCGTGCACCTCCGTCACGAGTTGGCCGCCTTCAAGAACGTCCAGGTTCTTCTGGCCATGGCGATGACCGTGCTCGGGTTCGGCGGCGTCTTCGCGGCCATCACCTACATCGCGCCGATGATGACGCACGTCACGGGATTCGCCGACGGGTCCGTCACCTGGCTCCTGGTCCTCTTCGGCCTCGGGATGGTCGGGGGGAACCTGATCGGCGGCAAGTTCGCCGACCGCGCGCTGATGCCGATGCTGTACGTGTCCCTGGGCGGCCTCGCCATCGTGCTCGCCCTGTTCACCGTCACCGCGCACAACAAGATCCTCGCGGCCCTCACGATCGCGCTGATCGGCGCTCTCGGGTTCGCCACCGTGCCCCCGCTCCAGAAGCGCGTCCTCGACCAGGCGCACGGCGCTCCCACGCTCGCCTCGGCCGTCAACATCGGCGCCTTCAACCTCGGCAACGCCCTGTCGGCCTGGCTCGGCGGCATCGTCATCGCGGCGGGCATGGGGTACACCGCCCCCAACTGGGTCGGCGCCGCCCTCGCGGGGAGCGCCCTCGTCCTCGCCGTCGTCTCGGCCACCCTGGAGCGCCGCACCGCTGCCGGCGCCGCCGCTCGCGACGCCGTCGTCGCCGGTGGCACGGCCGCCGAGCAGCGGACCGCCGTCCCCCACTGACCGGGGCCGGGACCGGTTAGTGGGGCCGGGGCCGTCCCCGCGTCCACTCGGCTCGGAATCACCTGCTGTGACTCAGCACGACTCGATCAACACCCCTCACAAGGAGAAACCCCTCATGAGCACCACCACCGCCGTTGCCCCGCTGACCACTGAGGATGCGGAGATCCTCGTCAGTGCCGCTCGCCGTGCAGCGGACGCGGCCGGGGTCCGCGTCAGTGTCACCGTCCTCGACGCGGGCGGTCACCTGCTCGCCTTCCGGCGCGACGACCAGGCCGTGCTGATCTCCGGTGAGACCAGCACCCGCAAGGCCTACACGGCACTCCAGTTGAACTCGGCCACCGCGGACCTCGTCGAGGCGGTCCAGCCCGGCGGCCTCTTCCACACCCTGCCCACCGCGCTCGACCGCCCGCTGCTGTTCATCGCGGGCGGTGTGCCGGTTCATCGCGACGGCCGACTCATCGGTGCTGTCGGCGTCGGCGGCGGTGCGCCGGACCAGGACCACGGTTTCGCCGAAGCGGGTGTGGCGGCCCTCGTCTGACAGTGCTGCGGGGCGCAAGCGGCGGTCTCCCTCACTTGAAGGGACCGTCGCTTGCGCCGTTCTCGGTGTCGGACCGCCGTCCGTCAGCCGGCCGCCACCGTCAGGGGAGCGAAGCGTCGTGTCCAGTCCCCGGGGAGCTCCGGGATCCCGTACGTCATGACCGCGTTGAAGCCGGTGGGCGCGAGGCCGTGGTCCTTCACCCAGGACAGCAGCTCCTCGTGCCGTACATCGATGTCGGTGCGCAGGGGGCGGTCGGTGCGGGCGGCCAGTGAGGCGATGAGCGCCTTCGCGGTCACGGTGTCGTGGGCGATCAGCGGACCCAACACGTGGTCATCCATGTTCGGCCAGGCGGCCAGGTATCCGCTGATCCGGCCTCCGCCCTCGGCGACACGCAGTTGGTCCGAGAAGGCAGGCAGCCGAGTGATCACATGAGTGCGGTCGCACCCGAAGATCTCCTCGTCGAGCCGGAGGATCTCGGGGAGGTCCCCGGCCGTGGCCGGGCGCGTGAACACCTTGGAGTCCGGCCCGTCGGCAGTGAAGTGTCCTCGGACCATCTCGGCCCGGCCGGTGACCTTGAAACCCAACTCCTCGTAGAGCGGGCGTCCGTACGGCGTGGAGTGCAGCGTCAGTGGGATGGTGCCCATCTCCTCGACGACATGCCGCATCAGGCGCCGGCCGACTCCCTGGCGGGCGTGCCGCTCGGCGACGAGCACCATGCCGATCACGCCAAGATCAGGGCGTTCACGCGGCCCGTACTCGGTCACGACGCAGGCGGTGACCAGTCCGCCGTCGGGATCGTCGATGCCGTATCCCGTCCCTGCTGCGAGGAGGAGGCCCCACTTGTGTTCCTCACGGGGCCAGCCTCGGTCTTCGGACAGGTCGGCGCAGGCGAGGAGATCACGAGGCGTCAGGCGGCGGATGGGCAGTGAGGCGAGGGTGGGTGTCGACACGCGGTTCAGGCTGTCTCAACCGGGTCCGCGACGTCCACTCGATTGCAGAGTGAGCGGGCGCTCTTGGTCAGCCCGCAGCGGACCAGATGGCATGCGAGCGGACGTTTCACGTGAAACAACCCATGCCTTTCGGTCGTGCTCCCCGTCGACCAGGCCGATGAACCCGGCCGGCATTCTCGACGCCGGATCAAGGTGGAGATCACGGACCGGGCTTGTGAAGAATTCGAGGTGAGCCAGGGGTACCCCGAGGGCTTACGGCGACTCGCTGTCGCATGCCGATCCGTTCAGTGCCGTAACGGTATCGGCGGCGGTCGGGGGATGGTGTTCCGACGGTCCTGTCCGGCCGCACTTATGTGGGTCTGAGACTGTGAGGTGTCCATGAATTGGCCCTCGGTGCCCGGCAATTGAGGCCAGTGACGCTTGAGCCCCGCCAATTCGTGCCGAACGCGGGCGGGACTTGTGTGTGAGACGGCTGCCGGTATGGTCGAGTCCGGTTCGCGTCCACCGGGATGTACGCAAGTCGCGGGCAGGCACGAACGCACGTCAATGCAGCCTAACGGGACGGAGAGATCGAGGGCCCGCATTTTCCGTTATGCGGCTGGGCTTCGGCCCGGGGTGCGACGCTGCCGTGAGAAGACTGCGGCCAATGTCACATTCCTGCCTTACTTGTGCGTACGGGGCGGTAATCCGGGTTCAATGTGGCCGCATTGACCCACGGAGGCGGAACCAGGAAAGAAAGCGAGCCGTCTGCGGGGGAAAGCAGGCATCTTCCGACCGCGGAGGTGCGCAGACCGACCGAAAGATGTTCGAGGCGAGGCACAACCATGGACGCTCCGACCACCACGTCGGCCGACAAGGGCGCTTCCGGCGGCAACGGCGGGAGTGGCTGGTTCACACCGCGCAAGGACCCCGCACCGACGTCAGCCGACGGAGAGCGGGAGGTGGAGGGGAGCCGGCTGGCCGCGCTGCGACCGGTGAGGCGGCCGACCGAGAGCAATCCCACCGACGCGGGACCCTTCGGGCGGACCTCCGCACCGGCCGAGGGCACGCATCCGCAACGGCGAATACGCCCTGTGGGGCACCCCGAGACCGCTGACCCCGGACGCCCGGAGGCAGCACATATTCCAACGGCGCCCCGGGAGCAGAGGCCCGCACCCCAGGCCGTACGACCGCAACCGGGCCCGGCACCCGAAGCTGTACGACCGCAACGTGGCCCGGCATCCGAGACCGCACGACCGCAGCCCGGCCCCGCTCCTGGCGCCGAGCGCCCTGCTCCCGCCCCGGAGCCGCCGGTTGACGCTCAGCGTTCCCCCTCCGCTCCCGCGGCGTCTCCGGACGCCGTGTTGGTCCGTCGGACCATGGCGGAAGCGGGCCCCGTCGCCGACAAGGTCACCTCCTACTTCTACGCGCTGCTCTTCGTGCGCCACCCGGAACTGCGGTCGCTGTTCCCCGCCGCGATGGACACCCAACGGGACCGGCTGCTGAAGGCGTTGCTGACCGCCGCCGAGCACATCGACAACACCGAGGTCCTCGTCGCGTACCTGCAGAACCTGGGGCGTGGACACCGCAAGTACGGCACTAGGCCCGAGCACTACCCGGCCGTCGGGGAGTGCCTGATCGGCGCGCTCAGCCGGTTCGCCTCCGCGAGCTGGGACGCCGAGACGGAGGCGGCCTGGGTCCGCACGTACACGACGATCTCGCAGGTCATGATCGACGCCGCGGCGCAGGACGAACTGCGTGCCCCGGCCTGGTGGTACGCCGAAGTCGTCGCTCACGAGCTCAGGACCCCGGACATCGCGGTGATCACCGTCCGCCCGGACCAGCCGTACCCCTTCCTCGCCGGGCAGTACACGAGCCTGGAGACACCGTGGTGGCCGCGGATCTGGCGTCACTACTCGTTCGCCTCGGCGCCCCGCTCCGACGGCCTGCTGTCCTTCCATGTGAAGGCCGTGCCGGCGGGCTGGGTGTCCAATGCGCTGGTGCACCGCGCCCGGCCCGGTGACCACGTACGCCTCGGGCCGCCGACCGGCTCCATGACCGTCGACCACACCACCGACAGCGGACTGCTCTGCCTGGGCGGCGGCACGGGCATAGCGCCCATCAAGGCACTCGTCGAGGATGTCGCCGAGCACGGTGAGCGGCGCCCGGTCGAGGTCTTCTACGGCGCCCGCACCGATCACGATCTGTACGACATCGACACGATGCTGCGGCTCCAGCAGAGCCACCCGTGGCTCGCGGTACGCCCGGTGGTCGACCAGCAGGGTCATATCCAACTGCCCGACGTCATACGCGAGTACGGGCCGTGGAACGAGTTCGACGCCTACCTCTCGGGGCCTCCCGGGATGATCCGCAGCGGGGTGGACGCCCTCAGGGACATCGGGATGCCGTCGGACCGCATACGCCACGACGCGGTGGAGGAACTCGTCGCAGCGGGGGACTGAGCCCGGGTTCGGGGCACTAGCGGCCCGACACGGCGCGTCCCGGGCTGAGAGTCAGCCGAGGTCGGGCGCGTGCATGGCCCGTACGCCCTCGATGTTCCCGTCGAGATAGTGCCGCAGGGAGAGCGGCACGAGGTGCACGGAAGCGATGCCGACGCGGGTGAAGGGGACCCGCACGGTCTCGTACTCGCCGCACGGCTCGTCGATCTCGGGTCCGTGCCGCAGCGCCGGATCCATGGATTCCAGGTGGCAGACGAAGAAGTGCTGCACCTTCACGCCGGTCGAGCTCTCGTCGTGGCCGATGTGCTCGACGGTGTCGACGAAGCAGGGCACCACGTCGATGACCTTGGCGCCGAGTTCCTCGTGCACTTCACGGTGGAGCGCGTCGACGACAGTCGCGTCTTCCGGTTCGACCCCGCCACCCGGTGTGAGCCAGTAGGGATCGACGCCGGGCTTGGTGCGCTTGATGAGAATCAGGTCGTCGCCATCGAGCAGGATGGCGCGTGCGGTGCGCTTGACCACGGGTCGGACGGTCATGGGAGGAATGTGGCCCGGTTGGTTCCACGTGAAACATCGCGAAGCCGCCAGGACGCCAGGAGAGGGCCCAGAAGGGGACAAGGAGGCCAGAGAGGCGCCGTCACGACCAGTCGGCGGCGGCACGCAGCAGCCACTCGTGCGCACGTGCGATGTGCGGTAACGCCAGCGTGCCGGTGCGGACCACCAGGAAATACGTGCGCAGTGGGGGCACCGCCGGATCCAGGAGCGCCACGACGTCGCCGCGTTCCAGGGCGGCGGCGCACAGATACCGGGGAAGCACGGCGAGGCCCGCGCCCGTGGCGGCGCAGGCGAGTACCGCGCGGAGATCGGGCACGACAACGGTGCCGGAGGCAGCCGGGCGGCGGTCGAAGACGGAAGCCCAGTAGCGGGCGACGAGGGGAAGTGACTCGTGGACCTCGACGACGGGGAAGTTCTCCAGTGCGTGGGCCCCCTTGCGGCGCAGCTTGCCCGGACCGATACGGGCTGCCCAGCGGGGGGAGGCGATCAGGACGTGTTCCTCGTCGCAGAGCGGAGTCGCGGCAAGCAGCGCGCCGCGCGGCTGGGCCGTGGTGATGGCCAGATCATGATGTCCGGCGGCGAGTCCTTCCAGCGTCTCCTCGGCGTTTCCGAAGGAGGCGCGCAGGGCCAGACTCTGGCCGTCGTCGCCGATCAGCTCGGTCAGCGCGGGCAGGGCCCGTTCAGCGGTGAACTCGGGTGGCCCGGCGAGGTGCAGGGTTCGGGACGAGTAATCCACGTCGAGCCCGGTCTCGGTGATCTCCACCAGGGCGTCGAGATGCGGAGCCGCCTTGTGGGCGAGTTCGTCGCCGATGGTCGTGGGGGTCACCCCGCGGGCCTGGCGCAGGAAGAGCGGCCTGCCCAACTGCCGCTCCAGAGCACGGATCTGTGAGGTGACGGCGGGCTGCGAGAGTCCGAGCAGGGCGGCGGCGCGGGTGAAGGAACCGGCCCGGTGCACCGTCACGAACGTGCGCAGCAACGCCAGATCCACGACGCCCCTCCCCTCCCACCAACCTCGCCGGAGCCCCAACTATAAATATGTCGATAGGTCTCTGTCGCTACTGTGATTGGACACTGACACAGAGTCAACTAGCCTTGTGCGCGCGGTTCTTCGCGCGGAGAACCGGGGCGGTCCGAGCCACGAGGGGGGAGGCTCGGACCGTCCGTAGGCCATAGCGGGGGCACCAGAAGCCGCGGCCCGGAGGGGCGTGGCCGGCTCTGGTGGGGACTCAGTCCTCGGACTCGTCGAGCGCCCGCAGCACGTCCGCCACCAGGTCCTCGGGATCCTCCGCGCCGGCGGAGAGGCGGATGAAGCCCTCGGGCACGGCGTCGCCGCCCCATCGCCCACGCCGCTCGGCCGTGGACCGCACTCCGCCGAAGCTCGTGGCGTCGTCCACCAGGCGCAGGGCCTCCAGGAACCGGTCGGCACGCTCGCGCGTGGGGAGCGTGAAGGACACCACGCACCCGAAGCGCCGCATCTGCCCCGAGGCGATCTTGTGGGAGGGGTCGTCGGGCAGCCCCGGATAACGCAGCCCGGTCACCTCGGGCCGGTTCCGCAGTGCCTCGGCGATCGTCAGGGCGGTGGCGGTCTGCCGGTCGGCACGCAGTTGGAGGGTGGCGAGCGAGCGGTGTGCCAGCCATGCCTCCATCGGCCCGGCGATGGCGCCGACGACCTTCCGCCAGCGCCGCACGGGAGCCATCAGGGACGCGTCGCGCCCGGTGACGTATCCCAGGAGGATGTCGCCGTGTCCGGTCAGCATCTTGGTGCCGCTGGCCACGGAGAAGTCGGCGCCCAGCTCCAGCGGGCGCTGTCCGAGCGGGGTGGCGAGGGTGTTGTCGACGGCGACGAGGGTGCCCTGCGCGTGTGCCGCCGCGACGAGCCGCCGGATGTCGCACACGTCGAGGCCCGGGTTCGAGGGGGTCTCGATCCACAGCAGCTTCGCGCCGTCCAGCACGTCGAGCTGTGCGTCGCCGCCGGTCGGCGCGGTGCGCACCTCGATGCCGAAGGCGGTCAGCTGCTCGCGCACCAGCGGCAGTACCTGGTAGCCGTCGTCCGGCAGCACCACGATGTCGCCGGCCCGCAGCTGGGAGAAGAGCACCGCCGAGATGGCGGCCATGCCCGAGGGGAAGACGAGCGTCTCGACGCCTTCCAGTTCGGGGGCCTCCAGCTCGCCGATGGCGCGCTCCAGGAGGGTCCAGGTCGGGTTCTCGTCACGGCCGTAGGTGTACGGACCGGTGGGCTCCCCCGGCAGATGGAAGTGCGCGGCGAAGACCGGGCCCGGGAGCGTCGGCTCGTACTTGACGGGTTCGGGCAGTCCGGCCCGCACCGCGCGCGTGCCGTCACCGCTACCCGTGACGAAATCCCCTGACGTCATGCCGCTCGTCCCTCCACTTGCTCCTGCACAGCGGCGAGCAGTCCGCGGCTCGCCGCCTCCACCATCTCAAGACATTCGGTGAAGCCTTCTATATGTCCGTAATACGGATCGGGCACGTCGGGATCGGCATCCGCGCCGGGGTCGTACGCGCGCAGCAGCCGGACCTTCTCCGCGTCCCGAGGCGTGGGCGCGAGGCGGCGCAGGGCCTCGAGGTGGCTGGAGTCGAGGGCGATGACGAGGTCGAGTCGGCTGAACCAGGAGGCCTGGAACTGCCGGGCCGTGTGATCGCTCTCATAGCCGGCCGCCTCCAGGACGGCGACGGTGCGCCAATCGGCGCCGTCGCCTTCGTGCCAGCCGCCCGTGCCCGCGCTGTCGACCTCGACCAGGCCGTCGAGCCCGGCCTCCTCGACGCGGGCGCGGAAGACGGACTCGGCCATCGGGGAGCGGCAGATGTTGCCGGTGCAGACGAAACAGACGGAGAAGGTCATCGAGACCACTCAGTCCTTGTCGTCGGGCAGGACGACGGCAAGCGCCCAGGAGACGATCGAGATGATCAGGCCGCCCAGGACGGCGGTCCAGAAGCCCTCGACGTGGAAACTCAGGTCCAGCTTGTCGGCCAGCCACGAGGTGAGCATCAGCATGAGAGCGTTGACCACCAGGGTGATCAGGCCGAGCGTGAGGATGAAGAGCGGGAAGGTCAGCACCTTCACGATCGGCTTGACCAGGAAGTTCACCAAGCCGAACACCAGTGCCACGAGCAGCAGGGTGCCGATCTTCTTGCCGGTGCTGTCACCGGTCAGGGTGATCCTGTCCAGCACCCAGACGGCGATGGCCAGGGCCGCGGCGTTGGCGATCGTCTTGACTACGAAATTCTTCATGTGTCTGATCGTGGCAGAAGAGATCGACTGGCGAGCGCGGCTGTGGACAGAGCAGGCGCGTACGAGAGCGGACGAGGGCGATGAAGGCATTCCGGCTGGATGAACTGGAGGCGGAACGCGCCGCCAATGACGGTGCCTACCTGCAGTTTCTGCGCGAGCGGAACATGTCGGTCGGCCTGTACGCGCTCGACGCGGGGGAGCAGGACCCGCAGCGGCCGCACCAGCAGGACGAGGTGTACTTCATCGTGAGCGGACGGGCCTCGATCACGGTCGGTCTGGAGACCACTCAGGTGGCGCGGGGCAGCGTCGTGTACGTGCCCGCGGGAGTCGCCCACAAGTTCCATCACATCACCGAGGACCTGCGGGTTCTGGTGGTCTTCTCTCCGCCCGAGAGCTGAGGCCGGTCTCAGGGTTCCCTAGGGGAACGGTCAGGGGGGAACAAGGGGTCCGAGGCCCCCGTCCGGTCCCGCGCGGATCTAGCATCGGATGCGAGACATCGGAGAACCCGCGAGCACTGCCCCGGACTTGGGGCGACGGGCGGACAGAGGCAAGGACAAGGGCGATGCGAGAGATCTTCAACGGTATGCCGTGGTGGGTGAAGTGGGTCGCGGTGCCGGTCATCGCCCTCGTGGTGTTCGGCGGTCTCATAGCGACCGTCGTCGGCTTCGTCATCGGCCTGCTCTTCAAGGCGCTGATCTTCGTCGCGCTGGTCGGCGGACTGATCTACGTCGTACGGAAGTTCACGACGAGTTCGTCCTCGCGCGGCGACTGGTGAGCCGGCCGGGCGACGCGACCGGGTGAGCGATCGGTAACGGGCGAGCGGGCAAAGGGGAACGGAGGTTCCCTCTGCCGGGGGAAGTTTCCCGGTGGGGCCGACCTCGGGCGGTGGTGGGCGGTTAAGGTCCGGGGGCTCGACGCGGGGCCGAACCCGCGGGCAGCGCACACTCCCTCCCGTGTCCCCCCACACGGGCGGTCCCCCTCGCGCTCAGGGAGTACCCCTTGGCCACGGTTGACACCGCACCCGCAACCTCACACACCGCACCCGCAACCTCACACACCCCACCCCTCCAGCGGACCGCCACGTCCGCGGGGTCTCGTGTCCCCCCGACCCAGCCACGCACGTCACCCGCGGAGACGCACGCCGCCACCACGCCGCCCGCGTCGACACCCGACACCCGACGCCCACCCGCCGCGGAGACACGCGAGGCAACGAGGCCGCCAACGGCGTCGCCCGCCGCCGAGCCGGACACCCGGACCGCCGCGACGCGCCCCCCGCCCGCGGCCGCCCACGCCCCGCTCTCCCGGCCCCGGACACCGCCGACGGAGGCCGTGCCGCCGGAGCCGCACGCCACCACCCTCATCGGCTCCGTACAGCGAGCGATGCGCCTCCTGGAGGCCGTCGCCGCGCGCGAGCAGGGAGCGCCCGCCAAACAGCTCGCCAGGGAGGCGGGGCTCGCGCTCCCGACGGCGTACCACCTGCTGCGCACGCTGGCCCACGAGGGCTATCTGCGCCGTGAGAAGGGGCTGTTCGTCCTCGGGGAGGCCGCCGAGCGGTTGAGCAGCAGCGGAGCCCAGCAGAAACGTCGCAGCACGATGAACGACGCGCTCGCGCAATGGCGCGATTCCATCGGTGTCCCCGTGTACTACGCGACGTACCGCGACGGCGAGATCGAGGTCATCTGCGTCGCCGACTCACCGGCCAGTCCCGCGGTGGAGGAGTGGGCCGACTTCAGGGAGACCGGGCACGCCCACGCGATCGGCCAGTGTCTGCTGTCGCAGCTGGACGAGAAGGCGCGCAAGGACCATCTCGACCGCTATCCGGTGCAGTCGATCACTCCCTACACCGTGCGTGACAGCGACAGCCTGCTGCGACGCCTGGAGCGCGCCGGCCGGATGGAACCCGTGATCGAGCGACAGGAGTACGCACTGGGCACCGTCTGCGCCGCGATTCCCCTCACCGTCGGTAGCTCCGCGTCGACCATGGCCATCTCCCTGCCGTCGCATCAGGCCGACCGACTCCTCCCGGCAGTACGCCAGTTGCAAGGGGAAATCGGCAGGCTGCTGGGGACACTCGCCATCTCTATCAGTATCTGAAAACTCACTCCTTGTAATCCGTCGTATACGTTGAGCAAGATTCCAGCAGTGTCAGGGGGACGATTCCTGGCCAGTCGACGGCAAACGACGGGGTAGGCGATGCGCGAGTCGGTGCAGGCAGAGGTCATGATGAGCTTCCTGGTGTCGGAGGAGCTCTCCTTCCGCATCCCGGTGGAGCTGCGATACGAGACCTGTGATCCGTACGCGGTGCGGCTGACCTTTCATTTGCCCGGCGACGCGCCCGTGACCTGGGCGTTCGGACGGGAGTTGCTGGTCGACGGCGTGGGCAGGCCGTGTGGCGACGGGGATGTGCACATCGCCCCCGCCGACCCGGACGCGTTCGGCGAGGTGCTGATCCGGCTTCAGGTGGGTGGCGACCACGCGCTGTTCCGGTCCGGCGCGGCACCGCTCGTGGCGTTCCTCGACCGTACGGACAAGCTGGTGCCGCTCGGCCAGGAGCGCTCCCTCGCCGACTTCGAGGCGCATCTCGACGAGGCGCTCGACCGCATCCTCGCGGAGGAGCAGAGCGCGGGCTGAGCGGTCACTCCGAGTCAACAGAGGCGTAACGCTTCCTCTCAGGCGGCCCGGGGAACTGGACAGCGGCGGCACGGCTCCCGGCAAGGGGCTCGGGCGGCACGGGACTTCAGTGCTTGCGGCGGCGGCCCTTCCCGCCGCGTACCGGCGTCCTGGCGGCCCCCACGGGCTCCTTGGGGCCCTCCGGAGCGCCCGGCCGGACCCGGCCCCCCGTGCGGTCGGCCGAGACCACCAGGGCGGCCAGCGCGGTCGTGACCGGTACGGCGGCGACGAGGCCGATCGACCCGACCAGGGTGCGCACGATCTCCTCGGCGACCAACTCGCTGTTGGCGACGGCTCCCACGCTGCTCTGCGCGATCGAGAAGAGCAGCAGCAGGGGCAGCGCCGCGCCGGCGTAGGCCAGGACCAGCGTGTTGACGACCGAGGCGATGTGGTCGCGGCCGATGCGGATGCCCGCGCGGTACAGGCCGCGCCAGCCCATCGCCGGATTCGCCTCGTGCAGTTCCCAGACCGCGGAGGTCTGCGTCACCGTCACGTCGTCGAGCACACCGAGCGAGCCGATGATGACGCCCGCGAGCAGCAGGCCGCTCATGTCGATGGACGGATACAGGCCGTGGATCAGGCCGGTGTTGTCGTCCGTGTTCCCGGTGAGCGACGCCCAGTCGATGAAGACGGAGCCGAGCAGCCCGATCAGGATCAGCGAGAGCAGGGTGCCGATCACCGCCACCGAGGTCCGGGCCGACAGGCCGTGGCACATGTAGAGCGCGATCAGCATGATGGCGCTCGATCCGACTACCGCGACGACCAGAGGGTTCGAGCCCTGCAGGATCGCGGGCAGGATGAAGAACGTCAGGATCATGAAGCTGACGGCCAGCGCGACCAGCGCCATGACGCCGCGCATCCGTCCCACGACCACGACGACCAGGGCGAAGATCCCGGCGAGCACCGTCATCGGGATCCTGCGGTTCACGTCGCTGACGGAGTACTGCAGATCCTTGGGCGCGGAGGGCTCGTAGGCGACCACGACCTTCTCGCCCTCCTCCAACTGGCGTGACTGGTCCGGCTGGACGATCTCCGTGAACGTACGGCCCTTGTCGTTGCCGGTGTCGACCCGGATCGTCGCCTTCTTGCAGTCGCCCGTCGCCTGCTGCTGCGCGGAGGAACCCTCGGCGGTGGAGGTGTCGCCGGTCGGGGTCTCCCCCGAGGCGTTCACCGAATCGCAGTCCACCTTGTCGATCTTGGTGACCGTCGCCTGCTGGGTCTGCCGGTCGAAACCGACGCCGGTGCGCTCGTGCCCGGGTGCGCCGCCCGGCCAGAGCACCACGAGGCCCACGACGACCGCTACGGCGAAGGGGATCAGCACCGCGGCGATGACCTTGCGCAGGTGCTTGGAGACGGGGGCGGCGGGGCCATGGCTGTGGCTGTGCCCATGACCGTGGCCGTCGCCGCCCTGCCCGCCACCGGATCCCTGGCCCCCGCCCGGACCGTGTCCGTGGCCGTCGCCGGGGCCCTGTCCGTGCGGCGGTTCGGACGGCGGAATAGGAGGCTGCTGCATCGTGGTCACCGACCGATCATCGCAAGAACGCACGGGGCCCACTGTTCAGCGCGCCCGATGGGACGCTAGCGTGGAGGCACCTTTGCACACGCGGGAGCTCGGAGCACCGGGCTGAGAGGGCGCTGACCTTCGTCGTAGCGATGTTTCACATGAAACATCGGCAGACGGAAGCCGCTGCGTCGACCGCCGAACCTGTTACCGGGTAATGCCGGCGTAGGGAGTAGGTCTCATGACCAACAAGGACGTATCAGGCACGCCTGCCTCCGGCCAGACGGACGGGACATCCACGTCACCGAACGGCGAAGTCCCGTCAGCCAACGGCGAAGTCCTCTCGACAAACGGCGAAGTCCCCTCAGCCGACGGCGAGGCCGGGCGGTCCATCGGCTGGCACAAGGCGTACGCCGGAGGCTCGCGCCCCGATCTGCGGGTGCCGGTCCGTCAGGTCCACCTCACCAACGGCCAGTCCGTCACGCTGTACGACACCTCCGGCCCGTACACCGATCCGGCCGTCGACACCGACGTACGGCGGGGACTGGCGCCGCTGCGCGAGAACTGGATCATCGCCCGCGGTGACACCGAGGAGTACGCGGGCCGCCCGGTCCGCCCTGAGGACGACGGGATCAAGCACACCTCACCGCGCGGCGGCCTCCGCAACCTCGACGCGGTCTTCCCGGGCCGGCCGCGTCAGCCGCGCCGGGGCCGCTCCGGACAGGCCGTGACGCAGCTCGCGTACGCCCGGCGTGGCGAGATCACGCCCGAGATGGAGTTCGTGGCGGTCCGCGAGAACGTCGAGGCGGAGGTCGTACGCGAGGAGATCGCCGCCGGACGCGCGGTGATGCCCGTGAACGTCAACCACCCGGAGATCGAGCCGATGATCATCGGCAAGCGGTTCCTGGTGAAGGTCAACGCCAACATCGGCAACTCCGCGGTCACTTCCTCCATCGAGGAGGAGGTCGAGAAGATGACGTGGGCGACCCGCTGGGGCGCCGACACGGTCATGGACCTGTCCACCGGCCGCAACATCCACACCACCCGCGAATGGGTGCTGCGCAACTCCCCCGTGCCGATCGGCACCGTGCCGCTCTACCAGGCGTTGGAGAAGGTGGACGGCCGTGCCGAGGAGCTGACCTGGGGGATCTACAAGGACACGGTCATCGAGCAGGCCGAGCAGGGCGTGGACTACATGACGGTCCACGCGGGCGTGCGCCTGCCGTTCGTGCCGCTCACCGCGAACCGCAAGACCGGCATCGTCTCGCGCGGCGGCTCGATCATGGCCGCGTGGTGCCTGGCCCACCACCAGGAGAGCTTCCTCTACGAGAACTTCGAGGAACTGTGCGAGATCCTCGCGGCGTACGACGTCACCTACTCGCTCGGTGACGGGCTACGGCCCGGGTCGATCGCGGACGCCAACGACGCCGCGCAGTTCGCCGAGTTGAGGACGCTCGGGGAACTCAACACGATCGCGAAGCGTTTCAATGTTCAGACCATGATCGAAGGCCCGGGACATGTCCCGATGCACAAGATCAAGGAGAACATCGACCTTCAGCAGGAGATCTGTGATGAAGCTCCGTTCTATACGCTCGGCCCGCTGACCACGGACGTCGCGCCGGCGTACGACCACATCACCTCCGGTATCGGTGCCGCGATGATCGCCTGGTGGGGCACGGCCATGCTCTGCTACGTCACGCCCAAGGAGCACCTGGGGCTGCCCAACCGTGACGACGTCAAGACCGGTGTCATCACGTACAAGATCGCCGCACACGCGGCCGACCTCGCCAAGGGCCACCCGGGTGCGCAGGACTGGGACGACGCGCTGTCCGACGCCCGTTTCGAGTTCCGCTGGGAGGACCAGTTCAACCTGGCCCTCGATCCGGACACGGCACGGGAGTTCCACGACGAGACACTGCCGGCCGAGCCCGCCAAGACGGCCCACTTCTGCTCCATGTGCGGGCCGAAGTTCTGCTCGATGAAGATCAGTCACAGCATCACGGAGCAGTTCGGTGGCACGGCGGCCGCGGGAGCGTCCGCCGAGGAGGTCGCCGAGGGAATGCTGCTGAAGTCGAAGGAGTTCGCGGCGAGCGGGAACCGGGTGTATCTGCCACTCGCGGACTGACTCGGCGGGGGCGCCCTGCTCCTTCGGCGGCGTCCGGCTCCTTCTCCGCGGCCCCGGCCCCGCCGCCCGCAGGCTGGGACCGCGGAGAAGGCCGGGGCCGCGAAGGCGGCGCGCGGCCGTCGTCGCGGTGCCGACCGCCGCGTGGAATCCCTCACCGGGTGCCGGCGCTCGTCACAGGCGTTGCCACGCGACAGGATTCTCTCGGCAGACTTGACCCATGACATCCACATCGATGAGCAAGGGCGCCAACCTCCCGGTCGACGCCGGGTCCGTACATGCCGTGCTCGGCTGGTCGGGGGCGTCCGGCGCGCCGGACGCCGACGCCTCCGCACTGCTGCTCGGTGCGGATGGACGGGTGCGGGACGACGGCGACTTCATCTTCTACAACCAGCCGCAGCACGCCTCCGGCGCCGTACGGCACCTGGGGAAGCGGGAGGCCGCCGGTGTCACGACCGACACGGTCGAGGTGGATCTGCGTGCCCTGGAGCCCGGCATCGAGCGGGTGGTGCTGTGCGCCTCGGCGGACGGGGGCACCTTCGGCGAGCTGTCCGGGCTGACGTTGCGGCTGCTCGACGCCGGGACGCGGAGCGAGGTCGCGTACTTCGAGATGGAGGCCACGAGCGAGACGGCGTTCATCGGCGGTGAGCTGTACCTGCGGGGCGGCCGGTGGAAGTTCCGCGCGGTCGGACAGGGGTACGCGTCCGGGCTCGCGGGGCTGGCCACCGACTTCGGCATCAGCGTGGACGAGGAGACGGACGCCGCGGTGACCTCGCCGGCCGGCACGCCGACGGCCGCTCCCGCACGGGGCCCGGCGGCGGCCCCGGCGTCCGCTCCGACCCGTACACCGGCGGCGGCTCCGACGCACAGCCCCGCATCCGCCCAGCCACCCAACTCGGCGTCCGCCCAGCCACCCAACGCGGCGTCCGCTCCGACCCGCGACCCGGTCGCCCAGCCCCGTACCGCACCCGCCGCCCCCACAAGGCCGCCCAGGGCTCCCGCAGCCGCCCCGGCGCCGGCCCAGGCCCCCGTACCTCCGTCCGCCGCTCCCCCTCGCCTCACCAAGGGCGAGGAGCACCTGCCCGTGGACATGCGCAAGCGGCTCTCCCTGCGGAAGGAGCAGGTGGCGGTCAGCCTGCGGAAGCACGGGGCGGCGGGGGTCAGGGCCCGGGTCGTGCTGGTTCTCGACGCTTCCGGATCCATGTCCGGGCTGTACACGCAGGGCGTCGTGGCCGACGTGGTGGAGCGGATGGCCGCGGTCGCCGCGGAGCTGGACGACGACGGGGCGATGCAGGCGTGGACGTTCGCGTCGCAGCCCGCCCGGCTGCCGGATCTGACCCTGGGCGAGCTGCCCGAGTGGCTGGGGCTGCATGTGCGGGTCGGTGAACTGACCCTGTTCCGGCGCAAGAAGCCCCGCAAGGGTCTTCTGCCGGGGCAGGTGGACATGCGGGCGGTCGGCATCCAGAACGAGGAGCAGAAGGTGATCGCCGAGGTGCGTACGTATGTTCGCGAGCACCCGGCCGCCGATCCCACACTGGTGCTGTTCTTCTCCGACGGCGGCGTCTACCGCAACAGGGAGATCGAGCGGGAACTGCTGGGGGCGGTGGAGGAGCCGGTCTTCTGGCAGTTCGTGGGCCTGGGCCGGTCCAACTACGGCGTGCTGGAGCGTTTCGACCAGCTGCCGGGCAGGCGCGTCGACAATGTGGGGTTCTTCGCCGTCGACGACATCGGCCGCCTGCCGGACGCGGAGCTGTACGACCGCCTGCTCTCCCAGTTCCCGTCGTGGGTGACCGCGGCCCGGCAACTGGGCATCGTCTGAGGCCGGCACAGGTGCGTCTGTCCGGAGCCCGGACCGACACAGCTGCCTCTGTCCGCAGCCCGGTGCGCCGTACGCATGGGGCGCGCGTACGAATCGGGCGGGCGTACGCATCGGGCGGGCGTTAGTGGGCGTACCTGCGCCACCGTCGACGAGGTGCGGGCCCACGCCGAAATGGCGCGGGCCCGTTTCCCCTTCACGTGACCGTCCCCGACCGTCGGCCGGCGGGGTGTCACTCCGGCTGGTGTTCGGGCCCCCCGAAGTCCGGGCTGGAGAAGTCCGGGCTGGAGAAACTCGGGCGCGCCGCGGCCGGGCCGCCGTCGGGGCTGCTGAACCCCGGCCGGTTGTAGCCGAGTTGCGGCATGCGGCTGCTCGGTGTCGGCGACGACGTACGGCGCATGGCCGCCGAGCCCGGGTCGGTGAGCGCATCTCGGAGGAACGGCATGATGCCGCGCTCCAGGAGAGCGTCGTGCCAGGCTTCCCTGGCCCGGTCGACCTGTTCGTCGAGCTCGCCGCGGGCTCCAGCCTGGAGCGAGGACGAGCTGTTGCGCAGTGCGGTGAGCAGGAGCCCGACCGCGGCGACCAGAATCGCGGCCGCCGTGACCGCGCCGAAGACCCACCCGGTGGTCAGGAGGGTCTTGGCGAACGCCGGCTCGGGGTCGAGCATTTTCAGGATGTACCCCACGAGCAGGAAGATCGCCGCGGCCGTCCCGGCGAGGACGGGGGCGAGCACCGCGACGACGGCGATGGCGCCCGCGCCGGCTGTCTCGGTGACCTCCCCCACGGTGGCGGCGAACCCCATCGCACTCGAACCCGGCTCGGCGGAGCCGGATTCCTTGCGAGCGGACGGGGTGGTCGGCGCCGGTTGACGCAGTTCCTCACGGGCTTTCACGTAGTGCTGGTACTCGGCCGTCGCGGCCACCGTGATGAGTGCCGTGGCGTTGAGTGCCATGGTGCGCAGTTGTTCCGGGTTGAGCCGCTGGCCGACAGCGGCGAGTTCCGGGCGGTGTGGTGCGGAGCGCAGCGCCTCATCGAGGATCCGCTCGTATTCCTGGCGGTCCTCGCTCAGCAGGTGCTGCGGAACGCTGTTCATCTGCATCCCCCGATGCTCCGTAGGGCTGATGGCTCGCACGCTGACGAGCCGTTGGGCAGAAACGGAGGGGAGCCTGCTACGGATAGTCCGATGGTAGAGCGGCGACGGCACGCCGTGACAGGGGGTTTCCAGAAATTGCCCTGTGGCCAGCGGAGTCCTTCACCGTGGGATGCCTGCCCGAAGAAGCCTCAGCTGTCCAGTGGCAGCTGCTGGACCAGCAGTTTTCCGGCCATGGTCACACCGCCGTCCATCGCGATGGCCAGTCCGTCGGCGTAGAGATGTGGTCCTTCGACTCCGGGGCTGGTGTTTTCCTCGCCGTCCTCGGACCCCACGTCGCCCAGGAGGTAGGGGATGGGGCTGTGGCCGTGGACGATGCGTGAGCCGCCGTACATGTCCAGCAGGGAGAGCACGGCCGCGGCGCCGCCGTCGTCGCGGAAGGCGAAGCGCTTGGTGAACTTGCGGAACAGGTCCCAGCACTCGTCCGCGTCGTTGCGGGTGAGGGTTTCGCGGACGGTGTCGTTGACCGCCTCGATGGAGTCGCCGTAGTCGAGGTAGGCGGTGGTGTCGGAGTGCACCAGGAGGTGGCCGTCGACCTCCTCCATCGCGTCGAGACGGGCCATCCACTGCAGATGGTGGTCCTGGAGACGGTCCATGTCGGTCTTCTGGCCGCCGTTGAGCAGCCAGGCGGCCTGGAAGGTGGCGGTGCCGGCGCCGGAGTTGACCGGGGTGTCGCCGAAGCGCCTGGCACCGAGCAGCAGCAGCTCGTGGTTGCCCATGAGCGCCTTGCAATAGCCGCCGGCGGCCGCGGCCTCGGCGGACAGCCGCATCACGAGGTCGATCACGCCGATGCCGTCCGGGCCGCGGTCGGTGAAGTCGCCGAGGAACCACAGGCGCGCGGTGCCCGCCGACCAGTTGCCGCCGGCGTCGAGGAGGCCCTGCTCCTGGAGCGCGGCGACGAGCTGGTCGAGATAGCCGTGCACATCGCCCACCACGTACAGCGGGCCCGGTCCGTCGGCTCCGCCCGGCACGGCCTCCGCGGGGTCGACGGTGACCTGGACCGTGTCACCCCGGTTGATCACCGGCAGATCGCGCCGCGTCGGGGTGTAGCCCTCGGGCTCCTCGACGGCCACAGGTCCCTCGCCGGGTAGCGTGCTCTGGGCGTACGGACCGGTCTCGTGCACGTACGCGGGCACCCGGAAGTCGCGCAACGTCGCCGTCCGCGCCTCGGGTCCCTGACCGGCCCCCTGAGTCATCGACCCCTCCACCACCATCGCGCCGCATCTGCACCGGATCGGACTGCCTGGTCGCAGCGGCCCGCGGTGTCGTGGGCCCATCATAGGAATGCGGATCGCGCCATGTGATGACCCAGGGGTGGTGAATCGGAGCAGGAGCCCTGTTCACCGGGGTTTTTGCCCGGATTGGGCGGGGCTTACCCCACCCGTCCGCGTCGGGCGTCAGCCTTTCTCGGGTGATCGGGGCGGACTCACCGTCGTCCGCGGCGGACGGCGTTCCGAGGAGGTCCGCACGATCAGCTCGGTCGGTATCACCTGCTCGACCGGTTGGTCCGATTCGACCCCCTCGATGGCGTCGATGAGGAGTTGCACCACCGCGGTGCCGATCCGGCGCGGTTTGAGCGAGAGCGTGGTGATGGGCGGCTCGGTGCTGGCGTACACCGTGGACTCGCTGCAGCAGACGAGGAGCAGGTCGTCCGGTACGCGCAGGCCGTAGCGCCGCGCCGCGGCCAGCAGGTCGGTGCCGTTCGGGTCGAAGAGTCCGTAGACGGCGTCCGGCCGGTCGGGCCGCGCGAGCAGCCGGTCGGCGGCGACGGCTCCCGCGCAGGGATCGTGCGCCGGGTAGGCCTCGTACACCGGATCCTGGCCCACGCGCTCGCACCAGCGCAGGTAGGCGGTGGTGGAGAGGTGAGTGTAGGTGTCGGTGGTGGTGCCGGTGAGGAGGCCGATCCGGCGGGCGCCGGCGTCGGCCAGGTGGTCGAGGATGCCCAGTACGGCGGCCTCGTGGTCGTTGTCCACCCAGGCGGTGACCGGCAGCGAGCCGGCCGGGCGGCCGTCGGAGACGACCGGTAAGCCCTGGCGGACGAGTTCGCTGACGACCGGGTCGTGGTCGGACGGGTCGATGACGACGGTGCCGTCCAGGGCGACGTTGGACCACACGTCGTGGCGCGAGGTCGCGGGGAGGATGACCAGGGCGTAGCCCCGGGCCAGCGCGGCCGAGGTGGCGGCTCTGGCCATCTCCGCGAAGTACGCGAATTCGGTGAAGGTGAAAGGTTCATCCCCGTACGTCGTCACGGTCAGGCCGATGAGACCCGACTTGCCGGTACGGAGGGTTCGGGCCGCGGCCGACGGGCGGTAGCCCAGCCGGTCGGCGACCTCGCGGACATGGCGTCGGGTGGCGTCCGGGAGCCGGCCCTTGCCGTTGAGGGCGTCGGAGACGGTCGTGATGGACACTCCGGCGGCTGCGGCCACGTCTCTGATGCCCGCCCGGCCCGGCCGACCGCCGCGGCGGGTTGTATCCGCCCGGCTCACCTGGTGCTTCCCTGCTGCTGTCATGGCGAGCCGATAGTAGGGCTCATGCGGTGGGGTAGTGCGGACGCATATGCACTCGTTGACAGGCACGTTTCTGCATGGTCGAAAAGGGCCAACTGCCTTAGAAAGAAAGTCAGTTGAACGATCCAATGGCAGGACGTGACTTGTCGGCGCGCATAGGCCTGCCAAGGGGGCCATGTCTCGAAGAGGTCTCAACTCACCTTGACGAGGGATGCGCGCTACGGCGTGAGCCACCGGCGCGCGGTCTGAAGGGTGGCGCGCCCCCCATTCGTACGCCTTCGTACGGGGATGATCACTCGGGCTCCGCCGACGGCGAGGCGGTTGTCCACAGGCCATTCGCAGTGGCGCCGAATCCTCATAAGGTGAGGAGCATTGGTAGCCGGTGGTGGTCATGAGCCGTCGGTGGTCGCGAGGAGGACTGCGGTGAGCGAGACGAGCCCCAAGCTGCGTGCCGAGCTGGAGGGTATCCCCACCTACAAGCCCGGCAGGCCCGCCGCGGCCGGTGGCGGGGTGGCGTACAAGCTGTCCTCGAACGAGAACCCCTACCCGCCGCTGCCCGGTGTGATGGAGAGCGTGGCCGCCGCCTCGGCGTCCTTCAACCGCTACCCGGACATGGCGTGCACCGGTCTGATGAACGAGTTGTCGGAGCGCTTCGCGGTCCCCCTCTCGGACCTGGCCACCGGCACCGGTTCCGTCGGGGTCGCACAGCAGCTGGTGCAGGCCACGAGCGGGCCGGGCGACGAGATCATCTACGCCTGGCGGTCCTTCGAGGCGTACCCGATCATCGCGCAGATCAGCGGGGCGACCTCGGTGCGGGTGCCGCTGACGCCGGGCGATGTGCACGACCTGGACGCGATGGCGGACGCGATCACCGACCGGACCCGGCTGATCTTCGTCTGCAACCCCAACAACCCCACCGGCACCGTGGTGCGCCGGGCCGAGCTTGAGCGGTTCCTCGACCGGGTGCCCAGCGATGTGCTGGTGGTCCTGGACGAGGCGTACCGCGAGTTCAACCGTGACGTGGAGGTGCCGGACGGCGTCTCGCTCTACCGCGACCGGCCCAACGTCTGTGTGCTGCGCACCTTCTCCAAGGCGTACGGGCTCGCGGGCCTGCGGGTCGGTTTCGCGATCGCCCACGAGCCGGTGGCCGCGGCCCTGCGCAAGACGGCGGTCCCCTTCGGCGTGAGCCAGCTCGCCCAGGACGCGGCGGTCGCCTCGCTGCGCGCCGAGGACGAGTTGCTGGGCCGGGTGGGCTCCCTGGTGTCGGAGCGCCTCCGGGTGGTCGAGGCGCTGCGCGGGCAGGGCTGGACGGTGCCCGAGACGCAGGCCAACTTCGTCTGGCTGCGGCTGGGGGAGCGCACGCTCGACTTCGCTGCCGCGTGCGAGCAGGCCGGGGTCGTCGTGCGGCCGTTCGTCGGCGAGGGGGTCCGGGTGACGATCGGCGAGACCGAGGCGAACGACATCTTCCTCAAGGCGACGGAGGGGTTCCGCAAGGAGCTCTAGGGGGTGTCGGAGGGTTGCCGAGAGCCTGTCGGAGGGTTGTCGGACAGGCCCTGGGTTCCGGGGCCGGGGCGGCGGTGACGGGGGTTGGGGCAGGCGGGGTCGCCGGGTCGTCGGGGCGCTGCCTCGGTGGTGACGGGGCTGGGGCCCGTGGAGCCGCCGGGTCGGAGGTTCCGGGGGCCCAGGGCATGCGGGGCCAGGGCGGCGGTTCCGTCGAAAGACGTTCTACGGGTACGAGGGCGCCGTCGTGCGGTGTGGATGCGCGGCGGCGTCTTGCTGTGCGCCCGGGCGGGCGGGGTCCGGCGAGGGGCGAGGCTGGTCGGTGTCGGTGCCGGTGCCAGTGCCAGTGCGAGTGCCGGAGGCGGTGGACCGGTGGCCCACCGGTCGGTGGAGCGGGCCGGCGGGGCGGGCTGCGGATCGGTCTGCGGATCGGTCGGATCGGGGTCCGGGACGACCTTCGCGCACCGACTTCGTGTCGACAATTCGGCCGTGACCAGCCGGTCCACGCTTAGGCACCCCCCGCGTGTCAACCCTCGAACGGCTATGCGGCATACTTGCTTGTGAATGTGAACGCGTTCACAAACGTGCCCGGTTGCGCCCGTGATGTGCGTGACAAACGGAGCAAACTGCCGCTGTACCACGGCGATGTAAGGAGAGTGACGACGTGGAATTGGCTTTGGCGCCCGAGACCCTGGCGCGCTGGCAGTTCGGCATCACCACCGTCTACCACTTCCTCTTCGTGCCCCTGACGATCTCGCTCGCCGCGGTCACGGCGATCCTCGAGACCGCCTGGGTGCGAACGGGCAAGGAGCACTACCTCAGGGCGACCAAGTTCTGGGGAAAGCTGTTCCTGATCAATATCGCCATGGGTGTCGTGACCGGCATCGTGCAGGAGTTCCAGTTCGGCATGAACTGGTCCGACTACTCGCGCTTCGTAGGTGACGTCTTCGGCGCCCCGCTCGCCTTCGAGGCGCTGATCGCCTTCTTCTTCGAGTCCACCTTCATCGGGCTGTGGATCTTCGGCTGGGACAAGCTGCCGAAGAAGATCCACCTCGCCTGCATCTGGATGGTCTCGATCGGCACGGTCCTGTCCGCGTACTTCATCATGGCGGCCAACTCCTTCATGCAGCATCCGGTCGGCTACCGGATCGTGAAGAAGGCGGACGGCAGTACCCGGGCCGAGCTCACCGACTTCCCCAAGGTGCTCTTCCAGGAGACCGCGCTCGTCAACTTCTGGCACGTCATGAGCGCGTCCATCCTGGTCGGCGGCGCCTTCGTGACCGGCATCGCCATCTTCCACCTCCGCAAGAGGCAGCACATCCGGACGATGCGCATGTCGCTGCGGCTCGGGCTGATCACCGCGCTGGTCGGCACGATCCTCACCGTGGTCAGCGCCGACACCCTCGGCAAGGTGATGTACGAGCAGCAGCCCATGAAGATGTCGGCCGCCGAGGCGCTGTGGGAATCCGAGCAGCCCGCCCCCTTCTCGCTCTTCGCGTACGGCGATGTGGCCGAGGGACACAACAAGGTCGCCATCGAGATCCCCGGAATACTGTCCTTCCTCGCCAAGAACGACTTCAACGCCGAGATCCCCGGCATCAACGACATCAACAAGGCCGAGCAGGAGAAGTACGGGCCGGGCGACTACCGGCCCAACATCCCCACCGCCTACTGGGCCTACCGCTGGATGATCGGCTTCGGCGGAGTCTCGATGATCCTCTGCGGCGCCGGTCTCTGGCTGACCCGGCGGAAGTTCTGGCTGGCGGCGGAACACCGCACCGGGGACGAGGACGTGCCCAAGCTCATGCTCACCAAGCGGCGGGAGCTGACACCGAAGCTGGGCGTCTGGTGGTGGCGGCTCTCCCAGTGGACGCTGATCTTCCCGATCATCGGCATCTCCTGGGGCTGGATCTTCACCGAGACGGGACGTCAGCCCTGGGTGGTCTACGGCCTGCTGAAGACCAGGGACGCCGTCTCGCCGGGCGTCTCGCAGGGTGAGGTGCTCACCTCGCTGATCGTGTTCACCCTGATCTACGCGGTCCTCGCCGTCATCGAGGTGAAGCTGATGGTCAAGTACGTCAAGCAGGGGCCGCCCGAACTCACCGAGGCCGACCTCAATCCGCCCACGAAGATCGGCGGCGACCTCAGTGACGCCGACAAGCCGATGGCCTTCTCCTACTAGGCCGAGGGAGCTGCTGAGTCATGGAACTCCACGACGTCTGGTTCGTCCTTATCGCGGTCCTCTGGACCGGCTACTTCTTCCTGGAGGGCTTCGACTTCGGGGTCGGCGTCCTCACCAAACTGCTGGCCCGTGACCGCACCGAGAAGCGCGTCCTGATCAACACGATCGGCCCGGTCTGGGACGGCAACGAGGTGTGGCTGCTCAGCGCGGGCGGCGCGACCTTCGCCGCCTTCCCCGAGTGGTACGCCACGCTCTTCTCCGGCTTCTACCTGCCGCTGCTGATCATCCTGGTCTGCCTGATCGTGCGCGGCGTGGCCTTCGAGTACCGGGTGAAGCGGCCTGAGGAGAACTGGCAGCGCAACTGGGAGAACGCGATCTTCTGGACCTCCCTGATCCCCGCGTTCATGTGGGGCGTCGCCTTCGGCAACATCGTGCGCGGAGTGAAGATCGACCGCAGCTTCGAGTACGTCGGCGGCTTCTGGGACCTCCTCAACCCGTACGCGATCCTCGGTGGCCTGGTCACGCTGACCCTGTTCACCTTCCACGGGACGGTGTTCGTCGGGCTCAAGACCGTCGGGAACATCCGGGAGCGGGCGCGGAAACTGGCGCTGAAGCTCGGGCTGGCGACGGCCGTGCTGGCTCTCGTCTTCCTCGTCTGGACCCAGGCCGACAACGGTGACGGCAGCTCCCTGGTCGCGCTGATCGTCGCGGTCGTCTCGCTGGTCGCGGCACTCGGGGCTGTCCAGGCCGGGCGTGAGGGCTGGGCGTTCATGCTGTCGGGGCTCACCATCGTGGCTGCCGTCGCGATGCTGTTCCTGTCCCTCTTCCCGAACGTCATGCCCTCCTCGCTCAACGACGAGTGGAGCCTGACGGTCAGCAACGCGTCGTCGAGCCCGTACACCCTGAAGATCATGACCTGGTGCGCTGGGATCGCGACACCGATCGTCCTGCTCTACCAGTCATGGACGTACTGGGTGTTCCGCAAGCGGATCGGCACGCAGCACATCAGCGTCGACGCAACGCACTGAGTCCTCTACCGGACACCGAGTCCGCCACCACGCACTGAGTCTTCCGACGCGCGCTGAGCCCGGTTGAGCGCGCTGAGTCCGACTACGGCATGTTTCACGTGAAACGTGCCTGTTGAGCCAAGGGTGTGTTTCACGTGAAACCAATCGACCCGCGTCTGCTTCGGTACGCCCGCGCAACTCGCTTCTTCCTCGCGGCGGTTGTCGGTCTGGGGGCCGCCGGAGCGGCGCTGGTCATTGCCCAGGCGATGCTCATCGCCGAAGTGGTGGTCGGCGCCTTCCAGCACGGCTACTCGGTCACCGAACTCCGCACCCCGCTGGTTCTGCTGGTTCTGGTCGCTGCGGGGCGCGCCCTGGTTTCCTGGCTCACCGAACTCGCCGCGCACCGGGCCGGCGCGGCGGTCAAGTCGGAGTTGCGGGGGCGGCTGCTGGAGCGGGCGTCGCAGCTCGGTCCCGGCTGGCTGAGCGGGCAGCGGACGGGATCCCTGGTCGCCCTCACCACCCGGGGAGTCGACGCGCTCGACGACTACTTCTCGCGCTATCTGCCGCAGTTGGGGCTCGCGGTGGTGGTTCCCGTGGCGGTGCTCGCCCGGATCGTCACCGAGGACTGGGTGTCGGCGGCCATCATCGCCGGCACGCTGCCGCTGATCCCGGTGTTCATGATGCTCATCGGCTGGGCCACCCAGAGCCAGATGGACCGTCAGTGGCGGCTGCTCTCACGGCTCTCCGGGCATTTCCTGGACGTGGTCGCGGGGTTGCCCACGCTCAAGGTCTTCGGCCGGGCCAAGGCGCAGGCCGAGTCGATCCGGAAGATCACCGGCGAGTACCGGCAGGCGACCATGCGGACCCTGCGGATCGCCTTCCTGTCGTCCTTCGCCCTGGAACTGCTCGCGACGATCTCGGTCGCGCTGGTCGCGGTGACCATCGGTATGCGGCTCGTCCACGGCGAGATGGACCTCTACGTGGGGCTCGTCATCCTCGTCCTGGCACCCGAGGCGTATCTGCCGCTGCGGCAGGTGGGCGCGCAGTACCACGCCGCCGCCGAAGGCCTCTCCGCGGCAGAGGAGATCTTCGCGGTGCTGAAGACTCCGGTGCCCTCCTCCGGCTCGCGTCCCGTGCCGGAGGGCGAGATCGGCTTCGAGGCCGTGACCGTGCGGTATCCGGGGCGCTCCGGCGACGCGGTCTCAGGCGTCTCCTTCACCGTCGGGCACGGGGAGACGGTGGCCCTTGTCGGGCCGAGCGGCGTGGGCAAGTCGACGCTGCTGAACGTCCTGCTGGGATTCGTGGAACCCGCCGAGGGGCGGGTGCGGATCGGGGGAGTCGATCTCCGCGAGGCAGACCTGGCTGACTGGCGTTCGCGCATCGCCTGGGTGCCGCAGCGGCCCCACCTGTACGCCCAGTCGATCGCCGAGAATGTACGGCTCGCCCGGCCCGACGCGGACGACGCCGCGGTACGGCGGGCGCTGGCCGACGCGGGCGCCGCGGGCTTCGTCGACGCGTTGCCCGACGGAGCGGCCACCGTGCTCGGTGAGGACGGTGCCGGGCTGTCGGCAGGCCAGCGCCAGCGTCTCGCCCTGGCCCGCGCGTTCCTCGCGGACCGTCCGGTGCTGCTCCTCGACGAGCCGACGGCCGCACTGGACGGCGCGACGGAGGCGGAGGTCGTGGAGGCGGTCCGGCGGCTCTCCGTGGGCCGGACGGTACTGCTGGTGGTGCACCGGCCGGCGTTGTTGGGGGTGGCCGACCGGGTGGTTCGGATGGAACCCGCGACGGCCGTACCGGCTTCCGGTTCCGCGGCGGACGTATCGGCGTCCGGTTCCGCGGCGGACGTATCGGCGTCCGGCTCCGGGTCGGTCGTACCGGCGCCCGCGTCCGGACCAGTGGTCGTACCGGCGCCTGGAGCGGTACCGGCGGTCGTACCGGTGTCCGGATCGGTACCGGCGGCGGTCGGATCGGTACCGGCGGTCGTGCCGGTGGCCGGTGCCGGGAGCGCCGGGAGTGTGCAGGCCGGGCGAGCGTCGGAGGGACGGGCGGTCGAGCTGGAGAGCGTGCCTGTCGGGGTCGGAGGAGGGGCGGGCATGGCCACGCGCAGGCGGGACGGCGTGCTCGCCCGTGTCCGGGCCATGGCCGCCCCCAGACGGGGCGCCCTCGGTCTCGCCCTCCTCCTCGGCAGTCTCGCGCTGGGCAGCGCCGTCGGGTTGATGGCCACGTCCGGATGGCTCATCTCGCGAGCGTCCGAGCAGCCTCCGGTGATGTATCTGATGATCGCGGTGACGGCCACGAGGGCGTTCGGTATCGGGCGGGCCGTGTTCCGGTACACCGAGCGGCTCGTGTCGCACGACGCGGTGCTGCGGATGCTGGCCGACACCCGGGTCGCCGTGTACCGGCGCCTTGAGCGGCTGGCGCCCGCCGGACTGCGGACGACCCGGCGTGGAGATCTGCTGTCTCGGCTCGTCGCCGATGTCGACGCCCTCCAGGACTACTGGCTGCGCTGGCTGCTCCCCGTTGGAGCCGCGGGCGTCGTGTCCGCCGCTTCCGTCGGCTTCACGGCGTGGCTGCTGCCCGAGGCCGGTGCCGTGCTCGCCGTGGGACTGCTGGCGGCCGCGGTCGGGGTACCCCTGCTGACCGGCGCCGTGGCGCGTCGCGCGGAGCGGCGGCTCGCACCCGCGCGCGGTGTTCTCGCGACCCGGGTGGCCGATCTGCTCACCGGCACGGCCGAGTTGGCGGTCGCCGGCGCGCTGCCCGCCCGTACCGCCGAGACTCGACGGGCCGACTCGGTACTCACCCGTATCGCCTCCCGGACCGCCACCGCGACCGCGCTGGGCGACGGGCTCACCACCCTGGTGTCCGGGCTGACGGTCACGGCCGCGGCCGTCGTGGGCGCCCAGGCGGTCTCCGCGGGGCGGCTGAGCGGAGTGGCGATGGCCGTCGTCGTCCTCACCCCGCTGGCCGCCTTCGAGGCCGTCCTCGCGCTGCCGCTCGCCGTCCAGTACCGACAGCGGGTGCACAAGAGCGCGGAGCGGGTGTACGAGGTGCTGGACGCCGCCGATCCCGTACGCGAACCGGAGGACCCGGCGCAGGCGCCCGCCTCCCCCTTCCCCCTGGTCCTCAAGTCGCTGGACGCCCGACACGCAGGACAGGACCGGGACGCGCTCACCGGGCTCGGCCTGACCCTGGAGCAGGGGCGCAGGATCGCTGTCGTGGGCCCCTCCGGATCCGGCAAGACCACGCTCGCGCAGGTTCTGCTGCGCTTCCTGGACGCGGACGAGGGCACCTACACGCTGGGAGGGGCAGACGCGTACGAGATGTCAGGTGACGCCGTACGGCGGCTGGTCGGGCTGTGTGCCCAGGACGCGCACCTCTTCGACAGTTCGGTACGCGAGAACCTGTTGCTGGCCAGGAAGGACGCAACCGAGGCCGGGCTGCGTGACGCGCTCGCGCGGGCCCGGCTGCTCGACTGGGCCGACGATCTCCCCGACGGGCTCGACACGCTCATCGGCGAACACGGCGCCCGGCTGTCCGGGGGGCAGCGTCAGCGGCTCGCGCTGGCCCGCGCACTGCTCGCCGACTTCCCCGTCCTCGTGCTGGACGAGCCCGCGGAGCACCTCGATCTCCAGACGGCCGACGCGCTCACCGCGGATCTGCTGGCCGCGACCGAAGGCCGTACGACTGTGCTGATCACCCATCGGCTGGCCGGTCTTGACGCCGTGGACGAGGTGATCGTGCTGGCGGAGGGCCGGGTGGTCCAACGAGGGCCGTACGCGGAGCTGGCGGCCGTCGAGGGCCCGCTTCGGGAGATGGTGGACCGGGAGGCGGCAGGGGACCTGCTGGTCGGTGCCGCGGCGTACTGATCGCGAGGGCGGCCGAGCTGGGTGGCCGAGGTGGATGGCCGCCCGATCAGGCATCAGGCCCTGGGCCCGATCAGGCATCGGGCCAGGGCCTGTCTCCGGCTTTCCCTGACAAAAGGGACTAACTACGCTCGGGGTATGTCGGCAGACCCCGCCTCGCCCGAGTCCGAGCCCGAGACCCCGTCCCCGTCCCTATCCCCGTCTCAGTCCCCGTCTCAGTCTGGCGGTGGTTCCGGCACGGCCGGTCCGGAGGTCCCCGGGGGGCAGGGGCTGTCCGTCGACCTGGCCGTGCGGGTGCCCCAGTTGTTGGAGGCGGTGCGGTCGGTGGGAACGGGCCTGGAACTGCACTCCACGCTCGACCACATCTGCGAGACCGCGGCTGAGCTGTCGGACGCCCGGTACGCGGCGATCGGGGTCCTGCCGGAGGACGGGGACGGGCTCGTGGACTTCGCGTTCCACGGTGAGGGCGTCGACGAAGACACCGCCCGGCTGATCGGGAGGCTGCCGGACGGTCACAAGGGGCTGCTGGGGGCGCTCATCCACGACCCGGAGCCCGTACGGCTCGCGAACGTGACGGACGATCCGCGGTCCTGCGGCTTCCCGGCGCACCATCCGCCGATGCGGACCTTCCTGGGGGTGCCCATCCAGGTACAGGGCGAGATCCTCGGGAATCTGTACCTGACGGAGAAGCGTGGCGGCGGGCCCTTCAACGACTACGACCTCAACATGGTCCGCGTGCTGGCGACGGAGGCGGGCATCGCCATCGGCAACGCCCGGCTGTACGAGGCCGCCCAGCAGCGCGAGCGCTGGATCGACGGCTCGGTGGCCGTCACCACCGCCCTCCTGTCCGGCGGTCCTGCCGAGGACGCCCTCCAGGTGGTCGCCGAACAGGCCCGCCGGCTCTCGGGTTCCGCGGCGGGGGTCGTGCTGCTGCCCTCCGCCGAGGGCGGCCTGGAGGTCGTCGCCGTCGCCGCCGAGCACCCCTCGAAGGCGCTGGGAATGGTCTTCCCGCCGGAGAACGAGTTCGTCGCCGAACTTCGCTGCGGGAAGCCCGTGTTCGTCGACGACGCGGCCACCGACCCGCGCATGGTCACCGAGTTCGCCCGACTGTACGGGCCGATGATGATGCTCCCGTTGCAGAGCGACGGACGCGTCCTCGGCTGCCTCGTCACCCCGCGCGGGCTGGGCGCCCGCCCGTTCACGGGGACCGAGCGGACCCTGGCCGCGCAGTTCGCCGCGCAGGCCGCGCTCGCGCTGATGATGGCCGAGGCGCAGCGCGACCGGGAGCGCCTCGCGGTGTACGAGGACCGCGACCGGATCGCCCGTGACCTGCACGATCTCGTGATCCAACGGCTCTTCGCCACCGGGATGATGCTGGAGGGCGCCCAGCGGCGGTCCGTCACTCCCGAGGTCCGGGAAGGGGTCGGCAAGGCGGTGGACGCTCTCGACGTCACCATCCAGGAGATCCGCACCGCCATCTTCGCGCTCCAGCAGGACCCCGCCGAAGCACCGTCCGGACTGCGCACCCGCGTACTGCGCGAGATCAACATGGCCGCCGTACCGCTCGGTTTCAAGCCCGCCCACCGCTTCGTCGGACCTGTCGACACCGTGGTCGGGGAACTCACCGGCAAGAACCTCATCGCCGCCCTGCGTGAGGCCCTCTCCAACGCCTTCCGGCACGCCGGGGCCTCCCGCATCGACGTCGTCGTCGACGCGAGGTCGACCCTGCGGGACGGACGGCGGGGCGTACGGCTGACGGTCGCCGACAACGGGGTCGGCATCCCCGACGGCGGCAGGCGCAGCGGCCTGCACAACCTTGAGCGGCGCGCCGAGTCCCTGGGCGGCGAGAGCTGGTTCGAGCCGGGGGCCGGTGAGCACGGCAGCGGTACGACAGTGGTGTGGCAGGCGCCGTACTGAGCGCACACGGCTCCCGCCTCGTCTCGCCGAACTCCCCGCCTCAGGGCTCCCCACCTCAGGGCTCCCCGCCTCAGGGCTCCCCGCCTCAGGGCTCCCCGCCTCAGGGCTCCCCGCAAGGCTTCCCCCAGCACATCTCACCGCCCTCGCGGGTCAACACGCCCTAGCCATCCCCCTGTTCGGCCCACCCGAAAGAGCCATCCGTGGCGCCCGTTCCCCCGTGCGTACCCCTTGAACAGGACCGGGAGCGCGGGTACGCGACACGATCGCTGTCATGCGCTCACTTCGCCGCCATCCCCTGTTCCTGCCGGCCCTGCTGTGCGCGGTCGCGGTTCTCGCGGCCCGGCCCACCTCCGCCGAGGGCGAGTCGGGGGCCGAGCCCGGCATCAGTGCCCAGGTGGCGCGGCTCTACGAGGACGCCTCCGTGGCGGCGCGGCAGTACGAGGCCGGATATCAGGAGGCCGCGGCGCAGCGGAGCAGAGCGCAGCGGGCGGAGGAACTCCTCGCACGGGAACGGCAGGACATCGCCGTGCTGAACGGGGACCTCGGCCGTATCGCGCGCGCCCAGTACCGCGAGGGCGGCGGCCTGCCGATCACCGCGCAGTTGCTGCTCGCGGACAGCCCGGAGGAACTGATGCGCGGTCAGCGCGCGGTGTGGCAGGCGGATCTCGCCGTCAACAACGCCATCAGCAAGAGCCGCCGGGCCGAGGAGAGACTCGCCGCGGACGAGGCGAAGGCCCAGGCGCAGTGGCAGGCACTGGACAGGCGCAACGTCGAACTCGCCGAGATCAAGCGGACGATCCAGGTGAAACTGGACGAGGCGCGGTCGGTGCTCCAGGGCCAGGCGGACGCCGCGGTGGGGGCGGGCGCCTGCCGGGGTGCCGTCCGGCTCGACCAGCCGGAAACGGACTCCACGCGCGCGTGGGTCCCGCCGGTGGAGACGTACGAGCTCTCCGCGAGCTTCGGCAGCGGCGGTGAACGCTGGGCCGGCCGGCACACCGGGCAGGACTTCGCGGTGCCGATCGGCACGCCGGTGCGGGCGGCCGGAGCGGGCAGGGTGGTGAAGGTGTCGTGCGGCGGGGCGTTCGGTATCGCGATCGTGGTCCAGCACCCGGGCGGCTACTACACGCAGTACGCGCACCTCGCCGCAGTCACCGTCGACCAGGGCGAGCGGGTCGAAGCCGGGCAGTGGATCGGACAGTCAGGCACCACCGGCAACTCGACCGGCCCGCATCTGCACTTCGAGGTGCGGGTCACGCCCGAGCTGGGGTCGGGGATCGACCCGGTGCCGTGGCTGGCGGCGCGGGGGGTTTCGCTGTAGATCCGCGCGAACGGGTGCGGGGGGTACCGGCTACGGTGCGGGCGGGAACGCGGCCGTGAGCCTTGCCTCGGCATCCGTCGTCGCGAGTCCGCGCGGGCGTCGTCCCCGGTCGCGGGTCAGGCCTGCCGCTCGGCGATGATCTGCTCGATCACCACCGCCACGCCGTCCTCGTTGTTGGCGACCGTACGTCCGGACGCCGCGGCGATCACGGCAGGGTGGGCGTTGCCCATCGCGTACGAGCGGCCCGCCCAGGTGAGCATCTCGACGTCGTTCGGCATGTCACCGAAGGCGATGACCTCCTCGTGCGAGATGCCGCGCTCGGCGCAGCACAGCGCGAGTGTGCTCGCCTTGGAGACACCGGGGCCGCTGATCTCCAGGAGGGCGCTGGGGCTGGAGCGGGTGACGCCGGCCCGGTCGCCGATGGCCAGGCGGGCGACGGCGAGGAAGCCGTCCGGGTCCATGTCGGGGTGGAAGGCGAGCACCTTGAGGATCGGCTGGTCGGCGTCGAGGGCGTCCGCGGCGAGCAGCTTCTCGGCGGGTGCGATGGACTCCGGGGCCTCCATGTGCAGCGCCGGGTACGCCGGTTCGAGGTGGAGTCCGTAGGTGCGCTCGACGGCGACCGCGGTGCCGGGGGCCGCGGCGCGGAGCAGTTGGATGACGTCGAGAGCGACGTCGGGCGTCAGCTCACGGATCTTGACGAAGCGGTGGGCGCCGGGGCCGCCGTGCAGGTCCACCACCGCGGCGCCGTTGCCGCAGATCGCCAGGCCGTGCCCGTGGACGTGGTCGCTGACGACGTCCATCCAGCGGGCCGGGCGGCCGGTGACGAAGAACACCTCGATGCCCGCCCGCTCGGCGGCGGCGAGGGCGGCGACCGTGCGCTCGGACACCGACTTGTCGTCGCGCAGCAGCGTGCCGTCGAGATCGGTGGCGATCAGCCGGGTCGGAACCATGGAGGCCGGGGTCTCGGGCCGTCGAGTCGCTGAGGTCACCGGCCCATTGTCCCGCATATGCGTGCACGGGCGGGCGGCGGCCCGCACATGTGAGTGATTACCGTCCTCACCAGGGTTGTTACGCCCCGTCAGGGTGGAGCCGACGATTCAGGCCAGTTGCGCGGTCGCCTCCAGGGCGATCCGCTCGAAGACCTTCTCGTCCGCCGCGAAGTCGGATTCGGGGATCGGCCAGTGGAGCACCAGGTCGGTGAAGCCCAGCTCCGCGTGACGGCCCGCGAAATCGACGAACGCGTCCACCGACTCCAGCGGACGGCCACGGTCCGGGGTGAAGCCGGTGAGCAGGATCTTGTCGAGTTCGCCCACGTCACGACCGGCTTCGGCACAGGCCGCACCCAGCTTTTCGACCTGGCCGCGAATGGCTTGAACCGACTGTTCAGGAGTGCCCTCCTCGTACAGCTTCGGGTCGCCCGTCGTCACCCACGCCTGTCCGTACCGCGCCGCGAGCGCCAGTCCGCGCGGCCCGGTGGCGGCCACCGCGAACGGCAGCCGGGGGCGCTGGACGCAGCCGGGGATGTTGCGGGCCTCGTGCGCCGAGTAGTAGTCGCCGCCGTACGACACGGAGTCCTCGGTGAGGAGGCGGTCCAGCAGCGGGACGAACTCGGCGAGACGGTTGGCGCGCTCGCGCGGGGTCCAGGGCTCCTGCCCGAGCGCCGTCGCGTCGAAGCCGGTGCCGCCGGCGCCGATTCCCAGGGTGACCCGGCCGTTGGAGATGTCGTCGAGGGAGATCAGTTCCTTGGCGAGGGTCACCGGATGCCGGAAGTTCGGCGAGGTCACCAGCGTGCCGAGGCGCAGGCGGTCGGTGACGGCGGCCGCGGCGGTCAGCGTCGGGACGGCTCCGAACCACGGACCGTCCCGGAAGGTCCGCCACGACAGATGGTCGTACGTGAACGCGGTGTGGAAACCGAGCTCCTCCGCGCGCTGCCACGCGGCACGACCGCCCTCGTGCCAGCGGAGATACGGCAGGATCACGGTGCTCAGACGCAGACTCATGCCGCCGAGCCTATGCGCAGGAGCGAAGCGGTCGCGGCAGGGGCGGGGCGGGGGCGCGACCGGCGAAGCGGGCGGCGATGGGCGGAGGGTCGGTGACCGTGGGACTGGTACGGCGATCGAACGGGGGGTCGGTGATCAGACAGAGGGCCGGCGATCGAGTGCCGGGTACGGCGATCGGGCGGAGGACCGGCAGGCGGTGACCGCCTCGGCACTCGCGTGCACTGACACCGTCATCAAGCCCCGCGGTTGGTCGGTTCCTCGCCCGGCCGGCCGCGGTCGCGTTCACCTGCCGCGACGCTCCGTCCGGCGACAAGGCGGAGGGCCGGTGATCGGGCGGAGGGCCTGCCACAGCGCGGACCGGGTAGGGCGATCGCGTGGAGGGTCAGCGCACGCGTGCGCTCAGCCACGGGCTCAGGCCGACCATCAGAAGGCGCTCCTTGTACGTCCGGTCGCCGGGCAACGGCACGATGAGCCGGTAGCCGGGCGGGAACCGGCGCGCGCTCACGTACGCGAGGCCCCCGAGGACCGAGCGCAGGAAGGCGGGTACGTCGTCGCGCGGGACGTCGGGGAACTCCACGCCCTCAACGCTGATCAGCGCGTCGTCCTCCGGATAGAGCCGCACGCTCAGCCGGGGCAGCCCGCCGAACTCCACGAAGGCCTCGTGCGGAAGCGAACCGTCGGGGTCGGCCGTCACACCGACGCCCGCGGCACTGCGGCGGGACGTCTGGTCGGCGCCGATGTCGTGGGTGACCTCGAACTCCCGCGCGTACTCGGAGGCGATCGACCGGAGGGCGTCGACGGCGGCCTCGGTGCTGGGCAGCTGCTCCATGTCCCCGATCATCCCTGAGGTCAGTGCGGCGAGGGGAACCGGATGTACCGGGGCGGTACGGCCTCGGTGAGCCACACCCCGTTGGCGCTGACGTGGAAGACATGGCCGTCGCGGTCCATGGCGCCGGCGTCCACGGAGAGCACGACTGGCCGGCCGCGGCGGGCGCCCACCCGCGTGGCGGTTTCGCGGTCGGGCGAGAGATGCACGTCGTGCCGGTTCATCGGCTTGAGACCCTCGGCGCGGATCGCGTCCAGGCTGCGGGCCACGGTCCCGTGGTAGAGGTACGCGGGGGGAGTCGCCGTGGGCAGCCCGAGGTCGACCTCGACGGAGTGGCCCTGGCTGGCGCGGATCAGGTTCCCCTCGACGGCGAAACGCCGTTTGTCGTTCGCGGCCACCACGTGGTCCAGCTCCTCGCGCGTGAACCGGAAACCGTGTGCCGACGCCGCGGCGATCAGCGTTTCGATCTCGACCCAGCCTCCCTCGCCGAGGGTCAGTCCGATCCGCTCGGGCTGGTGCCGCAGGTGTTTCGAGAGGTACTTCGACACCTTCACGGTGCGTCTTTCATCCATCCCGCAAGGGTGCCTGCCGGGATGGAGATCACGCATTTGATTTTGGTCCCGAGGTTTGATCCACAGCCAAGTCCAGTTATCCACAGGGGAATTGGCGATTCTGTGGACAACTCACAAGACTCTTCAGGGTATTTCGCCAACCTTGGGCTTTTTGTTGTGGTTTGACATGAGGAGATCCAAGGTACGTGCCTGCATCTCCCGTTCGGCGGCGGCCGCGATGAACTCGTCCACCTGCCCGGCGCCAACCAGCTTGGTGATCGCCTCAGTTGTCCCGGCCGGTATCGCCGCGAAATGCGTCTCGCCCGCGGGTCGAGGCACCTTGTCCGCGCCGAGCTGTTGCCGCAGATACCGGTTGGCGAACAACCGCATGGCGCGCGCCAGTTCGGCGTCCACGGTCTGCTGCGCGAGCGGTCGTAGCCGTCGTACGAGCGAGGCCGCCTCGGCCGCTTCCGTGTCCGTCGGAGGGTGTCCTCCCAGATAGCGGGCGAACACGTGCTCGGTCGTGAACTCCAGGAAACGGGAGGCGATGTGCTCGACCTGACCCCGCAACTCCCTGAGATGGCCCGAGATCGCGGGAAGGGGTACCCCCGCCGCGTACAACTCGACCGCCACGGACAGCTCTTGGGGGCTCGGAACCAGGAAGAGGTTCTCGTCCCCCGGCACGGGCTCCAGCACACCGAGTGCGATCGCTTCGGCGAGTGCCGCGGCGTCCGGACTGCCGCCGAACCTCTCGTCCAGGTCCGCCCGGGAGATCCGTACGGGCTCCTCGTCCGTCCACGGCCCGTCCACCTCGGCGACCAGGCCGAGGACCCCGCCGAGACCCCGGCCCGCGTCCCAGGCCTCCAGGAGCTCCTTTATCGAGGCCAGGGTGTACCCCCGGTCGAGGAGATCGGCGATCTGGCGCAGCCGGGCCAGGTGCGCGTCCCCGTACACGTTGGCACGGCCGCGCCGCTCGGGGCGGGGGAGCAGGCCACGGTCCTGATACGCCCGGATGGTACGGACCGTGGCACCGCTTCTGTGCGCCAGATCCTCTATGCGGTAGGCGGGTTGGGCGGCGGGGGTGCCGTCCGTCGCGGGGCCGTTTCCGGGCCCCGCGCCCTCGGCGTTCGCCGCGCAGGCGATGTCGGGTCGGCCCGCGGCGTTCGCCACGCCGGGCCTGTCGAGTCCGCCTGCGGCTTCCACCGCACCGCCCCTGTCGAGCCGGCCCGGGGCGTTCATCGCGCCGCCCCCGTCGACCCGGCCCGCCGCCGTATCCACCGGCTCCTCGTTCACGGTTCCCCGCCCTCCCGAGTCGCCGGGCGGGTCCGCCCGGCGAAGTCGCTACGCGATGGCCGCCCGGCCGATCGCTCCCGCCGCTGAGCGAGCCGCGGGCGACCGCGCCAGGTACTCCGCCGCCCGGCGCAGCGAGCCCTCCTGCGAGGGATGGTACGACCGCCGCAGATAGCGGGGCACGGCCGCTCCCAGCTCTTTCCAGGTGGGCAACAGGCCTTTTCGGACGGCACTGTTGTGTGCGGCGAGCGAGTAGCGCAGGCGTCCGGCGAGCTGGGGGTCGTGCCGGATGAGATAGGCCGCCCCCCACCCCCACAGGTAGAGCAGCACCGGCGCGGTGACCGCCATCCCCGCCACCCGGCGCGCGTACCGGGGCAGGCCCTCGCCGCCGCAGTGCTGGTACATGTCGAAGGCGACGGCGCGGTGTTCGACCTCCTCCGCGCCGTGCCAGCGCAGCAGGTCGAGCATGACCTCGTCGGCGTCGGCGAGGTCCAGGCCCTCCGCCGCGAGCACCCAGTCGCCCAGCACCGCGGTGAACTGCTCGATCGCCGCGATCACCGACAAGCGGAAACGCAGCCACTCCCGCGGCGGGACGGGCGCTCCCAGCGGAGGCCGCTCGCCGAGCAGCCCATCAAAGAGGAAGTCGACGTGCCGCGTGAAGTCCGCGGTGTCGAGCCGCTGCGCCGCCAGGTGGTCCAGGACGTACGCGTGCTGCACGCTGTGCGTCGCCTCCTGGCCCATGAACCCCTTGACGTCCTTGAGGAGTTCGGGGTTGTCGACGAGCGCGAGCGCCTCCTTGAAGACCTTCACGAACCACCGCTCCCCCGCTGGAAGCAGCAGATGCAGCACGTTGATGACATGCGTGGCGGTGGGCTCGTCCGGGATCCAGTGAAGGGGCGTCCTCTCCCAGTCGAAGGAGACCCGACGCGGAGCGATCGTGTAGCGGTCCTCCCCGGCGGAGGCCCCTCCCAAGAAGTCCTCTTCCCCCGCGCAGTGTTCGACGAAGTCACCGGCCGATCCACCGGCCGATCCACCGGCCGATCCACCGGCCGACCCGCCGCCCGACCCGCTCATAGTGGTGGCTCCAGTCGTGCGACCGCGCGCAACGCCCTCGGTGAGAAGCGGGACATGAGGTGGGCGCCGCGGGCCTCCGGCGTGACGGGCACGACCGCCTGGTTGCGGACGACGGCGCGCAGGATCGCGTCGGCCACCTTCTCCGGCGGGTAGTTGCGCAGCCCGTACAGCCGCGCCGACCGCTTCTGGCACCGCCGCTCCTCGCTCTCGTCGACACCGGCGAAGTGCGCGGTGGAGGCGATGTTGGTGTTGACGAAACCGGGGCATATCGCCGAGACGCCGATCCCCTGCCCCGCCAGCTCCGCGCGCAGGCACTCGCTGAGCATCAGCACGGCCGCCTTGGAGGTGCTGTAGGCGGGGAGCGCCTTCGACGGCTGGTACGCCGCAGCCGACGCGGTGTTGACGATGTGGCCGCCCTGCCCGCGCTCGGCCATCTGCTTCCCGAAGAGCCGACAGCCGTGGATCACGCCCCACAGATTCACGTCGAGGACCTTCTTCCAGTCCTCGGGAGTGGTGTCGAGGAAGGACCCGGAGAGTCCGATGCCGGCGTTGTTCACCAGCACGTCCACGACGCCGTACTCGGTGGCGACCTTCTCGGCGAGCTTCTCCATGGCCTGCTCGTCGGAGACGTCGACGGTCTCTGCCCAGGCCTCGGGGGAGCCGATCAGCCGGGACATCTCCGCCGTACGGGCGGCACCCTCCGCGTCACGGTCGACGGCCACCACGCGCGCGCCGGCCTCGGCGAACGCGTAGGCGGTGGCCCGCCCGATGCCGCTCCCCGCGCCGGTGACCAGCACGAGCTGTCCGCCGAACCGGTCCGCGTGCCTGCCGGTGGCCACGGTGTCCCCCAAGGGCACGCCGTCCTCGTTGGCGTGCACGAACTCGGTGATCCGGGCCGCCAGTTGATCGGGCCGGGTGCGCGGAACCCAGTGCTTGGCGGGGAGAGTTCGGCGCACGAGACCCGGGGCCCACCGCTCCAGCCCGTCGTTGAGCCGCTCGGAGAGGAACGCGTCCCCCAGGGGCGTGATGAGCTGCACGGGCGCGTGCGCGTACGCGTCCTCGCGCGGCCTGCCCAACCGCGCCCGCACGTTGTCCCGGTACAGCCAGGCGCCGTGCGCCGCGTCCGAGGGCAGCGAGGGCGTGGGGTAACCGTCCGAGGGGACCTTCTCGACGCGCCGCAGGATCTTGGGCCACTGCCTGCCCAGGGGCCCGCGCCAGGCCAGCTCGGGCAGCACCGGCGTGTGCAGCAGATACACGTACCAGGACTTGGCGCCCTGGCCGAGGAGCTGGCCGACCCCGCGCGGGGTGGGCCGCTTCACGCGCTGCTTGATCCAGTGCCCGAAGTGATCGAGAGAGGGGCCGGACATCGACGTGAAGGACGCGATCCTGCCCTCGGTGCGGGCGACCGTGACGAACTCCCAGGCCTGCACCGAACCCCAGTCGTGCCCCACCAGGTGCACCGGCTTGTCAGGACTCACCGCGTCCACGACGGCCAGGAAGTCGTCCGTCAGCTTCTCCAGCGTGAACCCGCCCCGCAGCGGCTGCGGCGCCGATGACCTGCCGTGCCCGCGGACGTCGTACAGCACCACGTGGAAGCGCTCGGAGAGCTTCCCGGCGACCTCGGTCCACACCTCCTTGGAGTCCGGATAGCCGTGCACGAGAACGACCGTCGGCTGCCGCTGATCGCCCAGCTCCGCCACGCACAGCTCGACCCCGCCCGTCCGCACCCAGCGCTCGCGCGCCCTCGTGAGACTCACTTGTCCTCCGCCCAGCGCCGCACGTGCGGCAGATCGTCGTCCAGCCAGAACGCGCTCGCCTCGGGGTCCTTCGAGTCGGTGACGACCAGGATCTCCTCGAACTTCGCGCCCGTACCCCGGAATCCGAGGTGCGGTTCGACCGCCCACAGCCCCGGACGGGGTGGGTGGTCGGAGAACCTGTACGGCGACCACAGCGGCGACCAGCCGTCGCGGTGACCGTGCAGGGCGTCGCTCGCCAGCCCCTTCAGGGACTGGATACCGAACCCGAACAGGTGGGGTGACCAAGGGCGTTCCTTCACCCGGTCGACCTTGTGGGCGATCACACCGAACGGATAGGCCCGGTGCCGGTTCGCGTACCCCTGGCGGACCATGAGCCGGTCCACGTCCTGGTAGATCTCGCGCAGCGGGCGACGCTCACGCACCTCGCGCAGGATCAGCTCGCGATGGGCCCTGAGGTCGGCCATCAGCTTGTCCTGCACGGGATTGAGCCCCAGGGAGCCCGAGTAACCGATGTCCGCCGTGAAGCCCTTGTGGACCGGGGCCATGTCGAGGATGAACGGCATCCCCGCCTTCAGCCTGCGGTTGGTGGGGAAGAACTGGAGCGGGACGCGGAAGCCGGTGAACGCCGTGCGGTCCCCGAACCAGGCGAAGGGCAGGTGGAACCAGTCCCGCACCCCGCGCCCGCGCAGCCACTCACGCTGCATGCGCGCCGCCTCGCGCTCGGTCACCCCCGGCTCCAGCCGGGCCGCCACCGCCTCCGCGCACTCGTAGGCGAGCCGCTGCACGTCCCTGAACCCCCGCAGCTCCGCGGAGAGTTCACCCGTCGCCGCACCGCTCATGCCACCGTCCGTCCACCACGATCGCCGTACGTGCCCGTAACTTGACACTGATGAATGTGACAATGGTTGGAGGCTGCGTCAATAGGGCGGCGTCGCCCCTGTGGACAACTCGGCGGATGTGGATGGTCCGTCGCCGGTTGTTCGACCTCAGGGGGACCCTTACGGTCCCCTACACCTGAAGAGGGATGCCGATACAGCTCCCTGGTCTGACGACCGGCTGTGGCGTGCGCCACTACCTTCGAACCGTGACTGTGATCGCGACCGAAAGCCTGAGCAAGCGGTTCCCCAGGGTGACCGCTCTTGACCGGCTCTCCGTGGACGTCGGACCCGGTGTGACCGGACTCGTCGGAGCCAACGGAGCCGGCAAGTCCACATTGATCAAGATCCTGCTGGGTCTGTCCCCCGCCACGGAGGGCCGCGCACACGTGCTCGGCCTCGACGTCGCCACCGAAGGCGGCGCCATCCGTGAGCGGGTCGGATACATGCCCGAGCACGACTGCCTGCCGCCCGACGTCTCGGCCACCGAGTTCGTCGTCCACATGGCGCGCATGTCCGGGCTCCCGCCGGCCGCGGCCCGCGAGCGCACCGCGGACACCCTGCGCCACGTCGGCCTCTACGAGGAGCGGTACCGCCCCATCGGGGGCTACTCGACGGGCATGAAGCAGCGCGTCAAGCTCGCGCAGGCCCTCGTCCACGACCCCCAGCTGGTCTTCCTCGACGAGCCGACCAACGGCCTCGACCCGGTCGGCCGCGACGAGATGCGCGGCCTGATCCGGCGTATCCACACCGACTTCGGCATCTCGGTGCTCGTCACCTCGCACCTCTTGGGCGAGCTGGAGCGCACCTGTGACCACGTCGTCGTGGTGGACGGCGGCAAACTGCTGCGGTCCAGTTCCACCACCGACTTCACGCAGAAGACGACGACCCTCGCCATCGAGGTCACCGACACCGACGAGCACCCGGACGGCACCCGCGCGGTCCGCGACGTGCTCCACGCGCGCGGGGTGGAGACCCACGAGGGCAGCGGCCTGCCCGGCGCCGGACACATCCTGCTGCTCACCGCCGACGGCGAGGAGACCTACGACCTCGTCCGCGACATCGTCGCCGACCTCGGCCTCGGCCTGGTCCGCATGGAACAGCGCAGGCACCACATCGCCGAGGTGTTCAACACCGAGAACGACCAGAACGCCCAGAACCAGAGCGGCGAACGTGACGAGCGCGAGCAGCGGAAGGAGGCGGTCGGCCATGGCGGTTGAGCAGCCCCAGGTCCAGCCCACACCCGGCGCGGGCGAACAGACCCGCATCCACAACATCGGCTACCGCAACTACGACGGGCCCCGCCTGGGCCGCGCCTACGCCCGCCGCTCGCTGTACTCGCAGTCCCTGCGCGGTTCCTACGGATTCGGCCGCTCGGTCAAGTCCAAGGTCCTGCCCATGCTGCTCTTCGTGGTGATGTGCGTCCCCGCCCTGATCATGGTGGCCGTGGCGGTCGCCACCAAGGCCAAGGACCTGCCCGTCGACTACACGCGCTACGCGATCATCATGCAGGCCGTCATCGGCCTCTACGTGGCCTCCCAGGGACCCCAGTCGGTCTCCCGGGACCTGCGTTTCAAGACGGTGCCGCTGTACTTCTCCCGCCCCATCGAGACCGCCGACTACGTACGCGCCAAGTACGCGGCCCTCGCCTCGGCGCTCTTCGCCCTCACCGCCGCACCGCTGATCGTGCTCTACGTAGGGGCCCTGCTGGCCAAGCTCGACTTCGCCGACCAGACGAAGGGATTCGGCCAGGGACTGGTCTCCGTGGCGCTGCTGTCCCTCCTCTTCGCCGGCATCGGCCTGGTCATCTCCGCGATCACCCCGCGCCGCGGCTTCGGCATCGCGGCCGTCATCGCGGCCCTGACCATCACCTACGGAGCGGTTTCCACCGTCCAGGCCATCGCCTTCGACCAGTCCAGCACCGGAGCCGTCCCCTGGCTCGGCCTGTTCTCGCCGATCACGCTCATCGACGGAGTCCAGACGGCGTTCCTGGGCGCCGCCTCCGCCTTCCCCGGAGGGGAGGGCCCCTCGTCCGCGCAGGGCGTCGTCTACCTCGTCGTCGTCCTGGGACTCATCGCCGGCTGCTACGGCCTCCTGATGCGCCGCTACCGAAAGGTCGGGCTGTGACCACGCTTAACATCGACCACGTCTCACGCTGGTTCGGCAACGTGGTGGCGGTCAACGACATCACCATGACGATCGGCCCCGGCGTCACCGGTCTGCTCGGCCCCAACGGCGCCGGGAAGTCCACCCTCATCCACATGATGGGCGGCTTCCTGGCCCCCTCCACCGGCACCGTCACCCTCGACGGCCGGCCCACCTGGCGCAACGAACAGATCTACAAGCAGATCGGCATCGTCCCCGAACGCGAGGGGATGTACGACTTCCTCACGGGCCTCGAATTCGTCGTCGCCAACGCCGAGTTGCACGGCCTGGGCAAGAAGGCCGCCCAGAAGGCCCTCGCCACCGTCGAGATGGAGTACGCGCAGGACCGCAAAATCTCGACGTACTCCAAGGGCATGCGCCAGCGCGTGAAGATGGCGTCCGCGCTCGTCCACGAGCCGTCCCTGCTCCTCCTCGACGAACCCTTCAACGGCATGGACCCGCGCCAGCGCATGCAGCTCATGGACCTGCTGCGCCGTATGGGCGACGAGGGCCGCACCGTGCTGTTCTCGTCCCACATCCTCGAAGAGGTCGAGCAGCTCGCCGCCCACATCGAGGTGATCGTCGCCGGACGCCACGCGGCCAGTGGCGACTTCCGCCGCATCCGCCGGCTGATGACCGACCGGCCGCACCGCTACCTCGTCCGCTCCAGCGACGACCGGGCACTCGCCGCCGCGCTGATCGCCGACCCGTCCACGTCCGGCATCGAAGTGGACCTCGCCGAGGGCGCGTTGCGCATCCAGGCCGTCGACTTCGGCCGGTTCACCGCGCTGCTGCCCCGGGTCGCGCGCGACAGCGGCATCCGGCTGCTCACGGTCTCGCCGTCCGACGAGTCCCTCGAGTCCGTCTTCTCGTATCTCGTAGCGGCGTAGGAGGCCGAAGATGTACGACCCCACAGTCGCCAGGCTCACGTACCGAGCCCTGCTCGGCCGCCGCCGAGCCCTCATTCTCGCCGCCCTTCCCGTGCTCCTCATCGTCATCTCCGTGGCCGTACGCGGCTTCACCGGAGCCGACGACCAGGTCGCCTCCGACGTACTGGGCGGGTTCGCGCTCGCCACGATGGTGCCGATCATCGGCGTGATCGCCGGCACCGGCGCGATCGGCCCCGAGATCGACGACGGCTCGGTGGTGTACCTGCTCGCCAAACCGCTGAAGCGGCCGACGATCATCTTCACCAAGCTGATCGTCGCCATCGCCGTCACCATGGCGTTCTCCGCGGTGCCGACCTTCGTCGCCGGCATGGTCCTGAACGGCAACGGCCAGCAGATCGCCGTCGCCTACACCGTGGCCGCCCTGGTCGCCTCGATCGCGTACGCCGCGCTGTTCCTGCTCCTGGGGACCATCACCCGGCACGCCGTGGTCTTCGGCCTCGTCTACGCCCTCGTCTGGGAAGCCCTCTTCGGCACCCTGGTGTCCGGCGCGCGCACCCTCAGCGTCCAGCAGTGGGCGCTCGCGGTGGCCCACAAGGTCACCGGCGGGGACCTCGTCACCTCGGACGTCAGCCTGCCGACCGCGACCGTGCTGCTCGTCGTGGTCACCGTCGCCGCCACCTGGTACGCCGGGCAGAAGCTGCGCACGCTGACGCTGGCGGGCGAGGAGTGAGCGGGGCTCCACGCGCGCGTGCCTGCTGTCGCCGTGCACGCGCGCGTGGAGCCCTCTTTTCTTGACACCGACTTCACATCTGTCCGGGCACACTGGACGAACGGGGACGCACGGCCAGGAGGAACGGGGATGGCGACCGAGGAACAACGGGGTGAGGGCGGCCGGGGATCCGGGGGCCAGGAGTCCGAGGAAGCCTGGGACGACCTCGTCCTGGACCAGGAATTCATACGGTCCGCGGAGACGGCCGAGCCGTCCGCCCGCGCGCGTATGCTCGCCGCCCGCTGGCATGAGGGCGGTCCCGATCCGCAGCCCTGGCGCTCGGACGAGCCGCCCGCGGGATGGTTCTTCAGCAAGGCACGCCGGCGCAGGTGGCGCCGCGGCTGACCACAGCCGCCCGCCCCGGCTTTATTCGGTGGCGCCCAACTCGGTCCGCGGGCACAGTAGTTGTGTCAACGCCGTCGGGTCGGACCGGCGCCATGTTCTGGGAGAGGGGCGCGACGATGTTCATCAGGAGCAGTTCGTCGAGCTCCCGACAGGGCAGCCCGCGGCGGGTTCCGGAGTAACCACCCTCCGTCGAACCCGCCTCGCACGGGGGGCTGCTCGGGGCGGCCGCTTCGAGCGCGCGTCGCGCGCGGGCCGCCCACCCGGAGGATTGGCCGAGAGGTAAGGCACCGGCTTGCTAAGCCGTGGTCGGGGCTGGAACCCCCGCGCGCGTTCGATTCGCGCATCCTCCGCAGGACGGCATCAGGGGCACCTGGCCACTTCGCACGTGATGTCACGTGATGTCATGTGGTCTCCCGCGGTGGCACGTGGTCTCAAGAGATCTGAATGGCACCGTCGCGATGCATCGGCGCTCGGTGCTCGGCGCTCGACAACGCGGCGATCCGCCGACGGCGCAGCACCGCGGCTATGGCACAGTCACCGCGGCTACGGCACAGCACCGCGGCTTACGACGCCCCCGCCAGCAACCGTTCCAGCACCACCGCGATGCCGTCCTCCTCGTTGGAGGCCGTCACCTCGTCGGCCACCGACTTGAGCTCGTCGTGGGCGTTGGACATCGCCACCCCGTGCGCCGCCCAGGCGAACATCGCGATGTCGTTGGGCATGTCCCCGAAGGCGATCGTCTCCGCCGCCTTCACACCGAGACGGCGGGCCGCCAGGGAGAGTCCCGTCGCCTTGGAGAGGCCGAGGGGAAGCAGCTCCACGATCCCGGCACCCGCCATGGTCACGCCGACCAGACCGCCCGCGACCCGCAGGGTGACCGCGGCCAGCTCGTCGTCGGAGAGCGTCGGATGCTGCACGTACACCTTGTTCAGCGGCGCCGACCAGAGGTCCGCCGCGTCCCTGAGCGGCACGACCGGGAGCGAACCCTCCAGCCTCCGGTAACCGGGCGCGACCAGCACCTCTCCGTCCAGCCCGTCCCGGCTCGCCGCCAGCAGGAGCGGGCCGACCTCCGCCTCGATCTTGGCGAGCGCCAGAGCGGCCAGCTGCCGGTCCAGCGTCACCGAGGTCAGCAGCCGGTGCTCCCCCGCGTCGTACACCTGGGCGCCCTGACCGCACACCGCGAGCCCCTGGTAACCGAGGTCGTCGAGGATGTGCCGGGTCCAGGGCACCGCGCGCCCGGTGACGACGATGTGCGCGGCGCCCGCGGCGGTGACCGCGGCGAGCGCCTCACGCGTACGGGGTGAGATCGACTCGTCGGAACGCAGCAGCGTCCCGTCGAGGTCGGTCGCGACGAGCTTGTAGGGGAACGCCCCCTTGGCGGGGAACGGTCCGTCCGCGGAAGTCACTTGGAGATCGGCTCCAGGACCTCACGGCCGCCCAGGTAGGGACGCAGTACCTCCGGCACCCGTACGGAACCGTCGGCCAGCTGGTGGTTCTCCAGGATCGCCACGATCGTGCGCGGCACGGCGCACAGCGTGCCGTTCAGCGTCGAGAGCGGCTGCACCTTCTTGCCGTCGCGCATCCGGACCGACAGCCGGCGCGCCTGGAAGCCGTCGCAGTTGGAGGCCGAGGTCAGCTCGCGGTACTTGCCCTGGGTCGGGATCCACGCCTCGCAGTCGAACTTGCGGGTCGCCGAGGAACCGAGGTCGCCCGAGGCCACGTCGATCACCTGGAAGGGCAGTTCGAGGGCGGTCAGCCACTGCTTCTCCCAGTCCAGGAGCCGCTGGTGCTCGTTCTCGGCGTCCTCGGGAGCGACGTACGAGAACATCTCGACCTTGTCGAACTGGTGCACGCGGAAGATGCCGCGGGTGTCCTTGCCGTACGTGCCGGCCTCACGGCGGAAACACGGCGAGAAGCCGGCGTACCGCAGGGGCAGCTTGTCGGCGTCCAGGATCTCGTCCATGTGATACGCGGCGAGGGGGACCTCGGAGGTGCCGACCAGGTAGTAGTCGTCCTTCTCCAGGTGGTACACGTTCTCCGCGGCCTGGCCGAGGAAGCCGGTGCCCTCCATGGCGCGCGGGCGGACCAGCGCCGGGGTCAGCATCGGGATGAAGCCGGCCTCGGTGGCCTGCGCGATCGCGGCGTTGACGAGGGCGAGCTCCAGAAGCGCGCCGACGCCGGTGAGGTAGTAGAAGCGGGAGCCCGAGACCTTGGCGCCGCGCTCGACGTCGATCGCGCCCAGCGCCTCGCCGAGCTCCAGGTGGTCCTTCGGCTCGAAGCCCTCGGCGCCGAAGTCACGGATCGTGCCGTGCGTCTCCAGGACGACGAAGTCCTCCTCGCCGCCGACCGGGACGTCGGGGTGCACCAGGTTGCCGAGCTGGAGGAGAAGCCGCTTGGTCTCCTCGTCCGCCTCGTGCTGCTCGGCGTCGGCGGCCTTGACGTCGGCGGCGAGCTGGCCGGCCTTCTTCAGCAGCTCGGCCTTCTCCTCACCCGAGGCCTTCGGGATCAGCTTCCCGAGCCCCTTCTGCTCGGAGCGCAGCTCGTCGAAGCGGAGGCCGGACGACCTGCGCCGCTCGTCGGCGGAGAGGAGGGAGTCGACGAGCGCGACGTCCTCTCCACGGGCGCGCTGGGAGGCGCGAACACGGTCGGGGTCCTCACGGAGCAGGCGAAGGTCAATCACCCCTCAAGGTTACCGGTGCGTGCTTCCCGCCAACGACTCGATATTCCGCACCATGACGTGTGTCACGTTATGGGCGAAATGCCGGACTGGATTTCTTGATCGGTTATGCGCGTCAATAAAAGGGCTCCGCTACCTGGATCGGGGCAGGTGGCGGGCGGTCTGTTGACCGGATCCCCTTGCGGGGGGCGGGACTTGAGATGCGAGTTGTCCACAGGGGTCCGGGCTTTCATGAAGTTATCCACAGGGTGTGTGGACGATCTGTGGACTACGGAAGTGATCATTCCGAAATTCGCGACCGGGGCGAGGGATTCCCGGGTCAAACCATCCCTACACCCACGTTCGAGTGGATTCGAGCAGAAATGCTTCGCTCCATGGGATTGACCGAAGGAAAAGAGTGGACGAGGGGTGACGTGCCCGCCTGTGGATGAACGAAGGGTCCGCAGGCCGATTTGTCGACGATGCAGGCCTCCGTTGTCGACTTGTCCCCAGGTCGAGAACCGCGCCTGTGGATAACTCTTGTGGATGACGAAAATCGGCAGGTACGACCGGCGTCGGATCGGCCTCCTCAGCACAAGGCCGCACAAGGCCCTCCGGCCCGGCGCAGCGCCGAGCCCCGCCGAGCGACGCTCAGCGAATCGACACAGGAGCGACCCTCAGCGAGTCGACACAGGAGCGAGGGGCAGCAGGACGGCGAGGGGCGCAGGACGACAGGACGGCGGGGCGGCAAGGACGACGGAAGTCGTCAGAACCGGCCGTCACCGCACCGCGCCACCCAGTCGGCCGCCGCCACGAACTCGGAGTCCGTCGTCCCCCGTAGCGGAGCGGGTACGTCCTCGACGCGGACGCCCGCACGCGGGTACGACCCGAGAAAGCGCACCTCGTGGCAGATCCGCTTGAGCCCCATCAAGGCCTCGGCCACCCGGCGGTCGGAGATGTGGCCCTCGGCGTCGATGCAGAAGCAGTAGTTGCCGATGCCCTCGCCGGTGGGCCGGGACTGGAGCAGCATCAGGTTGATACCGCGGGTGGCGAACTCGCCCAGCAGGTCGCGCAGCCCTCCGGGATGGTCGTCGCGCTGCCACAGGACCACGGACGTCTTGTCCGCGCCGGTGGGCGCCGCGGGCCGGGCGGGCCGGCCCACCAGCACGAAGCGGGTCTGCGCGTTCTCCGCGTCGTGGATCCCGGTCTCCAGAGCCTGGAGACCGTAGGGGCCCGCCGCGAACTCACCGGCGAAGGCGGCGTCGTACCGGCCCTCCTGGACGAGCCGCGCACCGTCCGCGTTGGAGGCGGCCGACTCCCAGAGCACGTCCGGGAGGTTGGCCTTCATCCAGTTGCGGACCTGCGGCTGGGCGGCGGGGTGCGCGGTGACCGTCTTGATCTCCGACAGCTTCGTGCCGGGCCTGACCAGCAGCGCGAAGGTGATCGACAGCAGGACTTCGCGGTAGATCATCAGCGGCCTGCCCGCGACCAGCTCGTCGAGGGTCGTGGTGATGCCGCCCTCCACGGAGTTCTCGATCGGCACGAACGCGGCCTCGGCCTCGCCGTTGCGGACGGCGTCGAGCGCGGCGGGGACCGACACCATCGGGACGAGCTCCCGGGTGGCAGCCTCCGGGAGCGTCCGCAGGGCGACTTCGGTGAAGGTGCCCTGCGGACCGAGATACGCGTAGCTGGCTGGCATGACCTCACCCTAATGGGCCTGACGGAACCCCACTCACGCTCCGTCCGAAGCGGGCGGGCCCTTCACCCCTCAAGCAACCGCTGTCCCACGTACTCCCCCTCCGCCGCGCCGCCCGGCACCGCGAACAGTCCGCTCGACTCGTGACGGATGAACTCGGAGAGCGCGTCGCCGCGGTCGAGTTTGCGCTGGACGGGGACGAAGCCGCGTACCGGGTCGGCCTGCCAGCAGATGAAGAGGAGGCCCGCGTCCGGCACCCCGGCCGAGTCGAAGCCGTCGTGGAAGGAGAACGGCCGGCGCAGCATCGCGGCGCCGCCGTTCTGGTCGGGGCGGGTGATCCGGGCGTGCGCGTTGATGGGGACGACGAGGTTGCCGTCGGTGTCGGTCGCGTCGAGGTTCATGTCGGTGGTCTCGGTGCCGCCGCTCAGCGCCGCCCCGGTGGACTTCTTGCGCCCGATGACCGCCTCCTGGGCCTGCACCGCGAGCTGCTCCCAGTCGTCGAGGAGCATGCGGATACGGCGTACGACCGCGTAGGAGCCGTTGGCCATCCAGGCCGGGTCGCCGGAGGCGGGGACGAAGACGCGCTGGTCGAAGTCGGTCTCGGAGGGCTTCGGGTTGCGGGTGCCGTCGAGCTGGCCCATCAGGTTGCGGGCCGTCATCGGCTGGGCGGTGGCGCCGGGGGAGCGGTTGAAGCCGTTCATCTGCCAGCGCACGCGGGCGGCGCTGCCCGCGTCCTTCTGGATCGCGCGCAGCGCGTGGAAGGCGACCAGGGCGTCGTTCGCGCCGACCTGCACCCAGAGGTCGCCGTTGCTGCGCGCCTTGTCCAGGTGGTCGGAGGAGAAGTCGGGGAGCGGGTCCAGGGCGACGGGGCGCTGCTTCTCCAGGCCCGTGCGGGCGAAGAAGCTGTGCCCGAAGCCGAAGGTGACGGTCAGGGAGGACGGTCCGGAGTCACGGGCTACGTCGGTGTCGCCCTGTGCGGCGGCCTCGCCCGCCATCAGCCGCTGGGCCGTCGTCGACCAGCGGCGCAGCAGCGCGGCCGCTTCCCTGCGGCCCGCGCCGGCCGCGAGGTCGAAGGCGATGAGATGGCCGCTGGCGTGGAGGGGCGTGGTGATGCCGGGCTGATGTTTCCCGTGAAACATCACCGTGTCCATGCCGAGCGAAGCGAGCGGTACCGCCTGGTCGGAGGGCGCGGCGGCGTATCCCGTGGCGGCGCCCGCCGCGCCGATGGCGAGTCCGGTGGCCCCGGCGGTTCCCAGCAGCCGCCGCCGTGAGATGCCCTCCCTGGGGGCGGCGTTCTCGGAAACGGCCTCCCTGAGGGGGGCCACCTTGAGCGCGCCCTCCTCGGGGGACACGTCCGGGGACGCGGCCGGGGACGTCTTCCGGTCGGCGCCGCTCTGGGTGAAGGCTCCCGGCGTGGACTGGTCAGCCATGGTGGTTCAGCCGATCTTCGCGTTCTTGTCTACGGTCGCTTGGTCGATGTCGGAGGTCCGCACGGTCACGGCGATGTTCCAGTCGCCGGCGATGGGGAGTTGCACCCCGGCGGCCGTCCAGTGGCCGGTGGCGATGCGGTCGGGGGTCACGGGCAGCGGGCCGATGTCCTTGGCCTCCAGGGTGAAGGCGACCTTCACCTCCGGGACGTCGAAGGCCTTGCCGTTGGGCCGTACCACGAAGACATGCATCTCGTTGCCGCCGACGCGGGCCGGGTCGAGGGTGACCTCCACGGTGCCCTTGCCGTCCTCGCCGCCGGTGTCGAACGGCAGCTTCAGGGACAGCGGTCCGGCCTGCCGGGTGGTGGCGGAAGTGGCCGCCCTGGCCTCCTCCTCCGTGCGTCCCGGCTCGGTGGACGTCAGCACGGTGGTGACCGCCAGCAGGACGACGGCGACACCGGCCTCGGCGAGTACCGAGCGGCGCAGGCCGGAGCGGAGCGGGTCGGCCTCGCGCAGGCGCTTGTCGCGCGTGCCGTCCACGGCGGCCCGCTGCCGGGCGAGCTGAGCCGCCCGCCGGGGGTCACCGGAGCCGGCGGAGACCTTGGTACGGGTCTTCGCGCGCTGTTCCACGACGGTCGCCGCGGCGGTCTCCGGAACCGCGGTCAGCTGCCCCGTCCAGCGCCGGGAGATCCAGGCGATGCCGACGAGGACCGCGACCAGGCCGATCTTGACGAGCAGCAGCTGTCCGTACGTCGTGTCGGTGAACGCCGACCAGTAGCCGACCTGCCGCCACGACTGGTAGATCCCGGTGACCACGAGCGCGATGACGCTGCCGAACGCGAGGCGGGAGAAACGCTGGACCGCCGCCGCCTCGATCTGCGCGTCGGCGGGGGCCCGGAACAGGGCGACGAGCAGGGTGGAGAGCCCGCCAAGCCAGAGGGCGACGGCCAGCAGGTGCACGACGTCGACGGGCATCGCGATGCCCGTCTGGATGCCGGCCGAGGCGTGCTCGGCCATCGCCCAGGTCGCGGCGAGGCCCGCGGCGACGACGGCGCCGCCGATGGCGAGTCCGAAGGTGAGGTCCTTCTTCTCCTGGGCCTTCTCCTGGGCGAGATCGGCGCCGTCGGCATCGCCGTCGCCGCTGCTTTCCGCTGCCTCGTCGCGCTTCACGTAGGCGCCGAAGAGGACCGCGATGAACAGCGCGCCGGCGGCGAGCAGCAGCAGCCGTGACACCAGCGCGGCGCCCGCCTTGGTCTGGAGCACCTGGCCGAGCAGCGCCAGGTCGAAGATGTCGCCGACCTTGCCGGAGCCGACGTACGAACCGCGCAGGAGCAGCAGTGCGAGGGTGGCGACGGTCAGCGCGAGCCATCCGGCGACCACCAGCCGCTGGACCGGGCGGACTCCGGCGCCGCGCTGCCAGCAGGCCAGGACGAAGGCCGCGCCGCCGACGAGCAGGATGAATCCGGCGTACGAGATGTAGCGCCCGGCCTCGTAGAGGGCGCCGACGACTCCGCCGCCCACCTCCTGGTCCGAGACGGCCACGGAGGTCTGGGAGGGCGCCCCGATGGAGAAGGTGAAAGCGCCGGAGACGGGGTGGCTGTCGGCCGAGACCACCTGGTAGGTGACGGTGAACGTGCCGTCGGGCAGCCCGGTGTGCAGCTTCACGGCGTAGGTGGTGCCGCTCGTGTTGGTGGGCTTGCCGGTGTCGACGCGCTCGCCCTTGGGGTCGAGCACCTGGAGGGCGCCGTCGGACAGCGCGATCTGCTCGGAGAACGTCAGCGAGACCTGGGTGGGCGCCGTGTCGACCACCGATCCCTGTGTCGGATCACTGCCGGTCAGCGCCGCGTGCGCGGAGGCGGGCGCGGCGCCCGCCAGGAGCGCGCCGGCGACGGCGAGGAACAGCAGCAGCAGTGTCCGTATCCGCACGGCGTCACGACGTCTCGCGCCGCGTGTGGTGTCGCGTGCGGTGCCACGGGGAGCGATGGTCCGCGTCACAGGTGATCCTCCCTCAGTGCCCGGTCTTCGGGTTGTACGTCGCGGACTTCACCGGCATGGAGATCCGCACCGTGCCGGACTTGGTGAAGTGCAGCTCCACCGCCACCTTCTCGCCCTGTTCGGGCCGACGGGTGAGCTTTTCGAACATGAGGTGGTTGCCGCCGCTGGCGAAGTCGAGGGTGCCGTCGGCGGGCACGGCGAAGGACTTCTCCTCCTCCATCGTGCCGTCCTTGGTGGAGTGCAGCGTGACGTGGCCCGAGAGGTCGCTGGTGACGGAGGTCAGGGTGTCGGCGCCGCCGGTGTTGGTGACGGTGAAGAACCCGGTCGCCATCGTGTCCATGCTCGGGGCGGGCATGTAGGCGCCGCTGACCTTCAGTCGGGGCTTGGCGGAGGCGTTGGCGGAACCGTCCGCGCCGCACCCCGCGAGTGCCAGGGCCACGGCGGTCACCACGGCCGCTCCTGCGGTGCGCTTCACGGGTTCTGTCCCTTGATGAGCTTGGGAAGGTCCTTGATGTAGTCGTCGACGGTGGCGTCCTCGCCGTACAGCACGTAACCGCCGTCGGTCTTCGGTGAGAAGGCGATGACCTGGGTGCCGTGCACGGAGACGAGCTTGCCGTTCTTGTCCTTCGACGTCGGCTCGATGGAGATGCCGAGGGTGCGGGCGCCGGCCTGGATGGTGGCGAAGTCGCCGGTGAGGCCGACGAAGTCGGAGTCGATGCCCTTGAGCCACTTGCCGAGCGCGGCGGGGGTGTCGCGGCCGGGGTCGGTGGTGACGAACACCACGCGGAGCTTGTCCTGCTCTGCCTTGGGCAGTGCCTTCTTGGCGACGGCGAGGTTGTTCATCGTCAGCGGACAGACGTCGGGGCAGTGGGTGTAGCCGAAGTAGATGAGCGTCGGGTCGCCCTTGGTCTCCGCGCGGAGGTCGTACTTCTCGCCCTCCGTGTCGGTGAGCACGAGGTCCGGCTTCCCGAACGGCTGGTCGAGTACGGTCGCGGCCTTGCCGGAGCCGGCCTCGGCCGACACGTCGGCGACCGGCTTGGTGCTGTCGTCGCCGCTGCCACAGGCGGAGAGGGTCAGAGCGGCGGCGGCGAACAGGGCGGCCGCGGCATACGTCTTCTTGCGCATATCAAAATGTCCCAGATGTGAGGGCCCCGGCGGGCACCGGGGTCGTACGACGGCCGATACGGCGGTGTCGTACGACCTCCGGTGTGCACCGAGAGTGCGATGGATCAGGCGGTGGTACGCCGACGGCCGGCCAGCACGCCGAACGCCACGCCCGCCACGCCGACGACGATGCCCACGACACCGAGCACGCGCGCGGTGGTGTCACTGCTGTCGGTGGAGGCGGCGGCCGCCTCGGTGGTGTCCTCGTGCGACGCGGACTCGGCGGAGGCTTCGGCGGAGGGGGCGGCCGTGTCGGTCGAGGCGCCGTGGTGACCCTCGGTCGCCGCGCTGAGCGCGAGCACCGGGGCCGGGTTGTCGGGCTCCTCCGCGCCTTCTTTCTGCTCCTCGATCCAGCGGACGACCTCCTTGTTGGAGTACGTCTGGATCGCCTTGAAGACGAGTTCGTCGGTGTCCTCGGGCAGCGCTCCGACCGAGAGCGGGAACTTCTGGAAGTAGCCCGGCTCGATGCCCTTGCCGGTGGCGGTCCAGGTGACCTTGCTGACGGCCTCGGAGATCGACTCGCCGTGCAGTTCGAGCGGCTTGTCGAGCTTGGACTTGGTGACCTTGGCGGTCCACCCGGCGACCGGCTGTGGCATGACGGAGGCGAGCGGGTGGTCGGTCGGGAAGTTCACCTCGAGCTTGGTGGTCGAGGCGTTGTCGCGCTCGTTGGGCACCTTGAAGTTGACCGTCGCGTACCCGCCCTTGGCGGCCTCGCCCTCCGGCTGCACGCTGACGTGCGCGAAGGCGGGGCCGGACAGGACGAGGACGGTCGAGGCGGCGAGGGCACCGGTGACGGCGATACGGGAAACCTTCATGACAGGAAGCACTCCACTGTGAGTCCGATGACCGGACGGGATCCGGGTAGCCCGGACGGGATCCGGTGAGCTGGGGGCGCGCGTGGTGCGCGATGCGCGTGCGGAAAGCCGCCCGGACGGCGCCGTTCGAGGACGCCGGGGACGCGGGCACGCGCGTGTGCCGCACGACGGCAGCCCCCCGGTGGAGTGGTGACGTCGCGTCAGGCAGCGAGGACGAGCACGGTCCGGGACGGCGGTCCGCGCCGGACGACGGTGTGCTGGAGCGCGCAGGCGGGGGGCTTCGGGGGCGAGAACGACGCGGGGCGCGGAGGACGCGGCGCCGCGTCCGGCGTACCGGGAAGCCCCGCGCGCAGAGCGCGCACGAGTGCGAGCGCGGCGCGCAGGGAACGTACGAGCGCCCCTTCGCTCACCCCGTGCGCCGACAGTCTGATGAGGCGCAGCAGCGCCATGTCACCGCGGCGCAGCACCCATCCGGTGGCGACGGCCGCCAGGACGTGACCGAGCAGCATCGGCAGCGAGGGCAGCACGGACATCGAGGAGCCGGCCGCGGCCGACATGACGTCCGTCGAGTGGTGCATGGACTGCGTCATGTCCGTGTCGACGCGGGCGTCGGCGAGGATCCGCTGGGCCTGTGCGGGGCTGATCGCCGCCGTCGTCGCGCCGCAGAGGAGGCTCGCGGCGCGCTGGACGAGCGAGGCGTCCGTCATGGCCATGCCCGAGCCGCTGCCCGGACCGCCGGTCGACGACATGGCCGACGCCATCGTCGTACCGCCGTGCTGGCCGAGCCCGAACAGGGTGTGCAGCACGGTCTGGCCGGTCGCGAGGACCGCCGCGATGCCCGGCAGCGAACGCTCGCGTCCGGCCAGCGGCGCGGCGACGGCGAAGACCGCGAGGAACCCGGCGGCCAGGGTCCACGGGGGGACCGTGGCGGAGGAGGCGAGCACATGACCGGCCGCGGCCAGCACGACGCAGACCGCGGCGAACACCGCGGCCCGGAGCATCCGGAGATCGTGTCCGGAGCGCGCCGTGCGCTTGTGGGGGGCAGTCATGGCGGGCTCATCATCGCACTGGGCCCACCCCTTCCATACGGCAGGTCGGGAAGTTGTCGTACTACGCGGAGGGAGGGGGTCCGGGTGACCGCCTCGCGCGTACGGGGCGGGCAGGGCCCCGCGCGGCGGGCGTAAGCGGGTCCGTGCCGTACGGGGTGCCAGTCCCCCGCTGTTCGCAGGGACCGACCCGTGCCCTACGGGTTGTGCCGGTGCCCCTGCCGTACGGGGTGTACCGGCCCGTACCGTACGCGCGGGACGATTCGGCCGTAGACGTGTGCCGGTCCCCGCTGTTCGCACGGACCGACCCGTGCCGTACGTGCGAACGGGTCCCTCCTGTTCGCACGGACCGCTCGACATTCGCACGGACCGCTCGACATCGCCCGGGCGAACCGGTTCGCCCTGCCCCGGCGAACCTCATGCGCGCTGCCCCGCCGACCCCAAGCGCCTCTCCAGGCCACCCGATTCGCGCACCCGGGTGTACGGATTCGCGTAGGCCACGCCTCCGGAAGACCCCCGCGGCCTGCGCATACACCGATCCGTGTCGCCCGCGCGTCCGCCGTATGGGCGGTATCACGTCAAGTGGGCGATTGCGCACGCGTGGTAGCGGCAATACGTAACGGTATGTCGAGCCGCGGCCGGGAGGCTGGAGCATGAGCATCTGGTGGTCACTCCATTTGCGGCGTGAAGCCGCGAGCGTCCCGCTGGCCAGACGCCTGCTGATCGGCACGATGGAGACGGCGGGCGTCGACCCGGACGTCTCCTTCGAACTGTCCGTCGCGCTGAGCGAGGCGTGCGCCAACGCCGTCGAGCACGGCGGCGACACCACCGCGCGGGGCGACTTCTCCGAGGCCTACCGGGTGACCGCGTACCTCGACGGCGAGACGTGCCGCATCGAGGTCACCGACTCAGGACCCGGCTTCCCATCCGCCCCCGACACCACGACGGGCCGCGCCGCCCGCACCCCGCTCCGTCCGGTCCCCGCCCGCGCCGACGCCGAGAACGGCCGGGGCCTGTGCCTCATCCAGGAACTCGCGGACCACGTCCAGATCGGCAACAAGCCGGGCCGGGGCGGCGCGGTGGTCAGCTTCGACAAGATCCTCAAGTGGCGGAAGGACGCCCCTTTGATGGCGGTGTAGGCGCCGATTCGGTTCAGTTTTCTCAGAGCCCATAGTCAACTGACAGTGCCGCCCCATGTCCTTGACGGGTAGCGCCCCTAATTTTCCCAGCATGACGGGAAGCCACAAAGAGAAGACGATCACCCGGCGCCGCGCGATCGCGGTGACCGGAGGGACGGTCGCGGCCGGCGGACTGGCGGCAGCGGGATACCAGGCGGCGTTCGCCGATGACACGACGACGACTTCCACAGCCACCGCCGACGCGTCGGCCTCGACCTCGGCCTCGGCGAGTTCCAACGGCGGCGCCCAGTGCGTGCTGATGTCCAGCGTCACGGAGGGGCCGTACTACCTGGACGGCGCCCTGGTGCGCAAGGACATCACCGAGGGCAAGAGCGGCGTGCCGCTGACGCTGCGCATCACCGTCCAGGACACCACCGACTCCTGTGCCCCGGTCGCGGGCGCCGCCGTGGAGATCTGGCACTGCGACGCCTGGGGCTACTACTCCGGCTACACCACCGCCAACCCCGGCGGTTCCGCCCCCGCGGAGAGCGAGGACGGCTCGACGGCCGACGACCAGACGTACCTGCGCGGCTACCAGGTCGCGAACGCCAACGGGGTCGTCAAGTTCGAGACGATCTTCCCGGGCTGGTACACGCCCCGCACCTGCCACATCCACGTCAAGGTGCACACCGGCGGCGAGAAGGAGGACGGCACCTACGAGGGCGGCACGGTGAACTTCACCGGCCAGCTGTTCTTCGACGACGACATTGCCGCGGAGATCTTCACCCTGGAGCCGTACTCGAAGCACTCCGGCAGCTACACCGAGCTCGCCGACGACATGGTCTACGAGGACAACGGCGCCGCCGGCGGTCTGCTGACCCTGAAGGCGGTGCACAAGAAGGACCCCTCCAAGGGCTACAAGGGGTCCATCGTCCTCGGCATCGACCCCGACGCCGAGAACACCGGCGCGGGCAGCGGCGCTGGTGGCGGTGGTACGCCGCCGAGCGGATCCCCGGGCGACGCGCCGACCGGCACGCCGCCGAGCGACGCCCCGACGGACAGCGCCTCCCCCTCCGCCTCGACCTCCTCGTAGGCTCCCGCCCATGAGCAGCCGCGAGGACGAGACGCTCGCGCGGGCCGCCGTGGCCGCGCTGACCCGGCAGTTGGAGCTGACCCCCAAGCCCGGACTGCCCGACCCGCGCGACCTCGACGCCCGGACCACCCGGCAGGACCACTGTGCCCTGCGCTGGTCGGCCAAGGCGCTGGCGCCCGGCCTCGCGGCGATGGCGGCCGCCGCCCGCCGCAGCGGCGGACCCACACCCGAACTCCGCGGGGAACTGGGCGCGATAGGCCGCTCCACCGAACACTCGGTTGCCCTGGCGGGCGGCGGCCACCGTGGCGCCCTGTGGGCCCTCGGGCTGCTGGTCGCCGCGGCGGCCCTGGAACCCCGCGCCGCCGGAACGGACGTCACCGCGGTCGCCAAACGGATCGCGGCTCACCAGGACCGGCGGGCACCCCGGCGGCCCTCCCGGGGGTCGTCCGTCTCGGCGAAGTACGGCGCGGCCGGAGCGCGGGGCGAGGCGAGGGCCGGGTTCCCGCACGTACGGCGCGCGTTGGACGCCCTCGCCGCCGCCCGTTCCGCCGGCGCCCCCGAGCCGTGTGCCCGGCTCGACGCCCTCCTCACCGTCATGTCCACCCTCCAGGACACCGAGTTGCTCTACACGGCGGGACCGCACGGTCTGCGCCATGTCCAGGCGGGCGCCCGCGGAGTCCTCGAAGCGGGCGGTACCTCCACCGAGCCGGGCCGCGCCGCCCTGCGCACCCTCGACGACGACCTCCACGCGCGCGCGTGGAGCCCCCGTGGCAGCGGAGGGCTGCTCGCCGGTGCCCTGTTCGTGGACTCGCTTCCGGTGGCACCCCGTTCCCCGGCGGCAGCCGCCTGACACCCCTGCTCGGAGGCCCCTGCGCCGGTACGGACCTCGGCACGGCCAGTGCGCCAGGCCAGGTACACGGATGGCCAGGCACACCGCTGGCTGGGCACACGGATGCCCGGTCACACCGATGGCCGGGCATCACCACGGATACCCGGCCACCGATGTCGTATCAGGGCTCTGAGCCCTCTCAGCCCACGAAGGGCGCCGCGTCAGGCCTTCAGGGAAGCCATCCACGCCTCGACCTCGTCGGAGCGCCGCGGCAGCCCGGCCGACAGGTTCAGGTTCCCGTCCTCGGTCACGAGGATGTCGTCCTCGATCCGCACGCCGATACCGCGGTACTCCTGCGGCACCGTCAGATCGTCCGCCTGGAAGTAGAGGCCGGGCTCGACGGTCAGGCACATGCCCGGCTCCAGCGTGCCCTGCACATACGTCTCGGTGCGCGCCGCCGCGCAGTCGTGGACGTCCATGCCGAGCATGTGACCGGTGCCGTGCAGGGTCCAGCGGCGCTGGAGACCCAGCTCCAGGACGCGCTCGACCGGGCCCTCGACGAGGCCCCACTCGACGAGCCGTTCGGCCAGCACGTGCTGCGCGGCGTCGTGGAAGTCGCGGTACTTGGCACCGGGCCGCACGGCCGCGATACCGGCCTCCTGAGCCTCGTACACGGCGTCGTAGATCTTCTTCTGGATCTCCGTGTACGTGCCGTTGACGGGCAGCGTGCGCGTGACGTCGGCGGTGTAGAGGGTGTGCGTCTCGACGCCGGCGTCCAGCAGCAGCAGGTCGCCGGAGCGGACCGGACCGTCGTTGCGCACCCAGTGCAGCGTGCAGGCGTGCGCTCCGGCGGCGCAGATCGAGCCGTAGCCGATGTCGTTGCCCTCGACCCGCGCGCGCAGGAAGAAGGTGCCCTCGATGTAGCGCTCGCTGGTCGCCTCGGCCTTGTCGAGGACCTTTACGACGTCCTCGAAGCCGCGCACGGTCGAGTCGACGGCCTTCTGCAGCTCACCGGCCTCGAACTCGTCCTTGACCAGCCGGGCCTCCGACAGGAAGACCCGCAGCTCCTCGTCGCGCTCGGCGGTCACCTTGTCGGTGAGGGCCGCCTCGATGCCGGCGTCGTGGCCGCGGACGACCCGGACCGGACCGGTCGCCTCGCGCAGCTCGTCGGCGAGCTCGCGGACGTCGGAGGCGGGGATGCCGTACAGCTGTTCGGCCTCCGTCAGGGAGTGGCGGCGGCCGACCCACAGCTCGCCCTGGCCGCTGAGCCAGAACTCGCCGTTCTCGCGGTCGGAGCGCGGCAGCAGGTAGATCGTCGCCTTGTGGCCGCCCGTGGTGGGCTCCAGGACCAGGACGCCGTCCTCGGTCAGGTTGCCGGTCAGGTACGCGTACTCGACCGAGGCGCGGAAGGCGTACTCGGTGTCGTTCGAGCGGGTCTTCAGGTTGCCCGCGGGGATGACCAGACGTTCGCCCGGGAATCGCGCGGAGAGCGCCGCGCGGCGGGCGGCGGTGTGCTCGGCCTGCGCGATCGGCTCAAGACCGTGCAGCTCCGTGTCGGCCCAGCCGGACTTCATGCTCTCGGCCAGCTCGTCGGACACACCCGGGTACAGCCCGTTCTTGCGCTGCTTGATCGGCTCTTCGGGAGTCTCGTCCGGGGTCTCCGGGTTGAGCTCGTCCGCCACGGTCTGCCTCCTATTTACGACTCTGGACCCCCACCATCGTACGGTCGTACGGAAGGGGGTCCAGAGCCGGAAGGCCTGTTACACAGGGCGTGCGGGAGCTCACTCGAAACGCGCCGCCAGCAGGACGACGTCCTCATCCGAGTCGGCCTCGTCCAGCCCGTCCGGCAGCACACTCCGCAGGACGTGGTCGGCGAGCGCGCCCGGGTCCTCGCGCAGGGTCCTGGGGACGCTCGCGGCGGCGGCGTGCAGCCGGGCGAAGGCCCGGTCCATGGGGTCGCCGGTGCGGTGCAGCAGGCCGTCCGTGTAGAGCAGCACCGTCTCACCGGGCTCGGCGCACAGCTCGACGCTCGGCGCCTCCCAGCAGGCGAGCATGCCCAGGGGCGCCGAGAGGGTGGTCTCCACGAACTCCGTGCGCCGCGGACCGATCACCAGGGGCGGGCTGTGTCCCGCCCCGGCGAGCGTGATCTTGCGAAGCGCGGGCTCGCAGAAGGCGAAGAGGGCGGTGGCGGAGCGGGCCGGTTCGGTCAGCCGCATCAGCAGTTCCAGATCGGAGAGTACGGCGACGGGGTCCTCGCCCTCCATCACGGCGTACGCCCGCAGGGACGCTCTCAGCCGGCCCATCGCGGCGACGGCGCTGGGCCCGGATCCGGTGACGGAGCCGACCGCGAGGCCGAGCGCGGCGTCGGGCAGCGGCAGCGCGTCGTACCAGTCGCCGCCGCCGCGCGGTCCCGTGCGGCGGCGGGCGGCGAGCTGGACCCCGGCGACCCGGGGCAGCCGGGAAGGGAGCAGTTCCTCGGAGACCGTCGTGATGCACGCGCGCGTGCGCTCCAGTTCCAGCAGCCGTGCCAGGTGTTCGGTCGCGTGCCGGGCGTACCGCCCGATCAGGTGGCGTCGGCGCTCGCCCGGCTCGGCAGGCTCGTCGTAGAGCCACACGGCGGCGCCCAGGCGGCCGGCGGCGTCCGTGGACAGCGGCAGCGCATAGCTCGCCGCGTAGCCGAGCAGGGCGGCCACCTCGCGGTGGCGGGGGTCGAGCCCGTCCTCGGCGAACAGGTCGGGCTGGGTGATCTCGGCCTCGCCGCCGGGCAGCCCGGCGGCCGTGTCGAGGAGCTTGCCGTACGCCGTACAGCTGCGCGGGATGGTCTCGATGTGGCCGAGATCGGCCCGCGCGAGGCCCAGTCCGATCGTCGTGTCGGGGCCGAGTCCGTCGCCCGGTTCCATCACGACGAGACCGCGCCGGGCGCCCACGAGGGCGGCTCCGGCGCGCAGCAGTTCCTCCAGTGCGTCGCTCAGCGTCGCCGTGCGTGCCAGGCGCTCGGTGAGTTCGTGGAGGGTGGTGAGATCGGAGACCAGACCGGCGAGACGATCTTGCAGATCGGCTCCGGGGCCGGTGGAAGAGGTGGCCGACGGGGTGGTCCTGGTGGCGGATGTCGGCGCGACAGTGTGTGCTGGGGAGGGAACCGTGGAATCGATTCCGGCCACTTTCGGGAGGTGAGGGGCGGTCATGTCGGCCGGCTTTCCGACCGGTGCGTATTGCTCAATAGCATCGCAAACCCCCATGTCGTTCTGCGCCGCAAGCAGTGTCTCCACATGTACACGCACTCGTGAGGGGATGTCCAGCATTGTCCTGCTGGGATTCCTGGTGTCCGTGCGACCGGCGGTAACCCTTGCGGGAAAGTAAAGTTGGCTTAAAACTGACTCGGGTAACGGCTTATTGAGGTCGACTGGCCTTGTTCCACAGAGCGTCACAGCGGTCGTGATGGGTACGTACTCGGTGAAGGCCAGGGGCGGTTGCGAATCGCCCGGAACCTGGCAGTGGATCCGGGCGTCTTAACCACCGACGACCGTGCCCCATCCTCCCGTGGCGGAGGCGGCTAGAAATACCCGGGACGGCAAAACGCCAGGCGCCGCCACCCCACGCCATGCCCATGCTTCAGGCACACGCAAGACGGACGCGGACGAAGCCAGACGCTCGGCCCAGAGGGGTTCCCCTTGTCTCCAGCAAGGGTGTGATGCGCCAGCAGGTACGCACAGTGAAGTGATCGACACATGATGTGAATGGTCCACAGTGTTGCCAGGCGTGCAACGGAAAGGAACGAGCGCTCATGCGCGAGATCCTCGGAAGGCGACGCAGGCTCCTGTCCAGGCGAGACAACGGCAGGCCTGAGATGCTCAAGTCAGCCCTGACCTTCGCGACCGAATGGCAGTGGCCCGTACTCCCGGGTGTGGCGTCGGACCCGCAGGGGCGTGCCCGCTGCGGGTGCCCCGACCCGGAGTGCACGGTGCCCGGCGCCCACCCCTTCGACCCAGGCCTCCTCGCGGCCACCACCGACGAGCGCATGGTGCGCTGGTGGTGGACCAACCGGCCGACGGCACCGATCGTGCTGGCCACCGGCGAGAAGGCCCCCTGCGCGGTGAGCCTGCCCGCAGTCGCGGCGGCCCGCGCGCTCGCCGCGCTCGACCGCCAGGGCATGCGCCTCGGCCCGGTCGTCGCCGCCCCCACGCGATGGGCGATCCTCGTCGCGCCCTACTCCCTGGAGCAGCTCGGCGAGCTGCTGTACGCCAAGGACTACGTCCCCGGCTCGCTCCGCTTCCACGGAGAGGGCGGATACATCGCGCTTCCTCCGTCGGAGACCGGCCCGGGCCAGATCCGCTGGGAACGCGCGCCGCTGCCCGGCTCGGCCGCGCCCTGGGTACCCGATGTGGAAGCCGTGGTGGACGCCGTCGTGGAGGCTCTCACTCGTACGGGTGTGAGCGCGCCCGAGTTGTAGGGGTGTCGGGCGCGCGGCGAACCGGGCGCCCGCCCACGGTCGTTATCTTCAGCCCTATGCCGCGCCACTCCGGGGGACGACCCCGAGACACCCGAAGAGTTCGTCTGCTCGCACTCGTGGGCGTGGTGGCGGTCGCGGTCGCCCTTCCGCTGGCCGTGGCATCCGCGGGACCCGTCGAAGACCTGGGTCCCGCGGATGCGCATGCGCCCGAACGTTCCGACCGATCCGCACCCGACAGCGACAGCGACAGCGACAGCGACAGCGACAGCGGCAGTGAAAGTGACAGCGACGGCACGGGTAGCGGCGCGGGCAGTGGCTCGCGCGGCGACAGCGACAGCGGCAACGGTGAGGAGTCGGCACCCGATCCCGCGCGGTCGCCCCGGCTGCTCGGCCTCGGTCTCGCCACCGCCGCCCGCTGCGGCCCCGAACTCACCTCCGCCGACGGCATCGAGGCGCAGACCTGTGTGCTGACACAGGGTGAGGAGACATGGGCGCGCACCTACTACCGGAACGCGACCGGCGGCGAGCTGAGTTCCGTACTGAGCCTCATGGAGCCGGGTGGCCGCACGGTGCTGATGCGGTGCGTGGTGAGCGCGCAGGACGACCCCGGGGCGTGCGAGACACCGAGGCGGCGTACGACGGGAGATGTGGGGGCGTACGCGGCGGTCGCGGAGTTCGCGACGGGCGGCGAGGACGGGCCGCTGCTGCTGCGCTCGGGGAGCAACTCGGCCTCGTAGCAAGCTGGTTGACGCGTTCCGGGACTCCGCACCGGATTCCGCGCATGAGAAGACCCGGTTGCTGGCGACGGGGGATGCACCAGCAACCGGGCTACTCGAACGGTAACAAGAGATCGGCGGTTCGCAAATTCGGTCTTGGCTATTCGGACACGAATTTACCTGCCAGTAGCGGGAGTTGTGACAGGACTCACCACTCAGGTGGGTCCTGACCGTCTGACCGTCCGGTCAGTTCCCTTCCTGTGTGTCAGCTGAGCGTCACCTGTCGGTTGGTGAGGCCGCCGCGGGCCCGGCGCTCGTCCGCCGTGAGCGGCGCGTCCGTGGCGAGGGCGGTGGTGAGACGCTCGGCGAACTCGGCCGCCGGCTTCTCGATGTCGTCCGCCGTGACCCCCGTCGGCAGGTCCCAGACCGGCACGGTGAGCCCGTGCGCCCGGAAGGAGCCGACCAGGCGGGTGCCCTCGCCCAGACTCGACTTCCCGGCGACGTGCAGCCGCGCGAGCGCGTCCAGAAGCCGCTCCTCCTGGTACGGCATGACCCAGCGCAGGTGGTTCTTGTCGGGGGTCTCGCACCAGTAGGCGGCGTCGACGCCGGAGAGCTTCACCGTCGGGATGGCGGCGGCGTTGGCCCGCTCCAGGGAGGCGGCCACCTCGGGCGACGCGTTCTCCGCGTCCGGGACCCAGAACTCGAAGCCCGCGTGCACAACTGGCTCGAACGCGCCTTCGGGGTCGAGGAGATCCTGGAGCCGCGGGCTGTCGGCGGGGGCGCGGCGGCCCTCGACCGGGGTGCCGGGCTTCGCGGTGAGCGCGCGCTGGAGGGTGTCGGCCAGGTCGCGGCTGATGTCACCGGACGCCGTGTCGTTCTGGAGGCCGATCAGGACCGAGCCGTCGTCGCGGCGCAGCGCGGGCCACGCCATCGGCAGGACGGTGGCGAGCGTGACCGAGGGGACGTCGTCCGGCAGGCCGTCCCTGAGCGTCAGCTCGACGGTCGCGGCGGGTACCAGTTCGCGCAGCGCGATCCAGTCACCCTCACCGGCCAGGCCCTCGAAGGGGCGCTGCACCAGCTCGGTCGCGGCGTGCGCGGCGGCCCGGCCGTGGCATGCCTTGTAGCGGCGGCCACTGCCACAGGGGCAGGGCTCGCGGGCGCCGACGACCTGGACGTGTCCATCAGCGCCGTTGGCACGGGCACCATCTTTCAGCTGAGGCTGCTTGGCCTTCGTCTGGGCTCGCTTCTTGGCCATCGTGGGTGTCTCCCGGTTACGGCTCGTCTGGTACGGGCGCGAGCCTAGCCGTTCGTACCGGAGCCGACGGGACCCTGTGGACAACGAACCCGGTCGTCCCGGAACGGATACTCCGGTCCGGCGGGGGTGGTGAGGACCCGGTCGGGGCCAGCCTGTGCCGCCGCGACGAGTTCGGTTCGGGCCGGTGGTGAGGAGCCTGTTCCGGGCCGGGCCGGGGCGGTGAGGGGCGGTTCCGGGGCGGTGTCGTTGGGAGTCCGGGGAGGGCCGGTGTCGTGACGAGCCCGGTCCGGGCCGGTGTCGTGAGGAGTCCGCTCAGGCCAGGTCGTCGAACGCGTCCGCGAAGTCCAGGTCGGGTATCGCGGGGCGCGGTATGAGCGGTCGGTGTCGCCCGGCCGTCGATGTGACGCGCGTAGCCGGATCGTCCCGTTGTCGGGCGGGCTTCGTGCTGCTCTGGCTGCTCCGGACGACGACCCAGACCGTGATCTCTCCGTGGGCGTCGTCCCGGACGCCCCAGTCCTCGGCGAGTGCCGTGATGATGTTCAGCCCGCGGCCGCCGCGCGCGGTCACCGAGGGGGTGGCCGGGACAGGACGGGTCGGTCCTCCGCCGTCCGTCACCTCGACCGTGAGCCGTCCCGACGGGTCGACCCGCCACGCGGCGCGGACGTCACCGTCTCCCGCCAGGGCGTCGCCGAGCGGCCTGCCGTGCCGGCACGCGTTGCTGAGCAGTTCGGAAAGGATCAGTACGGCGTCGTCAATGACCGTTTCCGGCACTCCGCCGGTACGCAGCTGATCACGCATCCGGTGTCTTGCCTGCCCCACGCCCGCAGGGCCATGAGGAACGGCCATGCTCGACGACGCGGGCACTTCCTGTGCCACCACCAACGCCACCCCCGAGACCTCCTTTGCCCCACGCCACGGTGTGGATGCCCCTTTGAACTGGACCGGAAACCGGCCAATCCACGTCTGCTGACGCACTCGTAACGATCGAATACGGACCGAACGCGCCGGTGCACTCCTCGTGACCACGTGGCTGGTTCTCGACGGTGTCGTGTGGGCTTTTGTGCGATGGCTGGCCGGAAGTGTGCTGTTCCGTCAGCGGGCCAGCTGACTCAGTACCGCGCGCGGTCGGTTGGTGATGATGGCGTCGATGCCCAGCTCAACGCAGAGATCGACATCCTCGGGTTCGTTCACGGTCCAGACGTGGATCTGGTGACCGGCACGTTTCAGGCGGTCGATGTACCCGGGGTGACTGCGTACGATCCGCATCGACGGGCCCGCGATCCGGACACCCGCGGGCAGCCTTCCGTCGCGCAGGCGGGGTGACACGAACTGCAGCAGATACACCATGGGCAGGGTCGGCGAGGCGGCCCGGACGCGGAGCAGCGAGCGCGCCGAGAAACTCATGACGCGTACGGGCGACCCGGCTGCGGAGTCCGGGGCGTCCAGGCCGAAACGCTTCAACAGAAGTAGCAGCCGCTCCTCGACCTGGCCGGCCCAGCGCGTGGGGTGCTTGGTCTCGATGGCCAGTTCCACGCGTCGGCCCGCGTCGGCGACGAGCTCCAGGAGTCGCTCCAGGGTGAGGACGGAGGTGTCCTCGCGGTCCCCGGGGCCGTACTCCCAGTCGGGGGACTCCTCGCGGTTCTTCCAGGCGCCGAAGTCCAGCGCCGCGAGGTCGGCGAGCTCCAGGGCCGAGACCGCTCCGCGGCCGTTCGACGTACGGTTGACGCGGCGGTCGTGGACGCAGACGAGATGGCCGTCCGCGGTCAGCCGTACATCGCACTCGAGGGCGTCCGCACCGTCCTCGATCGCCTTCTTGTACGCGGCCAGCGTGTGCTCGGGGGCGTCCTCGGAGGCTCCGCGGTGGGCGACGACCTGGATCCGGTGCTGTCGTGCGTGGGTCACCGCGTCATGGTGTCACCGTCGAAGGGCCGACGTGAGGGCGTATACGCCGGGAATGGGTTAATTTCGTCCGACAAGTCCCTTGTAAGGGTTGGTCTCGGACACACAGGCACCGCTTATGGTGCTCTGACGTCCAGTGGGAAAAGCTGACGGCAGACAAGAACACATGTACATGCACAGCTGAATCGCGCCGGACCGCCGACAAGCGTGAGCGAGCGTGACCGAGTGCGACCGAGAACAACAGCCGTGGATCGAGGAGAAGAGCTGTGAGCACCGAGAACGAGGGCAACGCAGTACCCCCGGCCCCGTCCGCACCTCCCGTGCCGGTGGACACTCCCGCTGCTTCCGCGCCGAGCGCCACGCCCGCGGAGAGCGCGCCGACCGCTCAACTCCCGTCGGTGCCGCCCAACGCCCCCGGCGCACCGGAGCAGACACCGGCGTACGGTGCGCGGGATCAGGAATCGGCGTACGGGTCGCAGGGCCAGGCGCCGGGCTACGGTTCCCCGGACCAGGCGCAGACGCAGACGTACGGCGCATCGGGAGAGGCGCCCGCGTACGCCTCCGTGGGGGGCGGGGCTCCCCACGCGCAGGGATATGACTCCGGAGCGCCCGGGGCCACCGGTCCTTCCGGGGCGCCGGTCTCGGCGGCCGACGCGAACTGGCCGCCTCCGCCGCCCGCCACCCCCTCGTACGCGGACGGCGGCGGTTCGGGATCCGGCTGGGGCTCCTCCCACCAGCAGCCCGCCCACAAGGCGGGCGGCGGTCGTGGCGGTCTGGTCGCCGCGATCCTCGTCGCCGCGCTGGTCGCGGGCGGCGTGGGCGGCGGCATCGGCTACTCACTGGCCAAGGGGAACGACGACTCCACCGGCTCGACCACGGTGTCCGCCTCGGAGAGCGGCGGCGACGTGAAGCGCGCCGCGGACACCGTCGCGGGCGTGGCCGCCAAGGCGCTGCCGAGCACGGTCACCATCGAGGCCGAGAGCAGCAGCGGCGAGGGCGGCACGGGCACCGGCTTCGTGTTCGACAAGGAAGGCCACATCCTCACCAACAACCACGTGGTGGCGGACGCGGTCGACAACGGCAAGCTCACCGCGACCTTCTCCAACGGCAAGAAGTACAACGCCGAGGTGGTCGGTCACGCGCAGGGTTACGACGTCGCCGTCATCAAGCTGAAGAACGCGCCCTCGGACCTGAAGCCCCTGGCCCTCGGAAACTCCGACAAGGTGGCCGTCGGCGACTCGACCATCGCGATCGGCGCGCCCTTCGGCCTCTCGAACACGGTGACCACGGGCATCATCAGCGCCAAGAACCGCCCGGTGGCCTCCAGCGACGGCACGTCGAGCAGCGCCTCGTACATGAGCGCGCTCCAGACGGACGCCTCGATCAACCCCGGCAACTCCGGCGGTCCCCTCCTGGACGCCCAGGGCTCGGTCATCGGCATCAACTCGGCGATCCAGTCCAGCGGCAGCCTCGGTGGCACCAGCCAGTCCGGTTCCATCGGCCTGGGCTTCGCGATCCCGATAAACCAGGCGAAGAACGTGGCCCAGCAGCTGATCAAGACGGGCAAGCCGGTCTACCCGGTGATCGGTGCCTCGGTCTCCCTCGAAGAGGGCACCGGCGGGGCGAAGATCACCGAGCAGGGTGCGAGCGGCTCCGCCTCCGTCACGGCCGGCGGCCCCGCGGACAAGGCGGGCCTCAAGTCCGGCGACGTCATCACCAAGCTCGACAACCAGGTGATCGACAGCGGCCCCACCCTCATCGGCGAGATCTGGACCCACAAGCCCGGAGACACCGTCAAGCTCACCTACACCCGCAACGGCAAGACCCAGACGACCGACGTCACCCTCGGCGAACGCGAGGGCGACAGCTGACCCGGAACCCCGACGGCTCCCGGCGCCCCACCCCCCACCCGACCTGTGGGCCACCAGCCCACGACACCTCCCGAGGCCGGTAGGCTGTAGCCGCTTCGTCCCTGGTGGGCCGGGGCGAGGGTGGGTTGCCCGAGCGGCCTAAGGGAACGGTCTTGAAAACCGTCGTGGCAGCGATGTCACCGTGGGTTCAAATCCCACACCCACCGCAGTGGTTGAGAGCCCCTGACCAGCAGGATCGGTCGGGGGCTCTCGGCGCGTCCGCTTTCCGTCAGTGCCCGTCAGTGCCCGTCAGTGCCAGTCATTGCCCGTGGTGCCTCGGCCGATCGGGCACGCGAAGCGCACGGTCATCCCCCTTGCTTCCGGCACACGAACTCGTGAGCGGGAATGACGGGCTCGCCGGGTGTCGGGTCGATGGCGCCGATCCTGATGGCCACTGTGGCCACGGGGATCGGAGTGTTCGCTGCCCTCGGGCGCATCAAACGCCAACGGTGCCCCGGCGGGACCTTCTTCGCCGGCAACTCGAACGTGGCCAGCTCGGCTCGACCCATTCAAGGTCATCCGGGTCGAACTCCGGGTCCGGTGCTGCTGTGGCGCCCTCGCACACGGCGAGCTCGTTGGCGACCTTGTTCCAGCACCTGCGCCTTTCGGCCTTATTCGCCAAAGTCGCGCTTCAGTAGCCATATCGCCGCACAGCCGCCACTACTGCCTCCTCGAACCACCGCTCACCCCTCCCCGCACCCTGTTGGCGGTGGCGGCGACGTACCGACTCGGTCACGCGCGCGTGCGGGCGCGGGTTCATCCTCGGGGGCGTGCGACAGGCAATCACGGGCGGTTTCCCGTCATCCTGGCTGCCGACGCCACCGTGGAGCGGGCCTCGCGGAGGGTGAGGCCGGTGTGGACGGCCGCGTCGATGAGGGCGGGGGTCAGGGCCGGGCCGATGCCGTTCTCGTAGGCGCGGCAGGCAGCCCAGAAGAGACGGGTGTTGCGCTGGCCCGCGTGGGCCGCCAGGACGAACTGGATCAGGCCCTGGCCCTGCCCGTGCACGTCGCCCGGTGTCGAGGACGTCGGCTTGGCGTGCCGTGATGGCGGCAGGAGCAGTCGTAGCAGGGCCGGCGGGCAAGGGGCGGGCGCCAGGTGAGCGGTGCCCGGGGCGGTGCTGTAGGCGCCGTGGTCGGTACGCGAACCGGGTCCGACGAGATAACCGCCGGCGCCACGGACGTCGATACCGGGGGCCAGCCGGCTCGCCGAGTTGGGGACGGCCACGTCCGGCGGACCGCTCAGCCACAGGTGGCGGCCACCGCTCGGGGTGAGGACGACCACGGTCTCCGGGATGGTGAACAGGTGCCGCAGCGCCAGTTCGCGCAGGGCCGCGGACGACTCCGTACCGGACTTGGTGTCCAGGTCGATGCCGATCAGGTGGTAGGGCGGCAGGCCACAGGCGATGCCATAGCCGGTGGCCCATGGGGCGGCCGTGAAGAGCCTTCGAATACGGCGCGGGTCGGTCGAGGCGTCGTACACCCCGTGCCCGAAGCGGCCGCACTCGCCGTGGCAGACGGGCAGGCCGGCGGGGTCGGTGCGGTGGGGGGAGCGGAGCGCGGGGAGCTTGGTGCGGGACAGCGGGATGACCGCGAGGCCGCGCTCGGCGGCGGACAGTGCGTGGGCCAGGGCCATGGTCGTGGCCTGCCGGTCGGTGGTGGTGGCCATGCCTCTATGTTCGTACGAGTGTTCGAAAAAGGGAAGAGGGTTCGGCGAGGCGTCGGAACGGCGAGGGGTGTTTCGGAGGTTGCGGGGGAGATTGGCCGAAAATGTGCCGGAACGCTTCATCCCGTGCGGTGACTGCTGTCCGACCTCACGCGGGGGCCTTGAGCTGCGGATTCGAGCCAGGCGCGATGGGCGGAAGGTCGCGAAAGGCGTTTATCGACATGTCCTCACGCTTGAGGGGGAATCGGTGCTTCCGGGGTGGTTCGCCGGGGGTTCGGTGGGCAACTCTGGATTCGCGACGTCGTGCACATCACCGAGGCGGTCGGCCAACTGCCTTGGTACAAGCCGTACTTCCCGGTTCACGCCGGTGCGTACATCTGGTTCTTCTGGAGGAATTCACATGGCAAGCATCCGTACCGCCCGCGTCCTCGCCGCCGTCGCAGCTCTGCCCCTCGCGGCCACCCTCTTCGCGGGGGTCGCGACGGCGGACAACGGCGCCTTCGCGGACGACGGATCGAACGCGGCGGTGGCGACCGTCAGCGGCAGCGGTGTCGGTGGCGACAACTTCGGAAACTCGTCCACCACACAGCAGCAGGCGGTCGGCTCAGGCGCCTCGAACCAGAACAACACGGCCCAGGTGAACGGTTCCGCGTTCACGGCCATCGACCAGTCGAACAACGTCGTCAACTTCACCAACCTCTGGTGGTGAGCCCCGGGCCGATGCGCTCACATCGGCCCGGTGACCCCCGTGCGGGGTTGTGCTCTGCGGGGTTGTAACACGTCTGCGCGGCGGTGCTTCGGTGCCGTCGCGCAGACGATTTCGTGTCTCCACGCGCGCGTGCACATGTCCCGGCGGTCATGTCCCGGCGGCCATGTTCCGGCGCCGACGCGCTGGCGCCCGCCCGCCCGCGCGCGCGTGGCGGGGTGCCGGTGCCGGTGCCGGTGCTCACGCTCTTGCGCGCATCTGCCCGGGAGCGATCAGGGGCGCCCAGCTGACGCCGGAGGGGCGCCCTGACGTAGGTGGAGGTGGCGCCCAGGCATAGGCGAAGGGGTGCCCGAGGAGGGTCCGTGACCTTGACAGTCGACATTGTCTGACGGACAGTCAGAAACCCTTGTTCGTACGAGGTCCGGGAGGCCGCCGCCGTGCACCTCGCCCCCACCGAACGCCAGCAGCGGCTGCGCGCCGAACTCCGTACGTACTTCCGCGACCTGATGCCCGACGGCCCACCGCGCGCCGATGACCCCGCCGGGCAGCGCGCGCTGCTGCGCCGCATCGGCGCCGACGGACTGCTCGGACTCGGCTGGCCCGTCGCGTACGGGGGGCAGGGGCGCGGCGCGGACGAGCAGTTCGTGTTCTTCGACGAGGCGTACCGGGCCGGCGCGCCCGTGTCGATGGTCACGCTGAACACCGTGGGACCGACGCTCATGAAGTACGGGAGCGAGGAACAGAAGGCCTTCTTCCTGCCCCGCATCCTGAGCGGTGACCTCGTCTTCGCGATCGGCTACTCGGAGCCCTCGGCAGGGACGGATCTGGCCTCGCTGCGGACGCGGGCGGTGCGGGAGGGCGGGGGCGCGGCCTCATTCGGTTCAGCGGGCGAGCCGGATCCAGTCGGCGTCGGCGTCAATGGCGGCGGCGAGGGCGAGGGCCGCGTCGGTGGCAGCGCCGGGGGCGGCGACGGTGACTGGCTGATCGACGGGCAGAAGATCTTCACCTCCAACGCCCAGAACGCCGACTGGATCTGGCTCGCCTGCCGGACCGACCCGGCCGCGCCCAAACACCAGGGCATCTCCATCATCCTCGTGCCGACGGACGCGCCCGGCTTCTCGTGGACGCCGATCGAGACGGTGGGCGGGCTTACGACGACAGCGACGTATTACGACGGGATCCGCGTCCCGGCCACCAACCTCGTCGGCGAAGAGAACGGCGGCTGGGGACTCATCACCAACCAGCTCAACCACGAGAGGGTGGCCCTCGCCGCGATCGGCATGCAGGCCGAGGACTTCTACGCGGCCGCGCTACGGGCGGCGAACTCACCTGATCCGGTGACAGGTCGGCGCCGGATTGACGAGCCGTGGGTGCGGTTCCAACTGGCTGAGGCGCATGCCCGCCTGGCGGCATCACGCCTGCTCAACTGGCGTTTGGTGGCCGATGTGGGGGCCGGTCGACTGGCGCCGGGCGACGCCAGCGGCGTGAAAGTGGTGGGAACCGAATCGGCGGTGGCGGTGTACCGAATATGTCAGCAAATTGTCGGAGCGGACGCCCTGGTCCGCTCCGGTTCGCCGGGGGCGTTCGGGGACGGCGAGCTGGAGCGGATGAACAGGGCGGCACAGATCAACACGTTCGGGGGCGGGGTGAGCGAGGTGCAGCGGGAGATCGTGGCGACCATGCGGCTCGGCATGCGGAGGGGGCGGCGGTGAGCGACGTGGGCAAGGAAGACGTGGGCAAGAAGGACGTGGGCAAGGAGGGGGACGGGAGCGGCGACGTGGCCGTGGTGTCCCGCGCGTTCGAGGAGCGGCTCAAGGCGTACGAGGGCCGCGCGGCCGCCGTCGCGGGCGTGGGCAAGGACCCGGTCAACGAGCCGATGATCCGGCACTGGTGCGAGGCGATGGGCGACACCAACCCTGCGTACGCGGGGCCGTACGCCATCGCCCCGCCGACCATGCTCCAGGTGTGGACGATGGGCGGCCTCTCGGGGCACATGGCCCGCTCGGACGCTTACGACGAGTTGCTCGGGCTGCTCGACGCCTCCGGGTACACCTCGGTGGTCGCCACCGACTGCGAGCAGGAGTATCTGCGTCCACTGCGGCCCGGGGACGAGATCACCTTCGACGCCGTGATCGAGTCGGTCTCCGCACGCAAGACCACCAAGCTGGGGACCGGGCACTTCGTCACGACGCGGATGGATGTGCGGGCGGGCGGGGAACCCGCGGGAACCCACCGGTTCCGGATCCTCAAGTACGCCCCGGCACGGGAACGGGTGCAGGGCTCAGGACGGTCGGCCCCCGCGGCGCGGACGAAACCGGTGGCCGGCCGACCGCGCCCGGTGATCAACCGTGACAACGCCGGCTTCTGGGAGGGCGTGGACCGGCACGAGTTGCTGATCCAAAGGTGCGAAGGCTGCGGCACGCTGCGGTTCCCCTGGCTGCCGGGGTGCAACGCATGCGGCTGCCTGGAGTGGGACACGGTCGAGGCGAGCGGCGAGGGCACGGTCTACTCGTACGTCGTCATGCACCACCCGCCCTTCCCGGCCTTCGACCCGCCCTACGCGGTCGGTCTGATCGAACTGTCCGAGGGCGTCCGGATGGTGAGCAACGTCGTGGGTGTGCCGTACGACAAGGTGCGCATCGGGATGCCGGTGCGGCTCGGATTCCAGCAGTACGACGACGGCTTGGAGCTGCCGGTCTTCCATGCCGGTGACTCCGGTGACTCCGGTGACTCCGGTGACGTCGGAGTCGCCGCTGACGCCGACGCGGCTCTCGCGGGCGGTGGTGGCTGACATGGACTTCACGCCCACGGAGGAGCAGGCCGCCGCCCGCGATCTGGCCGCCCGGATCTTCGGCGACCTCTCCACGTACGAGCGGCTCACCGCGGCCGGGACCGGCAGTGATGCCGAGCTGTGGAAGGCGCTGTGCGAGGCCGGACTCGTGGCGGCGGTGGCGGACACCGGGCTGCTCGGCCTGGTGCTGCTCCTGGAGGAGCAGGGGCGCACCACGGCTCAGGTGCCGTTCGCGACGAGCTGTGTGTACGGGCTGCTGGCGGTGGAGGCCCACGGTTCCCCGGAACAGCGGGAGCGGCTGCTGCCAGGGATCGGCGACGGGACTGTGGTGGTGGGTGGGGCGCTTTCGGGGCCGGGGCCGGGGCCAGAAGCGAGGGCGGTGGCGTCCGTCCGTACGGCCGATCTGTCCGAGGGGCGGTTGACCGGCACCTTCCCCGTGGTGCCCTGGTTGCGGGACGCCACCCATGTGCTGGTCGCGGACGACCGGCGTCGGCTGTGGCTGGTGCGGACCACCGAGGCGGCGTGCGAACCGGTGGAGCTGACGGCGCCCTGGTCGGCGGGGCGACTGACGCTGGACGGGACGCCGGGTGAGCGGCTGGGCGGTGACAGCGCGTACGAGGACGTACTCGCCACCGCGCGTACCGCCTTCGCCGGACTACAGGCCGGGGTGTGCGCGGGATCGCTGGCCCGAGCTGTGGAGCACACCAACGCGCGCGAGCAGTTCGGACGTCCACTCGCCGCCAAGCAGGGAGTCCAACTCCGGGCGGCCGACGCCCACATGGACACCGAGGCGATACGGGTGACGGCGTACGAGGCCGCGTGGCGTCGGGACGAGGGGCTGGCATACGCGACCGAGGCACTGACAGCCGCCTGGTGGGCATCGGAGGCGGGCCAGCGCGTGGTGCACGCCGGCCAGCATCTGCACGGCGGGACGGGGGCCGACCTGGAGCACCCCGTGCACCGGCACTTCCTGTGGGGGCGGCAGTTGGACGCCTACTTGGGATACGGGGGCGAAGTGCTCCAGGAACTGGGGGAGTTGATCGTGAACGGGGAGGCGGAGACATGAGGCCAGGGGGCGCAGGGGGCACGAGGGACGGAGTCGCGAGGACCGGAGACGACGGTGCGGCGGGTGTCGGCCATGCCGGATATGCGGGCGGCACCGGACATGCGCCGCACGGTGACGTCACGGTCGGCGACCCCGGGGTCGCCGAAGTGCGGGCCGGTGATTCGACAGGCGGCGGCTTGACGGCCGGCGACGTGAAGGTCGGAGACGTACTCCCCCCGCTGGAGATCGACATCACGCGCACGTTGATCGTGGCCGGGGCCATCGCGTCACGGGACTACCAGGACGTGCACCACGACGCGGAGCTGGCGCGGCAGAAGGGTTCCCCCGACATCTTCATGAACATCCTGACGACCAACGGACTGGTCGGTAGGTACGTCACGGACCACTTCGGACCCGGTGCCGTTCTCCGCGGGGTGGCCATCCGGCTCGGGGCACCCAACCACCCGGGCGACACGATGGTGCTGACCGGCTCGGTGGAGGAACTCGCCGGTGACACCGCGACGGTGCGGATCGTCGGGGCGAACGCCATCGGCAGACACGTGACCGGCACGGTGACGGTCACCCTCCGGTCCGGGGAGGCGTCATGAGCGTACGGACACGGGACACCCTGGGCGGGCGGGCCGCGATCGTCGGGATCGGGGCCACCGAGTTCTCCAAGGACTCGGGACGCAGTGAGCTCCGGCTGGCGGTGGAGGCGGTGCGGGCCGCGCTCGACGACGCGGGGCTGACGCCGGGGGACGTCGACGGGATGGTCACGTTCACGATGGACACCAGCCCGGAGATCACCGTCGCCCAGGCGGTGGGCATGGGGGAGCTGTCCTTCTTCTCGCGCGTCCACTACGGGGGCGGGGCGGCCTGCGCGACGGTCCAGCAGGCGGCGCTCGCGGTGGCGACCGGGGTGGCCGAGGTCGTGGTCTGCTACCGGGCGTTCAACGAGCGGTCGGGACGCAGATTCGGTTCCGGGGTGCAGCGGCGGGAGCCGTCGGCGGAGGGGGCGGCCCTCGGGTGGGCCCTGCCGTTCGGGCTGCTCACGCCCGCGTCCTGGGTGGCGATGGCGGCCCAGCGGTATCTGCACACGTACGGGCTGACGCCCGAGGTGTTCGGCCAGGTCGCCGTCGTCGACAGGAAGCACGCGGCGACGAACCCGGCGGCCTACTTCCACGGCAGACCGATCACGCTCGCCGAGCACGCGGCCTCGCGGTGGATCGTGGAGCCGCTGCGGCTGCTGGACTGCTGCCAGGAGACGGACGGCGGCCAGGCCCTCGTGGTCACCTCGGTGGAGCGGGCCCGCGATCTGCCGCACCCTCCCGCGGTGATCAGGGCTGCCGCCCAGGGTGCGGGCCGCGGGCAGGAGCAGATGACCAGCTTCTACCGGGACGACCTGACAGGGCTGCCGGAGATGGGAGTGGTGGCGCGCCAGTTGTGGCGGACGGCGGGGCTGACCCCGGAAGACATCGACGTGGGAATTCTCTATGACCACTTCACGCCGTTCGTGCTGATGCAGCTGGAGGAGTTCGGGTTCTGTGATCCGGGGCAGGGAGCGGACTTCGTCGCGGAGGAGCGGCTGCCGCTCAACACACATGGCGGACAGTTGGGGGAGGCGTATCTGCACGGGATGAACGGCGTCGCGGAGGCCGTACGGCAACTGCGCGGGACGGCCGTGAACCAGATACCGGGCGCCCGTCACACGCTCGTCACCGCGGGCACCGGGGTTCCCACGTCGGGGTTGATCCTGGGGGCGGACACGGACGCCGGCGCGGCTTCCTAGCCATCGGCCCTCGGTGCCCTCGGTGCCGTCGGCCGTCCACGAAGTCGGCCTGTGGCGTCCCGGGAGTCGCCGTGGCGTCCGCGGAGTCGCCTGTGGGCGCCGGGGGACCGGTTGCGTCCCGCGCACTGCCGCGTACTGCCGCCGTAGTCGTCCCTCAGGGGTGAACCCTCAGGGGGCAGGACTCGCTCGTCCACCTTCAGGAGGTGGGGAGAGCCCCCCACCTACAACCTGAGGCGGACACGGCTTCGGGACCTGCGGCCGATCCGCGAGAGTAGGGGTCGATCCTAGCGTGGAGCCATGACCACACCCGTCTGCACCAGCGCTTCGAACGCCGCGACGCGGGCCCTTCCGTACGCGCCCTACCCGTCGTTCGCGTCGTACGTGAAGGCACGCCAACCGGTGTTGCTGCGTACCGCACGGTCGCTGACCGCGAACCCGTGCGATGCCGAGGATCTGTTGCAGACCGCGCTCACGAAGACGTACGTCGCGTGGGAGCGGATCGAGGACCACCGGGCACTCGACGGGTACGTACGGCGGGCGCTGCTGAACACGCGGACGTCGCAGTGGCGTAAGCGCAAGGTCGACGAGTTCGCGTGCGACGAGCTGCCGGAGCCGGAGGGTGCGGCGCCTGCCGGGGACCCCGCCGAGCAGCAGGCGCTGCACGACTCGATGTGGCGGGCGATCATGAAGCTGCCCGCGCGGCAGCGGGCGATGGTCGTCCTGCGGTACTACGAGGATCTGAGCGAGGTGCAGACGGCCGAGGTGCTCGGCGTCTCCGTCGGGACGGTGAAGTCGGCGGTCTCGCGAGCGCTGGGCAAGCTGCGGGAGGATCCCGAGCTGGAGCCCGTACGCTAGCCGCCCCCTGGACGGACCCCGTCGCCCCAGGGCACCCCGCGCCCATCGTGGACGCCAGCCGCCGGCCGCCGGCCGCCGGCCGCCGGCAATTCGTCCCTGGCCATCGGCCAACAGCCCTTGGTCAGCGGTGTTCCGATGGCACGGCGACCTCTCGTTTTTCGGGAGATGGCCGCGAGCTTGATCGATTACCTTGATCGATCATCCCGGCTACTAGTGACATACCATGCGGTATGTGCGCAGAATCAGCGCAACCCTGACCGCCTCGTAGGCAATGTCGCCCCCGGGAGGAACGCTGTGTTGAGCACGATGCAGGAGGTACCGCTGCTGATCTCGAGGATCCTGACCCACGGGTCGGCGGTTCACGGATCATCGCAGGTGATCACCTGGACCGGTGAGGGAGCGCCCCAGCGCCGTTCCTACGCCGAGATCGGCGCCCGAGCCGCACAGCTCGCGCACGCCCTGAGCGACCTCGGAGTGGAAGAGGGACATGCGACAGGGACGCTGATGTGGAACAACGCCGAGCACGTGGAGGCGTATTTCGCCATTCCCTCCATGGGCGCGGTCCTGCACACCCTCAACCTCCGCCTGCCCGCGACGCAGCTCGCCTACATCGTGAACCACGCCGCCGACCGCGTGATCATCGCCAACGGATCACTGCTTCCGTTGCTCGCGCCGCTCCTCCCCCATCTGCCGACGGTCGAGCACGTCGTGGTCTCGGGGCCGGGTGACCGTTCGCTGCTGGACGGGGCGACGGCGCGGGTGCACGAGTACGAGGAGCTGATCGCGGGCAGGCCGACCACCTACGACTGGCCCGAGCTGGACGAACGTACGGCCGCGGCCATGTGTTACACGTCCGGTACGACGGGCGACCCCAAGGGCGTCGTCTACTCGCACCGTTCCGTCTATCTGCACTCCATGCAGGTCAACATGGCCCAGTCGATGGGTCTCACCGACCGGGACACCACGCTTGTCGTCGTCCCGCAGTTCCACGTGAACGCCTGGGGTCTGCCGCACGCGACCTTCATGACCGGCATCAACATGCTGATGCCGGACCGCTTCCTCCAGCCCGCGCCGCTCGCCGAGATGATCGAGAGCGAGAAGCCGACCCATGCGGCGGCCGTCCCCACCATCTGGCAGGGCCTGCTCGCCGAACTAACCACCAAGCCCCGTGACGTCTCCTCGCTCACGCAGGTGACCATCGGCGGCTCCGCCTGTCCGCCCTCGCTCATGGAGGCCTTCGACAAGCTGGGGATGCGGGTCTGTCACGCCTGGGGCATGACGGAGACGTCTCCGCTGGGCACCATCGCCCGTGCGCCGGCCCATGTCGTGGGCACGGACGAGGAGTTCGCCTACCGGCTGACGCAGGGCCGTTTCCCGGCCGGAGTCGAGGCCCGTCTCACCGGCCCCGGCGGCGAACGGCTCCCCTGGGACGGCGAGTCCGCCGGCGAGCTGGAGGTCCGCGGCCCCTGGATCGCGGGCGCGTACTTCGGCGGGCCCGGCGCCGAACCGGCCCGCCCCGCCGACAAGTTCAGCGAGGACGGCTGGCTCAAGACCGGCGATGTCGGCACGATCAGTCCCGACGGCTTCCTGACGCTCACCGACCGTGCCAAGGACGTCATCAAGTCGGGCGGCGAGTGGATCTCGTCGGTCGACCTGGAGAACGCGCTGATGTCCCACCCGGACATCACGGAGGCGGCCGTCGTCGCGGTCCCCGACGACAAGTGGGGCGAGCGCCCCCTTGCCACCGTCGTCCTCAGGGAAGGTGCCACCGCCGACTTCGACACCCTCCGGGCCTTCCTCGCGGGCGAGGGGAAGATCGCCAAGTGGCAGCTCCCCGAGCGCTGGACGATCATCGAGTCGGTTCCGAAGACGAGCGTCGGCAAGTTCGACAAGAAGGTGCTGCGTCGCCAGTACGCGTCGGGCGAGCTGGACGTGACGCAGATCTAGCAGATCTAGCAGTTCTCGTACGAGGCTGGGGGCGTTGTTTCACGTGAAACAACGCCCCCAGTTCTGCTGCCTGAATCCCTTGTGTGGGAGGCCAGTTCGCGCCCAGGCGACTGCCGTCCCGCGGTGGAGCGGCCGGCGAGAGCGGCACGGGCGCGGAACGGTCAGTTCGTTCCGATCCGCGCCAGCAGGTCCACGATCCGCTCCTGCACCTCGGCGCTCGTCGAACGCTCCGCGAGGAACAGCACCGACTCCCCCGAGGCCAGCCGCGGAAGCTCGGCCTGGTCGACGGCTGCGGTGTAGACGACGAGCGGCGTGCGGTTCAACTGCCCGTTCGCCCGCAGCCAGTCCACGATTCCGGCCTGACGCCGCCGCACCTGAAGCAGATCCATCACCACCAGGTTCGGCCGCATCTGCGAGGCCAGCGTCACCGCGTCCGCGTCGGTCGACGCACGCGCGACCTGCATCCCGCGCCGTTCCAGCGTCGCCGTGAGCGCCAGCGAGATCTCCGCGTGCTCCTCGATGAGCAGTACGCGCGGAGGGTGCTGCTCGGAGTCCCGAGGTGCCAGGGCCTTCAGGAGTACGGCGGGATCGGCGCCGTACGCCGCCTCGCGCGTCGCCTGTCCGAGTCCCGCCGTCACCAGTACGGGCACCTCGGCGGCGACAGCTGCCTGACGCAGTGACTGGAGCGCCGTGCGTGTGATCGGCCCGGTCAGGGGGTCGACGAAGAGCGCGGCGGGGAAGGCGGCGATCTGCGCGTCGACCTCCTCGCGCGAGTGCACGATGACGGGCCGGTAGCCGCGGTCGCTCAGCGCCTGCTGCGTCGTCACGTCGGGTGCGGGCCACACGAGCAGGCGCCGCGGGTTGTCCAGCGGCTCCGGCGGCAACTCGTCGTCCAGCGGCTGGGGACGCGGCTGGTCGGCGACCTCCACGGCGCCGCCAGGACCGTCGAGCGGCTCGGGGCCTTCGTCGGCGTTCTCGTCCGGGGCTCCTATGGCGTACGAGCGTCCGGCGCCCTCGGTGGCCCCCGTCAGCCGTGACCCGGGGCCCTGCCCACCCTGCGGATGCGGACGGGCCGCCGTTTCCGCGCGCTCGGTGGCGGGTTCGGGGCGAGTGCCGAGCTTGCGCCGACGGCCGCCGTTGCCGTTGGTCTGGTGCGGGGGAGGTGTCGGGGACTGGGACTGCGGTTGTGCCTGCGCCTGTCCTTGCGCCTGTGCTTGTCCCTGCGCCTGGGCATGGGGAGCCTGCGGCTGGTTCGGAGCGGGCTGGCGGGCGAACGGCACGCCCTGGCCCAGCGTCCGGACGCTGATCGCCCTGCCCTGCGTCGAGTTGGGGTCGATCGGCACCGCGGCCTCGGCGGGCAGCGGCTGGGCGGCGCGTGGTTGGGCGGGGCGCTCGGGCGGCAGTGCCTGGCCGGGGGCGTTCGGCCCGGAGGCGGCGGGCGCGGCGGGCGTGGCCTGAGCCGGTGTTCCGGGATGGGCCGTTGCCGGTGTCTGCGCCGCCGCCGGTGCTGCTCCAGGCTGCGCCGGGCTGCCGGCGCCTGACGTGTCCTGGGCGCCGGTGTTCGCATTCGGCCAGGGCTGCGCCGGGGTGGCTGCCTGCGCCGGTACGGGCTGCCCAGCGGCTGCCGCAGCCGGATTTCCCTGCGGCGGAACTCCCTGTGCCGGAACCCCTTGTGCGGGCGTCCCCGTCGCACTCGGCTGCGGCTGCTGCGCCGGAGTCCGTGCCGCCCGCCGTCGTCCCGTGGGGCTGGAAACGGGGTGCGGCTGGGGCGGCGTGTGATCGTCAGCCGGGTCGTGCAGCATCGCGTCGTGCCGGCCGTCGTCGGTCCGGCCCTGCGGAGCGCCGAGGGCGTCGGCTTGCTGAAGCTGCTGCCGCTGGGCCTGCTGCTGGGCCTCGATGTACTCAGGGGAGCGGTCGGCGTCCGCGGGCGGCAGCGCGAACACCGTGCGTGCCCCGGCCTCCTGCGGCGCGGCACGCTCGGCCGAAGCGGCCAGCGCACGCCGACGCCGCCCGGCAGCCGGTGCACCTTCCGGGGCTGCACCACCTTGAGGTGCGTTCTGCGCGCCGCCCACTCCCTGCGGGTTGGCCACACCTTGCGGGTTGACCACTCCCTGCGGGTTGGTCCCTCCCTGCGGGTTGGCCGGACTCGGAGACGCGGGCAAGGCAGGCGGCAGCGCGTGCTGTTCGCCGCCCTGCCGGGCGCGCCGTCCGGAAGGCACCGGCACGCCCTGCGCGGACACGGGCACCCCCTGCGGAGGCACCGTCCCGCCGAGCCCCGTACCTGTCGCCGCGGTCCCGGCCGAGGCCTCGCCCGCCATGACGACCGCACCCTCGGAAGCACTCCCGGGGGCGCCCGCGGGGGCATCGCCCGCCGAGCCCTCGACCGGGCTCGGCCGCCCGCGCCGTCGCCCGGTACCACCGGAGCCACCGTCACCGGAGCTCTCGCCCCCCGCGACCTGTGCGGGGACCGACACCGCGCCTGCCGCCTGCTCCTCCGCCGTACGACGCCGCCGTCGCCCGGTGGGAGCGGTCGAGCCGTCGCCGGTGCCAGGGTCGGCGCCGGAATCTGCGTCGGACTCCCCCGCCACCTCGCTGTCCAGGAAGGCGTCCACGGAGGACCGCCTGGCCCGCCGCCTGCCGCCGCCCTGATGGGAGGCCTGCTCGGGAAGGGCGACCTCGGCGCCGGTCGTGGAGACCGGGGCCTCGGCGCTCAGCGGAACCGCCCCGGCCCCGCCCCCGATCGGTACCTCCAGCACGAACGAGCTGCCGCTCATCCCCGGCACCTCGTGCGTCTGCAGCACACCGCCGTGCGCGCGCACCGTTCCCCGCACGATCGGCTCGTGCACCGGGTCTCCCCCGGCGTAGGGCCCGCGTACCTCGATGCGTACGACCTCACCGCGCTGTGCAGCCGCCACGACGACGGTGTTGTCCATGTAGCCGCCGGTGGACATGGGTGCGTTGCCGGTGGCGTCGACACCGGCGACGTCCGCGATGAGGTGGGCGAGCGCGTTCGCCAGCCGCCGCGGGTCGACCTCGGCCTCGATGGGCGGCGCGTGCACGGCGAACTGCACGCGACCGGGCCCGATCAGCTCGACGGCGCCCTCGACACCGGCCGCGACGACCGCGTCGAGCATGACGTTCGTACGGGAGATCTGCTCGGCCCCGGAGTCCAGCCGCTGGTAGCCGAGCACGTTGTCGACCAGCGTCGTGATCCGCGAGTAGCCGGCGGCGAGGTGGTGGAGGACCTGGTTGGCCTCGGGCCACAGTTGGCCGGCGTCGTCCGCGGCGAGCTTCGACAGTTCGCCGCGGAGCTGGTCGAGGGGTCCGCGCAGGGACAGCCCGAGCACGGCGAGCAGTTGGTCGTGCCGGGCGGCGAGGGCCTCGTACCGGTCCTTCTCCCGCTCCCCGAGCGACGCGTACCGCTCGTCGCCCGCGGCGAGGTCCTCCTCGTGCTGTTCGCGCAGCTCCGCGAGCTCGGCGGCATGCCGCTCCCGCAGTTCGACGAGCGCCTTGTCGTGTTCCTCCGCGAGCCGCGCCAGCTCCTGCTCGTGACGCTCCTCGGCCTTGTCCTTCTCCTCGGCGAGGGTGTCGTACGGCCGCCGGTCGGTGAACGTCATCACGGCGCCGACGAGTTGGTCCCCGTCGCGCACGGGCGCGGTGGTGAGGTCGACCGACACCTTGTCGCCGGACTTGGACCACAGCACCTGCCCACGGACCCGGTGCTTCCGTCCGGAGCGCAGGGTGTCGGCGAGCGGCGACTCCTCGTACGCGAAGGGCTCGCCGTCGGCGCGCGAATGCAGGATGAGGGAGTGCAGCTCCTGCCCGCCCAGATCGCTGGCCCGGTATCCGAGGATCTGCGCGGCCGCCGGATTGACGAGGACGACCCGCCCGTCCGTGTCCGTCCCCACGACGCCCTCGGCCGCGGCCCGCAGGATCATCTCGGTCTGTCGTTGCGAACGCGCGAGTTCGGCCTCGGTGTCGACGGCACCCGACAGATCGCGTACGACCAGCATGAGCAGCTCGTCGTTGGCGTATCCGTAACTGTCGTAGGCCTGCTGGCCGTCCTCCAGGTTCGCACTGGTGACCTCGACAGGGAACTCACTGCCGTCGGTACGCCGCGCGATCATCCGGGTCGGCTTGGTCCGCCCGCTCGGATCGACCGACTCGGGCCGCCGCATGCTTCCGGGGATGAGCCGGGAGTCGAACGCGGGCAGCAGATCGAGCAGTCCGCGCCCCACCAGAGCCGTGCCCGGGGCCTCGAAGGCCTCCAGGGCGATGGTGTTCGCATTGACGACGGTCCCATTGGCGTTGACCAGCACCAACGCATCGGGAAGCGCGTCCAGTATGGCTGCGAGGCGAGCAGCGCCTCGGGATGGCCTGCTGCTCACGAGACGCTTCCTCCCTGTTACCGCACCTTGCCGACCGCGAGTGCCATCTTGCCAACCCTCCCGCGGCGTGTCACGCGAGGGAGTCTACGGGCAGAGGTTGCGCTCGCGACGCCGGATGAGAGGGAGGTCGCACGCAGAACCGACGGAGAAACCACGCGGAATCGACGCAGAAGCCGTGACCACGCATTTCATCCCGCTTCGCCCTCCCCGCGCAACCTTTCCGCCACCGTGAATCCGCCGTGAACCTGCCGTGCCTCGACCCTGCCCCGAGCCCGCGAGGGCCCTACTCCCCCCTCCACCTCCCCTTACTCCTGCCCGCTTCCTCCTTCGTGCGTCTCTATGACCGAGTGGCGGGAAGGAGCGGCGTGAGGGCGTTCCACCGTGAGATCTGGCAGCCGTCCCCGCGGTCGAAGCGGGCGTCGACGGGTCGCCCGGCCCAGGTGCCGGTGACATGCGCGGTGGCCGGACCGCCGTACTGCATCGTGCACAGCGCGTCCGGCGGCACCGGGGCGAAGGGGTCCTTGCCCCACTGGGCACCCCGGTCGAGCGCGGCGCACGCCCCACTCACGTCGGGGTGACTGCCACCGCCGGGATGACACCGCAGTTCGTACGTCCCGTCCGCGCCGTTCCCCGCGTCGTGGACCGTCACGGTCAGCCGGTCACTGGAGTCCTCGTCGCGGGCGGGCGGGGGCATCCGGGTCTTCGAGACGAACGGCACCGGGCCGGCGGGTCCGGGAGAGCCGAGAGAGCTGAGGGATCCGAGGGATCCGAGGGATCCGAGGGATCCGGTGAACCCGGCGGGGGCGGTTGTTCCGGCAGGCGGCGCGGTGGCCGGCAGGGTGGACGGGGTGGAGAGCGCGGCGGCCGACGTGGCCGACGCGGCCGACGCGGCCGACGCGGTGGAAGCGGTGGGGAGCGCGGCCGCGAGTACGGCGGCCGGTACGGCGGAGAGCGCGGCGGCGGACGCGGCGAGAGTGAGGACGAGACGACGCAACATGACCTGACTAACGCCACGGGCCTCACACGGTTGCGCGGCCTTCCGGTCACACGGGTTGCCGGCCCGCTCTCCCGCACCCCGCCTCCCTCACCCCACCTTCGGCACCTTGCCTCCCCCCACGCCTCTCCCCACCTGCGGCTCGCGCCCGGAGGCCCCGCCGCTCGCCCGGTCACTCCGGTCGCATTTGGACTTTGCTCTGCGGCCTGACTGCCTAGTACCGTAGGAGCCGATTGGTGACAGCCCGCTCGGCTGTGTCATCATCTGCACGCACCACTCGCGCTCGCGCGAGCGGTTGTGCGGGAGGCGTCGCCTAGTCCGGTCTATGGCGCCGCACTGCTAATGCGGTTTGGGCCTCAAAGCCCATCGAGGGTTCAAATCCCTCCGCCTCCGCACGAAGATCCGAAGCCCCGGCCCACCTGGTCCGGGGCTTCGGTGTTACCCCAGGCCAGAGCACGTTCGCGCAGCTCACAAGGGGTACGGCAAACGGATTTCACATGGCGGCGGCAGTCATGTAATGTTCTTCCTGTCGCCGCGAGCGGGTCCAAAGCCCAGCAAACGGCACAAAAACAAAACAAGCACTCGTAGCTTAACGGATAGAGCATCTGACTACGGATCAGAAGGTTGCAGGTTCGAATCCTGCCGAGTGCACAGCAGGTGAGAGGCCCCGGATCACTCCGGGGCCTCTCGCGTTTTCGGGGCGTATAGCAGTGAAGTACAGCAACGGCTGATGTCAGCCGGTGGCGGTGCCGCCCATCGCTTCGGACAGCTTGCCGAGCGCCGCGCGCACCTGGTCCTCACTCGCCTCCGCGTAGACCTCCATCGTCATGGCGATCTGCGAGTGCCGCAGAATGCGCTGAGCGATCTTCGGGTGGACCTTGAGGGCGACCAGGAGCGAGCTGCATGTGTGCCGGGTGTTCCGCAGAGGGATCACTCGGAGCCCGGCTCGACGGGACCGAAGGGCGAACATGCGGGTCAGGTTGCCCGGCTCGATCGGCGTCCCGTACTTCGTGGTGAAGACCAGGCCGCGGGTGTCCTGCCAGAGATCACCCGCCGCCTTCCGGTCCCCTGTCTGCTGAGCGCGGCGCATTCGCAGGGCCTTGAGGCAGAGTTCGGGCAGCGGCAGGAAGTCGTCCGACTCCTCGGTCTTGGTCTCCCGGTGGAGGATCTGACGGCCCGCCCACTGGATCTGGTGGTCCACGTACAGTTCACCGGCTTCGGCGTCGATGGACTTCCAGGTGAGGCCGAGGACTTCACCACGTCGCAGACCGAGGCAGAGGACCAAGACCCAGGCCGCGAACAGGGGATCTTCGCGGGCGAGGCCATCAGCGAGGAACTGGCCCGCCTCAGCCGCGGACCATGGCTTGATCCGGCGGCGACGCGGCTTGGGCACCCTGACCAAGGAGGCCACGTTCTTGCTGAGCTCCTCCTCTGCCACCGCGTGAGTCAGCGCGGCCCGCAGCGCATCACGGGCAGCCTGGATCACTCGCCGGGAGGGGTAGGCCTCGCAGCACTCCCCAACGGCACAGCACCGCCGCCGACTCGTGGCGCGCTTGGCATCCTTCCCCTGAGCACAGCACTGACAGATGCCGGCCAGCTTGGTCAGCCACTCGCGCACGTCCCGGACAGTGAGCTTGTCGAGCCGTTTCGTGCCGAGGTGGGGGCCGATGTAGAGGCGCACCGAGCCCTCGTACGAGATGTACGAGAGCGGGGCGAGATTCGGCTTCACGATCGAGTCCAGCCAGTACGACAGGAAGACCGCCACGGTGCGGTGCCGAGTCTGTACGGGTCCCTTGCTTGCCTCGGAGTGCAGACGGATCCACTTCTCGTGGACCTCGTCACGGGTCTTGCCGTAGACGTACTTCCGCTTGCGTTCGCCGTCGGGAGAGGTAACCCAGACGTAGGCCGCGTAGCCGTTCTTGTACGGGTAGATGGACCCTTCGCCATTGCCTCGCTTCCCGCTACGCCGACCACCTCTCGTCGGCGGCTGTGCAGCGGTTGACGTACTCGTCCACCCAGGCCGGAAGGATGCGACGGTTCCGGCCGACCTTCACGGAGCGGATCTCTCCGGCGAGCACGAGCGCTTTCGTCTTGGAGAGGCCGAAGCCGAGCATTTCGGCGACCTCGGCCGTCGTGTGCCACTTCCGGTGGATCGTCACCGAGGTCATGGGGTCGGTTCTCCTTCCGTTCCGGGGGCGGGTTCGAGAGTTGCGGCTAGCCAGGCTTCTGCGGAGGAGAGGCCGGTTCCGGCGAAGGCCCAATGGGCGAGGACGTACGTCATTTCCGGCTCGGGGCCGTTGGCGGCTGCCTGCTCTCGGCGCCAGGCGGCGCGGGCGTCGCGGAGGGCGCCGAGAGTGGTGGAGTAGCGGCGGGACTTGGTGGAGAAGTGGCCGCGGAAGCCGAGCATGTGAGCCCAGGCGCGGAGCCGGAGGTCTTCCAGTTCCTTGCGTGCGCCGAGGGTCCAGGCGGTTCGTATGAGTTGGCGGGCGTGGTCGCTGATGTCGAGCTGGGCGAGTTCGGCGAGGAACTTCAGGGGGCGGTCGAGAGCTCCCGTGGCGGTCTCGGCGCCCTTGGTGGCGTACTTGGCGATGTAGGAGGCGACGGCCCGTTCGGTGAGTTCCTGGTCGCCGTCGAAGTCGGCGCTGCGGATGGTGCGTACGTCGAGTTGGCGGCCGAAGGTGAAGGTGTGGGCGCGTTCGTCGATGACTGGGCCGTCCACGCATACGTGGGCAGCGGCGGCGGTAATGGCGTCGGTCAGGAGTTCGGCCTTTGCCCAGGCCGGCGGTGGGGTGTCGCCGCCCTCGGGCCCGTCTATGCGGATGACGGCGTGGAAGTGGACGGCGCCGCGCTTCTGGTACTCGGCGACCTTGGCGAAGGACACCCGCGCGTGCTCGCGGAACGCGCGCTGTGACAGCCCGGCGCGCTTAGCGACCTCGCGGCGCAGGTACGTGGAGAAGCGGCGCCAGAGCGGACCGGCGTGCGCGTTCCAGAGCACGGCCGCTTCGTAGTCGTACGTGTCCGGGTTGAGCGGGGTTCCGAGTGTGTCGTCGTCCTGGTCGTGGTGGACGCCGCACCGGCAGCGGCGTACCGAACCGGCTGGCCCGGTCGGGCGGTTGTGGACGGGGCCGAAGCCTGGTGCGGTGAAGGTGGCGAAGACGCAGGGGTGTGCGGCGACGCGTTCGGGGGTGCCCTTGCCGCCGCGGAGGCCGGAGGTGATCAGGTGAAAGGTGTCGCGGCGGTAGACCTCGGAGCAGGCCGCGCAGCGGGTCGTACGGCGGTTGTTGCAGCGGACGAGGAGGTGACCGGCCGGGAGTGTGGCGGAGTCGAGTTGGTGGAGGACGTTGCCGATCTCGCCGGTGTGGGTGTTCACGTCGTACTCGGTGCGGTGGCCGTCGAGGCGGATCGGGTGGGTGCAGCCGCCGAGGCTGGAGAGTTGACGGAGGAGGCCGGGCATGGTGCCGAGTGAGGCCAGGTCGGCGAGTTCGGACAGTGGGGGCGGGGTGGAGCGGGTGATGATGACTTTCTCCTTCTGGCTTCGGTCAGGAGGGGTAGGGCCCCCGGGGCGGCGGATGCTTGGCGGTATCGAGGCCGTCCCGGGGGTCTGTTGTTCAGCGGCTTTCAGCGCCGGTGCTGGTCGCGGAGCATCGAGCGCAGGACCACGGCGGCGATGGCGACGGAGATGGCCGAGACGGCGACGGCGGCCAGGAGCGCGGTCAGGACGACTCCGCCGACGAGGACGGCCGCGACCGCTCCGGTGCTGATGGAGATCTGCGGGGCCGCACGCCGAACGGGTGCCGGATCGGCCGGGGTGGGCGTGTGCGCGGGCGGCGTCGGGCTGTCCGGGTACTTGGGCAGGAACACGGCGAAGGTCTCCTTGGCTACTCGTCTAGTCATGTGAGCCGTTTATGACGTCCACTCCGGAGCGGGTGCCGGACTCGATGGCGGGAGCCATGAAGGTCTGTGAGAGCCAGAAGCCGAACAGGGCGATCACGACGACGATCCAGGTACGGACGCCGAGGAACTTGACCGCTCCCCAGGCGAAGAAGCCGAGGACGACGACAAGCGGCAGGCTGACGGTCAAGGGGTAAGTCCTTTCAGCGCACGGGGCATTGGTGGGTGCGGGCGGCCAGTTCGGCGGCAGCGCGGCTGTCGTAGTCGGCGGAGAAGCCGCAGCGCGGAGCAGTGCACGCGGCGGTGTGTTTCTCTCGGCCCCGGCCGTCGTAGGACGTGCCGACCTGCACGGGGCCGATGCGGGTGACGGAGCGGAAGCGGCGGTTGGCGGTCACAGCGGATCTCCTTTCAGAGGTGAGCGGCGATGGCCTCGGCCATGGGTGCGGGTACGCCGAGGCGGGCGCGGAGGGTGGGGGTGTCGATGGCGGCTCCTGTACGGGTCTGGTGCTCGGCGGCGACTTTGCGGGCGTGCTCGACCAGGGCGGCCGGCACAGGCACGGCGGGTGGAGCGGGTGTTGGTTCCCGGGCGGGTGGCTCGGGTACGGGCTCGGCGTCGCCCTCCTGGTCCACGGCGTGCTCAGCGGCTGTCGGCGTCGAGTGGGCGAGGAGCGTTCCGCCGAAGAAGGCGACCGTGGGCCAGCCCGCGACGAGGATGCGCAGCCATGCCGGCACTTGGTCCATGTCGAGGAGTCCAGCGGTGGCGACGTTCGCGCCGAGCGATGCGGTCAGCGCGATGACGAACCAGCACCACCCGGCCACTTTCGCTTCCCCGGTGCGCAGCCGACGCCAGGCGGCGACGAGCAGCAGGTCGACGGAGATGGGATACGCCCACGCTTTCCACCCGTCCTGTCCGGCCGCCGAAGCGATGTCATGCAGGTGGGCGAATGACAGCGCGGCGGCGATGACCGCTTGGACGAGCACCGCGTCGACGCGGGCCAGTTGGGCGCGCATGCTGCGGCTCCTTCCGGGTTCGGGCATGGGAGGGGTAGGGGGTTGGCGCGAGGCGGTCACGCCGACCGGGTTGGGAGTGGAGAAGGTCAGTCGGTCGCCGGACGCGGCTGGACTAGCGGCGCCGGGAGCTGAACAGGTCGTACGGGTACGTCGGGGCGGAAGGGCTTCAGCGCGGGCAGGTCGGGCACCAGGTGCGCGGACTCCCGGCAGACCTCGGCGGCGTCGCCGAGAGACAGGTACGGCGTACGGATGCGGGACCAGCCACCGGACGTGTCACCGGCGACGGCCAGACCGGGCCGCTCGGGCGCGATGGCGCATGCGGCGGAGACCGCTTCGGGGGCGATGTCGTCGAGCGCCATCTTTGCGGAGGCTTCGTCGTTGACGCGGTGGCAGACGCGGCCGGTCAACTGGGCCCGCAGCATGGTCGCGCCCTTGCCCAGCTCGGCGCCGAAGCGCTGCCCGCAGACCTCCAGGTAGATCCCGGCGGCACGGCCGAGTTGGGCGAGCCGGATGAGCTGAGTGACCATCTCGTCGCGCCGTTCCTCGTCCTTGCGGCTCGCGACAAGGAAGAGCTCGGCCACCTCGTCGACGAACAGCACGATCGGTACCGGGCGTTCGTGGTCGGGCAGGCCCCAGACGTCCGAGGTGATCTCCTCAGCGGGCATGCCGGGAGCGATGCCCTGCCGGGTCTTGATCAGGTCGTATCGGTCCTCCATTTCCTTGATGAGTACGGGCAGGAGCTCGGCCGCCTGCTCCGGATCTGTGGCCAGCGCTGAGAGCCGTGGGGCGAACGGCGCCAGCTCGACGCCACGCTTGCAGTCGATGCCGACCAGGGCGACCGGTTGCCGGGCGAGTCCAGTGACGAGGTGGCGCAGGTACATGGACTTGCCGGACAGCGTTGCGCCGAGGGTCAGTTGGTGCGGAACGGCCCGGTAGTCCCGTGCGAACGGGGTGGCGTCCTCCCGTAGAGCCACGGGCACCTTCAGGAGCCCGTTCACGGCCTTGCGCGGCATCTTTACGTTCCGCAGCACGTCGAAGCCGACGAGCCGCAGCTCGACCACACCCGGCTTGACGGTCGTGACGTAGACGGCGTGAACTCCCCATGCGTGCCGCAGCCGTTCGGCCGAGGCGGCGACGTCGGCGGGTTCCTGCCCGGGGGCGAGCCGCAGACGTAACCGCAGCCCGGTGGACGTAGGGCGGATGAGGCCCCGACGGGGCGGTACGGGACGGATCTCGCGGCGGGTGGTGGCTTTGACCGCCATGACCCGCAGTCGGGACGGAGCGACGGTCAGCCCGCAGGCTTCCATGACCGAGCTGTACGAGGTGAGCAGCCGGGCCGTGGATATCGGCAGGCCGACTGTGGACCAGTAGATGCCGGGGTGTTGTGCCCGGGCGTAGGCAGCCCCGCCGCCGAGTGCGGCGACAGGACCACCCAACTCCAGAAGCGTTGTCAGGTCGGTCATCAGGCCGTGGCCCCTATGGAGGCCGGGAAGGCAGCCGAGGTGACGGCGGCGGCCCGGAACGCGATCCCGTGCCGCTGCTGCCCGTTGAACACGCTCTCCCATGGCCGGGCGACCAGCCCCGGCAGCGAGACGGGAGCTCCGAGCGCGAGCCCTTCGGAGACGCCGCTCTCGGGAACCGTGACCTTGATGAGCGACGACTCCCCCTCCTCGATGTAGACGACGCCGAGCGTCATCAACGCCTCGCCGCTGACGACATCCTTGGCGATCTCGCCGGTCTGACGGTCGCGGACCTTCGGCTCGGGAGCTTCGGTCAGCAGGATCGTCGCGGCGGCGGTCTCCACACGGATGGTGCGCAAGATTTCTTCCTATCTACTCGTCTATATGAGTTGCGGTCTTCGAACCCGATCTCCGGGAACGACGACCACCCTGCCACACAACTTGCCCACTCGTCTATACGAGTATGCCTGTTGGAGCATACGAGTTGAGGAGGATAGACCGCGCGCCCGACTCGGCAACCCCGACTGTCAGACCCGTACGGCACGATCTGGTCATGCTGATTGCCACGAACGCCCGAGGTCACGCGGTGAAGCGCCCTTCGAAGCCCGCGATAGGCACCATGCTCGCCAACTTGGGACGCGACAACGAGCACATGGTCGTCGAACGACAGGACGAGGATCTCGCAGGTGACTGGTACATCCAGGTTCTGATGCGCGAGAACAACACGTATCAACTGGAGTACCGGGACGGCGTTGCCGCGGAGCACTACCAGACGCAGACCGTCTCCCAGGAGAAGGTGCTCCGAGCGCTGCTCGGTTGGGCGGCCGGTAGGTCGGACTGGCGAGAAGAGTTCATGTGGAACAACATCAGCGCTACGTTCGAGGCCCCCGCCTCCGAGGCCATGGACCAGCCGGCTGTCTAGCGTCAGCCCACTCCTGGTCACGCGGTCACGTCGCGGGGAGTTGGTAGGACAGGACATACGCGTCCGCCGCCATGACCGTGTCACAGACCTCCACGGCCCGCCCTTCGGTGTCGTACGCGGTACGGATCAGGTGAATGACAGGCACACCGGCGGCCAGCCGAAGGGTCTTCACCTCGGTGGGCGAGGGCATTCGGGCCCGGATCTCCTCCTCGAAGTGGTCGAGGCGATGGCCCAGTTCTTCGAGGCGGGCATAGATGCCGCCCGGGCCGGGGTTGGGCTCGGCGATCGGGGTGTCCCGCGCGATGTCGAGCGGGAGGTACGAGGCGGCGAACTCGACCGGTTTCCCGTCGAGCAGATACCGGCGCCGACGAGCAAGCACGCGCCTTACGGAACCGAGCCGGGCGGAGATGTCCTGGCTGGCCTTCTCCTCCTTGACCTCCAGGCTGTCGACCTGAGGGTGACTGCCGGCGGCGTCCGCCTCGACGATGAACGCCGACTTCCCCTGCTCGCGGTGGCGCCGGGCGAACCTGTCGGAGGCCAGCCGACGGACGGGCGGGCGCGGTCGCACGAAGACGCCCTTGCCGTGCTCCGCGTGCACCAAGCCCTCGCCCTGGAGGATGGAGAAGGAGTTTCGGACCGTCATACGGGAAACCCCGTAGTGGTCGACAAGCTCGGCTTCCGAGGGCAGTTTTTCGCCCTCTGTGAATCGCCCACGGTCGATGGCCTCGCGCAGCTGGTCGGCGATCTGCCGGAACACCGCACGGTCGCTCGTGGGGTCCAGGTCGCCGAGTTGGCTGGTCGGGAGTGAGGTCACGTTTACTCCTTTAGGTATCTAGACGAGTGGGCGAGTGTTGTTGCTACGGTGGAGAGCCTAGCCATCCGAGAGGGCCGAGGAACGTGAGCACTGACCGTCCGCACTCCGTGAGCGTTGCCGGAGTCATCGTCGACGACCAGGGCCGTGCCCTTTTGATCAAGCGACGCGACAACGGCAAGTGGGAACCCCCGGGTGGCATCGTCGAGCGGGAAGAAACCCTTCCCGAGGCCCTCCAGCGCGAAGTTCTCGAAGAAACGGGGATCAAGATCGCGCTTCCGGCGACCCTCACCGGCGTCTACAAGAACATGACGGGCCTGATCGTCTCCCTGGTGTTCCGCTGCGAGGCCGCCGATGGCTCGCCGACGACTGGGGACGAGACCCGCGCGCTGTGCTGGGCCACCCGCGAAGAAGTCACCGAACTTGCCGACGAGGCGTACGCGGTCCGCGTCCTGGACGCACTCGACTCCCTCGGCGGGGCATCCCCGCCGGCCATCCGCGCCCACGACGGCGTGAAACTCGTCTAGCCCGAACCCGCTGCACATGGCGGCCTACCAGCATAAAGGAACTTGTATGCACGAGTATACGAGCACTGCGCAGGTCTGGGGGCTCACTTGCCCAGGTTTCCCAGAAGAGGTGAGCCGGGCCCGCCGCTGGACGAGAGACATCCTGTGCGGTTCACCGCTGGCCGAGGACGCCGAGCTGATCGTGAGCGAGCTGAGCGCGAACGCGATCCTGCACACGGCGAGCGGTCGGGAGTCCGGCAGCTTCCATCTGGCGCTCGCGGTGTCCTCGCGGGTGGTTGCCCTGTCGGTGACGGACGACGGGGGAGCCGGTACGTCTCCGAAGGTCGAGCACCGGGACCAGGAGGCGGAGCACGGCCGCGGGCTGGGCATGGTCAGCGCGATCGCCCACCGGGTTGTGGTCCATGACAGCGACGGCGGCCACACGGTCACTGCGGAGCTCTTCATGGACATGCACCCTGGAGGACACCCATGCTGACACCGAACGGCACGCGGCCGGGGTTCTGGTGCGAGTGCTGGACCCAGGACCTCGCAGAGGAGCAGCGGCCAGCACTGCGGGCATCCTTCGACGCGTACTCGCCTCCGCAGGCGGACAGATGGGTTGCTGTCGCGCTGCGGACGATCTCACCGGCGCTCGATCCTGAGGCTTCCGACGACGCGTGGGTCTGGCTCTATCAGGGCCGCATCGCAACACGGCATGCCCTCCTGCACGGCGAGCCCTGCGAAGTCGCGGTCACTCATGAGACCACCCGCATCACGTGGACGATTCGACCGGTGCTCTTCCTGCCACTCGCACACCGGCAGGGTGCCGAACTCCCAGCGTGCGCATACGACTTCAAGCCCCACGCGTCCGACTGAGTTACAACTTTCTCTACTGGTTCAAGGCGGCTCGCTCCGCTCCCCGCGCGCGGCCCGGCTCCCGTCCGGGCCTGCGCTCCTGTCTCCGCCCCGCTCCAGCCCGGCCGGCACCCGTGCCGCGCTCAAAGCATGCAGCCGCCTGATGCCAGAGAAGGGGTACGTCGTGGCTGGGGCGGTCGGCTCCACGGCTTTACGGAGCCACTTTGGCGCGAGCCTCGAAGATCATGGCCCCAACGTCGTGCTTTACCGGGCAGGTCCACAGACTGCCCGACGCGCCGGAAGCTTACGGGGCCATGATCACTCGCGCCAAAGCAGCGCCACCCCAAAGCCGTTCCACCGACCTTCGTTTACTCGGCATCTGGATCTCCCAATTTTCCCAGGAGAGCGTGCGGAGAAGCTCCCACAATCTGGCTAAGCATATGCGTCAAAACGGTTGACACATTAATCAGGTCACTGATCAGCGGACTGACGTCACCATCCTCTTGCAAAATTCGATTAACCGTTTCAGAAGCCGCCTGCTGACCTCCACCTACAAAAAATGAGGAAAGCACCGCAGAAGCCCTTTTCCCGCTTGTTGGCATCTTAGGTGGCGCATTAACTTCTCTAACTCTTAGAGATTCGAGGGGATCCGCATCCTTAGACGCTGACACGACTGCCTCCAGTGCGGAGATAACCGGGATCGCTCGGAGAGAAAAATCGGTGGACTGATCCCCCAGTCCCACTCCAGAGATTCGGAAAAGAGCAGGATTGCCATCGTCGATATCTCCAGACCGCAAAGTTTCCAGGAGTAAGGGAGAAACGGCAACACAACGCCTAATTGCAATTCGCAGCATCCGATCCTCAACAGCAGCGTACCCCGCCATAGCATCTTCAAGAAGAGGCATGAGGAGAATTTGCTCAGGCCAGCTCTCAAGAAGTAGCTTCGCGTGCGAACTCCAATTGAACCTAGCCGTGAGGAGGCGAGATCTATCTAGCGTGATCGCCACATTCCTGTTGGGCCGATTTCCCGAAACTTGCATGCGCCCAGGTGGAATTCCGCAGTGTTGCGTGTAATCGCGCAGGTTATATAGGAATCTATAACCTACATGCTCGTCGAACGCGGACGACGTCGCATTTTTATATTCAGACATTTCTTCGCTCGATTTACCGAACTCCCGAAGAATAAAGTCTCTCTCGTTCTCCAGGTATAGTCGAGTGGCGGCCAGCCAGTTCGTAAGCTCGGCCATTAGAGAGCGCTTCACTACTTCCCGATTCGTCTGACGAAATTCGCCAGCATACCTCTCGACATTTGCGAATGTGTCTACCATAATTTGGAGGTTCGAATGATTCCTGAGGATGAGCGAAAAAGCGCCTCTTTCAACCAAGGTCTCGTAGGCGTTGACGGCGTCGACATGTCTAGCAAACTCATCCTCAGACATCTCATGGATGATCCGAACGTCCATCCCAGGCTGCCCGAGCTTCTGCGTCCAAACACCGAAAGCGTGAGTGATGTTCATACCCTTATGAGACCAGGAGGGGGCTATTTTTGCAACAGCCGAGAGATTGATCAAAGGTAGAGCCCAACGACTTAAGACTCATCCACCCGTCCGTCTTTCTGAAGCGGACCGCAATTAAATTATGCACCAGTTAGCGACATGTAAACTGCGTGATTCTCTGCACCAATGCTAGTCATGCATCCTCATTAAAGAAGTTTCCTAAAATTCAGAGAGATGACATTCCACCATCAGCGTCGCAATCTAAGGGCGATGCGGTACTAAATTGATCACCTTCTGCGAAGTCGCGCCTTAGCGCGCTCAAGAATGTCGTCATAGGTGACGATAGAAAGGTTTGGAACGTCAGACTCGGCGCTCCTGAGATCAGATGCAGAGTAGTCGCTTCTCTTCCCGATGAGAACCATCATGCGCGGTCGAAAGAACCGCAGACCATAGGTTTCTTCAACAGCTACCCTTTTTTTGACGTCATCGAAATATGATTGATACTCGCGCAACTGAGCACAGGCCTCCATGATTGCGGAGGTAAGTCGAACTCGGTTCTTACTGACTCGAAGCAATTTGGCCTTTGGTAGCTTGAGCTCTAGTAGGTCACAAAGCGCATTCGGATTTCTAGGCTTCAGAGCGAAGTCCGGAATAAGCGGTCCATCACTATCTCTCTGCAAAACAATGTGGGATTTCGCCTCTTCATAGGCGTCACCGCAAAGAAAATCAGGGTTTCGTTCGAAGAATTGGTGAAGATCCCGTTCGGCTGATTTTGGAGAGTTGATTAGATCTTCAAGTTCTTGAACCAGCGCCTTCCACCCCGCCGCCTCTAGAGATGCGACATAGAGGAGACTGTGTAGATGACCAGGTGTATCGAGGATTTTTACACTGCCATCCGATTGAACGGATACGAGTCTGAGTCGACCGTCAAGTAGTTCAATGCCAAGCCAGTCGTCACCGTTCGACTCGGAAATTTCCTGTTCCTCCTCGGTGTCGCCGGAATCAACAATCTTCACTTGATTCGCTTGTGGCCCTTTCTCGCCCTGCGAAATCTGGAACTCAACTCGTTGCCCTTCCTTCAAATCCCGATAGCCATCCATTTGGATCACACTGTAATGAACAAATAGATCCGCACCGCCGTCCACGACGATGAATCCGTATCCTTTCTCTGAGTTGAACCACTTAACCGTCCCATTGGCCACGACGTCCCCCAATCGCTGTAGAATATAATCAAATTGGTGGATAGCGACTGCCCCAGAGCAAAGGTGGACTCTACGTGTAGAGGTGATACCCGGGCGCGGCCCAGTCACTAACCGAGCGTCCGGCTTTGTAATAGCTGCCTGAGGCACCTCAGAAACCAGTCTCACGCGCAAGACTCTATCTGCGGGCACTGACAGCCGGCCTTGGACCTTGACGTCCCCCGCCAAGCGCCACTTGGCCCCGCACCGCACCGCACCAGCTCGAACGGGGAACAGCGGAGCATCACGGTACTAGCGACCGAGCCTGACTGTGCCGCGCTGTGGCTGTTTGCCCAGGTCAGCATTCTTACCGGCCCGAAATCGCAGCTTCCCAAGCTCATGGTCACCACCGCTGCGACGGATTGAAGAACTTGGTTGCCAGGGTCCGTCATCAAGGTGACGGCTCCGCCTCGTCCTGCAACAGCGTCAGCAAACGTCGCCCAAGCCCCGACACGGCGTACGGTCGGAAAGTACCTCCGTAGATCACGCCGTGGAGGGCACTCTCTACCAGTCCTAGCGAGATGAGCTTCTGAAGGACTGCGTGTCCACCTAGGTCTAGGCCAGGGTCGATCTTGTACACGTCCTGCAACGTCATGCCGTACTTCACGCCCTCCGAGGGGCGCTCGGGGGGCCGTGGCAACGGTGTCGCCAACGAGATGACGTGCATGAGCCTGATATGCGGAGGATCAATCTCCTTAATGGCTGTTTGCAACAATTCCCATATGTCGAGGCGTGCCGGCGCTGGGTCTTCCACCGCCGCGGCTAGGGCACGAGCAAGTGCCCGCCGCTTCTGGCTGAGTGAGATGTCCTGCGCGGCACTGACAACTCTCCCGGCGAACTCAAGCAACCGCTCATCGGAGAGAAGCCGATCCTGTAGTTCTTCCGGATCGATCCGCAGCACACGGGTGACTTCACGCACCAACTCAGAACGTCGACCTGCACGGTGCGCTGCAACCCGATCCGCGACCATGTCATAACTCGTTGCCAAGGCAGGGCCAACGGCCGCTCCAAGCAGTGCCCCTTCGGATCCGCCGATCATGGCACCGGCTGCTGTTCCAGCCGTGGCGGCGGCTATCTGCTTCAGGCCGTCAGCTATCTGACCTTCAGTCCTTTTGCTCACAGAGCGACTGTATGCACTCGTCGCCGGGCCAGGCCCTCTTTTTGCCTGATCCCTCGACCTGGCCACGCCTGGCTCGGTGCAACACGCTACGCACGTCATGTAGCGGATCATGACGAGCCTGTGAGCCCGCGCGGAAGGCGTCGCCTGCCAGCCGTCTCAGTTTCCGTCTCATTCAGCCCCGTTCACGGCCGTTCAGGCGAGACCCGAACCCTTCCCCGTCAGGGCTGTCGACCGTCCATGAACGCAGGTGAACGCCCCTGCACCCACCCCAACTCCCCACCACCACAGTTGGAAAGCGTGCATCTGAGCCTGGTCATGGTGATGCTCTACACGTCGCATCCCAGGCGTGCGGACGCCCCTTCGGATGAATCACGACAATGTTGCACTTCCAACCAGTTCGCCTCGCGTGTGACTCAGGTGGCCTACGGTGACCGTCACGCGCAGCAAGGCAGGGGGAACCGTGAGCACACCACCGCCGCCGCAGAGGCCACCGCGCCCTGACGAAGTGCTTGCCTTCCATAACGGTGACACGCTGGAGAACATCCCCGTCATCCGCGACGCCGCACTTCCTCGACCGCTGCGGTTCCCTTGGAAGGCGACGATAACCGGGGGAGCCGTTGCCTCCGTTTTCGGCGTTTTCCTGGCTCTAGTGCTGCATCAGCAGACGGGATCGGACGACAAGGACGGGAAGGCGCTCCCTCAAGCAACCCGCAGCGCCACAGAGGCGGTACGCGGAAACAGCGGAACCTCTCCGGCGCTGCCAGCGCAAGCTTCGCCGTCGAGTACTACGCCGTCCCGCTCAGTGGTTGCAGCGCCAACGTGCGTCCCGGTGAGCTACAAGACGCCTGGCGGTCCAGCCGCCTGTGAGCCGAAAGCCGATGTCTGCGTGGCCGGCGCACCCTGCTATGTCGAAGACATCGAGGGGCTGTGTGGTGGCCCCGTGCCTCTCCAGGCCATTCACGTCATCTCGCAGCCTGCCACCGGTGGGGACCCCGGATCCACCTACTGTCTCGCGTGGACGGGCAGCAGCGACGGCGCAGGAAGGGACGCCACCCTTCTGATGAATGCGGCCGGTTATCAGTGTGGTGCGTACCTGGTCGGCTCAGACGGACTGGCGATCCAGGCGGACGGCACGTCAGTCTTCTCGGATAGTCCTCAGTCCTGCGAGGGGTCCTATCCGGGCACCAGGATGACCTACCCGGGCGTTCTGGACTTTCCGACCGAGGGCGGTGCGCAGCCCCCCACCTACGTCTGCGTTACTGAAAACGCAGGTGCATAGGCGAGTGCAGCAATGAGTACAGCCGCAGCCGCGCCGATTCGACTGCCGCTGTACAGCAACGAAGTACAGCAACCCCAGCAACCTTCAGCGCCCAACACCGGCCGCCAAGCCCCTCCCCGCAGCCTGTATGACCTTCAATGACCGATCTCTGTAGAGCTACGGATCAGAAGGTTGCAGGTTCGAATCCTGCCGAGTGCACCCAGGTCGAAGCCCCGCTCCGGTGATCGGAACGGGGCTTTTTCGTGCCATGTGGCAGCGACGTACAGCGGATGAGTCCGCGGGGGTCCTGTCGCAGGGCAGCCGTCGGGTTTCTGGTCGTCGGGCTTCTCAGCTCAGTTGTTGGGCCAGGCCGATGATGATGCCCTCTGGGCCGCGGAGGTAGCAGAGCAGGTAGCTGTCCTCGAAGCGGGCGATCTCGCCGACGAGTTCGGCGCCGTGCGGGCGCAGGCGGGCGACGGTGTCCTCGATGTCGTCGACGGCGAACATGACGCGGTGGGTGCCCAGGATGTTGTGCGGCCGGTTGCGCGGACCGGCGCTGATCACCTCGGGGCTGCGGTACTTCGCCAGTTCGAGCCGGCTGTGACCGTCCGGGGTCCGGACCATCGCGATCTCACAGTGGACGCCGTCGAGTCCGGTGCACTGGTCGGCGAAGGGGCCCTGGACCTCGCCCCTCCCCTCCAGCTCCATACCGAGTTCCAGGAAGAACGCGACGGCGGCATCCATGTCCTCGACGACGATGCCGACGTTGTCCATCCGCTGAATCGCCATGCTGGTTTCTCCTTCTTCCTCGTGCGGCCGGTGGTGGCCGCTGATGTCCCTGGGACGGAGCCGGTGGCACGTTCTCGACATCGACATCACGTCAACATCGGCCTCAGTCGCCATTAGAAGCCGTCAGAAGCCGTCCGATTTCGGCGTCCTCTGCGACTCGGCTCGGCTCGATCGGCTCGCCCTAGCGGCTCTCGTGGCGGGCCGTGGTCTCGGACTTGTTGAGCCAGTCGAGGTACCAGTTCGTGAAGTCGACGGGGGTGGCGGGTGTTCCGAGGGGTTGGAAGGTGCCGTCGCCGGGGCGTTCGTCGAGCCAGATGTGGCCGCGTTCCGGGCCGGAGAGGACGAGCCAGTAGCAGTAGCCGCAGCCCTCGTGGCAGAGGTTCAGCGCACCGGATGTCGACCACTCGAAGAGTGTGTCGTCCCGCGCCAGCCAGGCGCGGACGGCGTCACGGAACGAGTCCTCGTCCGTGAACGCGGACTCCTCGGGCTCCCCGGCACTGTGCTCGGCCTGGAGGCGTGCGCTGTCCTGCGGTGGCGGGAAGGGGAGCCGCATCCGGTCGTGCGGCATGGCGTCGTTCACTTCGGTCCACAGCCATCCGGCGGCGCTCCGGCTCAGGGTGCTGAGACCGTAGCCGGGTCCGGCACCGCCGGCGCCCACGTCGAGCATAAAACTCCGGTAGTCGTCCGGCAGGGAGATGCCCCACTGAGCTTCCGCCGCGCTGACGTCCGATTCCGACAGCGGATCGGCGAGACGGAAGGGATGGCCCTGAGCCCCGTACGAGTCCCAGGCGCCGAAGACCTTCCGTGCCCGATCCGTGCGGGCCAGGCTCTTCACCCGCTCACGGACGCCGGTCCAGATCGATGCCCCCATGAGCCGAAGCGTAGGCCCGCGCCCGTGGCCGAGGTGGCCTGGGGATTGTCAGTGGTGGCCTCTACGCTTTCGGTGATGGCACAGGTGTGGAGATGTACGGGGCTGCGATGGGGCGACGGTGGCCCTGTGCTCGTGTGGGAAGGGGGGCGGCGGAGCACGCTGACCTGGGGGAAGCCGGTCGCCTTCGGGGTCGTGGGTGGGGGTGGGCGCAGGTGTGTGGGGGCGCGCGGGAATGTGTGTCCGGTGCGGGCCGCGGTGGCGGGGCGGACCGTCGGTGCCCGGTGCGAGGAGTGCGGGCGGCTCGAGCGGGCGCACTCCGTCGCGGCGGACACCATCGCCGATGACCTTCGGCCCTACTCCGTCTATCTGGCCTGGTTCGGGCCCGGCATGGTCAAGGTCGGGATCACCGCCGTCGAGCGCGGGTCCGCCCGGCTCCTGGAGCAGGGCGCCGTCGTCTTCAGTTGGCTGGGACGCGGGCCGCTGATGGCCGCCCGGCGGAGCGAGGAACTGCTGCGTACGGTCCTCGGCGTGCCGGACCGGATCTCCTACGACGCCAAGCGGGCCGTACGGAGTGCCCTGCCGGACGTGGCGGCGCGGGCGGCGGAGGTGCGTGAGCTGCACGCGCGGGCGGTGGGGCTCGACGGGTGGCCCGAGTCCCTGGAGCGGATGCCGTTCGAGGCCGTCGATCACGCCGGGGTCTTCGGGCTCGCCGGGCTGCCGGCCGCCCGGGGTGTCGTCGCCGAACTCGTCGCGGGGGGTGTGGTGAGGGGGGAACTGGTCGCCGCCGCCGGACCCGACCTGCATTTGGCCACCGACCGCGGAGTCGTGGTCCTCGACACGCGGCTGATGGCCGGCTGGGAGCTGACCACGGCCACGGCCACGGCCACGGCCACGGGGGCGGGGGCGGCGGGGGCGGCGGCGAGGGCGGCGGCTGCTGCCACCAGCGTCGGTGCCCTCCCCGTCCCCGGCCCCGTTCTCACCGTTCCCCTACGGGAGTTGAAGGACCCCGCCGTTCAGGACGGCCTCTTCTGAAGCCGACCCTCCGCCTGGCGCCTGCCTCCGGCCGATCCTCCGCCCGGCGCCTGCCTCCACCCCGCGCCTGCCTCCGCCCGGCGCCGGCCCCCCAAAAAACCGCCCCACCCCCCATGGTCAAGAATTCGATCCCTTTCGCCTCCCGTTGGGCAAGGCCCTGGACGTCGGAGGACCCGGCGTCCGAGAGTGGCGGACATGAGTGATCACGACCTGGCCGCCAGCGAGCGGTTGTGAACGGGATGGACGGCCGGTCGGAGTCCGGCGAGGTGCGGGAGTTCTGGACGCGGCTCGGGCTTCCGGGGCTCGTCGACGTCCACACCCACTTCATGCCCGAGCGCGTCCTGCGCAAGGTATGGGCCTACTTCGACGGGCTCGGCCCGCTGACGGGCGGCGTCGAGTGGCCGATCACCTACCGCGGCGACGAGGACGAACGGCTCGCGATGATCAGGGAGTTCGGGGCGCGGGCCTTCACCTCCATGCTGTATCCGCACCGGCCGGGCATGGCGCGGTGGCTCAACGGCTGGGCCGCCGACTTCGCCCGGCGCACCCCGGACTGTCTGCACACCGCGACCCTGTTTCCCGAGCCGGGCGTCGAGACGTACGTGCGCGAGGCCGTCGAGGCGGGCGCGCGGGTCTTCAAGGCGCACGTGCAGGTGGGGGCGTACGACCCCGGTGACCCGCTCCTCGACCCGGTCTGGGGACTGCTCGCCGAGGCCGGCATCCCGGTCGTGACGCACTGCGGGTCCGGGCCCGCGCCCGGCAAGCACACCGGGCCGGGGCCGGTGGCCGGGGTGCTGGCCAGGCATCCCCGGCTGCGGCTGGTGGTCGCGCACCTCGGGATGCCCGAGTACGAGGACTTCCTCGGGCTCGCGGAGCGGTACGGGGAGGTGCGGCTGGACACGACCATGGCGTTCACCGACTTCAGCGAGCGTCTCTCGCCGTTTCCGCGTGCGGCGCTGCCCCGGCTCGCCGACCTCGGGGACCGGGTGCTGCTCGGCACCGACTTCCCGAACATCCCGTACCCGTACGTCCACCAGCTGCACGCCCTGGAGCGGCTCGGCCTCGGCGACGACTGGCTGCGGGCCGTCTGCCACGACAACGGGGCGCGACTGTTCGGGATCAGCCCCACGGCGTGAGCCCGGCGACCTGTCCAAGGAGAGCCCCGCCCCACGCCCGCTGAGCCCACCCCACCCCAGGCCAGCCCACCCCAACCCCAGGCCACCCCAGGCCAGCCCACCCCAACCCCACCCCAACCCCAGGCCACCCCAGGTCTCCCCCAAGCGCTCCCTGAGAGCCCCCTGTGCGTTTCTCAGGAAAATCACAGGTTCCGGAAAGATGGTTCTCAGCGGCGCCGAGCAATGTGTCGGCTATGACCACGACCTCGCCCCAGGGGCGCACCGAACTGCTGAGGCCGGACGGGAGCCCCGTCCGAGTGCTTGTGGTGGACGACGAGCTGTCGATCACCGAGCTGCTGTCCATGGCCCTTCGATACGAAGGCTGGCAGATCCGCGCGGCGGGTGACGGGACGGGAGCGATCCAGACCGCTCGCGACTTCCGGCCCGACGCCGTCGTCCTCGACATGATGCTGCCCGACATGGACGGGCTGACCGTCCTTGGCCGGCTGCGCCGCGAGCTGCCCGACGTGCCCGTCCTCTTCCTCACCGCGAAGGACGCCGTCGAGGACCGTATCGCCGGGCTCACCGCGGGCGGCGACGACTACGTCACCAAGCCCTTCAGCCTCGAAGAGGTGGTGGCCCGGCTGCGCGGCCTGATCCGCCGGTCCGGCGCCGCCGACCGCCGCAGCGACTCCGTGCTCGTCGTCGGCGACCTCACCCTGGACGAGGACAGCCACGAGGTCGCGCGCAGCGGCGAGGGCATCCACCTCACCGCGACCGAGTTCGAGCTGCTGCGTTTCCTGATGCGCAATCCGCGCCGGGTGCTCAGCAAGGCGCAGATACTCGACCGCGTCTGGTCCTACGACTTCGGCGGCCAGGCCAACGTCGTCGAGCTGTACATCTCCTACCTGCGCCGCAAGATCGACGCCGGGCGGGAGCCGATGATCCACACGCGGCGCGGCGCCGGTTACCTGATCAAGCCCGCGGTGTCATGAGCGGACGACGACGGCCGCGGACGCAGAAGGGGCGAGGACGACAGCCGCGCACGCTGCGGACGCGGCTCGTCGTCTCGGCGGTGGCGCTCATCGCCGTGGTGTGTGCTGTCATCGGTACGGTGACCACCATCGCGCTCCAGAAGCACCTGTACGAGCAACTCGACGGCCAGCTCGGTGAGGCCGCGATGCGAGCGACCGGAGGCCCGCTGAAGCCGGGCGGCGGGAACCAGGACGGCGGCGTCCAGATACCGGGGACCCTCGACGACACCGGCTCGCAGGACGCCACCTTCGAGTTCCTCACCCGGGGGCCGAGCCAGGAGAACACCGTCGCGGCCGTCGTGGAGAACGGCGGGATCACCGAAGCGGTCGTCTCCAAGGAGCGGACCGACACCAACGGCAGCTTCCAGATGGGCACCAAGACCCTCACCGAGGCACAACAGGCCGCGCTCGGCTCGGTGTCGAAGACCGGCGTGCACACCGTGGAACTCCCCGGCCTCGGTGAGTACCGCGTCACGTACAAGGACGGCAGCAAGGGCGCCTTCTACGTCGCCATCCCCACTAAGTCCGTCACCAGCACCATCAACACCCTCATCCTCGTCGAGGTGAGCGTCACCGGCGCCGGTCTGATCGCCGCCGGCATCGCGGGCAGCGTGCTCGTCGGGCTGGCCCTGCGCCCGCTGCGCAAGGTCGCCTCCACCGCCACCCGCGTCTCCGAACTCCCCCTGCACAGCGGTGAGGTCACCCTGTACGAGCGGGTCCCCGAGTCCGAGGCCGATCCGCACACCGAGGTCGGCCAGGTCGGCGCGGCCCTCAACCGGATGCTCGACCACATCCACGGCGCCCTGCACGCGAGACAGCAGAGCGAGACGCGGGTACGCCAGTTCGTCGCCGACGCGAGCCATGAACTGCGTACGCCACTGGCGTCCATCCGCGGTTACGCCGAGCTGACCAGACGCGGCAGGGAGGAGACCGGGCCCGACACCCGGCACGCGCTGGGCCGGATCGAGTCCGAGGCCGGGCGCATGACGCTGCTCGTCGAGGACCTGCTGCTGCTCGCCCGGCTGGACGCCGGACGCCCGCTCCAGTACGAGAACACCGACCTCGTACCGCTCGTCATCGACGCGGTGAGCGACGCGCGGGCCGCCGGACGCGACCACAACTGGCGCCTGGAGCTGCCCGACGAGCCCGCCCTCGTCCTCGCGGACGCGGCCCGGCTGCAACAGGTGATGGTCAACCTGTTCGCGAACGCACGCACGCACACACCGCCCGGTACGACCGTGACGGCGCGCGTCCACCAGCAGGGGCCGTGGCTCTGCGTGGACGTCCAGGACGACGGCCAGGGCATTCCGGGAGACCTGCTCCCCCGTGTCTTCGAACGCTTCGCGCGCGGTGACACCTCACGCTCGCGCACCTCCGGCTCGACCGGCCTCGGGCTCGCCATCGTGCAGGCCGTCGCCTCCGCGCACGGGGGCGCGGTGACCGTCGACAGCGTGCCCGGACGCACCGTGTTCACCCTGCATCTACCCGCGCTCCCCGTCGAAACAAATTCGCAAACGTACTCACAGTCACAGCACAGTGCCACCACATGGGTGCAACAGGGCGTATGAGGAGAGTCGTTGTCATGCGAACCGACTCTTCTCCCGGCAACCTGCCGGCGCGGGAGCACCTCCCGGCCGGGTCCGCCGGTACGCCTGTCCTGGACGTCGTGATCCCCGTGTACAACGAGGAGAAGGACCTCCAGCCGTGTGTGATGAGACTGCACGAGCACCTCAGGCGCACCTTCCCGTACGAGTTCCGCATCACCATCGCGGACAACGCGTCGACCGACGCGACTCCGCGGGTCGCGGCCCGGCTGGACCAGGAGATCCCGGAGGTCAGGTCCTTCCGGCTGGAGGAGAAGGGCCGGGGCCGGGCGCTGCGCACGGTGTGGTCCGCCTCGGACGCCCCGGTCCTCGCGTACATGGACGTGGACCTCTCCACCGACCTCAACGCCCTGCTGCCGCTGGTCGCCCCGCTGATATCGGGCCACTCGGACCTCGCCATCGGCTCACGGCTCTCCCGGAGTTCGCGGGTGGTGCGCGGCGCCAAGCGGGAGTTCATCAGCCGCACGTACAACCTGATCCTGCGCGGTTCCCTCCAGGCGCGGTTCTCCGACGCCCAGTGCGGCTTCAAGGCGATCCGGCGTGATGTGGCCCAGGTGCTGCTGCCGCTGGTCGAGGACACCGGCTGGTTCTTCGACACCGAGATGCTGGTGCTCGCCGAGCGCGCGGGGCTTCGTATACACGAGGTGCCCGTCGACTGGGTCGACGACCCGGACTCGACCGTGCACATCGTCAGGACCGCGACGGACGACCTGAAGGGCGTGTGGCGCGTCGGCCGCGCCCTCGCCACCGGTTCGCTGCCGCTCGACCGGCTCGCCCGGCCCTTCGGCGACGACCCGCGCGACCGCGAGCTGACCGACGTACCCAAGGGCCTCGCCCGCCAGCTCGTCGGCTTCTGCGTGGTCGGCGCCCTGTCGACGCTCTTCTACCTGCTGCTCTACAGCGGCTTCCGTACGTTCTCGGGCTCGCAGGTCGCCAACGCGCTCGCCCTGCTGGTGTCGGCCGTCGCCAACACCGCCGCCAACCGGCGTCTCACCTTCGGCGTACGCGGCCGGGGCGGCGCCGTCCGCCACCAGGCGCAGGGCCTGGTCGTGTTCGGCGTCGGGCTCGTCCTCACCAGCGGTTCGCTCGCCGCCCTGAACGCGGCGACGACGGATCCGGGGCACTCCACGGAACTGGCGGTGCTCATCGCCGCCAACCTCGCGGCGACGGTGCTGCGTTTCCTGCTCTTCAGGGCCTGGGTCTTCCCCGACCGGCGCGACGAGACGCCCTCCCCGGTCGTGGCGGGCCACAACCCGGCCTCGCCGACCTACTCGACGGCGGCCCGGCCCCCGTACGACACGGGCCCGTTCGGTCCCGACCGGTTCGGCGCGGACCACTTCCGTACAGACCAGTTCCGCGCCGGTGAAGCCGCGGACCTCACTCGGGGGGACGCGACCATGCAGCTGCAGGCCGTGCGCCCGTACGACGACGAACCGAATCCGAGGGACGCGCGATGACCACTCAGCCCGACACGAGTTATCAGGGGGGAGCGAATCCCCCGGGCGACACCTCGACGGCGGTGCACGAGCCGGTCCTGTCCCCCGTCTCCACCGGGCCGGAGCCGCAGACCTCGCCCGGGTCCGGTGACCCCGCGCGGCCGTTCGCGCGCCGGGTCTGGCGAGGCCGGCCCGAGGACCCGCGCTGGGTGCGCCCCGCGTTCCTCGGTCTGCTGGTCGTCACCGCGGTGCTGTACCTGTACAACCTGAGCGCCTCCGGCTACGCCAACTCCTTCTACTCCGCGGCCGTTCAGGCCGGCAGCCAGAGCTGGAAGGCCTTCTTCTTCGGCTCGCTGGACGCCTCCAACGCCATCACCGTCGACAAGCCCCCGGCCTCGCTGTGGCCGATGGAGCTGTCGGTACGGATCTTCGGGCTCAACTCGTGGGCGATCCTCGTCCCCGAGGTGCTGATGGGCGTCGGCACGGTCGGCGTCCTGTACGCGGCCCTGCGCCGCCGCTTCAGCCCGGCGGCGGGCCTGATCGCGGGTGCGGTGCTCGCGCTCACCCCCGTGGCCGCGCTCATGTTCCGGTTCAACAACCCGGACGCGATCCTCGCGCTGCTCATGACCGTCACGGTCTACTGCGTGATCCGCGCCCTGGAGGACGGCCGGACGAAGTGGCTGGTCTGGGCGGGTGTCGCGGTCGGCTTCGCCTTCCTGTCGAAGACCCTCCAGGCCTTCCTGATCCTGCCGCCGCTCGCCGTGCTGTACGCGGTCTGCGCGCCGGTGGGGCTGCGGAAGCGGTTCGTGCAGCTGGGCTGGTCGACGCTCGCGCTGGTCGTCTCCGGCGGCTGGTGGGTCGCGGTCGTCGAGCTGTGGCCGGCGTCCTCGCGCCCCTACATCGGCGGCTCGCAGAACAACTCGTTCCTCGAACTGACCTTTGGCTACAACGGACTCGGCCGGATCAGCGGCGATGAGACCGGCAGTGTCGGGGGCGGAGGCGGCGCCGGCGGGACCGGGCAGTGGGGTGAGACCGGCTGGGACCGGATGTTCAACTCCGAGATCGGCAGCCAGATCTCGTGGCTGCTGCCGGCCGCGCTGATCCTGCTGGTCGCGGGCCTGGTCCTGACCCGCAGGGCCGGGCGGACCGACCTCACCCGCGCCTCGTTCCTCGCCTGGGGCGGCGCGCTGCTGATGACGCTGGTCGTCTTCAGCTACATGGCGGGCATCTTCCACCAGTACTACACGATCGCGCTGGCCCCCTACATTGCCGCCGTGATCGGCATGGGCGCCGCGGCGCTGTGGCAGGAGCGCGCGAAGGCCTGGGCCTCGCTCGCCCTCGCCGGCTCGGTCACCGCGACCGCGGCCTGGGGATACGCGCTCCTCAACCGCACCCCCGACTACCTGCCCTGGCTCAAGTGGCTGGTCCTCGTCGGCGGTCTGGCCGGCGCCCTCGGGCTGATCTTCGTGGCCCGGCTGGGCCGCCAACTCGCCCTTGCGACGGTCGCGTTGAGCTTCGCCGCCTCGATCGCCGGACCGACCGCCTACACGCTCAGCACGGTGAACACCGGGCACACCGGTTCCATCGTGACAGCCGGCCCGTCCGGCGCGAGCATGATGGGCGGCCCCGGCGGAGGCGGCGGTGGCGGCCGAGGCGGCTTCGGCGGCGGTGGCATGCCGGGCCAGAACCAGCAGGGCGGCGGCACCACCGGGCAGCCCCCGACCGGCGGCACCGGCGGCGGCTTCCCCGGCGGCGGGACCAACGGCACCGCCCCGCAGAACGGGCAGCAGGGCGGCACGGCCGGCGGCGGCATGGGTGAAGGCGGCGGCATGGGCGGTGGCGGCGCGGGCGGTCTGCTCAACGGCGCGACCGTCACCGACGAGGCGAAGGCGCTCCTGGAGAAGAACGCCGACGACTACACCTGGGCGGCGGCCGCGATCGGCGCCCAGAACTCCGCCAGCTACCAACTCGCCACCGGCGCCCCGGTGATGGCCATCGGCGGCTTCAACGGCACCGACCCCTCACCGACGCTCGCCCAGTTCAAGCAGTACGTGACCGACGGAAAGATCCACTACTTCGTCTCCAGTGGAACGAGCGGCGGCATGGGCGGCAGCACCGACGACACCTCCTCCCAGATCACCTCCTGGGTCGAGGCCAACTACACGAAGGTCACGGTCGGTTCGGCCACCTTCTACGACCTGACGCAGCCGACGACCGGGAGCTGACGCTCCGCGGTGGCTGACGCTCCGCGATGACCGAGGGTTTCCGCGCGGGTGTGGCCCGGGGCTTTGGCTCCGGGCCACACCCCGTTCCGCGTCTATGAAACGATCATGTTGTACGTCGTACGGGGGTGCGCGATCGCCAACGGACGCGTTCTCGTCGGGGCTTGAGTCGAGCCAGTTGGTGGGTGCCGGGGCAGTGCTTGGCGGAGGGCTGTTGGCGGCGGCGTTGCTGCGGCGGGCGATGGGGGTAGCACCCAGGCACTGAGTGCGGGAGATACGGGAGTAGGGCGGGTCTCGCGGTGGTGATCACCGTGCGGTGCGCCGCTTAGCATCGGGGTGGGCGGACCGGGGGGTTCCTGGTCGCTTGCCGAACGTGAGTCCGCGTAGGGCGAGTTGCGAGGAAGGTGCGCCATGGTGAGGGCTTCCGACCGGGCCGAGCGTCCGGCGCGGGCCAGCGTCTGGCTGGAGGGCAAGGCCGTGCGGGGTGCGGCGGCGCGGGGTGTGGTGGAGCGGGGTGGTGGTCAGCCGGCCGGGCTCGACCGGGAGCGGATCACCGAGGTGACGGTGCGGCTGCTCGACGCGGAGGGGATGGCGAAGTTCTCGATGCGCCGGCTGGCCGCCGAGCTGAACGTCACCGCGATGTCCGTGTACTGGTACGTCGACACCAAGGACGACCTGCTCGAACTTGCCCTCGACGCGGTCTACGGCGAACTGGAGCTGCCCGACCCGGAGTCGGGGGAGGACTGGCGCGACCAGCTGCGGTCCCTCGCCGGGGGCTACCGGGCGCTGCTGGTGCGGCACCCGTGGGTGTCCCCGCTGATGGGCACCTTCCTGAACATCGGCCCGCACTCCATGGCCTTCTCGTTCCGGGTGCAGAAGGTGGTTCGCAGGACGGGGCTGCCTCCGCACGGGCAGAGGGGCGCGGTGTCGGCGGTCTTCCAGTTCGTGTACGGCTTCGGCACGATCGAGGGACACTTCGTGCAGCGGTCCGCCTCGGCGGGGGTGAGCCAGGAGGAGTACTACCGGCAGGCCATGGGTGCGATCGGCGAACAGCCGCAGTTCGCGGCGCACTTCGAGAGCTTCGCGGATCTGCGGGAGGCGCGGGGCGGTGACACCGTCGAGGAGATGCGGGAGCGGGACTTCAGGTTCGCGCTGGAGACGCTGATCGCGGGGATCGAGGCGATGGTGGAGCGGGGCTGAGGGTCGGCCGGGTCGGGCGCGGGTTGTCGGTGGTTCGCCCGCGGTGGTGGGGGGTCGGGGCCGCGCCGGTACATCCGCCCGTATCCGAACGGATCGACCGTCGGTGAACAGTGGGCCTTGGGATCGATCCGTTCGGATACGGGCATTTGATGTACCGACACGGCCCCTCCCGTCGTTCCGCGGCTGCGGGTGTCACTCCCGTGCGGTCACTTCCGTCGGTCGTGCTACTCCTGCGGAGCCAGTCTCGCCGGGAAGCCGCCTGTTGCCACCGGGCCCCAGCGGTCGGGGGTGACGCGGATGATCGACTTGGCCTGCTTGAGCATGGCCTCGCGGTACTCGTCCCAGTCGGGGTGTTCGCCCGCGATGTTGCGGTAGTACTCGACCAGGGGCTCGACGGAGTCGGGGGAGTCGAGGACCTCGGCCGTTCCGTCGATCTGGACCCAGGGGCCGTTCCACTCGTCGCTCAGGACGATCAGGCTGACGCGCTCGTCCCGCTTGGCGTTGCGGGTCTTGGCGCGTTCGGGGTAGGTCGAGACGACGACGCGGCCGGAGTCGTCCACCCCGCAGGTCAGGGGTGAGCCCTGCGGGGTGCCGTCGGCGCGGCGGGTGAGCAGGATGGCGCGGTGGCGGGGGCGTACGAAGTCCAGCAGTTCGTCGCGGGATACGGGGGTGTTCGTCGCGGTGTTCGGTGCCATGGTCCGCAGCCTAGGGCCTGCGTCCTCGGCCTGGCTGTCCCTGTCGTTCCTACGACCGGCTGCGCCGTCCCTGTTACGCCTGCGGGAGTGATCCGCCCTGCACGGCCTGGATGTCCAGTTCGACCTTCAGGGTCGTGCCGATGGCGGCGATGCCCGCCTGCACGATCTGGTTGTAGTTCATCGCGAAGTCCTCGCGGTGCAGTTCCGCGGTGGCCCGGAACGCGGCGCGGGTGCCGCCCCACGGGTCGGCGCCGGTGCCGAGGTAGGCCAGGTCCAGGTCGACGGGACGTACGACCCCGCGCATGGTCAGCTCGCCGTGGACGGTCCAGCGGTCGGAGCCGGTGAGGGTGAGGCCCGTCGAGTGGTAGGTGATCTCGGGGTACGCGGTGACGTCCAGGAAGTCGGGGGACCTCAGGTGTTCGTCACGTGTCGTGTTGCCGGTGTCGATGGAGGAGGCGTTGATCACCGCTTCCACGCGGGACTTGGCCGTCTCGTCGGGGGCGATGTCGATGCGCGCCGCGAAGTCGGTGAACCTGCCGTGCACGCTGGAGATGCCCAGGTGCTGGGCCACCGCGCCGACGGAGGAGTGGGCCGGGTCGACGGTCCAGGGGCCGGGCGGCGGCAGTTCGGTGCCGCCCTGGCGGGCGAGGGTCACCGTGCCGGCCTCCGCGCGGCCGCTCGCCGTGACGATGGCGCTGGAGGCCGCGGGCGCGTAGCCGACCGCCGTGACGATCACGGTGTACGCGCCGGGGGCGAGCGGAGTCGTGTCGCGCACGGCCCCCTCGGCGTCCGCCTCGGTACGCAGCACCTGGACGCCGGTCATGTCGGTCACCGTGACGACCGCGTGCGACACGGCCCATCCGTCCCGTGTCCGGATCCTTGCGGTCAGTCCCATCCCGTTTTCTCCCTGCGAATTGCTGTGAGCCAGTGCGGGTCGTCAAAAAAGACCGGCCCGTGGAGGCGCGCCTCCGCTCAGAGCGCGCGCCCCACGGGCCGGGGTCCGGATTACTCGCCGGGGTGGGCGAGTTCGATGTCGTGCGCGTCGACGCCGCGGCCCTGGACGGTGAGCGCGGTGGCCACCGGCGGGTAACCCGTCGCGATGACCGTGTACTCGCCGCTGCCCAGGTCGGTGAAGGCGTACGCCCCGTCCGCGCCGGTCCTGGCGGTGCCGACCACGTTCCCGGCCGCGTCCACCAGCGTCACCCGCGCGTCGCCGAGCGGGCCGCCCGGAGCCCGTACGACACCCTGGACCAGGGCGCCGGAGGCGAGCTCGACCTCGACCCGGGTGACACCCGCGCCGCCGACCTCGACGGGCAGTGCCACGGGACGGTGCCCGGCGGCGTTGACCGCGACGGTCACGGAGCCCGGGATCAGCTCGGCGAAGGCGAACTCGCCCTGCTCACCGGTGGTTCCGGTGGCCAGCACGTCACCGCGTACGTCGGTCACGATGACCATGGCGTCCTTGACCGGGTTGCCGCCCTCGGAGGCCCGTACGACACCGCTCAGCCCGCTGGTACCGCTCAGCAGGATGTCGTAGGCGAGCGGCTCGTCGTTCACCAGGACCGTCGAGGCCTGCGGCTGGAAACCGTCGGCCGAGGCGATCAGGACGTAACTGCCCACGCCGGGCGCGTCCACGGCGTAGGAGCCGTCGGCCTGTGCGACCGAGCGGCCCAGCTGCCGTCCCGCGAGCGAGATCAGCGTGACCGCGGCCTGCGGCACGGGCGCGCTCTCGGCGCCGCGGACGTGACCGCGTACCGGGATCCCGCCGGGCGTGGTGGACATGGTGGGCATGGGCGACATGGTGGTGCTTTCCCTCTCCGACGCGGGCGTGAGCTGCCGCGTGCCTTCGGGGTCCGCCGCGGACCGCGCCGTCGACGGGCTCAGGACCTTCTCGTCGGCATCCGGCACCGGTACCCCGGCGGCTGCCTCCGCGGCCTGCGCGAGGCCGCCCGAGGTCCGCAGCGGAACCTCCTTGATGAACAGCGTCACCAGGAGGGCGAGCAGCGCCATCCCCGCGGCGATCAGGAAGACGTCCGCGATGCCGTGGCCGTACGCGCTCTCCATGACGGTGCGCAGCGGCAAGGGCAGCTTGTCCATGTCCGGGATGGCGCTGTCGGAGCCCGAACTCGCTGCCGCGGCAGCGTACTTGGGGTCGAGACCGGCCAGGCCGTCCTTGACGTAGTCGGTGATCCGGGTGGACATCACCGCGCCCAGCGCGGAGACGCCGATCGCGCCGCCGAGGGAACGGAAGAACGTCACCGTGGAGCTGGCCGCGCCGAGGTCGGCGGGGGCCACCTGGTTCTGCGTGGACAGCACCAGGTTCTGCATCATCATGCCGATGCCGAGACCCATCAGCGCCATGAAGATCGCGATGTGCCAGTAGGGCGTGTCGTACCGGATGGTGCCCAGCAGACCGAGGCCCGCGGTGATCAGTACGCCACCGCTGACCAGCCAGTACTTCCACCGGCCGGTCTTGGTGATGATCTGGCCTGAGACCGTGGAGGAGAGGAACAGGCCGCCGATCATCGGGATGGTCATGACGCCGGACATCGTCGGCGACTTGTCACGGGCCAGCTGGAAGTACTGGCTGAAGAAGACCGTGCCGGTGAACATCGCGACGCCCACGAAGAGCGAGGCGATGGAGGAGAGCGTGATGGTGCGGTTGCGGAACAGCCGCAGCGGGATGATCGGCTCGCTCGCCCGGGACTCCACGAGCACGAACAGCAGTCCGAGCACGATCGAGCCACCGACCATCGCGTACGTCTGCCAGGACACCCAGTCGTACTTGTCACCCGCGAAGGTGACCCAGACGAGGAGCAGCGAGACCGCGGCGGAGACGAAGAACGCGCCGCCCCAGTCGACCTTCACGTCCCGCTTCACGACGGGCAGGTGCAGGGTTTTCTGGAGAACGATCAGCGCGATGACCGCGAACGGCACACCGACATAGAAGCACCAGCGCCAGCCCAGCCAACTGGTGTCCGTGATGACACCGCCGAGCAGCGGGCCGCCGACGGTCGCGACCGCGAACGTCGCGCCGAGGTAGCCGGAGTACCGTCCGCGCTCACGCGGGGAGATCATCGCGGCCATGACGATCTGGGCGAGGGCGGACAGACCGCCGACGCCGATGCCCTGGACGACACGGCAGGCGATGAGCATGCCGGGGTTCTGGGACAGACCGGCGGCGGCCGAACCCAGTACGTAGATGACGAGCGCTATCTGTACGAGCGCCTTCTTGTTGTACAGGTCGGCGAGCTTGCCCCACAGCGGGGTCGTCGCCGTCATGGCCAGCAGCGCGGCCGTGACGACCCAGGTGTAGGCGGACTGGCCGCCGCCGAGGTCGCCGATGATCTCGGGGAGGGCGTTGGTGACGATCGTCGACGACAGGATCGCGACGAACATTCCGAGCAACAGCCCGGAGAGCGCCTCCATGATCTGCCGGTGCGTCATCGGTGCGCCGTCGGCGGGCCCGGAGGACCCGCCTCCGTGCTTGGCATGCGCCCGCACACCGGCTGGTGTGGTTGTAGCCATGGTCTTCCTTCTGTTGCGTACTCGCGTACTCATGCGGGTGTACGGGTGGTCAGTTCCGGCGCGTCCGCCTCCGGCGCCTGCGGAAGCCGTTGCGGGGCGGACCGGCAGTCGCCGAAGCTCTCGCGCAGCCGGCCCATCAGGTGGATGAGGAGTCCGACCTCGTGGTCGGACCAGTCGCTCAGCCGGTCGGCGAGGAGTCGGGAGGTGCGCCGGGAGAGCTCGTCGAGCAGTTCGTGTCCGGCGGGGGTGAGGCGCAGGATGCGGGAGCGTTTGTCGGCCGGGTCCAGGGACCGTTCGATCCAGCCCCGGTCCGCGACGTGGGCGACGTGGCGGCTGGTAACCGACATGTCCACGGAGAGCAGCTCGGCGAGCCTGCTCATCCGCATCTCGCCGTACTGGCCGAGCAGCGTCAGAACGGCGGCCGAACCCGCGGGGCAGTCGGACGGCAGGATCCGCCCCATGCCCCTCTTCACCGCGCCGATGGCGCTGAGCTGACGGGCCAACTCCTCGTACTGCGCCTGCTCCGCCATCACCCCTCCTGCTTATTCGTTGCTTTGGGCAACCATAATAATGTTGGTTGCTACAGGCAAACTAAATCGGGGGTCGAGCCCTAAAACCTTGGCAAAGGCAAGCATTGGCGAATGTAAACCCGCAGGTGGGGGCGGGGTGGGCGACGGTCCGCGCCGACGGGCCCGAGGTCATCGGGATGTCTGGAGGGGCGGGTAGCGCCGAGGCAAGTCCGAAAGCCACCAGTACTTGATCTTGGTGGGTGTGGTGCTCGGGCCGTTCAACGCAGGCTGACAACAGGGAGCGCGTTGACGCGATTCTCGTACTCACGGCGGGCCTTGCGCTGGGCCGGCACCGCCGTGGCGCCGTCGAGGAGCCGGCAGCGGGCAAGGAGTTGCCGGTGGACCGCGGGCACGGCGGTGACGCGAAGGGTGTAGCCCTGGCCGCGCCGTACGGTCACCCCCTGGTCGAGCGTGACGCGCTCAACGGGCTCCAGTTCGGCAGCGCGCAGGAAGTCGGCGACCTTGCCCGGCATGTCGAGGACGACTGACAGTTCCGGGGTCGGGGCGCCCGGGGCGGCGGCCGTGTACTCGGGCAAGAGGTCTGCGACGGCGCGTGTACGCGGCGCCTGTCGTCATTCGATCGTTTGACGACAGCGACGACCGTGTATAGGTCGGTCACATAAGGCGGAACAGGGCTTCTGCGTTGGTTGAGGCGATCTTGGAGCGGTCTGCGGGGTCGGGGACGGCCTCGAAGAACTTCTGGACGGCCGCTGCGTCGGGTCGGTGGAAGGGGTAGTCGGTGGAGAACAGCACCTTGTCGGCGTGGGTGAAGTCGAGGGTGTGGTGCAGGAGCCGTTCCTGGAGCATTCCGCTGCTGGTGATGTGGATGTTGGTGGTGATGTAGTCGGCCACTCGGCGTTCGAGGTGTGTGGCGACGTTCGAGAGGCTGTCGACGCGGTCCAGCCAGAACAGCAGCATCTCGCCCCAGTGCCCGAGGACGAGCTGCAGATCGGGGTGGCGGTCGAAGGTGCCGCTGAGGACGAGGCGCAGGGCGGAGAGGCCGGTGTCCATGTGCCAGCCCCAGCCGAAGCTCGCCAGGCCGAGTTCGATCTGTGGGTCCAGGCCCCGGTAGGAGGCGTCGCGCAGCTCGTTGGAGGTGATCTGCGGGTGGATGAAGACGGGTTGGTGCAGGCGGGCCGCGGTGGCGAACAGGTCCTCGTAGGCCGGATCGTCGAGGGTGCGACTGCCGCTGCGTCCGTGGATCATCGCGCCGACATGCCCCGACTCGGTCGCGCAGCGTTCGAGTTCGGCGGCTGCGGCCTGGGGGTCGCTGGTCGGCAGGGTGGCGAATGCGCGGAAGCGGTCGGGGTGTGCGCGGACGGCGTCGGTGGCTTCGTCGTTCGCCTCCCGTGCCAGTGCGACGGCCTCGGCCGGTGGCAGGGGCTGGGTGGCGGGGGTGACGACCGACAGGAGGGAGACGTCGATCCCGGCGGCGTCCATCGCCTCGATGCGGCCGGGGCCGATGTCCTCAAGGCGCGCCTGATTGTCGCCCCTCGCGTTGAAGGCGACGCTCTCGTCCCGGGACCCGGACGGCAGGCGTTCCAGTGCTTCCCGGATGCGGGCGCTGTTCCAGTGTTCTTCGACGGCGATGATCTTCATGTGGACGGCCTCCAGGGTGGTCGGGGGCGGAGCTGGGGTACTACCAGCGGACGGTCTGGCCCTCACGGTCGAGGTAGTGCAGTCCACCCTTGCCTGCGTGGGCGTCGATCGTGTCGACGACGCCGGGGATGCTCTCGTCGATGGTCAGGCGGGCGCTGGGGCCGCCCAGGTCGGTCTTGACCCAGCCCGGGGCCATGAGCAGGAGCGTGCGCGGGTCATCGGCGTGCCGGGCGGCGAAGCTGCGCATCAGCTGGTTCAGCGCGGACTTGCTCGCCCGGTAGACCTCGAAGCCGCCCCTCGTGTTGTCGGCGACGCTGCCCTGTCCCGAGGACATCACGCCGATGGTTCCGCTCGCGGGGACCAGGTCCTTCAGCGTCTCGACGGCGCGCATGGGGCTCAGTGCGTTGGTGACCATGACGCGGGTGAAGTCGTCGGTGGAGACATCGGTGAAGGTCGCCGAGGGGTCGGTGGTGTAGTTCGTGCCGGCGTTGACGAACAGCAGGTCGAGCGTGGTGCCGGCCAGACGCTCGCGCAGCGCTGCGACCCGCTCGGGTGCTGTGATGTCGACGTTCTCCACCGTGAGCCGACCGTTCGCCGACTGGGCCAGGGTGTGCAGGTCGGACTGCTTGCGCTCGGTCGCGGTGACCTGCCAGCCCCGGCTCAGGAGCTCGGCGGTCAGCGCGTAGCCCAGCCCCCGGGAGGCACCGACGATCAGAGCGGTCTTGCTGCCAGTTGTTGTCATGGCTGTTCCTCGTTCCAGAAGGGTCGGCCTTGAGCGCCGACCCTGAATCTATGCAATTCGGACACCAGTCACATTACGAGCTGAAGATTTATCTGTCAAATGACAGCTATCTTTCGACAGAGAAGTTAGGGTGGGGCAATGGAAGAGAACCAGACCTCGCAGCTCTTCGAGCTGGCCGACCTGATCCTGGCGGTGGGGCGGCACATCGAGGCGTCAAAGGAAACCGCGGCCGAGTCCGGGACGCCCCTGGAAGGCGCGGTGATGCGCTTCATCGACCGGCATCCCGGCACGACGGCCGGCGAAGCGGCCGAGGCCACCCAGCTGATCTCCAGCAACTTCAGCAGGGCGGTACGCGGCCTGGAGAAGAAGGGCCTGGTGCGCCGCGACGTCGACCGGCGCGACGCCCGCCGGGTACGCCTCTACCCCACCGAAAAGGCACAGGAGAACCTGCAGCGACTGCGTGACGCCTGGAGCCGCCTGCTCGACGGCACGGTCACCGATTCCCACGAGATCGATGCCGTGATCACAACCCTTCAGCACATCGAGACCCGGCTCGTCGCCCAGTCCCCCGGCGGGACCCGGGGCCCGGCAGATCGGTAGCCGGAGCAGTGGACGGCACCAACGGGCTACATCCGAAGGAATCGGCCTGGCTGCACTGCCGTCCGGCCTGGCCCGGTCAGGCCGCGGCCCCGAAGCCCTCGGCGCGTAGATCCTGATCGCGGAGCTGGGTGAAGTCGACGTCGAGTTTCGGGTCGTACGCCTCGGGCTGGATGCCGGGTTCGTGGGTGGAGTACTCGCCGAAGCGCTTGATGTGTTCGGTCATCCTCCAACTCCTCCTCGGCCTTCTTGATCTTCATGGCGACCCGCCGCTTGCAGAACATCGTCGCCAGATCATCCCGCACCCACATCCGTGCCTTGTGGGCGAGGCAGGCCAGCAACGCGATCCGCTTGACGGCCGCGTAGTCCCGCAGTTCGGAAGCGTCCGCCGCATCCGCTTACCCGGCGAAGTCAGTGACCTTCGGCGCCGCGACGCCGTCCACCCACACCGCGGTGTCGCCGAGCTCGTCCAGCCACTCCAGGTGCGTGAACAGGCGCTTGAAGTGCGACCAGCTCGGGCCGTGGGCGATCTGCTTCAGCCGGTTGATCTGCGTGGTGCCGTCGCTGTCGCGCTATTCCAGCAGCCGCTGCATCCCCCCGCTCCGCCAGGCTCATCCGGGCGTGGATCCCGCAGCAGATCGAGGCGTTCACCTCGGTGCGGACCGTGGAGGTCATCGTGTCGAAGGTGGAGAACGCCGGCATTTCCAGCCCGGCCGCCATCACCTTCTCCAGCGCGATATTGATCAGGTCGGCGGGCCGGTTCTTCGACGCGGCCTCCTTGCGGATCGCCGCCTCGGCAATCGGGCGGGCCTGGGACCGCTGGTACTTCGTCCCCACCCGCCGGCGCCCCTCCGTACGCTGCCGCTCAGCGGTGCGGCCCGTCTCGTACAACGGGAGCGTGCCCTCCGGCAGCTCGACCGTACGGCGGACGAAGTCGACCACCATCTCCGGACACTCCTCCGGCTTCGGGAACCGGCCCATCCGCTGATACGACTTCAGCGCCGGCAGCAGCGCGAGCTGATGCCCGTCGGAGTCCATCCGCTCAGCGGCCCACGCAGCCTCCTCACCACAAGTCCCGCCCCAGGCCCAGAGATCAGTCAGTACCAGCACCAACGAGCTTCGGCCAAATGGGTGACGGCTGATGCCGCACAGGGTGCCAAGATCAAGTACTGGCGGCCTTTGGGCTTACCTCGGCGCTACCCCCTGGAGCGGAACCCCGCACTTGGGCAACCGTTCCGGGTTCGCTAGTGTCCTGGGCCATGGCAAACACCCAGGGCCCCGAGGGCACCCAAGACCCCGCGGGAAGCACCCAGATGTTCCGCGCGTTCGTCGACGAGGCCCCTCAGGGCCGGCAGCAGCAGGCGGTGGCCGCCCCGGCGGGTCCCCGCATCGGCCTGATCATCGGAGTCGTCCTCGCCGTGGCGGTCGTCGCCGCGGTGGCCTGGCTCGCACTCAAGTAACGGCCGGTCCGGTCTCCGGCGCGGCGGGTGCGTGTGTGTGCCTTCCGCGCCGCGGGGCGGCGTCCGCCGGGCGGCGTCCGCCGGGCCGGGGTGAGGGACCGCCGCCTTGGGGGCGGCTGGCTCTGGATGTCGCCTTCGGCGGTCACGACGAATGTGGTCGGTGACCGGTTGGTGGTTGGTCGCGGTCCTGCCGGATGTCGGCCTTCGGCGGTCAGGCCGGGGCGTCCCCGGCCTGTGCCGACTGGCATCGGCCGAGTTCGTATCGGCGGTCGCGGCGGATGTGGCCGGTGGTTGGTCGCCTGCCGGGTGTTGGCCTTCGGCGGTCAGGCTGGGCGTCGCTGGTCATGCCCACGGGCGTCGGCCGAGTTCGTACCGGCGGTCGCGACGGCTGTTGCCGACGGGTCGGTCGCGGGCCTGCGCGCTGTTACCCCCGACGGCCTCCCGTTTCCTCTCCCGTCAGGCCGTCGGCCGAGGTCTTGTGGCTGTCGACGGTCACCTTGCCCGTCCGCGGTCCTGCCGACGGCCCTCACGCGACGGTGAGACCGGCTACCGCCACTCGGCGGTCACGTCCCGCGTCTCCACGTGCATGCCCAGCGGCACTCGCCACGCCTCGACGCAGACCGTCCAGGTCTTGGTCCGTGCCGTGCCCGCGGTGATCGGCGCGGGCAGTTCCTCGGTGGACTCGATCGTCGTCCAGTCGATCCCGAGGGCCCCGATGACGTGCGTCCCGAAGGTCACCGTGCCCGAACGCACCGGCGTACCCCCGGTGTTGCGGAACGAGACCGTCACGCGCTCGCACCACCGCTGATCGGCGCCCGCGCGCTCCGGGGTGCCGACGGCGAGGGCGGCGGGCCCGGGTTCCGCGGGAGCCGACGGTGTCGAAGGAGTCGTCGGAGGCGCCGTGGGTGTGCCGGTCGCGGTCCCGGGGGTGGAACTCCCGCCTGTACGGCCTGAGTCGGAGCCGCCGTCGGAGTCAGAGCCGCCAGGCGGTGTCGTACGTCGGCTGCCGGAGGTTCCTGTTCCCGGTGCGGGCGCGTCCCCGGCCGGGGTGTCCGCCGGCCGTGAAGTGCCGTTCCGCGCCGTGCCCTTGACACCCTCGGGCATTGGGGCGTCCTCCAGAGGGATCAGCCGCACATCCCCGGTGGGTGCCACCGCCGGGCCGGACGCGGGGTGCTGCACAGCGACGTAACCGCCCCCGCCGCTCCCGGCACCGCAGGCCGCCAGCGCGCTCCCGAGACACACCACAGCCGCCGAGGCACCCACAAGGGCACCTCGGCGACCACGTATCGACTGTCGGCGCATCGCGCCAGTGTGGCTGACGCACCGTCAAATATGAACCCGCGGAACCTCAAGTCCTGGGTGAGGGCCCGCGGTGTGGGCCTCAGTCGGAGATGAGCCCTTCGCGCAGCTGCGAGAGCGTCCGGGTCAGGAGCCGGGAGACGTGCATCTGCGAGATGCCGACCTCCTCGCCGATCTGCGACTGGGTCATGTTCGCGAAGAAGCGGAGCATGATGATCCGGCGCTCGCGGGGCGGGAGTTTGGCGAGCAGCGGCTTGAGGGACTCGCGGTACTCGACGCCCTCAAGCGCGGTGTCCTCGTAGCCGAGGCGGTCCGCGAGGGATCCCTCGCCGCCGTCGTCCTCGGGGGCGGGCGAGTCGAGGGAGGAGGCGGTGTAGGCGTTGCCGACCGCGAGGCCGTCGACGACGTCCTCCTCCGACACCCCGAGCGCGACGGCGAGTTCGGCGACGGTGGGCGAGCGGTCGAGGCGCTGCGAGAGCTCGTCGCTGGTCTTGGTGAGCGCGAGGCGCAGCTCCTGGAGGCGGCGCGGGACGCGCACCGACCAGGACGTGTCGCGGAAGAACCGCTTGATCTCGCCGACGACGGTCGGCATCGCGAACGTCGGGAACTCCACGCCGCGTTCGCAGTCGAAGCGGTCGATCGCCTTGATCAGGCCGATCGTGCCGACCTGGACGATGTCCTCCATCGGCTCGTTCCGGGAGCGGAAGCGTGCCGCCGCGTACCGGACGAGCGGGAGGTTGAGTTCGATGAGGGTGTCCCGGACGTAGGCACGCTCGGGGCTGTTCTCGCCGAGTGCGGCGAGCCGCAGGAACAGGGAGCGGGACAGGGTGCGGGTGTCGATGGCTCCCGAGGTCGCGGGCGCCGGGACTGCCTCGGCGGCCGGGGCCGGAGCGGCGTCGGGGGCCGGAAGGGCTGGAACATCGACAACATCGACACGGTGAAGCGCGTCGGGCGCGGATTCGCTCTTCGTGAGCGTGAGCACCTTCGAGCTGCCCTGGTCTGCGGACATGCCACCCCCTTTGGGTCGCGGACGGTCGCGGCGGACGCTCCCGTCGGAGGAACGCAGCCTCCACCTGAATACCGGCGGCGGGGCTGCGGCAAACGCGCTTCCCGCAGAATGTCACATGTCGGCAACACGCTGTAGTGACATGTCGACATGTGGATGGTGAATAGGCCCTGGATAAAGGGGGTCTGACGGATTTTCAGTGCCGAACGGCCGGGAAAGACGCCGGTGGGCGATTCGCTCCTACCGGTTACGCCTCGATCCTGTTTGCGGATCGAAGACGCGCGAAACTACGGGCGAGCAGCCTTGACACATGCATCTGGGAGACCCCCAGTTCGGCGCTGATCTGTGACTGGGTCAGGTTGCTGTAGTAGCGCAGAAGAAGGATCCGCTGTTCGCGCTCGGGCAGTTGTACGAGGAGATGGCGGACGAGGTCGCGGTGTTCGACCCCGTCCAGCGCCGGGTCCTCGTAGCCGAGCCGGTCGAGCAGTCCGGGCAGCCCGTCGCCCTCCTGGGCGGCTTCGAGGGAGGTGGCGTGGTAGGAGCGTCCGGCCTCGATGCAGGACAGCACGTCCTCCTCGGAGATCCGCAGCCGCTCGGCGATCTCGGCGGTGGTGGGGGAGCGTCCGAAGGCCGTCGTGAGGTCCTCCGTCGCGCTGTTCACCTGCACCCACAGCTCGTGCAGCCGGCGCGGTACGTGGACGGTGCGGACGTTGTCGCGGAAGTACCGCTTGATCTCCCCGACGACGGTCGGCATCGCGAAGGTCGGGAACTGCACGCCCCGGTCCGGGTCGAACCGGTCGATCGCGTTGATCAGTCCGATCGTACCGACCTGGACGACGTCCTCCATCGGCTCGTTGCGGCTGCGGAAGCGGGCGGCGGCGTAGCGGACGAGCGGGAGGTTGGCCTCGATCAGTGCGCCCCGCACGCGGTTGTGCTCCGCGGTGCCCGGCTGGAGCCCTTTGAGCTGGCCGAAGAGCACCTGGGTGAGGGCCCGGGTGTCGGCTCCGCGGCGCCGCTCGGGGGCCATCTCCTGGGGCGGGTCCTGGATGACCACGGCGTCCTGCGGCGGGCCCGGCGGCGAGCCCTGGGGTGGCGTCTGCGGTGACGCCTGGGCCGGTGCTTGCGGGGACGCCTGGGCCGGTGCTTGCAGAGGGGGTTGCGGGGGCGTCTGCGGGGGCGCGGTCGGGGGTGTCTGCAGAGGTGTCTGCAGGGGTGCTTGCGGCGGTGCTTGAGGCGCAGTACTGGCCGGCACGGTCAACTCCACCTCTATGATCCGTCAGATCCATCAACTCATCCGTCAAAAGCGGTCATAGCATCACAAGACCTGTGCACTGTGTGCAAGCACCCCATAACGCCGTGTTGAACCAGATTTAGGGAGAGTTGGGGCATAGCACGCAAAAGAACCCCCCGCCGGTTCCGGCGAGGGGCTCCCGAACGCGCGGTCCGGAACGGTGGTCAGAACGGGTAGTCGGCGATCACCCAGGTCGCGAACCCGCGCCACAGCGCGACGCCCGCCTGGTGGGCCGGGTGCTCCAAGTACCGCTTCAGGGAGTCGAGGTCGTCGACGGCGGAGTTGATCGCGAAGTCGTAGGCGATGGGCCGGTCGGTGATGTTCCAGTCGCACTCCCAGAAGCGCAGCTCCGGGATCTGCTCGCCGAGCGCGCGGAACGCCGCGACGCCCTCGACGACGCGCGGGTCGTCACGCTCGACACCCTCGTCGAGCTTGAAGAGGACCAGATGGCGGATCACGGGTACTCCCTGGTGGTGCGGTTGTTTTCGCTGCCCCGGCGCTCGGTCACTGGCGCTCAGTCGCTGGCCCCGTCGGCTATCCACGTCATGAAGTCGCCGACGCTCCCAGCGGCGTTCGATATGCCCTCGAACCCTATCTGGACGTAGTCGGCTGCCTTCTCGGGATCTGTGATGATCACGTAGAGCACGAAGACCACGAGCACGTAGACGGCGATCTTCTTCGAATTCACCGCCATCGCGGCCTCCCCTGTGACTGCTGTGGCCGCTGGGCCCCTGTTGACGGCGGCGAGTGTAACCTTCACCACCCCTCGGATGACCAACGGCCCGCTGGTCGCGGCCCTTTGGGGTTTCCGCGGCCGTCCGCTCCCGCCCGCCGCGCCCGGACGCACGAAGGGCCCCGTCTCTCGACGGGGCCCTTCAAAAGCGGTAGCGGAGGGATTTGAACCCTCGGTGACTTGCGCCACACTCGCTTTCGAGGCGAGCTCCTTCGGCCGCTCGGACACGCTACCGAGAGAGACCTTACCTCACGGTGGGGCGTGCTCAGAAATCCGTTTAGGGGGCCGCTGGGACCGGCCGGGCCGGGGTTCAGCGGTGGCGGAAGAAGTCGGTGAGCAGGTGCGCGCACTCGTCGGCGAGGACGCCCTCGATCACCTCGGGGCGGTGGTTGAGCCGGCGGTCGCGTACCAGGTCCCAGAGGGATCCGACGGCGCCCGCCTTTTCGTCGCGGGCGCCGTAGACGACCCGGTCGACCCGGGACTGCACCAGGGCGCCCGCGCACATCACGCAGGGTTCCAGGGTCACCACGAGGGTGCAGCCGGACAGCCGCCACTCGCCCAGTTTGGCGGCGGCCCGGTGGAGCGCGAGAACCTCGGCGTGCGCCGTCGGATCGCCGGTCGCCTCGCGCTCGTTGTGCCCGGTCGAGAGCACCGTCGTGCCGTCCGTGGACAGCACGACGGCGCCGACGGGGACATCCCCGCCCTGGACGGCCGTTCGCGCCTCGTCCAGGGCGAGCCGCATCGCGGGCCGCCAGCGGTCGCGTACCGGGTCGGGTTGTGGGGTCTCCTCGGTGGTGCTCACCAGGGGAACCTAACCGAGGAATTAGCGGACGGTTTCCAGGACCTCCGCCGCCCCCAGCGCCTCGGCGATCGTGCTGAGCGCGTCGCCTTCGTCGAGGGCGAGCAGTTCCTTCTCGCTGACCCCGAGGTCGGCGAGGATGTCGCGGTCCCCGACGGGGCTGTGCGACACGGCGTCGCCGGAGGCGACGGTCTCCTCGTCCTCCTCCTCGGAGTCCTCGGGCTCACCGTCCTCCGTGCCGTCCAGGTCCAGGGAGTCGAGGTCGGCGACGTCGTCGTCGCCGGGCTCCCTTCCGAGCAGTTCGTCGGTGAGCAGGATCTCGCCGTACGAGCTGCGGGCAGCGGCGGCGGCGTCCGAGACGTAGATACGAGGGTCCTCCTCGCCATCCAGGCGGAGAACGCCGAACCACGCGTCCTCCTGCTCGATGAGGACGAGTACCGTGTCCGCCTCCTCCGAGGCTTCACGGGCCAGATCCGTCAGATCCGACAGGGTCTCCACATCGTCCAGCTCTGTGTCGCTCGCTTCCCACCCGTCTTCGGTGCGCGCGAGCAGTGCGGCGAAGTACACCGTGACTCTCCCACTGTCCTAGGCGTGCCGGTTGGCGGTCCCCCCGGCGGAGGCTGTGGGCGGGGAGCGTTTCACCGAGCCCCACCCACTCGGAATCGTGGCAGAAACAGAGCCTTCAGGGGATGTCTTCGGCCTGCTGTGTCTGCCTCTTTTGATCGCTAACAGCGGATCGTACGCGGCCGTCGGCACCACGTACGCACCTCCCCGCCCTCACGGCGTGGGCGCCGCGCGGCCGGGTTACCTGCGGATGTCGCGCACCCGCGCGGCGAGGCAGCCGACGAATGACGCGCAAGCACATGGTGGGGCTGACGGCGAAGACGGCGCAAGAACCCCGCGTGTACCTCGCGGGCGGGGGGCGGGCACGCGGCGTGGCGGGAGCCGGGCGGGTGGCGCCCGGCGGGGAGTGGGTGACGGTCGGTGCGTGTACGCCGAGGCCGGCGGGTGGGTCGGGGCCGGGGGCCGGTACATCCGCCCGTCGCCGCCGGATCAAACGCCGGTTGACTGGGGACGGGTCCGGTGACGCGGGCGTACGCGACGGGCATGTGATGTACCGGCCCCCGGCCCCTCCCGCCGGTGGGCGGCTTTCCGTATCAGTTCCGGCCCGGGAATCTTCAGCCCGTCCGGCGTTTGAGGACGAGCGCGTCAGCGCGTTGCGGGGGTCTGGGGGCGGCAGCCCCCAGGAACGGGACGGGAAGGGGCGGAGGGGGCGTAAACGTATGGCGTGCGGTGGCCGGTGGTGGCTGGCCGTGGAACGGTGGTCGCGGCGTGCCGCTGTCGGGCGTGGCGGTTACCGGCGGGGGGTGCAGGCGTGTGGCGTGGGGCGGCCGGTGGTGGCGTGGCGTTGCCGCGCGTGGCCGTTAGCGGCGGAGGGTGCGTGAGCGTATGGGGGCCGGCGCTGGCTACCAGCGGAACGTGCGCATGCGCATGGCGTGCCGCATGCGGGCGGTCTTGGCGCGGCGGGGCTGGACGCGGTCGCGCAGCTCGCGTGCCTCGGCCAGGTCGCGGAGGAACTGGGCGCGGCGCCGTCGGCGCTCGGCGTCCGTCTCCAGCCGCTCGGGCAACTCCTCTTCCCGGTCTCGCACAGGCTCACCACCCCAGGTCCGTCCCTCCCACTTTCCCCCTCATGGGCGGTTTGATGCCAGCGGACGGAAGAGGGGCGGCGCCGGACCGTCCCGGACGGGGCACTGGTGGGCGCCCGGGGCCCGGCTACTGTGGTGGACATGCGTCTCCACGTCGTCGACCACCCCCTGGTCGCCCATAAGCTCACCACTCTGCGCGACCGGCGCACCGACTCCGCGACCTTCCGGCGGCTCGCCGACGAGCTGGTCACCCTGCTCGCCTACGAGGCCACCAGGGACGTGCGCACGGAGCAGGTCGACATCGTGACCCCGGTCTCCCCGACCACCGGCGTCAAGCTCTCCTACCCGCGCCCCCTCGTCGTGCCGATCCTGCGCGCGGGTCTCGGCATGCTCGACGGCATGGTCCGGCTGCTGCCGACCGCCGAGGTCGGCTTCCTGGGCATGGTCCGCGACGAGGAGACGCTCCAGGCGTCCACTTACGCGACCCGCATGCCGGACGACCTCTCCGGGCGCCAGGTCTACGTCCTGGACCCGATGCTGGCCACCGGCGGCACCCTCGTCGCGGCGATCCACGAGCTGATCAAGCGCGGCGCCGACGACGTCACCGCCGTGGTGCTCCTCGCCGCCCCCGAGGGCATCGAGGTCATGGAGCGCGACCTGGCGGGCTCCCCGGTGACGGTCGTGACCGCGTCGGTCGACGAGCGGCTCAACGAGCACGGCTACATCGTGCCGGGCCTCGGCGACGCGGGGGACCGGATGTACGGGGCCGCCGAATAGGTACCTGCGGTTCTACGGACCTCAGCAGCTGTTCTTCGTGACGGAGGGCGTCGGCCGGGGCTGGGCCAGCACGGCCAGCGCCTTGTCGGCGTCCTCCTTCACTGTCAGGTTCTTGAAGCCGGTGCCGAGGATCAGGTCGACCTGGTCGGCCTTCGCGCGGCCGTCGGTCTTCAGCTGGGCGCCGGAGAGCTGGGTGTTGAGCACCGGCAGCGCGGCCTCGGCCGCGCCCTTCGCGCCGAGCAGTATCCCGGCGCCGGCGACCTTCTTGTCGTAGGTCTTCGGCGCGTTGCCCACGTCGCCGATCCGGAAGCCGCGCTTCTTCAGCTCGTCCGCGGTCTCCTTGGCGAGCCCGCTGCGGGGCGTCGCGTTGAAGACGTTGACGGTGATCTGGCCCGGCCTGGGCGGCGTCCCGGCGGAGGTCGAGGCCGTGGAGGCGCCGGAGGCGGTGGCCGAAGGGCTCGCCTTCGACGGGCAGCCCGACTTCGTTCCAGCTGCCGAGGCCTTGTCGCCGCCCGTGAAGACGTCGATGAGCTGGAGGGTTCCCCACCCGATCAGCCCGAGTGCGGTGACGGAGGCGACGATCAGGAAGGCGAGCCTGCGGCGCCCGCGGGGTCGGCGCATCCGCGGGTACTTGTCCCCCGTGATCCGGTACTGGCCACCCATGCCAGGGGGAGTGAGCATGCTCATGGGCGCAGCGTAGTGCTCCGCGGCGACGATAACTACTAGATGATCATTGTCCCGCGCTCAGTCCAACCCAAAAGGGTCAACAGGCGTGGGTCAGTCCAGTTCGAGGACGCGTGCGTGCAGTACCTGGCGCTGCTGGAGCGCCGCGCGGACGGCCCGGTGCAGGCCGTCCTCCAGGTACAGATCGCCCTGCCACTTCACGACGTGCGCGAAGAGGTCGCCGTAGAACGTGGAGTCCTCGGCGAGCAGCGTTTCCAGGTCGAGCTGGCCCTTGGTCGTCACCAGCTGATCGAGGCGGACCGGGCGCGGCGCGACATCCGCCCACTGCCGGGTGCTTTCCCGGCCGTGGTCGGGGTACGGCCGGCCGTTTCCGATGCGCTTGAAGATCACACGGAAAGCCTACCGGTCAAGACCTTCCGGGCGCAGCCATGGCGACGGAGTGCGACGCTGGAAAAGACGCCGGAAACCAGGGCAAACCGGAAACAGGGGCCTCATATGAGTGACAGCGAGAGCGCAGCTCCGGCCACCGCCGGGACCCCGCCCGCGGCGACCGCTCCCCGGACGGCGGAAAGCGCTCCCGCGACGGACGCAAGCGCTTCCGTGCCCACCGGTGACGTTCCGGGGGCCGGCGATGGCGTTTCCGGGGTCATCGGTGACGCCGCGGCCCTCCCCGAAGGAGCCCTGGAGATCGCCTCCGGATACGCCTTCTCGGGGCCCGCGCTCGATCTCGGCGCCCTGCTCTGGGACGCGCGGTGCGTGCCGGACGTACAGATCCGCATCCCGCTCCCGATGCTGAACCGGCACGGACTGGTCGCCGGGGCCACCGGCACCGGCAAGACCAAGACCCTCCAGCTCGTCGCCGAACAGCTCTCCGCCCAGGGCGTGCCCGTGTTCCTCGCCGACATCAAGGGTGACGTCTCCGGGATCTCCGCGCCCGGCGTCCCGAACGACAAGGTCCGCGAGCGCGCCGCCGACGTACGCCAGGAGTGGACACCGGCCGGCTGCCCCGCCGAGTTCTACGCCCTGGGCGGTATGGGCCACGGCATCCCCGTACGGGCGACCGTCACGAGCTTCGGTCCTGTGCTGCTCTCCAAGGTGCTCCAGCTCAACCGGACCCAGGAGCAGTCGCTCGGCCTGATCTTCCACTACGCCGACCAGAAGGGCCTCGAACTGGTCGACCTCAAGGACCTGCGCGCGGTCGCCACGTTCCTGACCTCGGACGAGGGCAAGGCCGAACTGAAGGGGATCGGCGGGCTCTCGACCGCGACGGCGGGCGTGATCCTGCGCGCCCTCACCACGTTCGAGGCGGAGGGCATGAGCCCCTTCTTCGGGGAGCCGGAGTTCGACACGGCCGACCTGCTGCGGACGGCGGCGGACGGGCGGGGTGTCGTGTCCGTCCTGGAACTTCCCGAGGTCCAGGACAAGCCGCGGCTCTTCTCCACCTTCCTGATGTGGCTGCTCGCCGACCTCTTCCACGACCTGCCCGAGGTCGGCGACGTCGACAAGCCGAAGCTCGTCTTCTTCTTCGACGAGGCGCATCTGCTCTTCAACGACGCCTCGAAGGCGTTCCTGGACTCCATCACGCAGACCGTCCGGCTCATTCGCTCGAAAGGGGTCGGCGTCTTCTTCGTGACGCAGACCCCGAAGGACGTGCCCGCCGACGTCCTCGGGCAGCTCGGCAACCGCGTCCAGCACGCCCTGCGCGCCTTCACGCCCGACGACCAGAAGGCGCTGAAGGCCACGGTGAAGACCTTCCCCGACTCGCCCTACGACCTGGAGGAGGTCCTCACCGGCCTCGGCACCGGCGAGGCCGTGATCACCGTGCTCAGCGAGAAGGGCGCGCCGACGCCGGTCGCGGTGACGCGGCTGCGGGCGCCGCGGTCCCTGATGGGGCCGGTCGACGCGGGCGTTCTCGACGCGGCGGTCGAGGCGTCGCCGTCGTACGGGCGCTACGCGCGGGCGGTGGACCGGGAGTCCGCGTACGAGAAGCTCGCCGCGGCGCAGGCCTCGCGCGCGGACAGCGCGGGCGGTGCCGTGGCGTCCGGGGGTTCGCCCGTACCGGCGAAGTCGCGGGCCAGGGCGCCCAAGGAGGACGCGTCGGTCGTCGAACAGGTAGTCGGGAGCGGCATGTTCAAATCCCTGGCCCGGTCTGTGGGGACGCAGATCGGGCGGGAGATCACCCGGTCGCTCTTCGGGACGGCCCGGCGCAGGCGGTAGGCGGGGCGTAGGCGATACGCGGGTGGCCGTCCCTCGGGTGAGGGGCGGCCACCTGTCCGGTCAGTTCCTCCGGGACCGCCGCGGCTGTTCGTCCAGGACGGGGCGGGGTTCCGGGTTCTGCCGGGTCGGCCGGGGGTTCGGCTGCGGGCCGGCCGGCTGGGTGGGCGCCGGGTTCGGGGTGCGGTGCGGCTTCGGTGCGTTGCGTACGGCGTCCGCGCGCAGCAGGGCGCGCAGGACCGCGTAGGGATCGTTGGGCATGGCTGTGTCCTTGCGGTCGCTGGTGACTGACGGTCCGGAGGCCGGGTCCGTCAGCAGCGCAGGACCACGCAGCGCAGTGCGTGCAGGGTGGGGGAGTGCGACGGGGGTGCGGATACGGGGCGGGAGCGCGGGGCGTCGGCCGGGTGGTCCGCGCCGGGTCGGGGCGCGGGGCGCAGGGGGGTGACCGGGCGGTGTCCCTGGCGGGTCGGCGGGCGCAGGGCCGTGTCCAGTACGTCGGGTTCCGCGGCGGGGGCCGGGGCGGGGGCCGGGGCGGTGGGGGCGGATTCCGTGGCCGTGCCCAGCATGGTGGTGGGCGCGGCGGGGTGCGGGGTCGCCGCGAGTAACGCGACGACCAGCAGGATCAGCACCCTCAGCCTCATGAGACGTCATGTCCCCATCGGGAGACGGTGGTTCATCCGCGGGCGCGGAGATCCGCCCTCTTGGCGTACGGGGCGGGTGCGGAGCGGGGCCGCGGGGGCGGGCCCGCGGCGGTCAGACGGTGACGGGAACATGGTGGGCGCGCCCGCGGATCCGGAACGCCGTGATGATCTCGGTGACGCCGACCGCGAGGAGCCAGCAGCCGCCCACCAGGGTGAGCACGGCGACCGACTCGAACGGCGACACGATCAGCACGATGCCCGCGAGCAGACTGACGATTCCTAGGAAGACCTGCCAGCCGCGGGCCGGGACGTCCGGGTCGGAGGCGGCGGCCAGGGTCTGGGTGATCCCGCGGAACAGCCAGCCGATGCCGATCCACAGGGCGAGCAGCAGGATCGACTGCATCGCGCCGCGGAAGCAGAACAGGCCCAGCAGGATGGACAGGGCGCCGCTGATGAAGGCCATCACCCGCAGCGAGGTCGCCGCGTGGGTGCCGAAGGCGGCGGCCAGTTGCAGGACGCCGCTGACCAGCAGGTAGAGGCCGAAGAGGATGCCCGCGGCGAAGAGGGAGGCGCCCGGCCAGACCAGGACCATGACGCCCAGCGCCAGGGTCGCGACGCCTGCGGCCAGGACCGCCTGCCAGGCGGCGCGGCTGAGGAGGTGCAGGGGGCCTTCTAGGGGGGTTCGGGGGGCTTCGTCTCTTTCCTCGGTCATGTCTCATGCTGGGGACGGCTGGGAGGGGGGCGCCAGCGGGGTGGACCGAGTGGTGTACGGGGTCGCTTGCGCTGTGCTGGGCTGGGCTGGTTGGGGTTGGTGCTCGGTCGGTAAGTGGGCGTTCCGCGGTCGGTGGGGGGTCGGGGGCGTGCCGGTACGTCCCGCCCGTCGCCGACGGATCAGACGTCGGGCAGGAACTGGGGGTCCGGTGACGCGGGCGTACGCGACGGGCATCTGGACGTACCGGCACGCCCCCTTCCGCCGGGGGGTGGGTGCGGGCGGTGGGGGCTCCCGAGGGTTGCGGGCCCGGGTGCTATTCGGCCGTCGTCTTCGCCGCCTTCGCGGATGCCTTCATTTCCTGTTTGTGGGCTCTCACCTTTGCCAGGGAGGTGGGGTCGGTGATGTCGGCCACTGAGCGGAAGGACTTGGGGGCGCCGTAGGGGCCGGCGGCCTCTCGCCAGCCCTTGGGGTGGACGCCGAGTTGTTTGCCGAGGAGGGCCAGGAAGATCTGGGCCTTCTGGGGGCCGAAGCCGGGGAGTTCCTTGAGGCGGGTCAGGAGTTCGGCGCCGGTGGGGACGTCCTTCCAGACGGCGGTGGCGTCGGCGTCGTAGTGCTCCACGAGGTACTGGCACAGCTGCTGGACGCGCTTGGCCATCGAGCCGGGGTAGCGGTGTACGGCCGGCTTCGTGGAGAGGAGGGCGGCGAAGGCCTCGGGGTCGTACGCGGCGATCTCCTGGGCGTCGAGGTCGTCCCTGCCCATGCGCTGGGCGATCGTGTACGGGCCCGCGAACGCCCACTCCATCGGGACCTGCTGGTCCAGGAGCATGCCGATCAGGGCGGCGAGCGGACTGCGGCCGAGGAGTTCGTCGGCCTCGGGCTGCTGGGCCAGGTGAAGGGTGACGTCCATGGATCGATGATGGCGGGTGCGGTCTCAGGCCGCGCGCCAGTAGCCCAGCGAGTGGACGCGCTGCCGGGGAAGCGCCAGCTCCTTGCGGACGTAAGACGTCAGGGAACGGGTGGTGGCCGTGTCGCAGGCGATCCAGACGTACGGGTCCTGGTGCTCCTTGAGCAGGGCGGGCAGGTCCGATTTCACCCGGGTGACCAGGTGGGCGCCGTTTGCCAGGCGCGGGAGCGGGCGCAGGTCGTGGCAGGCCGGGGTGTGGCGGAGGGGGAGGCCGGCCGTGTCGTGGTCCGTCTCGAACCAGATGGTGGCCGACGCCGGGTCCATCGCGTCCAGGAGCGAGTTGAGGGCGGGGAGCGAGGCCGGGTCCGCCACCGCGAAGAGGTGGGCGGGCGTGGGGTCCGGCTCGGTGAAGGCGGTGCCCTGGACCGTCGCGTCGATGGTGTCGCCGGGCTTCGCCGAGCGGGCCCAGTCGCTCGCGCACCCCTCGTGCAGCGCGAACTCCAGGCCGAAGGCGCCCGCCTCCGGGTCCCGGTCGACCAAGGTGTACGCCCGCTGGTGCGGCTTGCCCGCGTTGTCGAACCAGATGCGTACCCACATGGTCGGGTGCACGCCGGTCGCCGCGAGCATACCGCCGTCGGTGAGGTGGAGGCGCCGGTAGTGCGGTGTCACGTCCTCGGCGCCGGTCACTGTGAACGTGAAGTCCTTGCCGCGCAGGAGTCTGAGGACCGCGCCCTCCCAGCCGTGCCCCTGACCCATGACCTCTGCACCCCTCACGTACGATCTCTTCTAGTAGAAGTTAGGTTAGCCTAACCTGATTGAGTGGGGATGGACCGTGACCGTCGAGATCTACCGTGACGCCTGGGGGATCCCTCACCTGCGAGCCGGCAGCGCACTCGAACTCGCCCGTGCCCAGGGCCGGGTCACCGCCGTGGACCGCGCCTGGCAGCTGGAGGTCGAACGGCACCGCTTCCAGGGCACCACCGCCGCGTTCCTCGGTGCCGAGGCCGTCGCCTGGGACCGGTTCGCCCGTCAGGCCCGGCTCGACGACACCGCCAGACGCTGTTTCGCCTCTCTGGAGAGACGGGATCCGGAGACCGCGGCGTGGGTCGCCTCGTATGTGGACGGGGTCAACGAAGGGCTGGCCGAGGGTGGTCGACGGGCGGCCGAATTCGCGGAGACCGGACTCGTTCCCGGGGGCTGGGAGCCGTGGACGCCGCTCGGCGTCTGGCTCGGCACGCACATCCTCTTCGCCGGGTTCCCGGCCAAGCTGTGGCGCGAGGAGGTCGTGCGGCGGCTCGGCCCGGATGCCGTGGGGCTCTTCGCCACCGACGGGCCCGGTACCTCGGGCAGCAACGGCTGGCTGGTGAGCGGCGCGCGCACGGTCACCGGGCACGCTGTCATCGCCGGCGACCCCCACCGCTTCATCGAGGACCCCGGCGTCTACCAGCAGATCCACCTCTCCTGCCCGGAGTTCGACGTCATCGGCCTCACCGTTCCCGGCGTCCCGGGCATCGCCCACTTCGCCCACACGGGGCACGTCGCCTGGGCCATCACCAACGCGATGGCCGACTACCAGGACCTCTTCCGGGAGCGGCTGCGGCGCGCCGGGTCCTCGTCGGCGGAGGTGGAGGCCCTCGATCCGGACGGTGAGTGGCGGGCCGCGACGCGGCATACGGAGAGTGTGGAGGTCGCCGGGGGCGAGCCCGTCGAGGTCGAGGTGATCGAGACGGCGCGCGGGCCGGTCGTCATCGGCGGAATCGATGCGCCTGAGTCCATCAGCCTGCGCTGTCCGCCCCGCGTCTCGGAGGACCTCGGCTTCAGCGCGCTGCTCCCCCTCCTTCGCTCCCGCCGGGTCGCCGACGTCGACCGCGCCCTCGACCTGTGGGCCGAGCCGGTGAACGTCGTACAGGCCGCCGACACCGAGGGCGGACTGCTGCACCGCGTCGCCGGCCGGGTCCCGGTGCGCGGCACGGACAACCGCACGTGGATCGTGAACGCCTGGGAGCCGGGGCGGGAGTGGCGGGGCTGGCACCAGGACATGCCCCACGACGACGGCATCGACGGCGGCGGTGGTGGTGGCGGGGTCGCCGTCATGGCCAATCAGCGAGGGATCGCCACGCCGTTCGGGGTCGAGTTCGCCGCGCCGCATCGTGCCGCCCGGATCACGGAGCTCCTCGGGGGGCGGGCGAAATGGGCCGCCGAGGACATGGCTGCCGTTCACATGGACACCCATCTGGCCTCCGCCGGGGCCCTGTTGGACCGGGTGGGCGCTCTGCGGGAAGGGCTCAGCCCGGGGGCCGTCGAGCTGCGGGACCAACTCCTCGGCTGGAACCGGCACATGGACGCCGACAGCCTTGGTGCGGCGGCGTTCGCGGCGGTTCGGAGCGCGGTCGTACGGGGGCTCGCGGCGCAACCCGCGCTGGCCGTCCTCGCCGAGCCGCCCGCCTGTCCGGAGGTCTTCCTTCCCTGGCTCGCCCTCGTGCCCCGCATCGGGTTCGCGCTCGAAAACCTGCTGCGGGCCGAGGAGTTGTACGGCATCGACCGCACCGCGATCGTCCGGGCGGCGGTCGAGGAAGTGGCCGCCGAGCGGACCCCGCGCACCTGGGGCGAGACCCACCGGCTCGTGCCCTGGCGCGCGCTGGGCGGCACGACGTACGAACGGCCGGGACTCTCCGGCGACCACGACTGCGTGCTGTGCACCTCGGCGGTCCCCGGCATCACCGACCTGAGCGCACGCGGCCCGGCCGCCCGGTACGTGTGGGATCTCGCCGACCGGGACCGGAGCCTGTGGATCGTGCCGTTCGGCGCCGACGGGGTCGCGGGAGCCGCCCACCACCGTGACCAACTCCCCTTGTGGCTCAGGGGAGAGCTGGCCCGGGTGACCACCGACTGGAACGTACTGACCAAGGAGAACCATGCGGAATGAGCCGTACGCCGTGGATCGCGAAGCCGTCCACGAGCAGTCGGTCGACGGCTTCGGGACCGTCCGGATCCTGACCGTCGACCCGCACGCCGACCTGGACGTCCTGCACGGCTGGGTGAGCGAGGAACGGGCCCGGTTCTGGGGCATGAACGGGCTCAGCAGGCAACAGGTCCTGGAGACCTACCTCCACCTCGACTCCCTCGACACCCACCACGCCCTGCTCGCGGTCAAGGACGGCGAACCGGCCGCGCTCTTCCAGTCGTACGAGCCCGCCGCCGACCGTGTCAGCGAGTGCTACGACGTCCAGGACGGCGACATCGGGGTCCATCTGCTGATCGCGCCCCCGGGAGCGGGCGGCGAGCGGCCGGGGTGGTCGGCCGCGCTGCTGACCGTGCTCACCACGTACCTGCTGGTCGGTCTCGGCAGGCGGCGGGTGGTCGTCGAGCCCGACGCGCGCAACACCAGGGCCATCGACCGGCTGACCAGGCAGGGCTTCGTCCCGGGGCCGCCGATCGTGCTGCCCGAGATCGACCTGCCCGAGGTGTATCTGCCGGAGAAGTCCGCCCGGCTCGCCTTCCTGACGCGGGAGAGGGCTTTCGCGGAGGGTTTCCCGCCGCGAAGGTGAGCACGAAAGTGAGCAGGACACCGCATTCGTCCGTACGTATCCGAGACCGGGGAAACGCGGGCGCGACCAGGACATGCGGATACGGAGACGGTACGTGAGCGGACGGCGAACGCGGCGGCACATCGTCCGGGGACTTGCGCTGCTGGGCACAGTGCTGGTCCTGGTGCTCTTCGGCGGCGTGGGCGGCGCGTCCGCGCACGCCGCGCTGAAGGGCAGCGATCCGCAGGACGGCAGCGTGGTGAAGAAGGCGCCCACGCAGATCACGCTGACCTTCACCGAGTCCGTCGGACTCCTCGACGACTCCTTCCGCGTGATCACCCCGGAGAACCGCCGCGTCGACACGGGCAAACCGGGGCACGCGGGCGACCGCGCCAACACCGCCCTGGTGAGCCTGCCCGACGACATGGGCACCGGCACCTTCACCGTGGCCTGGCGGGTCGTCTCGGCGGACAGCCACCCGGTCTCCGGCGCCTTCACCTTCTCCATCGGCAAGCCCTCCGCGACCGCCGCCGTCCTGCCCGCCGCCTCCGCCCAGGACACCCTCGCGAGCAACCTCTACGACATCACCCGCTACGTCGCCTACGGCGGGCTCGCCGTACTCATCGGCGCCGCCGTCTTCGTGCTGGCCTGCGGGTTCCAGGGCAGTGTGCGGCGCCTGCTGCTGGGCGGCTGGTGGACCCTGTTCGTCTCCACCCTGCTCCTGCTGCTCCTGCGCGGCCCCTACGAGCGGGGCAGCGGACTCGCCGCCGCCCTCGATCCCGCGGTGCTGCGCGAGACGCTGACCAGCAGGCCCGGACTGGCGCTGGTGGCACGGCTGGTGCTGCTGGGCGCCGTCGTCTTCTACCCCGTCGAAGCGGGAGAGCGGGGCCCGGGACGGGTCAGGTGGGCGATCGGCGGAGCTCTCGCTCTCGGCCTCGCGGTCACCTGGGCCGCCGCCGAGCACGCGTCCGCCGGCATCCAGGTCCCGGTGGCGATGGTCTCCTCCGTACTGCACCTGCTCGCCATGGCCGTCTGGCTCGGCGGCCTGACCACCCTGCTCACCGCGCTGTACCGCACGCGGGAACCGGTCCCCGCGGCCGTCGTCAGCCGCTTCTCCCGGTTCGCCCTCGGCTCGGTCGCCGTCCTCGCCGCCACCGGCGTCTACCAGTCCTGGCGCGGCATCGGCACCTGGGACGCGCTGACCTCGACGTCGTACGGCCGCATCCTCCTCGTCAAGCTGTGCGCGGTGCTCCTCCTGCTCGCCGGGGCCTGGTTCTCGCGGCGGTGGACCGGGCGGCTGGCGCTTCCGGAGCCGGTGGCCGCCTCGGTCGCGGTGAAGGAGCGGGAGAGGGAGCGGGAGCGGGTGCCTGAGGTCGTCGGGGGTCCGGGCGGCTCCGAGGGCGTACGGGAGGGCACGTCCACCGGTGAGGTGCGGGCAGACGAGTCCGGCGAGGTGGAGGCGGGTTCCGGTTCCGGTGGGTACCGGCGGGCGTTGCGCCGTTCCGTCTTCGCCGAGGTCGGCGTCGGGATCGTCGTGCTGGTGGTCACCACCGTGCTGACCGGTACCCAGCCGGGGCGGGCGGCCACCGAGACCGCCGCCGCCGTCTCGGCCGCCGAGCAGCCCACCGGCTCGACGACGCTGATCCCCTTCGACGTCGGCACCCCCGGCGGACACGGCAAGGTGCAGATCGAACTGGCGCCGGGCCGGGTGGGCGAGAACTCCGTCCAGGCCGTGGTTTACGGTCCCGACGGCGGGCTCGCCACCGTCCCCGAACTCCGCCTCACCTTCACCTTGCCGAAGCAGGACGTCGGCCCGATCAATGCCCAACTCGCCGACAAGGGCGGCTACTGGGCCACCGACGGCCTCACCCTCCCCCTGGCCGGCACCTGGACGATGAAGGCCACGGTGCGGACCTCGGACATCGACCAGGTCACGGTGTCGAAGACGGTGAAGATCGGCTAGGACCGCCCTCGGCTAGGACCGCCTCGGCCAGGACCGCCCGAGGAGGGCGCGCAGTCGTCGCCGCAGGGCGCCCGGCACCCGGCGTGCCCTGGTGGCGGACGCGCCCGCGAGGTCCCGGACGGTGTGCGCGGCCGCGCGTGGGAAGGCGGCGGCGGAGCGCGCGGGGGCGGCGAGGGTGCCGGCGCGCGTGTCCAGGAGCTCCTGGAAGAGGGCCGCGCACTGCTCGGCGATCGGCTCCGGGTCGTACCGCGCGCCCTTGCGCAGCCCCTCCCGGCCCATGCGCCGGCGCCGGTCCCCGTCGTCGATCAGCTCAAGGAGCGCCGCGGCCAGCGCGTCGACGTCGCCGGGTGGCACCAGCAGGCCGTCCACCCCGTGGCTGATGATCTCGCGGGGCCCGTGCGGACAGTCGGTGCTCACCACCGGCAGACCCACCCGCATGGCCTCGACGAGGGCCATGCCGAAGGACTCCATGCGTGAGGACATCACCAGGATCGACGCATCGGCCATCACGGGTTCGACGGGGGTGACGTTGCCCAGGAAGGTGACCCGGTCGGCGAGGCCCAACTCCGCTACCAGAGCCTTCAGTTCGCGATCCTGGGAGCCGACGCCGCAGATCCGCAGGCCCCAGTCGGGGCGCCGGGCCGCGACCTGGGCGAAGGCGCCGATCAGGTCCGGGTAGCGCTTCACCGGGGTGGTCCGGCCGACCGCGACGATCCGCGGGGCGGAGCAGTCGGAGGGTTCGATGCCCGGATCGGGAACGCTGTTGGGCAGCACGGACACCCGGACGCCCGGCAGCCACATCCGGCGGCGGTACGCGTCGGCGTCGGCGCGAGTGGTGGTGGTGACCGCGTCCAGCCCGCGGTACACGCGGCGCAGCGTGAGGCTGAGCCGGTGGGTGTGCGCGTCCAGCGACAGATGCTCCTGCCCGACCCGGACGACGTGCGCCGGAGCCTGCCGGGCGATCTGCACGTTGAGGCCGGGGCGGGTGCCGACGACGACGTCGGTGTCCAACTCGGCCAGTAACGCCGCGATACGACGGTCCGTCAGGGCGCTGTACTCGTGATACCGGTGGTCGCCGCGCGGGAAGTCGGCGGAGGGGAGGGCGAATTCGGGGTGTCCGCCCTCGTAGCCGGGGCTCTTCCTGTCGGTGTCGACGAGGTGGCGCAGGTTCACGCGTTTGTCGTAGGCGAAGCGGGGGGCGGCGAGATGCCGGAAGACCGACACGACCTCGACTTCGTGCCCCAGGTCGGCCAGCGCGCCCGAGAGGTTGCACGTGGTGCGGATGGTCCCGCCGACGCCGTAGGCGTTGTGGATCAGAAACGTGACGCGCATGCCTGCCATCCCCCGTCGGTCCCGGGGGGCAACCCGGCAGCCAATCCGTGGGCTCCCCACCCGCCCCAAAGGCTGGAAGCTTAGCGCGGCCTGTGAAACGGCTCTCGCCGTGCCGGTACCCGGTTGCCGGGTCGGCACGGCGAGAGCCCGCGGAGAACTGATACGCGAAGGCGCTGACGCCACGTACGGAAAGGCGTTGCCGCTAACCGCACTTGCTGATGTCGATGCGGACGATCTGCGGGTCGTGGTCGCTCGCCTGGTCGGCGAACTCCGCGTTGATGTGCACGACGTCGTAGTCGAAGTCGCTGATGGCCCGGCTGGTCAGGATGTGGTCCAGGGTCTGCGAGTTGCCGTCGTAGACGTAGGTGTAGCGCTGCGACTTGGGGAGCGTCGTGATCAGCGGGGTGAGCACCCGGCCCGCGGTGAGCGTGGTCACCGTCTGCGAGAACTCGTAGTCGTTCAGGTCGCCGAGCACGACCACCTTGGCGCTCCGGTCGGCGGCGAGCACGCTCTTGACGAAGGTGTTGACCTCGGCGGCCTGGGCGTTGCGCTGCGTCTCCGAGCTGCGGTCGGGCAGTTGGTCACTACCGTGCAGCGGCTCGTCGCCGCCCTTGGAGAGGAAGTGGTTGGCGATCACGAAGACCTGCTCGCCCCGGAAGGTGAACTCGCCCACCAGCGGCTTGCGGCTCGCGTCCCACGCGTCACTCGCGGGGTTGATCCGGCCCGGCGAGTGGGTGAGCTGCGCGCCCTTGCGGGTCTTCACCACACCGGTCGCGGTGGTGGCGTCGCCGCCCGGACGGTCGGTGAGGGAGACCCGCTTGGCGTTGAAGAGGAAGACCTGCCGGATGTTGCCGCCCGGCTCGCCGCCGTCCTTGTTGTTCTCCGGGGTGACATAGCGCCACGAGTAGCGGGGGCCGCCGGCCGCGACGATCGCGTCGGTGAACCGGGTCAGCGTCGCCTCGCTGGTGACGGTGCCGTCGTTGACGGCGCCGTTGTCGTCCTGGATCTCCTCCAGGGCGACGATGTCGGGGGAGTTGAGACTGACGGCCACGCCGCCGGCCAGCCGGTCGAACTTCTCCTGCTCGTCGATCGCGTCCAGGTTCTCCACGTTGTACGTGGCGATCGCCAGCTCCTTGCTCTTCTGCTTCCGCGTGGTCTCGGGCTTGAGGCCCTTCGCGGTGAGCGTGCCGAGCTGGGTGGCCTGGAGGTTGTAACCGCCGTACGTGGCGTAGTCGAGCGGGCCCGCGGTGGTGCCGGTGAGCACGTCACCGACGTTCGCCACCGGGAACGCGGCGGTGGCGTCGAGTGACATCACCTTGATACGGCCGGTGTTGGGCTGGTCGTAGGAGGAGTACAGGGTGCCGCCGCGCGGGGTCGGGTTCTCGCCGGGCTTGACCGTCACCCACACCTCGTCGTACGCGGTCGTCGCGCCGACCACCCGGGTGTCGGTGGCCGCGACGCGCATGCCCTCCAGGGACTCGTAGAAGTCCAGCGCGTACGTGGCCGGTTCGAGGGCCAGACCGTCGATGCTGCCGCCCGCCGCGGTGGGCGTGTACGCGCTCGGGACGCTGGTCGCGTTCAGGGCGACGGTCTCGGGCAGCGCGTTGCCGCTGGAGAGCACCTTGGTGGTGGGGGCGGTGATCTCGGTGAGGGACTGGCTGGTGCTGCTCGGGTAGTACTCGCTGACCTTGCCGGTGGTCAGGACGCTGTCGCCGGCCTTGACGGCCGGAGCCGCCGAACCGGTGTAGACGAAGACACCCTCGCTGGTGCGGGCGTCGGCGTCGGGCTGCGCGTCCTGGATCCAGTAGCCCTTCGAGCCCGACGTACGCACGCCGGTGACGATGCCCGGGACGCGGGTGACGGTCTGCCCGGCGTACGGGGAGAGGCGGGTGGTCCCCTGGATGTCGTGCACGCGGACGGTACCGGGCTCGGTCGAGCCGTCGTCACCGCCACCGTCGTCGCCGCCCGAACCGGCCGTCTCACCAGCCGAGTTGTACGGCGTGGGCGCGCCCGCGGTGAGGTCGGTGGCGTTGTCGTCGGTGTCCGCCAGGGACGCGGCGCGGGCCACGGCCGCGGTGTTGGAGGCGCCCGCCGCGGGGCCGCTGCCCTCCCGTACGAGCGCCGTACCGTAGCCCACCAGGTCGACGATCCGGCTGTCGGCCGCGCAGTCCGCGGCGGTCTTGCAGCTGAGCGCGGTGATGCCGGAGACCAGGGCGATCGTGCCGGTGGTCGCGCTCATGGCGATCGTGCCGGTCGCGTCCGCGGTGGGCAGCGCCGTCGTGCCGCCGGTGCCCGCCGACTCCGCCACCAGGAACCGTCCGCCGGGCGCGACCGAGCCGCTGAGGGCCGTCACTCCCCACTGGGAGGACGCCGACGGCGAGCCGGGCAGGTACTGCACGCTGAAGCCCGACAGGTCGTACGCCGCCGAGCCCGCGTTGCCGAGCTCGACGAAGTCCCGGGTCAGCGTCGCACCCGAGTTGCCCCCGCCGCCGTACACCTCGGTGATCAGCGCGCTCGCCGAGGGCGCCGCGGTGGCCGCGGGCACGGCGGTCAGGACGAACGCCCCGGCCACGCCCGTCGACAGGAGCGGATAGGCGAGATGGCGCAAACGGGGTCTGCTGTGTGGAGTTCTGGACACGCCGACTGTCTCCTTGTACGTCACGAACGTCAACGCGCCACCGGCAGGCGGCACATGGAGTGGCTGCTGTGGGGAGTCGGCTCAAGTTACGCGCGTAGACCGTGGGTGCCAAGGTGTCGTACGTTAAATCTCGGGAACGAGCGGGTGTCGGCGCCGGGACGGTAACTCTCCTGGTGCCGCCCGGGGTCGGACACCGACTCTCATGGTGGCGCCTCGGGTCGCACACCAACTCTCCTGGTGACGCCCGGGGTCGCACGCCAACTCTCCTGGTGACGCCCGGGGTCGCACGCCAACTCTCCTGGTCGCGCCCGGAGTCACTCCACGACGGCCATCGCGTGCGGGGTCGTGTTGAGCCGGCGCCCGGCGTCCTCCGTGCACGTGACGATGTCCTCGACGCGGACGCCGAAGCGGCCGGGGAGGTAGATCCCGGGCTCGATCGAGAAGCACATGCCCGGGACCAGCGGCTGCTGTTCGCCCTCCACCATGTACGGCGGCTCGTGCGTGGTGACGCCGATGCCGTGACCGGTGCGGTGGATGAAGTACTCGCCGAAGCCCGCGTCCCGGATCACCGCGCGGGCCACCCGGTCGATCTCCTGGCAGGCGACGCCGGGCCGCACCGCCTCGAACGCCGCCTGCTGCGCCGTACGCACGATGTCGTGCACCTCGCGTTCCTCGTCGGTGGGTTCGCCGACGTGCACGGTGCGGGTGGTGTCGGAGCCGTAGCCGTCCTTGAGGCCGCCGAAGTCGAGGACCACCATGTCGCCCGTGACGATGACGCGCTCGCCGGCCTCGTGGTGCGGGTTTGCGCCGTTGGGGCCGGAGCCGACCACGGTGAAGTCGACCTGGCTGTGGCCGTGTTCGCGCAGCAGCCGGGCCAGGTCGGCGGCCACCTCCGTCTCGCGGCGCCCGGCGAACCGTACGGAGAGGATGTCCCCGTACGTGGCGTCCGCCGCCGCGCCCGCCGAGGCCAGCCGGGCCAGCTCGTGCTCGTCCTTGACGGCCCGCAGCATGGGCAGCGCGTAGGTGAGCGGCCGGTACTTGGTGAGCGGTACGGCCTCCTGGAGCTCCAGCAGGTGCAGCGACCAGGTGGAGTCGGACACGCCGTAGCGGCCGTCGTGGCGGAGCAGTCCGGCCGCCGCGGTGTAGGAGTTCTCCCCGTCCCGCCAGTCGGACAGCCGCAACGCGCCCGCGCCGGGCGCCGCTTCCGCGTCGGGCCGTTCCAACACCGGTACCAGCAGGTGGGGTTCGGAGTCCGGGGCGAGCACGAGGAGGGTGAGGCGTTCGGTGATCGCGGTCGGCCGGTAGCCGCAGAGCCACTCCAGGTCGGGGCCCGGGGTGACGAGCAGTCCGGCGAGCCCCGCCGCGGCCGCGTCCCGCGCGGCGCGGGCCATGCGGGCCGCGTAGTCCTGTCCGGTGAACTCCGGCGCTGTCGTCCCGGTCATGATCTGTCCTCCTGGCCGTGCGGCGTGCCGCGTTCTCCATTGGATCGGATCGGGCTCCCCGGCGCTTCCGTGGAAGCGGCCGTCCGAGTGAAGGTGAGTGCGGTCCCGAACACCATGCCGACCGCGATGGCGGTGACGATCGTGATCAGCTCCAGCAGGTCACGGAAGCCCTCGATGACGTGTCCGCCCGCCAGTGTCGTCAGTCCGCGCATGCCGAGCGAGCCGACGGTGAGGGTGAAGAAGCCGGGGAGCAGCAGCACCAGCCGGGGCGGCCGGTCCCTGCCGCGGGCCAGCACGGTGGCCGCCGCCGACAGCACGGCCGCCGCCACGAAGGTGCCGCCCGCCTCCCCGACGAGCTTGGTGAACAGCGACTGCACGCCGACGGTGACGTACACCAGCGCGAGCAGCGGCCAGTACAGCCGCCGCGGGATCGCGAAGGCCAGCACCGTCCCCGCGCTGAACACGAACCAGCCGAGGAACAGCGCCCAGCGCGGCAGGTCGGGTTCGGCCACCACGTCGAACAGGCCCCGGGTGGAGTTGCCGGTGGCGAACACGCCCAGGAGCACGCCCAGATAGAGCTGGACGAGCAGGAACACGGCGTAGACGAGCCGGATCGCGCCGGTGGTGATCAGGCCCGCGGCGAGTTCGGCGGTGGCCGCGCTCAGATAGTCGCCGGGGACGAAGAAGAACAGCGCGGGCAGCATCAGCAGCACCGGCCCGCCGTGCGCCGGATCGCGCGCGAACACCTCCAGCGCGACGACCGAGACGGCCGCCGACACCACCAGCGGCAGCACCCGGGCCAGCCTGGGCAGCCGGGCGGCGGCCACGGCCAGGGCCGCGGCGAGCGCCGCGAGCACCGCCGTCGACCCGACCTCGTACCAGGTGGCCTGCATCAACGGCGCGAATCCCAGCGAGAACAGCACGATCCCGAGGAACTTCAGCCACCAGGGATAGTCATCCTCATGGGCGTCGAGGAGCCCCGCTGCCTCATCCACGCCCCGAACGAGAGCGTCGATCCGACCGAGATCGAACACATGGCGCATGTCGAGGCGCTGTTCTTGCGGGCGTACGCGTCCGGGGCGCGCTGAGGACGCGGACGACGTGAAGAACGGCGGGCCGACTCCGTCCCAGGGCCGGACGTGGCCACGGTGGCCGTGCCGGCACAGGAGGCTCAGCACGACGATCCAGCGGATGGACAACGTCCGCGTGGTCGTCGACGACCCTGAGGCCGTCATCTCGTTCTTCGTCGAACTCGGTATGGAGCTGGAGGGCAGGGCGCCGCTCGAAGGACGCCGGGCGGGGCGCGTCATCGGGCTCGACGACGTCCGGCAGGACGTCGCGATGCTGCGCACCCCGGACGGCCACGGGCGGGTGGAGCCGGCGAAGATCCACCGGCCGAAGGCCATCGGCTCCGAGCCGGGGAACGCGCCCGCGAAAGGGCCACGGTGCCGAACTGGTCGGCGAGTTCGCGCAGTACGAGACCCTTCCGAGCCGTTCCGAGCCGTTCCGACGGAATGCTCCGGCACCGGCGGAGCGCCGTCCGGACGGTCACCGGTATATCTTTCCGGGCTGGGCCGTGGCCGGGCGCAGAAGCTGGGACACGGTGACGAAGGAGTATCCCCGCGCCGTGAGTTCCCGCAGAATCCGTGGCATCGCGGGGACGGTGCCCTTGCGCAGCGGGTGGAGAAGAATGATTCCGTCCCGGTCGGCCCCGTCGAGAACCCGCTCGGTTATCAGAGCCGAGTCCGTCGTCCGGTAGTCCTTCGCGGTGACCGTCCACAGGATCTGCGCCAGCCCCAGCTCCTCGGTGACCCTGGAGACCCGGTCGTCGGTCCGGCCCTCGGGCGGTCGCATCAGCGTGGGCCTCCTGCCGGTGAGACCCGTGATCGCCTCTCCCGTGCGGTTCAGTTCGTCACGGACGCGCGCATCGGAGATCTCGGTCAGCCGGGCGTGCGTCCACGTGTGGTTACCCAGTTCATGTCCTTCGTCCGCGATACGGCGTACCACCTCCGGATGTTCGTGAATTTTTCTGCCTTCGAGGAAGAAGGTGGAGGGCGCCCCGTACTGGTCCAGGAGGTCGAGGAGCCTGTCGGTCGGCTCGCCGGGATTGCCGTCGAACGTCAGGGCGAGGCATTTCGCCTGCCGGCAGTCGACGTCTCCCGGCGCCGTTTCCGGAGGTGTCGCGGAATCCTCCGACGCCCGGTCCCGCGCGTCACGCGGGGAGACCGTTTCCAGTGAGAACGTCGCGACGTCGACGACGACGGCCACGGCCGTCAATACCGCCAGGGCAGCGGGTATCCCCAGCCGTACTCTGCCTTTCAAAAAACTCACTCCCGAGATCTGGTCCGAGCCAACGGCGGACGAGCGCCGAGTGGCTGACCGGATCGGTCCCGGGTTTGTGACAGCGAAGCGTGTTTCTGCTCTGTGGTGGGGCGTGGGCGCGGTCGGCCGGCGGTCAGGAGGGGCGGGCCGCGCCCTGGTCCGCTACCCGGCGTCGCGTCCGAGACCGCGATCGGGCGCGCTCATGTCCCCCGTCCCGGGAGTGCCGTCGGCGAGCCCGTAGCGCAGGTGGACGGTGCCCTTGGGGCTGGTGGCCGGCGGTTCGAGGAGGGTGAGGTTCGTGGGCACCGCGCCGCCGTCGAACACCTTCTTCCCGACACCGAGCACGATGGGGTGCACCCAGAGGTCGAGACGGTCGAAGAGCTTCTCGCGCAGGAGGGTCTGCACCAGATCCAGACTCCCGACGACCTTCACGTGCTCATGCCGGTCACGGATCTCACGCACCGCGTCGGGCAGATCCGGGCCGAGCAGCGTGGACCCGGCCCACGGCAGGTCGGGCTTGCCGCGGGAGGCCACGTACTTCGGCACGCTGTTGAAGAGCCTGGCGATCTCGTTGTCCTCGCCACCCTCCTGGTGCGGCCAGTAGGCGGCGAAGATGTCGTACGTCCGCCGGCCCAGCAGCAGCGCGTCCGTCCCCTCGTACGCCGCACCGACCTGCGCCCCGGCGACCTCGTCCATCAGCGGCGCCTGCCACCCACCGAACGGAAACCCCGCCGGATCCTCCTCGGGCCCGCCGGGCGCCTGCCCGACGAGGTCGAGCGTTGCGAACATCTCCACGTGAATGAGTCCCATGTCGTACTCCCGACGATTCGTGTGCCTCGGTCGAGAGGTAGACCCCCAGCCACCGCCGGACTCATCGCAACGCCGACACCCGGGGTCGGCCGGGGCGGCGGATCAGCGCAGTCCCGCGAAGAGATCGTTCTCGGGTACGGCCGCGCCGGTGGAGTCCTGGACACGCAGGAAGGTCTCCATGCCCATCAACTCGCCGAATTTCTCCTTGCCCATCTTGAGGAAGAAGATGTTCTCGCCCTGGCTGGCGTGCGCGGCCAACGCGTCGAACTTCTGACCACTGAACCCGGTCGTGTCCACCCACGTGGTGATCTCATCGTCCGGGAGACCGATCTCGGCCATCGCGGCGGCCTCGGCAGGATCCGGCTCCGGCATGTCCTCGTTGAACTCGCGCATGATCTCCCCGAACCGCCGCATCATCGAGCGGGGCATCGTCGTCCAGTACACCTTCGGTGCGAGGTCGGTCATCTCCAGCGCCGCCATCGTGATCCGGTGGGCCTGGATGTGGTCGGGGTGACCGTAGAAACCGTTCTCGTCGTAGGTCACGACCACATCGGGCCGGTAGTGCCGCATGAGTTCCGCGAGTCGGGCCGCGCCCTCCTCCACGGGGGTCTGCCAGAAGGACCCCGGGGCATCGTTGGTCGGCCAGCCGGCCATCCCGGAGTCGGCGTAGTCCAGCATCTCCAGATCGCTGACCTTCAGGACCTCACAGCTCGCCTCAAGTTCTCTACGTCGCATCAGGGCGACCGCCGCCGGATCGTGCCCGGGATCACCCGGCTTGACACCCCCCGGCCCATCACCGCAACCCCCGTCGGTACACGTCACCAGAACCGTCCGAATGCCTTCCGCCGCATACCGCGCGAGAACCCCTCCGGTTCCGGTGGCCTCGTCGTCGGGGTGGGCGTGCACTGCCATGAGCGTCAAAGGCCGGTCAGTCATGAAAAAGTCCTCCAGCGGAAGTAAGTCTCGGTCCACGTAACCTGGCGGTTGCACCGCCCGCGATGCAGGGCCCATGCCCCGGTCCGGGAGCCTCACGAGCCGGACGACCTCGTGGCCCCCGTATCCCCCGCCCGTGCGGCACCGCTCCCTCAACCCCTACAACCGCCCAGACCGGACCGCCTGTTCCCGCTTCGCGGTCGAGCACACGGACGCCACCGGGACAACACTCGTGGTCACCACCAACCAGCCGCACGCGAGCAACTGGTTCGGACGCGAGGCCAAGCCCGTACTGCCATCCGACGTAGCCCGAACCATTCAACAGGCCCTCCGCGACGGCTGGACACCCACAGCTCCAGGCCCCCCGTACCACCTCGACGAGTCCGCCGGCTTCACACCGTCGCCCTGAGCGAACCAGAGGGCCCGCCGCGACCTGGGACTTCGGTCGAGCGCCCCTCCAAGCAGCCTCGCAGTGCTCCCGCACTCTCCCGCACGGGCGGGTGCGATCGTTGAAGGCTGCCTGCATCCAAAGTCATCGGTGTCAGACATCAACAGCTGCCACGACACGAGCGCGAGTCACGCGCGTAGCCCGTGTAGTGATCATGGCTAACTGCGCGCTGCCCGGATGCCGTTGACCAGGTTGATGACCCCGCCCAGCACCAGGAACCAACCAAGGAAGAGATAGATCCGGCCTGCCACCCGCTTGCTCTTGCGGGGTGGCCCTTCGGGGAGCAGGACATCGCCCACGCGTACAGGCCTGTCCGGATTGACGATGCTGCGCCCTGTTCGGCGCTGATGACGACCACCCGCTATGAGCGTCACTGCCACGACAGGACAGAAAGCCGCTGTCTGGAAGTACGTCCCAGGAGACGACAGTTGCGCTGCCGCGCCGGAACTGCAACCACCGCCAGACTATTTGCCGTGCTCCGGGCCGTACCACTGGAGGGCTTGTCCGGTCACTGCGGCGATGCACTCGAAGTCGTGATCGCGATGAAGCAGGGTGAGCCCTTGCAGCTCAGCGGTTGCGGCGACGACCAGATCGATTGCTCCCGCGCTCCGGTGTTTCCCCTGCTTGGTGAGGGCTTCCTGGACGTGCCAGGCGCGATCGTAGGCGCGGTCGTCGACGGAAACCCAGCCGAAGATCAGCCGCATGTCCTCGATGCCGTCCGCTCGATCGGCGGCCGACCGTGCGCTGTAGAAGAACTCGAGCTCCGTAATGGGGCAGGTCGCGATGAGCCCAGCCGCGGCGGCCTGGTCCCAGCCGTACTGCTCCGCTTCCCCGCGCATGAACCGCGCGAGCGCGCTGGTGTCGATCAGGAACTGGGCCGCGTTCACCGGCGGTAGTTCCCCTTGTTCTCGAACAGCTCCAGATCAAATGCGCCATCGTCCGCCGCGGCCCGCAGCCGGGCGAGAGCCAGGGCGCGACGTCGACTCTCCAACACCTCGCGAAGAGCGGTGTTGACGGTCTCCTTCTTGGTGCTCGTCCCGAGGGCTTTCGCGACGTCCGCGACCAGTTCATCGTCCAGGTCGATAACCGTCCGACTCATGTCGACCTCCTGTATATCAAATGTGGGGCTAAGTATATCTCAGGAGGTGTCATGAGTGTCTTGCCGACCACCGGGTCCTACGCAGGCGTCCCCCACGGTGGGGTGGGGTAAAGACGCGTTCCGCCTGGTGCAGGTGGCACCAGGCGCCGAGGTGGTGCGGGTCGTGTAGGTCGACCTCCAGGTTGCCGAGGTGAGTCCGTGCGAATCGGTCGCCCGAGGTGGCGACGTGTGCGCCGGCGACGCCCGCACCGGCGCCGACGGACGTGTTCGATGAGTGGATGGCGGTGGTGCCGCGTCGCGCCGATGGGGGCGAAGCTCGCGGCGCGCTGCGCACCCGTCCGTGGCGTCAGGCGGTGTCGGCGACGCGGTAGGTCAGCAGCTGACACGATGCCGCTGGCGGAGCAAGTTGCCAGGTCGGCGTTGATGTCGTTCATGGTGTGGGCAACACATTTATTTGTTTATTCGCTATTGTCCGCCGACATGAAAAGCCCCATTCTCCACATCATCGGGATGCACGATGGAGTCCTGGATGCCCAAGATGTGCATAAGTGACTTGACTGACACGAACCGCCTATTTCCAATCCAGAGTACTCTGAATGGGAGGGTGCCCTTCCTTGCCATCCTAGATGCTTGCGATTCTGAAAGACCAGCGATATTGGCCGCCTCACTGAAGCCAACATACTGCGGCAGGAGATCGGAAATCCGATAGTAAAGATTTTTCCCGTTCACCCAAGATCGTCCCACCTGTGCGGGAGTTATTGCGGGAGCGTCTACCTCGTCGCGGCGACCGCTGCGGAGTTTTTCGTGCAGGATTTTGACGTGGTCGAAGACTCCCATTCGTTGCAGCAGAGCTCCCGTGCGCTCACCGCGAATTCTCTCGTCGGCATCCGGATCCTGCACTGTTCTGGCATCAATGATTACCGATGCGCGCAGTGTGGCATCTTCGTCGTGCGCAGCGTCAGCCAAGTACTCCGCCCTTGCCGCACACGTTTCCGAGCTTCCGGCTTCCACCAGGCCGCGAGCGCCAGTGAACGCGCGAGTCATCATGGTGTCGAGGAGCTCCTTGGCAGGCGTGCCTCCTGGCATGGAAAACCATGCGTCCAGCGCTCCTTCCATCATCGCAGACCTGATGTCAGAGACCTCGTAATTCCATTTTCGTGCCAGCTCTCTCGACCATCTACCAAAGTGCGGAGTCAGTAGATCCAGTAGGATCATCAACCATTTATCCCTCTCCTGTTGGCCACTTTCTTTCGCCAAAGTGCTCACCGACTCCCAGAGGCGCACGCTTGCCACGGATTTCGATCTACCAAGTCGAACTTTGCTCCGCAACACCTGATACGTGGGATGGTTTTTGATTTCACATAGTTGAACATCGCCGACGTGTGCACAGATGGGCTCCACGCCCCAGTCAATCGCAACTCTTTCAGTGATGAGTGTGAAGACATCGCGCATGGGTTTCCTCTCACGCCGCCAGATCGGCCCTGTGAAAAAATCATGGGGCGCGGTAGTTGAACTCCAGGGATTTCTGCTGGAATCCAGCCCCATTGAGTGAACTATGTTTGTACCGACGCTGAGGTCCCGGCGCAGGTGCTGACTGACTCGAGGCCAGGTGGTACGCAAAGAAGTGGCCGTGAAGGTACGCGTCCAGGGCTTCTTCGGCGCGCCTTCGCAGCAGGTTGTCTTCGCCGTCGGAGGGGGAGGCGAATGGGAGGCCGCTGAGGCCGATGTCCACCAGGTGCGGGGTTCGTTGAGGGCAGCATCGGCCTCGTCGAGAGGCCCGATCGCGTGTTCCGGTGGTGATGATGCGGCTGCCAACAGTGAGAAGGAGTGCAGGCGACGAGGAGTGGATCCTGGCGGTACGGACCGGCGGCGAGCGCCAACTGGTAGGCGGGCGACGGCTTGTCCCGACCGACGGCCCACCCGCCGCAGTCTCGAAGGTACTGGAGCAGTGCGGTGCTGCTGATGACGGTCGGATCGTGGTGGAGGCCACCGGACACGTCGAAGGGCCCCACCTCGCGGTGGGGCCCTTCGACGTTAGTGCCCGGTGAGGCACTGGCGGAGGATACGAGATTCGAACTCGTGAGGGGTTGCCCCCAACACGCTTTCCAAGCGTGCGCCCTAGGCCACTAGGCGAATCCTCCGCGGCAAACAATACAAGACGTTGAGGAGTGCTCGCGAACTCGTTCCCACCGGCAGGTTCCTGTACTCTGTGCGGAGCCCCTCACGTGGCGCTATCTGACTGAACTCCCCCAGGGCCGGAAGGCAGCAAGGGTAGGTTGGCTCTGGCGGGTGCGTGGGGGGCGCTTGCGTTTGCATCCCGTGGTTGAGGGGTGTGGGCGGGGGGCGTGTACGGGTGTGGGGGCGGGGTCGGCTTCCGGGCGGTCCCTGTTGTCAGTGGGCGCCTATAACCTCGTACGCGTGTCGTCTCTCGCGCTGTACCGCCGTTATCGCCCGGAGTCGTTCGCCGAGGTCATCGGGCAGGAGCATGTCACCGACCCGTTGCAGCAGGCGCTGCGGAACAACCGGGTCAATCACGCGTACCTGTTCAGCGGTCCGCGCGGATGCGGGAAGACCACGAGCGCGCGGATTCTGGCCCGCTGTCTGAACTGCGAGCAGGGGCCCACGCCGACGCCGTGCGGGGAGTGCCAGTCGTGCCGTGACCTGGCGAGGAACGGGCCGGGTTCGATCGACGTCATCGAGATCGACGCCGCGTCGCACGGTGGTGTCGACGACGCCCGTGACCTGCGCGAGAAGGCCTTCTTCGGGCCGGCCGGCAGTCGGTACAAGATCTACATCATCGACGAGGCCCACATGGTCACGTCGGCCGGTTTCAACGCGCTGCTGAAGGTCGTCGAAGAGCCGCCCGAGCATCTCAAGTTCATCTTCGCGACCACCGAACCCGAGAAGGTCATCGGGACGATCCGGTCGCGTACCCACCACTACCCGTTCCGGCTCGTGCCCCCGGGGACCCTTCGGGAGTACCTCGGCGAGGTCTGTGGACAGGAGGGCATTCCCGTGGCGGAGGGGGTGCTGCCGCTGGTGGTGCGGGCCGGTGCCGGGTCCGTGCGTGACTCCATGTCCGTCATGGACCAGCTGCTCGCGGGCGCGGGCGAGGCTGGTGTGACGTACGCCATGGCCACCTCGCTGCTCGGGTACACGGACGGCTCGCTGCTCGACTCGGTCGTCGAGGCCTTCGCCGCGGGGGACGGCGCCGCGGCCTTCGAGGTCGTGGACCGGATCATCGAGGGCGGTAACGACCCGAGGCGGTTCGTCGCCGACCTGCTGGAGCGGTTGCGGGATCTCGTGATCCTCGCTGCCGTGCCCGACGCCGCCGAGAAGGGGCTCATCGACGCTCCCGTCGACGTGGTGGAGCGGATGCAGGCCCAGGCGGGCGTCTTCGGCGCCGCCGAGCTGAGCCGGGCCGCCGATCTCGTCAACGAAGGGCTGACGGAGATGCGCGGTGCCACCTCGCCGCGACTTCAGATCGAACTCATCTGCGCGCGCGTGCTCCTTCCCGCCGCGTACGGGGACGAGCGGTCCCTCATGGCCCGGCTGGACCGCGTCGAGCGCGGGGTGAACTTCTCCGGGGGCGGGGGTGCCCCTGCCATGGGGTACGTGCCTGGGGCGGCCACCGACGCGCATGGACAGGGGTATGGGCAGGGGCATCATGCGCAGGGGGTGGGGGCTGGGCCTGGCCAAGGTGAGGGTCCTGTTTCGTCGGCGGGGGCGGTAGTTCTCCCCGGGGGTGGGGTCGCTGCGGCTCGGGCCGCGGCGCGTGGGGCGGGAGGCGGGCCGGTCGCCGACTCGGGCGGCCCGGCAGCTAGCCCCTCGGCTCCTGCGGCCGCTTCTCCCACACCTCCAGTAACCACACCTCCGGTAGCCACCACTCCTGGAGCCGTGCCTCCCGCAGTCGCACCTGCTGCGGCCGCGCCTCCCGTGGCCGCGCCGCCGCAGGCTCCGCACACTCCCACCCCGGCCCCCGCCGTTCCGCCCGCGGCCTCCGCTCCGTCGGGCGCCGCGCCCGGTTCCTGGCCGACCCCTACGGCCGCAGGCAGTGGTCGGCGTCCCGGCGGTTGGCCTACGGCGGCGCCCACGGGCGGGGGGCAGCCCGCGGCGTCCGCGCCCGCGACACCGGCGTCGGCGCCGTCCGCCGGGGCTCCCGCACCCGCTCCCGCCGCCGGTTTCGCGGCTCCCACGGGCGGCGGACCCGACCCCCGCATGCTGTGGCCGAACATCCTGGAAGCGGTGAAGAACCGTCGCCGGTTCACCTGGATCCTCCTCAGCCAGAACGCGCAGGTGAGCGGATTCGACGGGACGACGCTGCAGATCGGCTTCGTCAACGCGGGCGCCCGGGACAACTTCGCCAGCAGCGGCAGCGAGGAAGTGCTGCGGCAGGCGCTGGCCGAGCAGTTCAACGTCCAGTGGAAGATCGAATCGATCGTCGACACCTCGGGTGGCTCGGGCGGGCAGGGTGGCCCCGGTGGCGGCTCGCCCCCTCCCGCTCCGGGTGGCGGCCCCGGGTTCGGCGGCGGTTACGGCGGGGCACCGACGCCGCCGCGCCCCGCACCTCAGCAGCACTCGTCCCCGGCTCCGGGACCCACTGCTTCGCCGGGCCCCTCCGCGAGCCAGGCTCCCGCGGAACCCACCCGGGCCTTCACTCCCGCGGCGCCCGAGCCGCCGCCCCCGGTCGCCCCCGAGGACGACATCCCCGAGGACGACGACCCCGACCTCGTCGAGTCGGCCCTCTCCGGATACGACCTGATCGTCCGCGAACTGGGGGCCACGGTGGTGGAGGAGTTCTCGAACGAGTAGCGGGAAGCGGGACGACGTGGCGGGGGCGGGCCGCGTGTCCGGACGCTCGGTGGGACGTTTGCGCACGTCCGGGTATCCGGACGGGTCCTCGAACAGGTCCCCGCGCGAGTGCGAGTCGTCCATTCGGACATCTGGCGGGTGAGCCGCCGGTTCGGGCACCCGGCGGGAGCGCCCCGGGCGTCCGGACGCCCGGGGGTGCGAGTCCCCCGTCCGAGTACGCGTCGCCACCCAGGCCACCCGGCTGGTACGGGTCGCTCATCCGGGCCGCCCCGGAGAGTACGAGTCACTCGTCCGGACACCTGCCGAGGCGAGCGGCGCGTCCGGACACCTGTCGGGGCAAGCCGCCTGTCTGGGCACCTGGCGGGCGAGCCGCCGGTCCGGTCACCCGGCGAGTACGAGTCCCGTAACCGGGTCACCCGGCGGGGCGAGTCGCCTATCCAGGCCGCCCGGCGAGTACGAGCCCCCGCCCCCCACACACAGCTGAGCGCAAGCCGCCCCGCTCAGGCACCCAGGCTGCCAGGCACCCATGCAGGCAAGCCGCCCCCTCCGGAACCCAGGCACCCATAAAGGCAAGCCGTCCCTTCCGGCACCCGTGAAGGCAAGTCCCCTATCCGGAACCCCGAAAGACCCGCCGCCCGCCACGGCGTTGGAGGAACCCACCATCCCCCCGCACCCCCTCCCTCGGCAGCCCCCACAAAGGAACCCGCTCCCGGCGGTTAGGCTGACCCCGTGAAGGTCCTTGTCATCGGTAGCGGCGCCCGCGAGCACGCCCTGTGCCGTTCCCTGTCCCTCGACCCCGACGTCACCGCCCTGTACTGCGCCCCCGGGAACGCAGGCATCGCGGAGGTGGCCGAGCCGCACGCGGTCGACGCCCTCGACGGTGCGGCCGTGGCCTCGCTGGCCACTGAGCTCGGCGCCGAGCTGGTGATCGTGGGCCCGGAGGCCCCGCTTGTCGCGGGGGTCGCCGACGCGGTGCGCGCGGCGGGCATCCCCTGCTTCGGCCCCTCCAAGGAGGCCGCGGAGCTGGAGGGTTCCAAGGCCTTCGCCAAGGACGTGATGGCGGTGGCGGGCGTCCCGACGGCGCGCTCGTACGTCTGTACGACACCGGACGAGGTCGAGGAGGCGCTCGACGCCTTCGGAGCCCCGTACGTCGTGAAGGACGACGGACTCGCGGCCGGCAAGGGCGTTGTCGTGACCGACGACCTCGCGAAGGCCCGTGACCACGCCAACGCCTGCGACCGCGTCGTCATCGAGGAGTTCCTCGACGGCCCCGAGGTCTCCCTCTTCGCCATCACGGACGGCGAGACCGTGGTCCCGCTCCAGCCCGCCCAGGACTTCAAGCGCGCGCTGGACGGCGACGAGGGTCCGAACACCGGCGGCATGGGCGCGTACTCACCGCTGCCCTGGGCCGACCCCAAGCTCGTCGAGGAGGTCATGCAGACCGTTCTGCAGCCGACCGTCGACGAACTGCGCCGCCGCGGCACCCCGTTCTCCGGCCTCCTCTACGCCGGCCTGGCGATCACCGGTCGAGGCGTACGGGTCATCGAGTTCAACGCCCGTTTCGGCGACCCCGAGACCCAGGTGGTCCTGGCCCGTCTGAAGACGCCCCTCGCCGGGGTGCTGCTGGCCTCGGCGAACGGCACCCTCGCCGATCTGGAACCCCTGCGCTGGAGCGACGCCGCGGCCGTCACCGTGGTCATCGCCTCGCACAACTACCCCGACACCCCGCGCACCGGCGACCCGATCACCGGCCTCGACGAGGTGGCCGCCCAGGACGCCCCGCACGCGTACGTCCTGCACGCCGGGACCAGGCACGACGGCGAGGCGGTCGTCAGCGCGGGCGGCCGGGTGCTCTCCGTCACGGCGACCGGCACCGATCTCACCCAGGCACGCGAACGCGCGTACGAGGCGGTCGGCCGCATCCGGCTGGACGGTTCGCAGCACCGCACGGACATCGCGGCGAAGGCGGCGGCAGAAGCGTAAAGCCTGGTCAGCGCGGTTCTCCGGGCCCCGGATTCCAGACGGAATCCGGGGCCCGATCCTTGCCCACCGTCATGCACCTTTCCCCAGAGCCATTCCATCGAGTGACCGATCCCTTATCCGGCTGACGGGGGCCGAGGCCCCAACTAGGGTGCGGCGAAAGCGTTCCGGCACTTGGCCCACCGGCATTGCGATGTCGGTGGCGGGTGCCACAGTGGGGGAGTGAGGAACGCCAGGACATCCGCCGACGCGGGCTGTGGGACAGCCCGCGCCGAGCGGACCGTAGGGGGTGAGGACCGGTCGTGACAGGTATGGGTGTGGAGGTGGGCGCGCAGTCCGCGCGCTCCCGGGCTCTGGCCGTGCTGCGCATCCGCAGCAGGGCGCTGGCCGTCGCCCTGCTGCCCGCGGCCGTCGCCGTCGTCCTGGTGGCCGGCGGCTCCACCGGGCACATCACGGGCGAAGGCTGGGACACCACCCGCTGGGTCGTGACCGGTCTCGCCGCCGTGGTGCTCCTCGCCGCCGCGGGCATCGCGCTGGTCGTCGCCCGTGCGCGGCCCGCCGTGAGTCCCACGGTCGCCATCGCCGAGGAGTCGGCGCCCGATCTCTACCGCATGGTCCGCGACCTGGCGGACCGACTCGACGTCCCGGCCCCCTCGGCGATAGCGCTCACCCCGGACTGCGACAGCTGGCTGGAGGACCGCGCCCACCTGTCGCACGGCCGGCCGGCTTCGGAGGGCAAAGGTGAGAAGGGCGAGGCGGAAGGAGCGCGAAGCCCGAGAGGCGTACGTGGGCTGTCGACGCGCTCCCGCCAGGCGCCCTCCGCTCCCGTCCTCGTCATCGGCTCCCCCTTCCTGTGGTGGATGCGCGTCGGTGAACTGCGCGCGGTCCTCGCCCCGGTCGTCGCGGGTACGGGTCCCTCGGCGCACCCCGACATAGCCGCGGCCCGGCGTTTCGTACGAGGGCTGGACGCGGCCGTGGCCGTGGCTTCGGCGCCGACCCGGGGCCCGTTGTCCCGCGTGGTCCTGGGCGGCGTCGGCTGGATCACCCGTCTGCTGTTGCGCAGCTGCCGGGGGCACGCGGCCGAGATGGAGCGAGGGGTGGCTGCCGCCGCGGCCGAGCGTGCACAGGCTGTGGACTACGGCCTGCGGATCGTCGCGCAGGAGCAGGTGGGACTGGCGTACGCGGGCTGGGACCGGCTCCTGACCCGGGTCGCGCTGCCCGCCTGGCGGATGGGCCGCTGGCCCTCCCGGCTGGACGCCGGGGTTGTCGCAGCCCTCACCGAGCTGTCCCGCCGGGACCGGCTGGCCGAGGGCTTCACCTCACGGCTCGGCGAGCGTCCTGCCTGTGACCTGCTCGAAGAGCCCGGCACGGTCGACGAGGCCGCCTCGCTGCTCGCCGCCCGCCTCTTCCACGGCGGTCCCGCCGAGGCCGGGCCCGACTGGGCGCCCGTGGACTGGCTGGACTATCCGGACGAGGTCGTCGACCGCAAGTGGCGCGCCGACGCCGCCCGTCTCCACCGTGTCCTGGACGCGCTGGGCGTCCGGCACGCCCCGAACCCGGCCACACCCGACTCGGGCGGCCCCACGCTGGCCCGCGTGATGAACCACCTGACGGCGTCCCCGGACGACGACAAGGACGCGGACGTGGACGCCGGCGTGGACGTGCGGGACGGAGCCACGGCAGCGTCCGGTCCGGCCCGGAACCCACGCTCGGGCGACGACCCGCGCCCGCACCAGCAGTCGCCCTCGGACAGGGCCCTCCCCTCGGACGGGGAGTCACCCGCGGGCCAGGCCCCGCTCTCCGGCCGTGACCTGCCCTCGGACGGAGCTTTGCCCTCGGAGCGGGAGCCGCACGCGGACTCGGACGGGGATCCGCATCCGGCTTCGGACGGGGACCCGCATCCGGCTTCGGACGGGGACCCGCACCGGGCTTCGGACGGGAACCCGCACCCGACGACGTCGGACGGGAACTCGCACCCGACCTCGGACCGAAACCCGCACCCGACCTCGGACCGGACCCCGTTCGCGGAGTCGACGACGGACCCGAGCCCGGACGCGGACGCGAGCCTGCACCCAGACCCCGACCCGGTAGCAAACCCGAGCCCGAGCCCGAGCCCGAGCCCGAACCCGGACGCGAACCCGAGCCCGAACCAGCTCCCGCACCCGACCCCCGACCCCCTGCCGCACCCGACCCCGCCCCCCGCCACAAACCCGCCCCCCACCACCCCGGACCCAACCCCCCTCCCCACCACCCCGGACCCAACCCCCCTCCCCACCAACCCGGACCCAACCCCCCTCCCCACCACCCCAGCCCTCCCCACCACCCCAGCCCTCCCCACCGACGAAGAACTGCTCCTCCCCCTCGGCGAAGAAGACGAGGACGACCCGGAGTTCGCGCTCGGGAACGAGCGGACGGCTGCGCTCGCGGCGGGGCTCAGCGCGGAGGTGGCACGGGAAGAGGCGGCGGCGCCGGACCTGACGTCCGGACCTGCCGCGGGCGGCGCGGAGCAGCAGGGCCCCGACCTGGCCTTCTGGGACGACGGACCGCTACCCCTCTTCCCGCTCCAGCCACCGCGCACCGGCCGCGAGCTGTTGGCCGACCACGTGACGGCGATGGTGTGCTGCGCCGCGATGGACACGGCCGGAGCGGCGCCGGGCCTCGACTGGCTCGACGGCCCCTCGCTCCTCGTCGACGGCGAACGCGCCGCCGACCTGAGCCCCCGCGTCCTCACCCTCGTCGAGACGGGCGACCCCGCCCCCCTCCGCGACTGGCTCCGCCGCCTCGGCGTCCGCCCCGAGAAACCGGTCCGCCTGATCTGAGGCCGGCGCCCGCCCGCTCCACCGCACACCCTGCTCTGCCGCCATGCCGTTGCCCTTTCCCCGTACCGCTCCCGCCAATTCGCGACGAACGGTGACCGTACGCGTGCTGAATGTGATGTGCTGGAACTGATCGCACAAACGGCCAGGACGTACGCGGACGTGCCGACACGTTCGAGAAATGCAGACATACCGCGTACGAGCCGTACCGGGCTCCTGACCAGGGCCACGGGCGCGACGGGGACCATGGGGGCGACAGGGAGGGAAGCAGAGATGGGGTCCGAGCAGATCCGCCGCTGGGAGTCGGGAGCACTCGCCCATGCCGTCACGGACCCCTTCGGTCAGGGTCCCGTCCCCTGGCTGCGCGGCGACGAGCAGTACTTCGACGACACCGGCCACGTCGTCCCCTGGTACATCGACCGCGCCCCCGGCGCCACCGGCCCAGGCGCCACCGCTCCCGGCCCCGGCCCCGGTGCGAGCGGGACCCGCCGAGGGACCCCGGCCGCGGGCCGCGCCGTCCCGCACCCCCGGACCGCCGCCGGCCCCCGCCCCGCGGACGACGTGCACCGCCAGATCAAGGGCTTCACGTCCACCGGCACGGTCGCCCCCGGTGAGGCCATCGACTTCCGGGTCACGGTGGACCCGCCGCAGGAGTTCAGCGTCGACATCTACCGGATCGGCCACTACGGGGGTGACGGGGCCTCGAAGATCACCACCAGCCCTCGCCTCTCCGGCATCGTCCAGCCGCCGCCCCTCACCGCCGACCGGACGGTCTCCTGCCACCACTGGTGGCTGTCCTGGCGTCTGCAGGTCCCGAGCTACTGGAGCATCGGCGCGTACGTGGCCGTACTCACGACCGCGGACGGCTACCGCTCCCACGTCCCCTTCACCGTCCGGGACAACCACCCGGCGGACCTGCTCCTGCTCCTGCCGGACATCACCTGGCAGGCGTACAACCTCTACCCGGAGGACGGCCGCACCGGCGCCAGCCTCTACCACGCCTGGGACGAGAACGGCCGGCTGCTCGGCGAGGCCGACGCCGCGACGACCGTGTCCTTCGACCGCCCCTACGCGGGCGCCGGCCTCCCCCTCCACGTGGGCCACGCCTACGACTTCATCCGCTTCGCCGAGCGCTACGGCTACGACCTCGCCTACGCCCACGCCCGCGACCTGCACGCCGGCCTGATCGATGCCACCCGCTACCGGGGACTGGTCTTCCCGGGCCACGACGAGTACTGGTCGCCGGCGATGCGCCGCACCACCGAAGTCGCCCGTGACCACGGCACCTCGCTGGTCTTCCTCTCGGCCAACACCATGTACTGGCAGGTGGAGTTGGGGCCGTCCCCGTCGGGCGCCGCCGACCGGCTGCTGACCTGCCGCAAGCGCAGGGGACCCGGGAAACCGGCGCTGTGGCGTGAGATCGACCGCCCGGAGCAGCAACTCATCGGCATCCAGTACGCGGGCAGGGTTCCCGACCCCCACCCCCTCATCGTCCGCAACGCCGATCACTGGCTCTGGGAGGCGACCGGCGCCCACGAGGGCGACGAGCTCACCGGCATGGTCGCGGGCGAGGCCGACCGTTACTTCCCGCGCGCCCCGCTCCCCGAGCACGAGGGCCGCATCCTGCTCGCCCACTCCCCGTACGCCGACAGCGAGGGCACCGCCCGCCACCAGGAGACCTCCCTCTACCGCGCCCCCTCCGGCGCTCTGGTCTTCGCCTCCGGCACCTTCGCCTGGTCGCCGGCCCTGGACCGCCCCGGCCATGTGGACCCGCGCGTCCAGCGAGCCACGGCCAACCTCCTGGACCGCATCTGCAAACACGACTGAACCCGCATGGAACCCCCTGTGATGGGGACCCGCCCAGAGCACCCGTCAGCGCGCCCCCGCGCTCCGGCCGCGAGGCACCCACGTACCCCCTGGCCAAACCCGCTCCCCGCGTACGGGAGAATCGAGCCACATGTACAGAACCACGGGGAGGAACCGTGTCCGGATTCGTTGAAAAGCCCGAGCCCCTCCAGGTTCCGGGACTGGTGCATCTGCACACCGGCAAGGTGCGCGACCTGTACCAGAACGAGGCGGGCGACCTCGTGATGGTCGCCAGTGACCGCATCTCCGCCTACGACTGGGTGCTGCCCACCGAGATCCCCGACAAGGGCCGCACCCTCACCCAGCTCTCCCTGTGGTGGTTCGACAAGCTCGCCGACCTGGTCCCCAACCATGTGCTGAGCACCGAACTCCCGCCGGGCGCCCCGGCCGACTGGGAAGGCCGCACCCTGGTCTGCAAGTCGCTGCGGATGATCCCGGTCGAGTGTGTCGCCCGCGGCTATCTCACCGGCTCGGGTCTCACCGAGTACCAGGAGACGCAGACGGTCTGCGGCCTCGGTCTCCCCGAGGGCCTGACGGACGGCTCCGAGCTCCCCGGGCCGATCTTCACCCCGGCCACCAAGGCCGCGGTCGGTGAGCACGACGAGAACGTGTCGTACGAGGAGGTCGCCCGCCAGGTCGGCGCCGAGACCGCGGCCCAGCTCCGCCAGACGACCCTCGCCGTCTACACCCGCGCCCGCGACATCGCCCGTCACCGGGGCGTCATCCTCGCGGACACCAAGTTCGAGTTCGGCTTCGAGGGAACGGGCGAGAGCGAGACCCTGGTCCTCGCCGACGAGGTGCTCACGCCGGACTCCTCGCGCTTCTGGCCGGCCGAGCAGTGGGAGCCCGGTCACCCGCAGCCGTCGTACGACAAGCAGTTCGTCCGCGACTGGCTGACCTCGGCCGAGTCCGGCTGGGACCGGGCGAGTGAGCAGCCGCCGCCCGCGCTGCCCCAGCACATCGTGGACGCGACCCGCGCCAAGTACATCGAGGCGTACGAACGCCTCACCGGTACGAGCTGGACCTGAGCACCGGACCTGAGCATCGCGCAGGCGAACACCGCGCACGCGAACACCGCGCACGTACGAGGAAGGCCCCGGTCGATGACCGGGGCCTTCCTCTTCGCTGGAGCGGACGACCAGGTTCGAACTGGCGACCTCAACCTTGGCAAGGTTGCGCTCTACCAACTGAGCTACGTCCGCGCTGCGCCGTGGCGCGAGAGCAACTATACCCAACCCCGCTCGCGCGCGAGACGCACCGCCGTGTGCCGGTTCTCGGCCCCGAGCTTGGTCGCGGCGGACGACAGATAGTTCCGTACGGTCCCCTGCGAGAGCGCGGCCCGCTCGGCGATCTCCGCGACCGGCGCCCCGTCGGCGGCGAGTTCGAGCACCTCCGCCTCGCGCGCGGTCAGCGGCGAGTCACCGGCGGAGATCGCGTCGGCGGCCAACTCCGGATCGACGTAACGGTTTCCCGCGTGCACCGTACGGATGATCTCCGCGAGCCGCTGCGCGCTGACCGTCTTGGGGACGAACCCGCGCACACCCGCCGCGAGCGCCCGCTTCAGATGCCCCGGACGTCCGTGGCTGGTCACGATCAGCACCTGGCACGAGGGCAGTTCGGCTCGCAGCGATGTGGCCACCCTCACACCGTCGGCGCCGGGCATCTGGAGGTCGAGTACGGCGACGTCGGGCTCGTGCGCCCGCGCCATCGTCAGTGCCTCCGGCCCGGACGCCGCCTCGGCCACCACGACGAGATCGTCCTCCAGGCCGAGCAGCGCGGCGAGCGCTCCACGGATCAGATGCTCGTCATCGGCGAGCAGCAGGCGTACGGGAGGCGCCGAGGTCACCGGCGAGACGGGGGAGACGGGCGGCAGGGAAGTCATGACGTGACCCCAGTCACTGGATCTGGCTCTGGTTCTGGTTCTGGTCGGGCGGCTTGACGCGAAGGCTGGTGAGGGGCCGCTTGACGCCGAGCCTGGTGAGGGGCGGAGGGCGCGGTTCGCCGCGAGTGCGTGTCCCGTACGGCGGGGACCGGTACGGACGGCGTCGGCAGCGGCACCACCGCGGTCAGCCGGAACACACCGCCCTCGGCGGGGCCCGCCCGCAGCACCCCGCCCACCTCGGTCAGCCGTTCCCGCAGCCCCACGAGCCCGGAGCCCCTCCGCAGCGCTGATCGCGAGGGGCCGTCCGGCACCCCGTCGTTCTCGACGGTCAGCGTGACCTGCCCGTCCGCGACCAGGAGTGACACCGTGCACCGCTCGGCGTTCCCGTGCCGCAGCACGTTCGTCGTCGCCTCCCGTACGACCCAGCCGAGCGGCGGCTGGACCTGCGGGGGCAGTCCCGTGGCCGAGCCGCGGATCTCGCACGCGATGCCGGCTGCGGTCAACACGCCCTGGGCGCCCGCGAGTTCGTTGGCCAGATCGGCCTCCCGGTAGCCGCGTACGACCTCGCGCACCTCACGCTGCGACTCCTGGGCGATGCGCTGCACCTCGATCATCTGCTCCACGGCCTCGGGCCTGCCGCGTCGCGCCAGCTGTACGGCGAGTTCGCTCTTCAGGGCGATCACCGCGAGGTTGCGGCCCATCACATCGTGCAGGTCGCGTCCGAAGCGCAGCCGTTCCTCGGCCACGGCGAGCCGGCCGCGGGTCTCGCGGGCCTCGTCGAGCGTGTAGACGGTGTCGAGCAGCCAGACGGAGAGGTGCGAGGTGGCGGCGAACAGCGCGGTCGTGACCAGGGTGACGCCTCCCTCAGCCAGCGCGGCGGGCGCCGGAAGGCCCACCAGGAGCCCCACCCCCGCGACGCCGGCCGCGACGCCCGCCGCCATGACGAGCGTGCGCCCCCGGTCGCGGACGGCAAGGGCGATGGTCCCGAAGCCGTACGAGGGGACCGTCACGGACAGCATGGCCGCGCCGGACTCCGTGCCCGAACCGTTGCCGCCCCGCTCGAACAGGACGAGCGCGGCGACCCCGAGCAGTGCGGTGACCGCGCCGAGCGACCACAGGAGTCGTACGGGCAGCTCACGGCTGCCGCGTGTCCAGTCGAGCACCCGCGACGCGGTCAGCGCGCAGAACACCCCGTGCGCGCACACCGCCACCAGTACCGGGACCACGAACCGCGACCCCATCTGGCCGATCGCCGGAAGCCCCACGCCGGCGATCGTGACCACGGCGACGAAGTGGAACGACCAGCGGGTGTACGTCTCGACCTTCGCCGGCGTGCTCTTGCCCCGCCACCAGACCCCAGGTCTCCGCATGCTCCCGCTCCCGTCGCCTTTCACCGTCGGGGCTCCCATCGGAACCACCGTCGTACAGCAAACACCGCGAGGACCGTCCAGGCCACCGCGACGGCGATGGCACCCGCCGCGTCCGCCGCGGAGAGGTCTCCGGTCCAGCCGCCGCGTATCAGGGTGATCACCGGGGTCAGCGGCAGCAGCTCGCAGACCCTGGCGAGACCGTCCGGCATCAGCTCCAGGGGGAAGAAGGTGCCGGACGCGAGCAGGGAAACCATCAGGAGCGGCATGGTCGCCACCTGGGCGCCCTCCACACTCCTGCTGAAACCCGCGGTGACCGCGGCCAGCGGGGGCCACATCACCAGGCCCAACAGCAGTCCCAGGACGGCGAGATGGGGCGCGGGCGGCGCACCCACGTCCAGCAGCGCGACGCACGCCGCCGTCAGCGCCACGCACTGCACCAGCGCGATCGCCACCGACGGCAGAGCGGCGCCCGCGAGGATCTCGGTGTCCCGCAGCTCCCCGGTGCGCAGCCGCTTGAGGACGAGTTCCTCGCGCCGGGCCGCGTACACGGTCACCAGCGAGCTGTAGACCGCGAAGAGCAGCGAGAAGCCGATGGAGGAGGGCAGGATCACCGAGCCGGTCGACAAGCCCGCGCTCTTCAGATCCATCTGGTCGACCGTCGAGCTGAGGCTGAGGGGCATCACGATCGGCACGAACAGCGCGGCGAAGAGCGTCGCCTTCGTGCGCCCCAGGAGCGTGAGCTCGGCGCGCGCCAGGGCGGCCATCCGTCCCCTCGCGGTGGTGGTGGTCTTCGTCGTCTCCGGGTTCGTCACGGCCACCGTGCTCACGCCACCGTCTCCTTGGTCTTGTCGCTGTCGTCGCTGCCGTTGTCGGTGTCGCCATCGTTGGTCTTGTCGCTGTCCTGGGCAGGAGCGCCCGCGCCGGAGGCCCCCGCCGCCTCCCGCGCGATCCGCAGGAACGCCTCCTCGAGCGAGGCCGACCGCACATCGAGGCCCCGCAGCTCGACGCGCGTCCGCTCGGCCCACAGCAGCAGGGCGGTGGCCGTCCGCTGGAGTTCGTGGGTGCGAAGCCGGACGGTGCGCCCGTCCGTCTCGTGGCCGGTGACACCGAGCGGGGCGAGCGGGGGCAGGTCGCCGAGGAAGTAGCCGTCGGGCAGTTCGAAGGAGATCCGGGACGGCTGGGAGGCGGTCACCTGGGCCGGGGTGCCGGTGGCGGCGATGCCTCCCTCGTGGAGGATCGCGAGCCGGTCGGCCAGCTGCTCGGCCTCTTCCAGATAGTGGGTGGTGAGCAGCACGGTCGTACCGCCGTCGCGCAGTTCGCGCACCAACTCCCAGGTGCTGCGGCGTCCTTCGGCGTCGAGTCCGGTCGTCGGCTCGTCGAGGAAGAGGACCTCGGGGCGGCCGAGGAGGGCGAGCGCCAGGTCCAGGCGGCGCTTCTCGCCGCCGGACAGCTGCTTCACCCGTACGCCGGACCGCCGGGTGAGCCCGACCATGTCCAGGGCCTCCGCCGTGGGGCGCGCGCCGCTGGTGCAGCCGGCCCACATCCGCACGGTCTCCGCGACCGTGAGCTCGGAGGGGAAGCCGCCCTCCTGGAGCATCAGGCCGATCCTGGGCCGCACGAGCGCCCGTTCCTTGTAGGGGTCGTGCCCGAGGACCCGTACCCGCCCGCCGGTCGGTGGCGCGAGTCCCTCCAGGAGTTCGACCGTGCTGGTCTTGCCCGCTCCGTTCGTGCCCAACAGGGCGAAGAGCTCACCGGGGGCCACGGAGAAGGTGATTCCGCGCACCGCCTCGAAATCCCTCCCGTACACGCGGCGCAGCTCAGTGACCTCGATCACGTCATCGTGCTCGTTCGTGTTCATGCATTCAGCGTCCCCGCGGAAGGCATCCGTCAGCAGTGCGCGGTGTCATCACTCCGCATGACATATGTCAGACGGCCGCGACGGAGGGGAGTGTGGGGAACGCGGGGAACGCGAGGAACACGGGGGTACGACAAAGGCCCCGGTCGATGACCGGGGCCTTGATCTCGCTGAGCGGACGACCAGGTTCGAACTGGCGACCTCAACCTTGGCAAGGTTGCGCTCTACCAACTGAGCTACGTCCGCATTGCCTCCGACCGGCTCTCACCGATCGGCGCGAGCACCACCCTACCTGATCCAAATGGACGGTCGGTAAGAGATGCGGAGCGGGTGACAGGAATTGCACACTGCGCCTTCCCCCTGGAAGGGGGATGTTCTACTACTGAACTACACCCGCGTGACTCCGTGAGGTTCGGCTTTCGGCCTGGCCCCTCGGCGTGTTCCAGACTCTAGCTGACCAGCGGGGGGTCTGCGCAAGTCGGCTCCGCTCAGGGGCGGATGACCGGCCGGGCCGACGCCTCGGCCGGCCGTCGTCCGGATGTCCGAGGGCGACGGCAGGCCGGGGGCGACGGCCGGCTGAGGACGGCCCGGTCTCAGTGCGCCTCGGCGAACGCCTCGTAGACCTTCTTGGGGATGCGCCCGCGCGGCGGCACGTCCAGCTTGTTGGAGCGGGCCCAGGCGCGGACGGCCGCCGGGTCCGGGGTCAACGCGGTGTGCGTGTACGCCTTCCCGGACCTCGACTGCTTGCGGGCGGCCTCCAGGTAGGGCGCGAGTACCTTGCGCAGTTTCTTGGCGTTGGAAGGATTCAGGTCGATCTCGTACGACTTGCCGTCCAGTCCGAAGGCGATCGTCTCCGCCGCTTCTGAGCCGTCGATGTCGTCAAAGAGAGTGACCACGACACGCTGCGCCACGAATATCGGTCCCTTCGTGCGACACCTCTGCGATCAACGGTCATGACGTGCGAAGACGTCACGGAGTTGTCGGGGAGATGTCGACTGTCCGCCTGTTATTGGGCAAAGTATCGGCTAATGCCAATTCCTTTGTACAGTGCCCGGCATTGCATTGTGAAGCCCGACTAAATCCTTCCGCGTGTCCGGAAGCAATGGGGCCCTGCCGCTCTTCTGCGGTTTTTCCCAGGATTTTCCGTCGTGACCCCCGTGCCGATGCGAGATCGTGATCGGGGTCACGTAGGATTCTACGAATCTACGCGAGTAGAAATTTTGTGCGGGTAGTCTGAAGCGACCTGCTCAGCACCACACACCGGGAGTGCCAGTGGCACGCGTCGTAGTCGACGTCATGCTCAAGCCGGAGATCCTCGACCCCCAGGGCCAGGCGGTGCAGCGTGCACTGCCGCGTCTCGGATTCGAGGGCGTCTCCGACGTACGTCAGGGAAAGCGATTCGAACTGGAAGTGGACGGACCGGTGGACGACGCCGCGCTCGCCCGCATCCACGAACTCGCGGAATCCTTCCTCGCCAACACCGTGATCGAGGACTTCACCGTCAAGGTCGAGGAAGTCGCGGAGGCCGGAAAGTGACCGCTCGTATTGGAGTCGTCACCTTTCCCGGAAGCCTGGACGACCGGGACACACAGCGCGCGATCCGGCTCGCCGGAGCCGAACCCGTCGCGCTCTGGCACAAGGACAAGGACCTGAAGCAGGTCGACGCCGTGGTGCTGCCCGGCGGATTCTCGTACGGCGACTATCTGCGGGCCGGTGCCATCTCGCGCTTCTCGCCGGTGATGGGCTCCGTGATCGAGCAGGCGAAGTCCGGAATGCCGGTTCTCGGCATCTGCAACGGCTTCCAGGTCCTCACCGAGGCGCACCTCCTCCCAGGCGCCATGCTCGGCAACGACCACCTGCACTTCATCTGCCGCGACCAGAAGCTGCGGGTGGAGAACGCGGAGACCGCCTGGACCGCCGACTACGAAGCCGGCCAGGAGATCCACATCCCGCTGAAGAACATGGACGGGCGGTACGTCGCCGACGAGCACACGCTCGACATGCTGGAGGCGGAGGGCCGGGTCGCGTTCCGCTACGTGGACGTCAACCCGAACGGTTCGCTGCGCGACATCGCCGGCATCACGAACGAGGCCGGGAACGTGGTGGGCCTCATGCCGCACCCCGAGCACGCCGTCGACCCGCTGGTCGGTTCGGCCCGTACCGACGGCCTCCCCTTCTTCACCTCGATCCTCAAGAAGCTGGTCAACGCATGAGCCGCACGCCTCTGGACACGGTCGAGAACGCGGCCGCGACCCCCGACGTCGAGCTGCCCTGGGCCGAGCTGGGCCTGAAGAAGGACGAGTACGAGCGGGTCGTGGAGATCCTCGGCCGCCGCCCGACCGGCGCCGAGCTCGCCATGTACTCGGTCATGTGGTCCGAGCACTGCTCCTACAAGTCCTCCAAGGTCCACCTCCGCCAGTTCGGCGAGAAGGCCCCGCAGTCCGACGCGATGCTCGTCGGCATCGGTGAGAACGCCGGAGTCGTCGACGTCGGCCAGGGCTACGCCGTCACCTTCAAGGTCGAGTCGCACAACCACCCCTCGTACGTGGAGCCCTACCAGGGCGCCGCGACGGGCGTCGGCGGCATCGTGCGCGACATCATCGCGATGGGCGCCCGCCCGGTCGCGGTCGTCGACCCGCTGCGGTTCGGCGCGGCCGACCACCCCGACACCAAGCGCGTCCTGCCCGGCGTCGTCGCGGGCATCGGCGGCTACGGCAACTGCCTGGGCCTACCCAACATCGGCGGCGAGGTCGTCTTCGACGCCTGCTACCAGGGCAACCCGCTGGTCAACGCCGGTGCCATCGGCGTCATGCGGCACGAGGACATCCACCTCGCGAAGGCGTCCGGGCCGGGCAACAAAGTCATCCTGTACGGGGCCCGCACGGGCGGTGACGGCATCGGCGGCGCGTCGATCCTCGCCTCGGAGACCTTCGACGACGCCAAGCCGTCGAAGCGTCCCGCCGTCCAGGTCGGCGACCCCTTCCAGGAGAAGCTGCTCATCGAGTGCACCCTGGAGGCCTTCGCCGAGAAGCTGGTCGTCGGCATCCAGGACCTCGGCGCGGCCGGCCTGTCCTGCGCCACCAGCGAGCTCGCGTCCAACGGCTCCGGCGGCATGCGCGTCACCCTGGACGACGTACCGCTGCGCGACTCCACGCTCTCGCCCGAGGAGATCCTCATGAGCGAGTCGCAGGAGCGCATGTGCGCGGTCGTCGAGCCGGAGAAGGTCGATCGGTTCCTTGAGATCTGCGACAAGTGGGACGTCATCGCGACCGTCATCGGCGAGGTCACCGAGGGCGACCGGCTGGAGATCTACTGGCACGGCGGCAAGATCGTCGACGTCGACCCGCGTACGGTCGCGCACGACGGCCCGGTCTACGAGCGCCCCTACGCCCGCCCCGAGTGGCAGGACGCGCTCCAGGCCGACGACGCCAACAAGCTGCCCCGGCCCGCGACCTCGGACGAGCTGAAGGACCAGGTCCTGCGGCTCGTCTCCTCCCCGAACCAGGCCTCCAAGTCCTGGATCACCTCCCAGTACGACCACTTCGTGCAGGGCAACACGGTGCTGGCGCAGCCCGAGGACTCGGGCATGATCCGCATCGACGAGGAGACCGGACTCGGCGTCGCCATCGCCACGGACGGCAACGGCCGCTACGCGAAGCTCGACCCGTACGCGGGCGCGCAGCTCGCGCTCTCCGAGGCGTACCGCAACGTGGCGACGACCGGCGCCAAGCCGCTCGCCGTCTCCGACTGCCTGAACTTCGGCTCGCCCGAGGACCCGGCGGTGATGTGGCAGTTCGCCGAGGCCATCCGCGGGCTGGCCGACGCCTGTCAGCAGTTGGGCACCCCGGTGACCGGCGGCAACGTCTCGCTCTACAACCAGACGGGCGAGGTGGCCATCCACCCGACCCCGGTGGTGGCCGTCCTCGGCGTGATCGACGACGTCGAGCGCCGCACCCCGGTCGCCTTCCAGGAGGACGGGCACCTGCTCTACCTGCTGGGCGACACCCGCGAGGAGTTCGGCGGTTCGGCCTGGTCGCAGGTGGTCCACGACCACCTGGGCGGCCTGCCCCCGAAGGTCGACCTGGAGCGCGAGCGGCTGCTGGCCGAGATCCTGATCTCCGCCTCCCGCGACGGCATGATCGACTCCGCGCACGACCTGTCCGACGGCGGTCTGGTCCAGGCGGTCGTGGAGTCGGCGCTCCTCGGCGGCAAGGGCGCGCGGCTGGTCGTCCCGGACGGGCTCGACGCGTTCACCTTCCTGTTCTCGGAGTCGGCGGGCCGCGCGGTCGTCGCCGTTCCGCGCTCGGAGGAGCTCCGCTTCAACGACATGTGCGGCGCGCGCGGCCTGCCCGCCACCCGCGTCGGTGTGGTCGACGGTGACGCCGTCGAGGTCCAGGGCGAGTTCACGCTCCCCCTGACCGAACTCCGCACGGCGCACGAGGGGACGATCCCGGCGCTGCTGGCGTAGTCGTCCTCGGCTGTACGAGACGTGGGTCCCACCCGGTTCCGGGCGGGACCCACGTGCGTTCCGGGCCACAGGAACCCCAGGGACCCAAGGGGCCGCGCGTCCACCGGCCCAGGGCCCGGGTGCTTCCGTTCTCCCGGGCAGGTCCTAAGCTCCCGACCATGCCTCCGGCCAAGAAACGCCCCCGTTCCCACGACCCGGTGAAGATCCGCGCCGCGGTACTCGCGCAGTTCGGGAACGTACGGGAAGCGGTCCGTGGGCTCACCGACGAGCAGCTCGCGCGGCCCGCGCACCTCGGGGACTGGACCGTGCGGGAGCTGGCCGCGCACGTCACCATGGCCGTGGAGAGCGTCAGCCGGAACATCGACAGGCCCGAGCCCGGCAAACGGGAGCTCGCCCTGCTCGACTGGCCGTTCGCGACCGCCGACCGGGCTGGTGACATCGCCGCCGACTGCCGTGAGCTCGCCGAGGCGAACCCCGACCTCGACGCGCTCTTCGCCCGCACCGGGGAACGGCTCACGGAGCGCCTTGCCACGGCCCCGGACGAACGGCTGCTCGGCACCCGCACGGGCACCATGTCGCTCGGCGACCACCTCGTCACCCGTACCGTCGAGCTCGTCGTGCACACGGACGACCTGAACCGGGCGGTGCCGGGCCTCGGCATCCCCTTCGACCGGCAGGCCCTCGCCGCCTGCACCCGGCTGCTCGCCGACGCGCTCGCGGTGAAGGCCCCCGGCGCGTCGACGGAGGTGCGGATTCCGCCGTACGCGGTGGTGCAGTGCGTGGCGGGCCCCCGCCACACCCGCGGCACCCCGCCGAACGTCGTCGAGACCGACCCGCTGACCTGGATCCGGCTCGCGACGGGACGTACGGAGTGGAAGGCGGCGCTGGGGGACGCCAAGGTCAGCGCGAGCGGCGAGCGGGCGGACCTGGGCGGGCTGCTGCCGCTCATGGGCTGAGCCGGCGGAACCACCCCCGCCCTGACCTGCGCGGAACCAACCACCCCACCCGCCCCGTCGAACCGGCATGTACAGGCAGCGGCTCACCCTCAGCGTCCTGACACTCATCCCGCTCGCGATGGCCTGCGGCAACGAGTCCGGCGGCGGCAGTTCGGTCGGCGCCGGCGCGCGGGCGGACGTCGTCGGCGCCCACTGGATCGTCGACGGCGTCACGGTGGACGGCACCAGGCACCGCGCGCCCGGCGGAGCGAACGTCGAGTTCGGGGAGGACGGCAAGGTCGAAGGAAACTACGGCTGCAACCACTTCGACGCGACCGCCACCTTCAAGGACGGCCGTATCGACGTCGGGGACGCGACGACGACGGACATGGCCTGCGAGAAGGGGCCGATGGACTTCGAGCGGACCCTCGCCCGCACGCTCGCCGACGGCGCCCTCACCACGACGGCCGAGGGCGACGACGTCACCCTCACCAACCCCGCCGGCGACCGCGTCCACCTCAGCAGGGAGCGGGCCGCCGCCCTGTACGGCACCAAGTGGGCCGTCACGGCACTCGGTGCCGGGGACACGGTCCACTCCCTCCCCGCGGAAGCCGACCCCTACCTCGTTCTCGACAAGGCGAAAGGCACCCTCAGCGGGCGTCTCGCCTGCAACGACGTCTCCGCGAAGGCCACCGTCGGCGACGGACATATCACCCTCGGAACCCCGAAGACCACCCGCATGATGTGCGACAACTCACTCATGGCCACCGAGAAGACCCTCCTGGGCCTCTTCGACAGCAGGGTCGACTACCGACTGGATCACCGCACCCTCACGCTGACCAGCGCAAACGGCGAAACTGTGACGGCCGTCGCAGCCAAGTGAGGCGTCGGAGCCCCAGATCCCCAATTCGGACCAGTGGTCGATCTCGCCTACACTCGGTGCCGTGCCACGTGGTGACGGTCGACTCAATCATGATCTGCTCCCCGGTGAGAAAGGCCCCCAGGACGCTTGCGGCGTCTTCGGAGTCTGGGCTCCGGGCGAAGAGGTCGCCAAGCTCACTTACTTCGGGCTCTACGCCCTCCAGCATCGGGGCCAGGAGTCCGCGGGAATCGCGGTCAGCAATGGTTCCCAGATCCTCGTCTTCAAGGACATGGGCCTCGTGTCCCAGGTCTTCGACGAGACCTCGCTCGGTTCGCTCCAGGGTCACATCGCGGTCGGTCACGCCCGCTACTCGACCACCGGTGCCTCCGTGTGGGAGAACGCCCAGCCGACGTTCCGTGCCACCGCGCACGGTTCCATCGCGCTCGGCCACAACGGCAACCTGGTCAACACGACCGAGCTCGCCGGAATGGTCGCGGACCTCCCCAAGCAGGACGGCCGCAGCACCCGCGTGGCCGCCACCAACGACACCGACCTCCTGACGGCCCTGCTGGCGGCGCAGGTCGACGACAACGGCAAGCCGCTGACCATAGAAGAGGCGTCCGCCCGGATCCTCCCGCAGGTCAAGGGCGCCTTCTCGCTCGTCTTCATGGACGAGCACACCCTGTACGCGGCCCGCGACCCGCAGGGCATCCGCCCGCTGGTCCTCGGCCGCCTGGAGCGCGGCTGGGTCGTCGCCTCCGAGTCCGCCGCCCTCGACATCTGCGGCGCCGCCTACGTCCGGGAGATCGAGCCGGGCGAGTTCGTCGCCATCGACGAGAACGGCCTCCGCACGTCGCGATTCGCTGAAGCGAAGCCCAAGGGCTGCGTCTTCGAGTACGTCTATCTGGCCCGCCCGGACACGGACATCGCCGGTCGGAACGTGTACCTCTCGCGCGTGGAAATGGGCCGGAAACTCGCCAAGGAAGCTCCCGTCGACGCCGATCTGGTCATAGCGACCCCGGAGTCCGGGACGCCCGCCGCGATCGGTTACGCGGAGGCGTCCGGCATCCCGTTCGGCGCCGGCCTCGTCAAGAACGCCTACGTCGGCCGGACCTTCATCCAGCCCTCGCAGACCATCCGCCAGCTCGGCATCCGCCTGAAGCTCAACCCCTTGAAGGAAGTCATCAAGGGCAAGCGGCTGGTCGTGGTCGACGACTCGATCGTGCGCGGCAACACCCAGCGCGCGCTGGTCAGGATGCTCCGCGAGGCGGGCGCCGCCGAGATCCACATCCGGATCTCCTCGCCCCCGGTCAAGTGGCCCTGCTTCTTCGGCATCGACTTCGCGACCCGCGCCGAGCTGATCGCCAACGGCATGACCATCGAGGAGATCGGTACGTCACTGGGCGCCGACTCCCTGTCGTACATCTCCATCGACGGCATGATCGAGGCCACCACCATCGACAAGCCGAACCTGTGCCGCGCCTGCTTCGACGGCGAGTACCCGATGGACCTCCCGGACCCCGAACTGCTCGGCAAGCAGCTCCTGGAGACCGAGCTGGCGGCAGGTCCTGCCGCCACGGCCGCGGCCGACGCGATCCGTCGCCCCTGAGCCCCCTCATCACCAACCCGAAAGATCCCAGGCAATGTCTGAGAGCACAGGTGCCAGCTACGCGTCCGCCGGCGTCGACATCGAAGCCGGCGACCGCGCCGTGGAGCTGATGAAGGAGTGGGTGAAGAAGACGCGGCGCCCCGAGGTCCTCGGCGGCATCGGCGGATTCGCCGGCCTCTTCGACGCCTCCGCCCTCAAGCGCTTCGAGCGCCCCCTGCTCGCCTCCGCCACGGACGGCGTGGGCACCAAGGTCGACCTCGCCAGGCAGCTCGGCGTGTACGACACCATCGGTCACGACCTGGTCGCGATGGTCATGGACGACATCGTCGTGTGCGGCGCCGAGCCGCTCTTCATGACCGACTACATCTGCGTCGGCAAGGTGCACCCCGAGCGCGTCGCCGCCATCGTCAAGGGCATCGCCGAAGGCTGTGTCCTGGCGGGCTGCGCCCTCGTGGGCGGCGAGACGGCCGAGCACCCGGGCCTGCTCGGCCCGGACGACTTCGACGTCGCGGGCGCGGGCACCGGCGTGGTCGAGGCGGACCAGCTGCTCGGCGCCGACCGCATCCGTACGGGTGACGCGGTGATCGCCATGGCGGCCTCCGGTCTTCACTCCAACGGGTACTCGCTCGTCCGGCACGTCCTCCTGGAGCGGGCGCGGCTCAAGCTCGACCGCCACATCGAGGAGTTCGGCCGCACGCTCGGCGAGGAGCTCCTGGAGCCCACCAGGATCTACTCGCTGGACTGCCTGGCCCTCACCCGCACCGCCGAGGTGCACGCCTTCTCGCACGTCACCGGCGGCGGACTGGCGGCCAACCTGGCCCGTGTCGTCCCCGACGGCCTGCACGCCGTCGTCGACCGCGGGACGTGGACCCCGGCCCCCGTCTTCGACCTCGTCGGCCGGACCGGCGACGTCGAGCGCCTGGAGCTGGAGAAGACCCTCAACATGGGCGTCGGCATGATCGCGATCGTCCCCGAGGAGTCGGCGGACGTGGCGCTCGCCACCCTCGCGGACCGCGGGGTCGAGGCCTGGATCGCCGGCGAGATCACCGAGCGCGGCGAGCACACCAGCGGCGCCGCACTGATCGGTGACTACGCCGTGTAGAACCGGCCCGCACGGCGACGGAGCGGCGCGAACCGGGGCTCAGGCCCCGGGGAGAGCACAAAACCGACAGCACAAAACCCGGTCCGGTGGAACACCCCGGACCGGGTGAGGTGCAGATGCCATGAGGCTCTACGAGAACGCCGAACCTGCTGACCCGCTGTTAGCGCTACGCGCCGCGACGTTGAGACTGGGGACCGGCCTGGTCGTCCTCGTCGTCATCGTCGTCGTTATAGAGATCCGCGTACTGCGCGTACGGGTCGTCTTCTTCCTCGTCGTCGTCCTCGAACGGCTCGCCATTCGGCGGCTGTTGCGAAGTCGAAGCGCCCAGCTCATTGGCCAGACGCGAGAGGTCAGTCCCGCCGCTGCTGTACTTCAGCTGGCGGGCGACCTTCGTCTGCTTGGCCTTTGCCCGGCCGCGCCCCATGGCTCGACCCCCTCGGATACGGGGCTCGGTGGCCCCAGAGTCTTGACACGCGTTCATGATCTGGAACGGGCTCTCCGTGAAGAGACCGGTCCGTAGGGCTTCCACGGTACCTGCTCCCGCGCCCATACGGTACGTCGCCCGCAGGACGCGCGTGTGCGCAGAACCTGCGAGGAGCCCCGTCCTCGCTGGTCAACCGCGATTTTAACCTCTTCTTGGCGGCCGACCCGCCGACAGACGTGAGAGTTCTCTCCAACACCCGTCGGCGGGTACCTCCCGGGGGTCAGCCCCGGCGCGCCTCCGCCATCCGCTGCTCGGCGATCCGGTCGGCCGCGGCGGCCGGGGGAATCCCGTCTTCCTTCGCACGTGCGAATATGGCGAGCGTGGTGTCGAAGATCTTCGCGGCCTTCGCCCTGCACCGCTCGAAGTCGAAGCCGTGCAGCTCGTCGGCGACCTGGATGACGCCGCCCGCGTTCACCACGTAGTCCGGCGCGTAGAGGATCCCGCGGTCGGCGAGGTCCTTCTCGACGCCCGGGTGGGCCAGCTGGTTGTTGGCGGCGCCGCACACGATCCTGGCGGTGAGCACCGGCACGGTCTCGTCGCCCAGTGCCCCGCCGAGCGCGCAGGGGGCGTAGATGTCGAGTCCCCCGAGGGGATGGTCGCCGCGGATCAGCGCGTCGGTGTCCGCCGCCACCGCGACGGAGGGGTGCTCGTCGACGATCCGCCGGACCGACTCGGCCCGCACGTCGGTGATCACGACCCGGGCGCCGTCGTCCAGCAGGTGGCGCACCAGGTGGTGGCCCACCTTGCCGACGCCCGCGACGCCGACCGTGCGGCCGTGCAGCGACGGGTCGCCCCACAGGTGCTGGGCGGAGGCCCGCATGCCCTGGAAGACGCCGTAGGCGGTCAGCACGGACGAGTCGCCCGCGCCGCCGTTCTCCGGGGACCTGCCGGTCGTCCAGCGGCACTCGCGCGCCACCACGTCCATGTCGGCGACGTACGTGCCGACGTCGCAGGCGGTGACGTAGCGCCCGCCGAGGGAGGCCACGAACCGGCCGTAGGCGAGGAGCAGTTCCTCGCTCTTGAGGGTCTCGGGGTCGCCGATGATGACGGCCTTGCCGCCGCCGTGGTCGAGGCCGGCCATGGCGTTCTTGTACGACATCCCGCGGGCGAGGTTGAGGGCGTCGGCGACGGCCTCCTGCTCGCTCGCGTACGGGTAGAAGCGCGTGCCGCCGAGGGCGGGGCCCAGGGCGGTGGAGTGGATGGCGATGACGGCCTTGAGGCCGCTGGAGCGGTCCTGGCAGAGCACTACTTGCTCATGACCGCCCTGGTCCGAGTGGAACAGGGTGTGCAGTACATCAGCAGGTGCGCCGGATACGTCGGTCACGGTGGTGACTCCAAGGTAAAGAGCGGCGGTTGACGTGCGGGTCCCGTATGGGTGGCGGGCTTCCGTGGCTTGAGACTAGAGCCTGGGCGGGGCCGCCATCCGCGCAGTGTTCAGGATCACCCTCCCCCGGAGTACGGTCCGTCTCGGCCGTGGCACGATTCGCCATGGTTTCCCGGTCGCTTGTGCGTGGGTTGCGCGGGTTCGCGCCGGGTTTCGTGTCCGGTCGGTTGGGGAGTGAGCAGGCGTGCCCAAGGTGTCCGCGGTGATCGTCCCGTACGCGTCCTATCTGCGTGTGTACGAGCCGCTGGCCGCCTTCCCGGAGTCGGAGCGCGGCCACTGGGAGCGCTACGCCCGCCGCCCCGAGCGCCCTTCCTACCAGGACGAACTGCGCCGCTCGCTGGCCGACTTGCTGCCCACCCCGCCGGTCCCCGTGCCGGTGCACGAGAGCGCTGACGCGTTCGTGGTGGAGGTCGACGGCGTGGTCTGCGTGTGCCCGTGGCGGACCCGGCTGCGCGGCTGGCAGGCGCTGGGCGAGCTCGGCGAGGAGCTGCCGGAGTCGGTCCTCGACTCGGTCCTGCCCCCGCTCGTACGCCGCCAGGCCGCCCTCGACTACGAACGCTGGCTGGAGCGCAACCCCGACGCCCGCCCGTGGATCCGCACCTCGACCTGGCAGGTGCCGCTGAACTGGTTCGTGCTCGTCTCCGACGAGGAGCGGCTGTACGAGAAGGGTGCTGGAGCCGACGGAGCCGCGCCGGCGCTGCGGTACCGGACGCCGATGGTGCAGGCGCGGCGGCGGACGGCGCGGGCTCTGAAGACGCTCAGGGACACCATCCAGGACGGGCCGCTGATCGACGGTCTGCTGGAGGTCGGGCGCTGGCTGGAGGAGTTCCACCCGCGCTCGCTGGTCGAGCTGGACTACGGCGGGCTCGTGCACGTGCTGCCCGCGGGCGAGCTGGAGGGCGATCACTCGGCCGCGGACGTCCACGAGGGCATCGAGGCGCTGCGCACCGGGGACGGGGCCGCGGCGGGCGAGGCGTACGGGCGGCTGGTGGAGCGCTGGCGGTCGGTGCGCGACCGGCAGTCCGCGAACTGACGTACCGTCGTGCCACGCGTCCGGCGTCGGCCTGTGCCGTCGTCACATGCCGGGCGACTGCGACGTCCGCGCACGGTGGGGAACACTCATCACGGGACGTAGGTCCCTAACCGGCCTTTTGTGTCAATGGCGTGTCAAGCGTGACGGATGGCACTTTCCTGGCCCTTGCGCCCCTTGCCCCTCCTCGTGCCAAAATAGGACAAGGAGCCCGGGGGAGGGCTCCGTCCGCCCACGTATGGGTGGAATCTCAGCATTGCACGCTATGGGGGGTCTCGTGACTCCTGATCGTCCTGTGACTGATCGTCACAGTGGCGTGACTGTCCGCTATGGCATGGTCCATCGGCTTCCGTCGCTGATGAACACCTGGGAGGGCAATTCCATCGGTTTGGCCGACGTGGCTGGACGGATGGTGTAGTTGTAGTGCCGAGGACAAGCCGTTCGTCCTATAACCGACTCGGCCCGCGTCCGCCATTTCGGGCAACGCGGGTCAAGGTGCAGAATTTAGAGGAATGAACCGAGAAGGTTCGGTTCTCCCGAGGAGGCCGCTCATGACCGCTCGCACCCCTGATGCCGAGCCGCTGCTGACCCCGGCTGAGGTCGCCACGATGTTCCGCGTGGACCCGAAGACGGTCACGCGGTGGGCGAAGGCCGGCAAGCTTACGTCCATCCGCACGCTCGGCGGGCACCGCCGCTACCGCGAAGCTGAGGTCCGCGCGCTACTCGCGGGTATCCCGCAGCAGCGCAGCGAGGCCTGAACAAGCGCATAGCCGGGCAAATCGGTAGGTCCCCCAATCTGCCGACTCGTCCGAACCACAGCTCCAAGCGACGCGGGTCCTGCCCCAACGGGACCCCCGCCCGACCCAATTCCATAAGCTTCAAGGGTGCGTCGTAGGTCGCGCTGGACTCCGCCGGGTCCAGCGCGATCTTTTTTGTGCGCTGGTTGCGCACCGGTCGTGCGCTGGGTGACGGGTCTGTGAGCGGGCTTGTGGAAGTCTGGGGAGGGGTGTCGGATCTCCTGTGGGTGTCCTCGCAGGCTGGTGCAATTGCACATATTAAATTGACCAGTTGTAGGTGAGGTGTAAGTTCCTGGGTTTCCAAAAATCATGCGGTGACACCCGTCACATGCCAGAGTCCTTGTCCCCTGCGACGCCTCTGCGCTAGGGGAGTTGGGGGCTCGTGGCGGCTTCGTCCCCGTCGGAGCCTCCGGCGCGGTCGGCCTCGTCGGGGTCCTCCTCGCCCTGTGGCGCGGGTTCCAGGGCGAGCCGCAGGAGCCGGTGGCAGATCGGGCAGTGGCGCGTCAGGTGGCGGTACCCGGAGGCGGCCGCGAGATGGGCGCGGAGCAGGGCTCGCGTCTCGTGCCGGGCGTACGCCGCCATACACACCTCCAGGGCCCCACAGGGGGCGATAGCCCTGGTTTCTGGGTACCGGCGGAATGTGACGACGTCAAGACATGCGCGGGGGCCGGGGCTTCGGGGGCATGACGAAGGCCCCGCTCCGTCGCCGGATGCGGGGCCTCTCGTCTGCTGCGGTCCTGACGGGATTTGAACCCGCGGCCTCCACCTTGACAGGGTGGCGAGCACTCCAAACTGCTCCACAGGACCTTGTTTCGCAGCCACTTGGTCGTGCGCTGGGCTGCGAAAAGAGACTCTACAGGAGGGTTGGGCCCGTGGTCGAACTCACCCACCGTACCCGTGCTGTCACGGGGCGAGAGCGTCGATCGCCTTCACGATGCGCTTGTCGGAGACGGGGTACGCCGTGCCGAGCGCGTGGGCGAAGTAGCTGACGCGGAGCTCCTCGATCATCCAGCGGATGTCCAGGACCTGCCGGGGTACCGGCCGGCCCTGCGGAAGCTGCTCCAGGAGCCAGGCGTACTCGTCCCGCATCTCGTGGACCTTCTCCATCCGGCTGGTGTCGCGCTGGACGTTCGTCGGCATCTGCTGGAGGCGCCGGTCGGCCGCGACCAGATAGCGCATCAGGTCCGGGAGACGGCGCAGCCCGGTCGCGGTGACGAAGCCGGGCCTCACGAGGGCGTCCAGCTGCGCCCGTACGTCCGCGAGGTTCGCGAGCAGCGTCGGGCTCCTGGTGCCCTTCAGGCGGCGCTCACAGGCCTGCCAGGCGGCGAGGACCTGCTGTACCTGGCCGACCGTGCGGACCGTCGTGTCGACGATCTCGGCGCGCACCTTGTCGTAGAGCTTGCGGTAGGACTCCTCGTCCCAGGCCGGGCCGCCGAAGTCCGCGATCAGCTTGTCGGCCGACGCCGTCGCGCAGTCGTCGAAGAGGGCCTGGACGGAGCCGTGCGGGTTCGCGGACAGGGCGAGCTTCTGCGCGTTGCTGAGCTTGTCCGAGGCGAACTTGCCCGGGTTCACCGGGATGTTGCGCAGGATCAGCCGCCGGGTGCCCTTCCACATGGCCTCCGCCTGCTCGGCCTCCGTGTCGAAGAGCCGTACGGAGACGGTGTCGCCGTCGTCCACCAGCGCGGGGTACGCCTTGACCGGCTGGCCGGCCCGGCGGGTCTCGAAGACACGGGTGAGCGAGCCGATCGTCCACTCGGTGAGGCCCTTGCGCTCCAGGGACTCCCCGCCCTCGCGCTCCGCCGTCGCCGCGGCGGCCTGCGAGATCGCCTGGCGCGCCTTCGGCTTCAGCCGGAGTTGCAGCGCCTCCAGGTCCTTGTCCTCGGCGAGCTTTCGGCGCCGCTCGTCGACGATCCTGAAGGTGATCCGCAGATGGTCGGGGACCCGGGACCAGTCGAAGTCGTCGGCGGTGAACGGCACGCCGACCATGCGCTTCAGCTCGCGCGCCATCGTCACCGTCAGCGGCTCCTGGAGGGGCACCGCCCGCTCCAGGAACTTCGTGGCGAAGTTGGGGGCGGGCACGTAGTGGCGGCGGATCGGCTTGGGCAGGGAGCGGATGAGCTCGGTGACGACCTCTTCCCGCAGCCCAGGGATCTGCCAGTCGAAGCCCTCGTCCGTGACCTGGTTCAGGACGTGCAGCGGGATGTGGACGGTGACGCCGTCCGCGTCCGCGCCCGGCTCGAACTGGTAGGTGACGCGGAACTTGAGGGGGCCCTGGCGCCACGAGTCGGGGTAGTCGTCCTTGCTGACGTCCCCCGCCCGCTCGTTGATGAGCATCGACCGCTCGAAGTCGAGGAGTTCGGGCTCCTCGTGCCGCTTGTGCTTCCACCACGAGTCGAAGTGCGCCCCGGACACCACGTGTTCGGGCACCCGCTGGTCGTAGAAGTCGAAGAGCGTCTCGTCGTCGACGAGGATGTCCCGGCGCCGGGCCCGGTGTTCCAGCTCCTCGACCTCGGTGAGGAGCCGGCGGTTGTCGGCGAAGAACTTGTGGTGGGTACGCCAGTCGCCCTCCACGAGCGCGTTGCGGATGAACAGCTCGCGGCTGGCCTCCGGGTCGATCCGCCCGTAGTTGACCTTGCGCTGGGCGATGATCGGTACGCCGTACAGCGTGACCTTCTCGTACGCCATCACCGCGGCCTGGTCCTTCTCCCAGTGCGGCTCGCTGTACGTGTGCTTGAGGAGGTGGCCGGCGAGCGGCTCGACCCACTCGGGCTCGATGCGCGCGTTGACGCGGGCCCACAGCCGGGAGGTCTCCACCAGCTCGGCGGACATCACGAAACGCGGGGGCTTCTTGAAGAGGGCCGAGCCGGGGAAGATCGCGAACTTGGCGCTGCGGGCGCCCAGGTACTCGTTCTTGCCCGTGCTTCTGCCGCCGCCCTCCGCCGAGGCCTCCTTCACGTCCTTCATGCCGATGTGCGACAGGAGGCCGGCGAGCAGGGAGACGTGGACGCTCTGCTCGGGGGCGTCGTCCTCGGTGGGGTGGATGCCCATCTGCTTGGCGACGGACCGCAGTTGCGTGTAGATGTCCTGCCATTCGCGGATGCGCAGGAAGTTGAGGTACTCCTGCTTGCACATCCGGCGGAAGGCGGAGGAGCCGCGCTCCTTCTGCTGCTCGCGGACGTACCGCCACAGGTTCAGGTAGGCGAGGAAGTCGGACGTCTCGTCCCGGAAGCGGGCGTGCTGCTGGTCCGCCTGCGTCTGCTTGTCGGCCGGGCGCTCGCGCGGGTCCTGGATGGACAGCGCGGCCGCGATCACCATGACCTCGCGCACACAGCCGTTCTTGTCGGCCTCCAGGACCATCCGGGCCAGCCGGGGGTCGACGGGCAGCTGGGCGAGCTTGCGGCCGGTGTCGGTGAGCCGCTTGCGTACGTCCTTCTCGCTCGGGTCCAGCGCGCCCAGTTCCTGGAGGAGCTGGACGCCGTCGCGGATGTTGCGGTGGTCCGGCGGGTCGATGAAGGGGAACTTCTCGATGTCGCCGAGACCGGCGGCGGTCATCTGGAGGATGACGGAGGCGAGGTTGGTCCGGAGGATCTCGGCGTCCGTGAACTCCGGGCGGGCCAGGAAGTCGTCCTCGGAGTACAGGCGGACGCAGATGCCGTCGCTGGTACGGCCGCAGCGGCCCTTGCGCTGGTTGGCGCTGGCCTGTGAGACGGGCTCGATGGGCAGCCGCTGGACCTTGGTGCGGTGGCTGTACCGGGAGATACGGGCGGTGCCCGGGTCGATGACGTACTTGATGCCCGGGACGGTGAGCGAGGTCTCGGCGACGTTGGTCGCCAGAACGATCCTGCGCCCGGTGTGCGGCTGGAAGACGCGGTGCTGCTCGGCGTGCGAGAGGCGGGCGTAGAGGGGGAGGACCTCGGTGAAGCGGTAGTTCCTCTTCGTGATCGCGTCCGCGGTGTCGCGGATCTCCCGCTCGCCGGACAGGAAGACCAGGATGTCGCCCTTGCCCTCGCCCTGGAGCTCCTCCACGGCGTCGCAGATCGCGGTGATCTGGTCGCGGTCGCTGTCGTCGCCCTCCTCCTCCAGGAGCGGGCGGTAGCGGACCTCGACGGGGTACGTACGGCCGCTGACCTCGACGATCGGCGCGTCGCCGAAGTGCCGGGAGAAGCGCTCCGGGTCGATGGTCGCGGAGGTGATGACGACCTTGAGGTCAGGCCGCCTGGGCAGCAGCTGGGCCAGGTATCCCAGCAGGAAGTCGATGTTGAGGGACCGCTCGTGGGCCTCGTCGATGATGATCGTGTCGTACGCGCGCAGCTCGCGGTCCGTCTGGATCTCGGCGAGCAGGATGCCGTCGGTCATCAGCTTGACGAAGGTGCCGTCGGGGTTCACCTGGTCGGTGAAGCGGACCTTCCAGCCGACGGCCTCGCCCAGCGGGACGTCGAGCTCGTCCGCGACCCGCTCGGCGACGGTCCTGGCGGCGATCCGGCGGGGCTGGGTGTGCCCGATCATGCCGCGGACACCGCGGCCGAGCTCCATGCAGATCTTGGGGATCTGGGTCGTCTTGCCGGACCCGGTCTCACCGGCCACGATGACGACCTGGTGATCACGGATGGCGGCCGCGATGTCGTCCTTCTTCTGGCTGACCGGCAGCTGCTCGGGATAGCCGATCGCGGGCACCCGGGCGCGCCGCTCGGCCATCCGGGCCTCGGCCCGGGTGGCCTCCGCGTCGATCTCGGCGAGCACGGCGGTACGGGCTTCGGGCTTGCGTATCTTGCGCGCGCCTTCGAGCCTGCGCCCGAGCCGGTGCGCGTCGCGCAGGGACAGCTCGGCCAGACGGGCGGCGAGATCGCCGAGGGCGGGGGCGGGGTGCGTAGACATACGCCGTCCAGGATCTCACCTCGGCGAAATGACTGGCGAACGCTTTTGCGTGGCGGACACCCGGCCCGGCGCCCGCGTGGCCTGGCGCGGGGGACGGACACGGCCGGCGGTGCGGAGAAATATCCCTTGAGCGGCTTTAGGTTGTGCGTTATGTCCGAGATGTCGCACGGTGCCCATGGCAAGCCGCCCACCCGCGGGGAACGGTGGACGTCCTTCAAGGAGTCACCGTTCCTGCCCGCGACCGTGCTCGTCCTGATCATCACCGCGGCGGCGGGCCTCTTCGCGGGCTCGTACACCTACACCATGGCGAATCCGACGCCGCGCCATGTGCCGACGGCGACGGTGGGGGAGTACGACGAGGAGCGCGGCAGGGCCTTCGTGGACGGGATGGAGAAGGCGCTCGACGCCTCGCTGAAGATCCGGTCGTACGAGAGCCGGGCGGCGGCCGTCCGGGCGGTCGACGAGCAGAAGGTCTTCGCGATCCTCGACGTACGGGAGTCGGGCCGGCAGGTCACGCTCGACGTGTCCGGGGCGTCCGGGGCCTCGGTCGCGACGCTGCTGGCCGAGGCGGGCCTGGCCGTCGGCAAGGAGACGGGGGTCGCCGTCACCGTCGCGGACATCAAGCCGCTCCAGAAGGGCGACCCGCGCGGTCTGGCCATCTTCTACATCTCGCTCGCCGCCGTGATCATCGGCTTCGTCGGCGCGATCCAGCTCAGCGTGCACGCGCGAGGGCTGAACCCGTGGGAGCGGATCGCCTTCACCGCCTGCTACGCCCTGCTGGGCGGCTTCACGATCGCGGCGGTGGTGGACTGGCTGCTGGGCGCGCTCGATCTGCCGTTCGTCGAGTCCTGGCTGATCCTCGCGTTCACCATGTTCACGTCGGGCATGGTCTTCACGATGTTCAACACCCTCTTCGGGCGCTGGGCGATGATCCCCACCTGGGGCCTGATGGTCCTCCTCGGCAACCCGTCCTCGGGCGGCGCCGTCTCCTGGCCCCTGCTGCCGTCCGTGCTCGGCTTCATCGGCCGCTGGCTGCCGCCGGGCGCCTCCGTCAACGCCCAGCACACGGCGGTGTACTTCGCCGGCTACCAGCACGCGTTCCCGTTCCTGGTCCTCGCCGGGTGGGCCCTGGTCTCCTGCGCGGTCTTCTGGACGTGGCGGCACCGGCACCCCGGGGGCCGGACGGCCGAACCGGCGCACGCGGCGGACTGACTCGGCGAGTGCCCTGGGAAACGACCCTGCGAAACGGCGAAGACCCCGTCCGCCGGACGGGGTCTTCGGGGTGGTGGCTGGGGCCGGGATCGAACCGGCGACCTATCGCTTTTCAGGCGATCGCTCGTACCAACTGAGCTACCCAGCCACGAAGTTCCTCGCGGAACTTCAGCGGTCCTGACGGGATTTGAACCCGCGGCCTCCACCTTGACAGGGTGGCGAGCACTCCAAACTGCTCCACAGGACCAAGCTGTTGTGTGCGGCTGCGTAAGAAAGTGTCGCACACGGTTTTCCGTGCCCCCAACGGGTGCACATGCAGATGGTTGCAGTTCTGACCAGCGGTGTCCAATCGGTATCGGCCTGCTCGTCATGGAGAGAGAGCTAGCTCACAAAGGCGCCGGTTCACTCGCCCGCGAGCCGTCTGCGGACCATCTCGAACTCGACGTCGGGCGTGAACTCGGGCTCTCCGCCGTCGTGCCGGACGAGCCTGGTGAGCGTCCCCGCGTGCCACCAGTAGACGTCCGGGCTGACCGGGCCCACGGCGTCCCTGAAGTTGGCGGCGGCGAAGACCGTCATGCCGTACAGCGTCGGGAGCAGGGTGGTGTCCCGGTCGGCGGCGATGGGGCGGAGGACCAGTTGGTGGCGGTTGGGCATGGCGACCAAGGCTCCGTCGGGGCCGAGGTCGCGGCCGCCGAGGTCATGGGCGAGCTGGTCGGCGGCCAGGACCCGGCTGGAGGTGAAGAAGGAGTCGCCCGTCACCACGTCGAAGCGCATGTCGTCGGGGCCGTGCAGGACCGTGTGGCTCTCCACCGGGAGCTCGCGGAGGTTCTCCAGCGCGCGGATCCGCAGGCCGACGATGCCGCCCAGCGGTTCCAGCAGGTCGTCGGGGAGTGTCATCACGCTCTCCTGGAGGTCCAGGGCGAGGACCTCGCACAGGCCGGGTGCGACGACGCGGGCGTGCAGGTACGCGCCCGCGTTCGGCTCGATGAAGTCCCGCGCGACCACCCAGGGGCGCAGCCGGGCCAGGAGTTCGTCCGCCGTCATGAGGTCGAGCGGGGAGGGCCCGTCCAGCACCCGCACCAGGCGGCCGATGTGTCCGCGGATCAGCTGGGGCCACCATCTCGGGCCGCGGGGGTCGTTGTGGCAGATCGCCGCGATGTTGCCCAGGCCGAACCGGCGGCCCGCGCTGTCGATCACCGCCCCCGCCAGCAGGGTGACCTCCAGGCCCTGCTCGGCGAAGGCCTCACGGACCTGCGCCCGGAAGTGGGCGGCCTCGTCGACGGAGAAGAAGCCGTACTCGGCGTCACGGGGGGCGGCACGGGAGGCGGCCCGCCGGTCACGCTCCGGCGATCGGCGAAAGTTCCACATGAGGCGGCCTTCCGGGTCGGGTCGATGGTGTCGATCGAGTCCCCTGCTGTCAGGCCACAACGTCGGCCGCCGCGTAAGGGTTCAAATCGGCACCGCCGTGAATCGCCCGGATGCCTTGTCCTGTACGGGATGCAGGGGACGTGCGGGTTGCACGGGATGCAGGAGAGGTACGGGATGCGCGGGGCCCGCGGTGCCCGGCAGTTGCCTCGGCTCCGCGGGCCCGTCCGGTCCGCCTGTGGTGATGCTCGGGCGCGCGCTACCCGTCGGTGCCCTTGCGCAGGGTCACCGCCGACCGCTGCCACCGGGAGACGCCGTCGGCGATCTGGGCCCCGGCCGTTCCCGACCACGCCCGTGCCGCCCGCTCGGTGATGGCCGCCACCTCCGCCTTGGCCGCCGCCGAGATGACGGCCGCGTTCGGCTCCTTGTACCAGGGGCGCAGCCGGATCAGCGCGGGGCGCACACCGGTCGCCAGGAGCAGGGCGGTGCCCTTGGGCAGGGCGCGGATCTTGTCCGGGGGCAGCACCGGGTCCAGCCGGTAGGAGTACGAGCGGGAGGTGCCCTCCTTGCTCCTGGAGATGGAGGGGGTGCGGATGTCCTGGTTGCCGACGAGCTTGGAGATCTTCTCCACGAAGTCGGCGTCGTCCAGACCCGCGCCGAGGAGTTTGACGGTGGCCGCGCTCCACAGGGCGTCCATGCCCGCGTCCCCCCACACCCGGCTGCCCTGGCGGTAGCTCTGGAGGAGGGTGACGACGTTGATCCCGCGGGAGCCGAGGTGGCTGTAGAGGTCGGGCAGGTCGGAGATGCGGCAGACGTTGGCCGCCTCGTCGAGGACCGCCGTCATGGGCGGGTCGAGCCGGCCGCCGGTGCGCTCGGCGGCGACCACTCCGGCCCGCAGCGTCGCGTCGGCGAGACCGGCGATCACGCCCGCGGCCGAGCCGCCGCCGTCCTTGGACAGCAGGTAGAGGGTGTCCTTGCCGAGCACGTGCACGTCCGGCCTGAACTGCGGAAGGCTCGGGTCGGGCGTCACCCACTTGACGATCTCCGGGTCGAGCAGGCAGGCCACGCACTGCCGGGCGGTCTCGTAGATGCCGTCACGGGTCTCGACAGCGCCGCGGACCGTGCCCTGCAACTGCTCCGCCATGGCGACCATGTTGACGTCCCGCAGCAGGTCCACCGGCGTGCGGTCGGCGGGGTCGGCGAGCCAGGCCAGCAGGTCGAGCACGGAGCCCTTGCCGCGGGCCGCGGCGAGGAACAGCGCGGTCAGGGTGTTCTGGGCCGCGGAGATCCAGAAGTCCTTCTTCGACTGGTCGTCGTTGACCGAGGCCACGAAGTGCCCGGCCAGCCGGCGGGCGCCCTCGATGGTGTGGCAGTCGGACAGGATGTCCCACCACATCTCGCGCGGGGCGTGCGCGATGCCCTGCGGGTCGAAGGTCCACACCGTGCCGGCCTTCTCGCGTTCGGCGCGCGTGACGGAGTACACGTCGGACTTGTTGGAGGTCAGCAGCACCGCGCCCTGCGCCCGCAGCACGCGCGGGACGGCGATGCCCGTGGACTTACCGGCGCGCGGGGCCATCAGGTCGAGCTCCACGTCCTCGTAGGAGGAGCGCAGTTCGGGGCCGCTCGGTTCGAGGTCGCCGAGGAGGTTGCCGGTCTCGTCGGGGTGCAGGTGCTCCCGGCCCTTGAGGGAGGGGCGCAGCTCGCGGGCGCGGGCCGCGATGCCGGCCGGACCCATGCCGGCCAACTCCCGCCGTCCGGCGAGGCCCTTGGGCCGTGACACCCAGCGCATCACCAGGCGCGCGACCACGAGGACGACCGCGACGAGGACGCCGAAGAACACCACGATCCCGGCGATCACGCCGGTCGTCGAGGCGTCCGGCCAGAGAGTTTTCGGGCCGTCGGAGAGCAGGGTGCCGAAGGTCGCCAGGGCGAACGGCGGGGGGTTCCAGCCCGAGCCGGTCACGGCGGCGCCCACGGTTCCGCCGAACCAGACGCCCCCGAACATCAGCATGAACCCGCCGGCCACCATCACGATCGCCCACGGCATCAGTTCGCTGCCGTACGTCCGGCCCTTGGGCGCGCCGCCGCCTGTCATGGGGTGAACCTTCTGGCCTGGACCGCGTTCGTGATCACGCGGCTCACCTCCTGTCCATCGGTGTCTTGGAGAGGTCGGGAAGATGCCCGTACGGGTCGTCGGGGATGTGCTCGAAGCCGCCCTCGTTGGCCGGCTTGTTCGCCACCCAGCGCTTGTTCGTGTCGTGCAGGTGCCGCTCGGTGTCGGTGATGGCGACCTTGATCGGGATGCCTGGGCGGCCACCGACCTTGATCAGGAAACGGCCGCGGCCCGGCGGCTCCTCGCGGTCTCCGTGCGCGGCCCAGCCCGGCGGCGAGGACCAGGAGGAGACCAGGGTGATCTCGCGGCGGGACAGGCCCACGATCTGGCCCAGCTCCTCCATCTCCTGGCGCGGCAGTCCGGCGACCACCACCATGCCGGCGCGTTCGACGAAGCCGCGCGCCTTGACGCGGTCGGTGTCGCTGCCCAGCGACTCGGCGTCCTTCAGGGTGTGGGTGATCTTGGCGTCGCCCAGGCCGAGGCTGCGGTTGAGGCGGGTCAGGGCGTCGATGCGGTCGACGATGCCGGAGGCGGCGCGCAGCGGCCGCCACAGCTCGTCGAGCACCGTGAAGAACCAGCGCCGGGGCGCGAGTCCGGCGTCCGCGAGGGCGTGCGAGGCGGCCACCGTGCCAAGGCCGTCGGACCACGAGGCCAGCATCGCCGCCGCGGTGAGCTGGGTGTCGGCCTCGCCGATCCGGGAGATGTCCATGCACACCGCGGTCGAGTTGAGGTTGATGCGGGTGGAGGTCTCGGAGGCGAAGGTGTCGCCGAGCGGTCCGTCGAGGATGCCCAGGAGCGAGCGGTGCAGCGGGTCGACGGCGTCGCGGTAGCGGCTCTCGTCCCCGCGGTCCAGGGTCACGGCCCGCACCCGGTCAGGACCTTCGACGAGGACCTTCACCAGATCGCCCAGCAGCGGCGCGCGGTTCGGCGGGGTGCGCTCGCGCAGATGGTGCAGGGCCGCGGACAGTACGGACTGCTCGTGGTCGTCCATGGGGCGGTCGCGCACGATGGTGATGAGCGCGGCGACCATGTTGAGGACGCGGCCGTGGGTCTCGGCGTGCAGTACGCGCCCCGCCTCGCCGCCGATGCGCCGGGCCGCGGCGCCCATGGCACCGGGGTCCAGGACGTTGATGCCGCCCATGCCGCGGCCGATGGAGATGACCTGGCCGCCCAGGGCGCGCACGGTGTCGGCGTAGTCGGGCTTGAGGTCGCCGAGGACCAGCGGCACCACACCGGTGGCGGCGAGGCCGATCAGCATCCGGTTGATCAGGGTGGACTTGCCCAGGCCCGGCATGCCGAGCATGAACAGCGAGGGGTTGGAGATGTAGTGGGCGCGGGTGAACCACGACAGCGGGTCGCCGCAGACGGTGGCCCCGGTGTAGAGGTGCTGGCCCAGTGGGACGCCGGTCATGGGCGCGCCCGAGCCGGCCGCGAACGGCCACAGTCCGCACGCCTGCACGGTGGTGGCACGCCACATCGTCGGCGGGTCCACGTTGGCGACCTGGCCGCCGCCGGGGCCGTACCAGCCGCGCGGGGGAGCCAGCTTCTCCCTCGGCTCCCTGGGCGCGGCGCCGGGCTTCTTCCTGGCCTCCGCCTTCTTCTTGTTGTTCTTGCCGTCCTTCTTGGGGTTGAGGTCGGGGCCCTCGTCCTTGTACGTGATCGGGGCGTCGTCGTCCTCGAAGGCGGCCTGGTCCCTGCCGCGCGGGTTCTTGGTCCTCACAGTGCTTCCTTCAGTTCGCGCGGCACCAGGGTGTGTTCCCAGGGGAGGATTCCGGCGGGCAGCGTGCAGCTGAACGCCGCCGCCTGCATCCGGTCGGCCGGTCGCATCAACAGCCGTGCTCCGGCGAGCAGGTTGCGGACCGTCACGTTCGCGTCCTCCAGGTCGGCGTCGGAGTCGACCGTGACCGTGACCATGAGCGAGAACTCGACCAGGCCGGCGCCGGTGGCCTCCTCGACGGCCGTCTGCTCGGCGGCGCGCACCTCGTTGGCGGCACGCGCCTGCACCATGCCGCGCTTGGAGGTGGCCATGAACTGCGCGGCCCGTCGGTCGGCCTCCACAATGCGTGCCGAGGTCGCCGGGTCGATGGGCCGGTACAGCAGCGCCACCCGCTTGCGGCGGGTACCGGGCGCGTCCTCCAGCAGACCGCGCAGCACCTGGGCGCGTACCGTGCCGCGCGGCGCGAGGGTGAGCATCCAGGTCCGGGAGACCCCGGAGTCGTGCTGGTAGGCGTTGACCTTCTCCACGGCCGCGGCGGGACCGGCGTCCTCCCATTCCAGGCCGGTGCCGCCGTGCAGGGCGCGGGCCTCCAGGACGTCGGCGGCCACCGCCGGGTCGTAGGCCACGCGGACGACCTCGGCGATGCGCTCGGCGGACAGCGGGGCGGCGGGACCGCCGCCGGCGCCCACGATTCCCTGGAGCAGGCCGGGGATGCGGATGGCGAGGTCGGTGAGGATGTCCTCGGTCTTGCGCTTCTGGCCGGGGGTGACGCCGTAGGTCAGGGCGAGGTAGGTGTGCATCTCGGAGGACGCGCTCGGATACCGCTGCACGACCTCCTCCATCACGGCGCGGGCGGCCGGCGGGGCGTCGGCGGTGATGCGCGGCAGCACCTCGTTGGCCAGCCGGGTGCCGGTGTCCGGGGCGGTCTCCACCACCACGGAGGCTCCGCGCAGACCCGGCTCGCTGGACAGCCGGGCCAGCCACTGGCCCCAGGACGCCACCCAGTTGTCGACCTGGTCGGGGTCGACGAGCGATCCGCCGTCGGGCTCGCAGCCGAGCACGATGGTGTAGAGGTTGCGGCTGCGGTGGTGCAGCACGCCGAACGGCTGGTCGTAGGCGTCCCTGCCCTCGATGACCGTGACCCGGCTGAGCAGTCCCGGCGGGCGGAACTTGCCGCCAGGACGCGGGGACAGCGGACCGGAGATGTAGGAGGTCGATCCCTTGGCCTTGCGCCGGAACCAGCTGATGCGCACGGCGAAGAGCTGGTAGACGTTGCGCCCGTCCTGCGTGCGCACAGCGAGCGGCAGCAGGAAGAAGGTCTGGATGACGAGCACGATCACGGTGAGCTGGAGTGAGACCAGCGACATCATCAGGTCGACGACGAGCCCGCCGAACACCGCGACGGTGCCGATGAGACCGAGTGGCCCGAAGCCGGCTCGCCTGGGCCTGCGCCAGTTCCCGTATGTGGGGTCGACGGCAGCGGCTTGGGTGGACATGGGTTACCTGCTTCCCTTCCGGTGGGTGGAACTGGGGTACGGCGCGGCGGAGTTGGGCCGCGCCCCCGTGCTGTGTCCGGGGGCGCGGCCCCGGCCGCACATGCCGTGCGACCGGGGCACCCAGGGGGAGGTCCACGCCGTACCCGGCCTGGTGGCGGTCAGTTGCCGTCTCGGTCGTTGGAGCCCTCGACCCCGCTCTTGGCGACGTCCGTGACTCCCTTGCCGATCTTCCCGGCCACTTCCGCGGCCATGACCATCGCGGCGAGGGCGGGGCCTCCCGCGGCGGCCTTGCTCGCGCCTCCGCCGCCTCCTCCTGTCGAGGACCCGCTGCTCTTCGTATGGCTGCTGCTGCCGCCTTCGTCCCTGCTCGAACCGGAAGGGCTGCTTCCGTTAGCGCCCGAGGGTCCGGAGGAACCGCCGCCTCCGCTTCTGCCGGCCGAGTCGGCCAGGGACTTCGCTCCGGAGGCCAGGCCCCCGGCGACGCCCATGGTGGCGCTCCCGACCGAGTCGCCGCCGAGGGCCGCGGTCGCCGGGACGATCAGTCTCAGCAGTGCCGGCAGGGCGACGGCCGACAGCAGCAGCAGGCCCATTCCGGCGATCTGGGTGTCGACGTCGCTGTGGGTCTCCGACGAGTCGACCATGATGGCGCCGGAGTACAGCACGAGGGCGACCGTCGGCTTGTACAGCAGCCAGGCGACCAGCCAGCCGATGTGCTTGCGCCACCAGGTGCCGCCCCAGTCCGTCATGGACGCGGCGGCGGCCATCGGGAGCGTGCCCACCAGGACGATCATCACGCCGAGCCGGATCCACATCAGGAGCGAGTGGATGATGCCGGAGATGATGAGCAGGCACCCGACGACCAGCAGCAGCATGTCCGGAACGTTGCCGTTGCAGTTGATGCCCTCCAGCAGGTTGAGGAGGGCGCCCTTGAGGAGGTGGTCGGAGAAGTCGTCCATGAGTTTGACGAACAGGCCGATGACGCTGGTCGCGGCCGTACTGACCAGGATGACGCGCAGAATGCCCCTGAGGGCGGTCGCGCCCGTGTCGCCCTTCCGGTCCAGGGCCATCTTGGCGGCGGCGAAGAGGATCGAGCCGCACGCGAGGTAGACGGTGATCCATTGAGTCTGGACACTGATCTTGTCCGACGCGGCCGCGTTGGTCGAGGAGATGCCTCCCACGGCCAGGAAGATCCCGATGGCGCCCTGGATGATGATCTGGGCCACCATGTTGATCATGGTGCCGATGGGGTCGCCGAACATCCCGAGGAAGTCGAGACCTCCGTCGCACCCATCGCCTGCTGCGGCCAGGAACATCTCACGCCTCCCACATGATGAAGCCATTGGGTGTCGCCTGTTTCACGGACGGGAAGAGAGACCCGTCGTCCAGGAGCACCACCTTCCAGTCGCCGTCCCGCCAGCGCACCGATACCGACGTCGACAGGTAGCCGCCCATCGGATTGGTGACGAGCAGCCGTACCGTCGCGGCGTCGTCCGCGTACGACTCCACGGCGAAGCCGGCGAAGCGTCCGACGGCGTTCTCCCCCGAGTTGGCCTCCTCGGCCTCGGCCTTGCTGACGACGAAACTGTCGCGCGACTTCCCGGGCACGACCTGCTGCTCCGCGACGATGCGCCAGGAGGCGCCGCTCAACTGGACGGGAATGACGTGCGCCGCCAGCACTGCCCCGGTGGGTGTGTGGGCGAAGCACCACCACATGGTGGCGTCGGTGTGCAGCGGGCCTGCCGACGGCGAGACGGGCGTCATCATGGTGACGAGCTGCCGCCACTTCACGTCCGTCGGCGCCGCGGTCGGCCGGGCCGTGTCCCCGTCGTCGGTACGACAGTTCTCCGGCCGGCCGCCCGGCCCCGTCCGCACCTGCTGCGGATCGCCGGGAGACAGCGGGCCGCCAAGCCCGGCGAGCGTCTCCCGCTGGCTCGCGGCGACTTCGCCGCTCGGCGGGTTGACCACGAGGGCCACCAGGGACATGACCACGAAAAAGCCCAGGAATATGGCCGAGTTGATCCAGCCTCGCTGTTTGTAGAAAGGCCCGACAACCGGGTCTCTTTTTCGTTGTGCGCCGAACATGTCGATGGCCTCTCCTGTGATCGGGCGCTACTAGAAGAGGAATTCGACGATGGGTCCCGCGGTGGACACGAGTACGCAGCCGCCCAGCACCATGCCGAGTCGGCTGAAGTGCTCGGAGCTCTCGCCGCGCTTCATGGACACGGCCATCATGATTCCGGTGATGAGGACGCCGGCCACACCGGCGGCGGTGCCCGCCCAGGCGGCTATGCCCAGGACGGTGTCCACCGCCTTGGCGAGGTCGTCCGGCGCGCCCGACACGGGCTTGGGAACTGTGGAGGCGGTCTCGCCGTCGGCCACGAGATTGTGCCCGGCGGCGGAGAGAGAAAGCAGGGTGTCCTTCACGGGATTCTCCAGGTGTTGCGGTCAGCGGTGGATGTTTGACGGTCAGAGAATTGGCACGAGTACGAAATTGACGAGCGGTCCTGCGGCGGTGCCGAGGACGCAGGCGCCAACGACGAAGAACGCCCCTCGGAAATAGGTCGCCCCCTCGCCCATTTCGCCGCGTCGCAGCTGCATGGCCATCTGGATGCCCACGATCATCAGGCCCGCCACAGAGGCGGCCGACACGACCCAGGTGAGGATGCCGAGCAGTTCGGCGGCTTGGTTTCCCGGGACGAAGGGGGTGTCGGGGGCGAACTCGTTGGGGTTGATGTCCGCCCTGAAGATCTCGGCGACCGAGAGGATCATCGCGACCTCCTCGCCTTGCCCGCCGGGGCCGCGACACGCCGTGCCAGCGCCCGCACCGCCCTGGGCAGTTGGTCGATCTCGTCGCCGAGGCGCCAGGCAGGCACCCACGGAACGCGGTGCACCTCGGCCGCCGAACGCAGCACGCGCACGCGCCGGCCGAGTGCGCGCGGCAGCGATCCCGGCGCGTCGGCGACCAGCACGATGGCGACGAGCTCCAGTCCCGCGGGGTGGTCCCCCTTGCGGAGCGCGTTCAGGGCGTGGGACGCCGCCCGCATGCCCGCGTTGTGCGTGCGGGCCACCAGCAGCACCTGGCGGGGTTCGCCCTTGGCCGGGTCGGGCCACCTGCGGCCGAGGTCCGCGCCCCCCAGGACCCGCGCGAGCGTACTCGCCCCGGCCCCGCCGTGCGTGGTGATCCAGGCGACCTGCTCACCGTGGTGCCGCAACGGCGAACTGCTCTCCGGTACGGGTGGTTTGGGCAATGCCGTCCGCACCGAGGGCCGCGCCTGCCTGGCCGGTGCGGTCGGTGCCGTCGTTGCGGTCGGTGTCGTCGTGGCCGTAGGTGCCGGCGCGTCCTGCGCCGGTGCGGCCGGTTGTGCTGTCGGCCCGCGGACCCACATCTGCGAGCCGGCGGATGGTGCCGAAGGGACGCCCATGTGCATCCCCCCCTTCCCTCGTGTCGCGTACTGCGACGGATCCCGGATTGAACTGATGGGCCGTCGTGTCCGTTGCGGCGTGCGTGTCCGCGGTGATCCGTCGGGCAGCGACTACGGGAAATCGGGCGACCTGGTTCAAGGGAGCCCGGGGACGCATGTTCGGCAGGCGAAAGCAAGGGGTGTGACGGGCCGTGGGCGCAAGTGGTGGCGGGGAAGAGGAGAGTTCCTCCGACGCCGGGAAAAACACCGTCTACATAGCCGCCGGTCTCGGCGCCGGGGCCTTCGGCTGCATCATCGGGCCGCTGCTCTTCCTGCTTCTCCTCGCCGGGACGATCGTGATGTGCGCCCTCGGATGGATCTTCTGGCCGATCGTGCTCCTCTGCGAGATCGGCATCCTGCCCTGCGACGCCGACAACAGCGGCGGCGGGGGAGTGGACACCGACCAGATCGTGTCGGCGTTCAACAGCGACGGGAAGGCCGCGCTGAAGGAGGGGGCCGTGCCCGACGAGTACCTGTCGGACATCAAGGACGCCGGGGCCGAATGCAGTCAGATCGGCGCCATCGTGATCGTTTCGCAGATCCAGGCCGAGTCGCAGTTCAACCCGAAGCTGGTCGGACTCGACGGCAAAGAGGGCATCTCCCAGCTGCCGCCGGACAAGTTCAAGGAGTTCGGCGAGGACGACGACGACAACGACAAGACCTCGGCCCTGGACGCCTCCGACTCGATCATGGCGCAGGGCCGGTACATGTGCTCGCTGGCCAAGGAGATCGACACCCTTGTCGCCAACAACGAGGTCAAGGGCAACGTCCTGGACATGACCCTGGCGGCGTACACGTCCGGTCTGGACGCCGTCAAGGCGGCGAAGGGCGTACCCGATACCGACAAGGCGCAGAGCTACGTCGTCAGTGTCAGGTCGTCGTTCGCCCTGTACACCGATTCCGTCGACCTGGGGGAGGACGAAGAGGAGTACCCCAGCCTCAGCCCGCGGCCCACGCCCAGCACCACCTGACCGACAGACCGGCAGACCAGCACAGCAAGGAGGCACGACGTGTTCAGCAGGCGCATCCGTCCGGACCGACAGGGCGACATCGCACAGGACCACAACGCATGGGACGACATCGCACAGGACGACAGCACACCGGACGACTCCGCGCGGACGGCGTCCCCCTTCGACGTGCTCATCGGCCACGACGGCAGAGCGACGGTGGACGGTGAACCCCTCCAGGTGCCGGCGGGTGAACCGGTGCACGTCGCCGTGCTCGACATGCTGCACCGCCACGCCCAGGCCGGCGGCGGTCCCGTCCAAGGGGTGATCTTCGACAGACAGGGGGGCGAGGTCACCCTGGTCGAGGTCGCGCCCGACGGTTCGAGCCAGGTCCTGCTGCACGAGAAACACGACGAGGCGGCCTCGGGGGAGGCGGAACCGTACCCGTCCGCCCCACCGCCGACCGAGGCCCCACCCACGGCCCCCGCCCCACCACCGGCGAGCTCTTCGCCTCCCGAGGCTGCCGCTCCAGTGCCGGTGAGGTCTTCGCCTCCTCCCGAGGTTGCCGCCCCAGTGCCGGTGAGGTCATCGCCTCCTCCCGAGGCTGCCGCCCCAGTGCCGGTGAGGTCATCGCCTCCCGAGGTCGCCGCTCCACCACCGGTGAGGTCATCGCCTCCGGTCGGCGCTCAGCCACCGGCGCCGGGGCCTGTTGCTCCGCAGCCCGTCGCCGCGCAGCAGGTAACGGCCACGCCCCCGGCTGCTGTTGCCCCGCAGCCGGTAACCGCCGCGCCGTCGGCCGTGGTTGCCTCGCAGCCGACAACGGCTGCGGACCCGGACCCTGTTGCCCCGCAGCCGGTAACCACCGCGCCGCCGACGGTCGTTGCCTCGCAGCCCGCCGTGGCCGCGCCCTCCCCCGCCTTCGCCTCGGAGCCCGTGTCGGCAGCGGCGCCGGGGATCGCTCCGCAGCAGGCGACGACCCGGCCCCCGGCGCCTGTTGCCCCGCAGTCGACAACAGCCGCGCACCCCCACCCTGTTGCGCCGCAGCAGGTAACCGCCGCGCCCCCGGCCGCTGTTGCCCCGCAGCCGGTAACGGCCGCGCCGCCTACGGTCGTTGCCCCGCAACCGACACCGCAACCGACACCGCAACCGACCCCACCCCCCACCGCAGCCACACCGCCGGCTCCCGGCCACCCCGACGCCCCGCCGCCCGTCGGCGTGACGCACCCGTCGGCCCCCGAGAACGCCCGCCCGGACGGAACACACCCGGCCGCTGTGGGTGGACGGGTTCCGGAGACGGTGGCAGAGGCGGTTGCCTACCCGGTTCCCGAACCCCGGCCGGAGGCCGTTCCGGACGAACTGGCCGAACTCGTTGCGCTGGTGCGCCGCTCGGTGGACGCCGGCGCGCTGGAACAGGCGGCGGCACTCGCCTTCCGGCTGCGCGAGCACACCGCACGCGCCTTCGGCCCGGAGCACCCGTACACCCTTGAGGCCCACGCGCTGGAGGCGTTCGTCGCCCACCGGAGCGAGAACCACCGTCTCGCGACGGCCACTTGTGTCGAACTCGCCCGGATCCGCCACCGCCAGGGCGACCCCCGTGTGCACGAGGAGTTGACGCGGGCGGCCGCCGCCTGGCTGTTGGTCGACGACGTGCCGACCGCCGTTGACCTCGGCCGCGCCCTGCTCGCCGTACTGCTGGCCATGTCGGCGGACGACGCGGAGCACGGCGGCCGGACGGTCGTGGACGCCGCGTTGCCGCGGCTCGTCAATCGGCGTATGCACGACCTGACTTCGGGGTCGGACACCCGGATAACCGGAGCGGCCTGACCCGGAAAGCCCAGCTCAGACCAGCGACAGCGGTGGGGACGTCCCGGTGCGGACGGCCCCACCGCCATGGATGTTTGGGCTCCGGTTGCGGCTTGAACCGCCCGGGGCATGTCAATCACTCGTCAATACGACGTGGAACCCGGCTCGCGAGACTCCCAGCGATCGGGGCTGTTGGACCGGCCTCGACGCCCGACCTTCGCCACGAGGTCACAGAACGAGGGAGTACGACCTTGAGCTGGACCGTGATGGGATCAACTGGAGCGGTCGCCGCCCGGGAACGAGCGATGCGCACGCTGTACGACGACCACGCCAGAGACCTGTACCACTATGTCCTGCGCCTGCTGGGAGGCGATCGGCACCGGGCCGAGGACGTGGTGCAGGAGACGCTGCTGCGCTGCTGGCGCACCCAGAGCATGGAGGACAACCAGCCGCTGCGGCCGTGGCTGTTCCGGGTGGCCCGCAACCTCGTCATCGACGAGTACCGGCTGCGCATGGCCCGTCCCCAGGAGGTCGACGGCACCGCGTGGCTCGACGAACTGCTCGCCAAGTCCGACGACGTGGACCGCCTGCTCTCCTCGATGATCCTCCAGCAGGCGTTCAAGTCGCTCTCGTCCAAGCACCGGCAGGTGCTGTACGAGACCTACTACACCGGCAGATCGACGCGCGAGGTCGCCCTCGTGCTCGGCATACCGCCGGGCACCGTCAAGTCGCGCCTCTACCACGCGGTGCGGGCGCTGCGGATGGCCCTCGGCATCGTCGAGACCCCCGACGAAGTCGTCAGCGGCAAGCACCAGCCCCAGTGGCACACCCCCGCCGCCTGAGACCCGCCCGGCACCGGCCTCACGTGGCCGTCCGGCTCTCCTGTGCGGGGCGATCCCAGGACGGCATCGGGCGCCGCTTGCGCGCGGCGCCCGGCGAGGCCGCCGGCGGCTGCTGTCCGCCCGCGGCGTGCGACGACTCCAGCCACGCCCGGTGCTTCAGGGCGGCGGTGAGCGCCGAACCGTCCTCGCCCGGGATCTGGTTGCGCAGCCTGACCACGGCGATGCCGGCGGACAGCGCGGGATCCAGCTCGGTGATCTCCATCCAGAGCGCCTGGGCACGGACCGCCGCCGCTTCGGCCCGCTCGCCGTTCCCCTGGTAGTGCCAGCGCTCGGCGACGTCACGGAACAGGTGTACGCCGGCCAGCGCGTCGCCCGACAGGGCGGTGACGCGGGCCCGGATCTCGCGGATGCGCAGGGCGTCGGGGTGGGAGACCCCGAGGGTGCCCGCGGCCTGTTCGTCGAGCCGCGCGGCGAGTCCCGCGGCCTTGGCCACTCGGCCCGTCTGAAGAAGCTTCGTGACCAGGGCCAGCGCCCCGGCGTACTCCGCGGGATCCGAACCGGAGTCCGTCCCGAGCGCCGTGGCGAGATCCGTGGCGGCATCCGTCACGCCGCCGGGCTCCGGGTCGGCCTCGGTCCCGCGGCCGGCGGCGGCCGCCTCGGGCACGGACCGGTTCGACGCGGCAGCGGGGCCGAGGTGACGCGCCGCGACCACCCTCGTACCCGGCCCCGTCCGGCCCAGGACAGCCGTCCGGGGACGCCCGGCGGACCCGGCCTCCGACGCGGTCCCCACGATCACGTCCACGTCCATCTCATCGGCGTCGGCGTCGGCTTCGTCCTCGTCGGCCGCCGGGAACGGCGAACCGACGGGCTCGGGGGCCGTGTCCGCGGCGCGCGCGGCGGCCTTCTCCTGGCGTTTCCTCGTCGCCTTGGCGCGCTGTCCGCCGCCCGGGAGCTCCGCCACCGCTCCGTCGGGGGAGATGACCAGAAGCCACACGGTGCCGTCCGGCTCGGTGGCCTCCGCGCGCACCGGACGGCGCAGGCGAGCGGCCGCCTCCGCCACCGTGGCGACGGCCGAGGCGCGGTTGGGGTGCCCGGCGGCGGGCACCAGCGGGCCGGAGACGTCGACCCGGCCGTCGTCGTGCACGGCGAGGGCGTACACCGGCCAGGCCGGCACCTCCGCGTGCTCGTACGTCGTATGCATGAAATCCCTCCGGGCTATTGGACGGTGACGTCGGCTACCCGCCACGTCCCGTCGGCCGCCGTGCGGGTGAGGTGCAGATACGCCACGACGACGGTGGGCTCGCCCGCCCAGTCGTCGCGGCCGAACGGCGTGGCGGTGACGGTCCACTGCCCCCACGCCTCGGTGTCGGTCTCGCCGGGCATGGCGGCGTCCTCGGCCTTGCTCAGCGTGACGACGGTGTAGGCGCGGTGGCCGGCCCACTCCCGCCACTGGGCGCCGGGCACCGAGCGCGGCTGGTGCTCGCGCAGCCGTGCCGCGTACGCCTTGGTCAGCCACCCCGCGTCCGCGGCTCGCAAACCGGCGTCCTGCGGGCCGCTGTCGACGACCGTGTCGGACGTCCACATCACCTTGAGCGCCGACCAGCCGACCGCGTCGGCGTCCCGCTGGTCGACGTCGCGGGGACGGGCCACGCCTCCCTTGGGGGTGCCCTTGGCCCCCGTCGGCAGCGGCTCGGCCTCTCGGGGAGCGGACGGGGTCGGATAACGGCCGGTGTCGGTCGCGGCGGGAGCCGACGCCCGGTCGGCGACGTCCTGTCCGGAGCCGGAGCCCTTGGCCGAGCCCGAGCCCGAGCCCTTGGACGAGCCGGTGCCCGAGCCGCACCCGCCCAGGGCGAGGGCGAGCGCGAGCACCGTCGCGGCCACGGCCGTGGTGTCCCGCTTGCCGGGGAGTGTCATCCGAACCGCCTTACCTTCTGGGACTTCTGCGCGTAGTAGGGCTCGTCGAGGCTGTTGATCCTGACCACGTCGCCGGTCTTCGGCGCGTGGATGAACTGCCCGTGCCCGATGTAGATGCCGATGTGGTCGAAACTGCCGTTCAGGTTGAAACCGATCACGTCACCGGGCCGCATGTCGTCGCGCTCCACCGACTCGCCCGCCAGGACCTGGAGTTGGGAGACGCGCGGGAGGAGGGACTCACCGCCGCTGGCCTGGTAGACCGAGTACTGGACGAGGGACGAGCAGTCGAACCCGATCGTGTTGGCGCCCTGGGCGAATCCGCGTCCGGGCCCCTCGGGTCCGCCGCCGCCCCACGAGTACGGGGTGCCGAGCCACTTCTTGGCGGCGGCCACCACCCGGTCCCCGAACTCGCTCGCCTGCTCGGTCGGTTGAGCCCCGGTGAAGTCGGTCATCGACTCGATGATCTTGGTGACGTAGGCCTGCGTCTCAGGGTACGGGGGCACGCCGTCGTAGTCCTGGACCGCGCCGGGGCCCGCGTTGTAGGCGGCGAGCATCAGCCGGGTGGTGTCGCCGCCGCCCGCGCCGTGCTTCTTGACCTTGCCTGCCAGCCAGCAGTCGTAGCGCGCCTGGGTCATGATGGCGTCGCCCGGCGTGAACGGGTCGGCCACGCCGTCCGGTTCGGGGCTGCCGTCCCGGCTCGCCGCGTCCACACCCCAGGTCGCCCAGGTGCCGGGGATGAACTGGCTGAGCCCCTGGGCGTCGGCGGGGCTCACGGCGGTCGGGTCCCAGTTGGACTCCGCCTTGATCTGCGCGGCCACCAGGGGCGAGCTGACCTCGTCGCACACCTGGCCCGCGCGCTCTATCCACTCCACGTACTCCGTCGGCACGCCCTTGGCGTCCAGCGTGGTGGCGAACCCGACGGGCGCGGCCTCCTTCTTCTGGTCCACGCCGCCCACCACCGACAGGCCGACCAGGGAACCGATCAACACCAGGACGCCGGTACCCACCAGCATCGTCGATCGTGCCTGCGTATGGCCGGTCATCTGCAACCCCCCAAGGAAACCTGCGATCCAGGAACCAAGCGCTCCGGAAGAGCCTCAACTCGCCCTAAATTTCGTATTTCTGATAAATAATGACTTGTGTTGTATTGCTAACTTATGTGTACTATGGGCTTGTTGAGTCAGCAGTGGAAGGAGTTGCCGTGGCGGGTGAGGTACCGGTCGTCAATCCCTGGTTGCCGCAGTCACGCCCTTCCGGGGGCAGCAACGGGAAATCCCTGCGATCGGTTCAGGACGTGTCCACGGAACTCACCGGCCCGGTGGCTCCGCAGGGGGCGGGAGTGCCGCGGCCTGAGCAGGGGCTGCCCGTCGCGGGGCCGAAGTCCGGTGCCGTGCAGGGCTGGTGGTGGCTCGGCGTGCACGGGGGTGCGGGGGTCAGCACGCTGGAGCGGGCCGTGCCCGGGGGGCAGGACGCGGGGCTCGCCTGGCCCGCGGCGGCGCAGTCCCCGGCGGTCGTGCTCGTCGCCCGGTCCAGCGCGAACGGCATCAAGGCCGCGCAGAACGCCGCGCGGCAGTGGGCCTCGGGCATGGTCCCGGGCGTGGACCTGCTCGGCCTGGTCGTCGTCGCCGACGCTCCCGGCCGGCGCCCCCGGGTCCTGCAGAACCTGGTGCGGCTGGTCTCGGGAGCCGTACCCCGCTTGTGGGAGATCCCCTGGGTGGAGCCGTGGCGACTCGGTGAGTCGCCCATGTCCCACCTGCCCAAGGAGTGCGCGCCGCTGGCGCGCGACCTGTCCCGACTCACCCGACCCGCTTAGGGAGACCCGCGTTGTCCAGCCTGTTGGCGGCCGTTCTGGACGCCTCACCGCACCTGACCCCGCTCGGCCAACTGGCCGCGGCGCCCACCGGCCCGCCGGACGTCGGCGGCGGCGAGGCGCCGCCCGGCGCCGAAGGTCTGCTGACGGTGCTCAAGTGGGTGGCCTGGTGCGTCACCGCACTGTGTGTCGCGGGCATCTTCGGCGTGGCCGCCAGGATGGCGCTCGACCACTCCCGCGGGGGCGGCCGCGAGCACGTCAGGGGGCTCGGCTTCGTCCTGGGCGCCTGCCTGCTCGTCGGCTCCGCCTCGGGCATCGTCGGCGCGCTCGTATAGAGACCGATCCGCCGGTGGGCGACCGTCGGTGATCGATCCATTGGAGACCGACCGCCGGGGATTGACTGCCGGTGGCCGATCCGCCGGTGGCCGACCGCCGAAAGTCGACCGCCGGAAACCGCTCCACCGGAGGTCGCCCGCCGGTGACTGATCTGTCGGCGGTGATCTGCCGGTGGCCGGTCCACCGAGGTCAATCCGTCGGAGGCCGACTGCCGGGGATCGACTGCCGGTGGCCGATCCGCCGGTGGCCGATCTGCCGGAGGTAGACCACCGATGGTCGACCACCGGAGACCACTCCGCCGGAGGTTGACCGCCGATGGTCGGTCACCGCCGGTGACCGATTTGCCGGTGACCGACCATCGGAGACCGCTCCACCGGAGGCCAATCCGTCGGAGGCCGACCTCCGGTGACCGGCCGCCGGTGACCGACCGCCGAAAGCCGACCCCCAAGGTCGGCCGCCGGTGACCGACCGCCGGACCGATCCGTCGGTGACCGACCGCCGGAGACCGGCCCACCGGAGGTCAATCCGCCGGTGACCGGCCTCCGAAGGTCGGCCTCCGGAGCCCGATCCGCTCCGTCGGAGACCGATCCGCCCCAGGTCGATCCACGGGGCGGGCCCGGAACGTCCGGTGTCACGGCCGAGAACCTGACGGTAGGTCAGGGGGTCGGCCGGCATCGTGCGTTGCGACCCGCCCGTCACCCGTCGTCCGACACCCCACGAGGATGAGAGAGGGACCATGGCAGAGCCCGGCGACCGCGCGTCGACGAGCGAGCCGCGCAGCCCGTGGCTGAGCGGCGGTTTCGTCAGCGCCGCCGCGTTCATCGGCTTCATCGCCGTCATCGGGACAGTGCTCGCCGTCACCTCGGACAACTCCGCGGAGAGCGTCCCCACCGCACAGGCGCCCGCCGTCCGTTCGACCGGCCCCCAGCCTTCCGGGTCCGTCGCCGACGGCGCCCCGTGCCCCGAACTGTCCGACGAGCGGCAGGACCTGCCCGCCTCCGCACCCGCGGGCGTGACCTGGAGCCTGTACGACAGCGTCGCCCTCCCCTCCTCGAAGAAGGCGGGACCGGCCCTGGCCGGCAAGGACGTCGCACGCTGCTACGCGCACACCCCCGTCGGCGCCCTGCTGGCCACCAGCCAGATCAGCGTGCGCTACCTGGCCGCCGACGACTGGCTGGAGGTCACCCGCACCCAGACCGTCGGCGCGGGCCGCGACGCCTACATCACCGACCGGACCAAGGCCGAGGCGACGGCGGTCCCGGACGACGGCGCCGGCGGTGGCGCCCACGGGCAGATCGCCGGATTCAGGTTCGTCACCTACAACGACACCACCGCGGTGATCCAGACGGTGTGGCGTTTCCCGGACGGCCGGATGCAGGCCGCCACCACGACGGCGCTGTGGCAGGAAGGGGACTGGCGGCTGGAGTACCCGGCCGACCCCGCCGACCCCGCCCCGGTCGACTCCCTCGCCGGATACATCGAGTGGGGAGGCGTCTGATGGCGGGCTGCGACTTCGGCTGGGTACCCCCCACGGTCGGCGGATACTGCGTCGGCGACGGAACGGGCACGACCCCCAAGGACCTCGGCGACACCGGGTTCGACGACATCGCCGAGAGCGCCGCGCAGGCGGCGAGCACCACGGTCAAGGCGCTCGGCAGCGCCTGGATGAACCTGGGCAGTCCCGACCTGGGCGAGGAGGGTGGCCCGGTCGCGTTCCTGCGCGGCTCCACGATCTGGTTCACCACGTTCACCGCCGTACTGTGCCTGGTCGTCGCGGCCGGGCACCTCGCCTGGCAGCGCCGCGGCGAGCCCGCCCGGCAGGCCCTCCAGGGGCTGCTCAACCTGGTGGTGGTCTCCTCCGCCGGAGTGGCCACGGTCAATCTGCTGGCAGTGTCGGGCGACAAGTTCAGCGTCTGGATCATCGACAGGTCCACCGGCTGCCGGCAGATCAGCGCCACCGGGGACCCGGTGGCCAGCTGCGTGGCGGAGTTCGAGAAACGCACCTCGGCCATGCTGGCCCTCGACAGCGCGGACTCGTCGTTCCTCGTCCTGATCATGGCCATGCTCGTGATCGCGGGCAGTGTCGCGCAGATCGCGCTGATGATCGTACGAATGGCCATGCTGGTGATCCTCACCGGCACACTGCCGCTGTCGGCGGCGGCCAGCTCCACCGCCACCGGCCGGGTCTGGTTCCGCAGGTCCGTGGGCTGGCTGCTCGCCTTCGTGCTGTACAAACCGGCGGCGGCCATCGTCTACGCCGCCGCGTTCTCGATGACCGGCGAGACCCAGGAGAACGAGGTCGTCTCCATGGTCTCCGGCGTCGTCCTGATCGTCCTGGCCTGCTTCACCCTGCCCGCCCTGATGCGGTTCGCCGCCCCCGTCGTCCAGGCGGCGGCATCCGGCAGGGGAGGCGCGGGCAAGGCCTCCGCCGGCGCCGGCAACGCGGCGGCGGCCACGGGCGCGCTGCCCGTACCGCAGCTGCGCGGTCCGGCCGCCGGACGGTCGGTGTCCGGGGCCGCGGTGAGCCCGGACGGGCACGGGACCAGCGGGGCGCGCGTCACCCCGGGCGCGAAGGGGAGCGGGCCGACGCCCGCGATGGGCGCAGACGGGGCACGCGGTGCCCCGGACGGCGAGCGCACCGCGGGCGACACCACCTGGCCGCCGCGTCAGGCGGACCCGGCGGAACCGGACACCGCAGAGACAGAGCCCGAGCACCGCTGGGAGGAGCCGGCCGCCGTGCTGTCGCCGGCCGGCCGGCCCACCGAAGACCAGCAGGAGGATTCCCGTGGCAGCCATTGAGGCGACCCAACCCCGCACCTACGGCAACTTCCGCAAGCCCCGTACGTCCGGTCTGCGCGGTCTGTCCCTCGGGGCGACCCTGCTGCTGTTCGCCGGGCTGATCGCCGTCGTCCTGGCCACACTGGTCTCCATATGGGCCGCGCTGGTCCTGGGGCTGGTGCTGGTGATGGTCCTGGCCCCGCTGGCCATGCGGGACCGGCACGGCCGCACCCTCATGCAGCGCGGCGCGGTCCGGATGGCCTGGCGGCGCACCACCTCGTCCGGCGGCCACCACTACCGCTCGGGTCCGCTGGGCCTGACCGGCTACGGCACCTGCCAACTCCCGGGCCTGGCGGCCGAGTCCACGCTGACGGAGGCGCGGGACGGCTACGGGCGTCCGTTCGCCGTGATCACCATTCCGTCGACCGGACACCACACCGTCGTCATCTCCTGCGACGCGGACGGAGCCGCCCTCGTCGACGAGCAGCAGGTCGACACCTGGGTGGCGCACTGGGGCCAGTGGCTGTCCGCCCTCGGCGCCGAGCCGGGCCTCGTCGCCGCGAGCGTCACCGTGGAGACCGCCCCCGACTCCGGAGTCCGGCTCCAGCAGGAGATCGCGGCCAACGCCGTCGACGGAGCCCCCGACCTGGCCAGATCGATGCTCAGGGAGGTGCTGGCCGCCTACCCCGCGGGCTCGGCGCAGATCGCCACCCGGATCGCCCTGACGTACTCCGGCGCGGCCCGCGAGGGCACACCCCGCCGCAGCGTCGAGGACATGGCGCTGCACATCGGCACCCGGCTGCCGGGCCTGACCGCCGGGCTGTCCATGACCGGCGCGGGCACGGCCGTACCGATGACCGCGACCGAGCTCGCCGAGGCGGTACGCGTCGCCTACGACCCCACCGTGGCGTCCCTGGTGGAGGAGGCGCGCGGCACCGGCGGCACCGGGCTCACCTGGGACCACGCCGGACCCATGGCCGCCCAGGAGTCCTGGGACCACTACCGCCACGACGGGGTGTTCAGCGTGACCTGGGCGATGACGGAGGCGCCCCAGGGCGAGGTGTTCTCCAACGTCCTGACCGCGCTCGTGCAGCCCAACCGCGACATCGCCCGCAAGCGGGTCACCCTGCTGTACCGCCCGCACACCCGCGCCGAGGGCGCCCGCGTCGTCCAACAGGACTACAAGAACGCCCTGTTCAACGCCCAGCAGTCACAGATCGGCCAGGCGCGCGACGACGCGGAGCTGACGGCTGCGCGCAGGACCACCGAGGAACAGGCCCAGGGCCACGGCGTGATCCGCTTCGGGCTGCTGATCACGGCGACCGTCAACTCCGCCGCCGAACTGCCCAAGGCCGCCGCGACCGTGGACAACCTCGCCCCCGCCGCCCGCATCGCCGTACGGCCCGTCTACGGCTCCCAGGCGGCCGCCTTCGCCGCGGCACTCCCCCTGGGCCTGGTGCTGCCGCTGCACACGGCGCTGCCGCAGACGGTGCGGGACTCGATGTAGCGCGGCCACGCGTCACGGGACCCGATCCAGGACAACTCGACCCAGTACAGGGGATGTTCGATGGCACGCAACACCAAGGAACGCCGCCCGCCGCGCCCCACCCCCCGGGGCTGGCCCGGCCACGGCGGCGGCATGGTCGGTTACGTGGATCCCGCCCCGGAGTGGCGTGGCACCTCGGTGCAGGTGTGCGGGCTGTGGCCGTTCGGCGCCGGCGCGGGTACGCCCATGGTCGGCGTGCCGCTGGGCCGTGACCTCGACTCCGGGGCCACGGTCTGCTGCGACCCGGTGTCGTGGTTCACGCGCACTGGCCTGCTGGCCAACCCGTCGATGTTCGTGCTGGGCCGGCCGGGCCTCGGCAAGTCGACGATCGTACGGCGGATGGCGCTCGGCCTGTCCGGCTACGGCGTCCACCCGCTGATCTTCGGCGACCTCAAGCCCGACTACGTGGACCTGATCCGGGCGATCGGCGGACAGGTCATCAGCCTGGGCCGGGGCCGGGGCAACCTCAACGTCCTGGACCCCGGCGCCTCGATGGGCGCCGCGGCCCGGCTCACCGGCGACGCGCGCCACCGGCTCCTCGCCGACATCCACGGCCGCCGCCTCCACATGGTCTCCGCGCTGATCACCATCCTGCGCTCGGCCCCGCCGACCGACCGGGAGGAGACGATCATCTCGGCGGCCCTGAACGTCCTGGACGAGCGGCACGGCCCCGGCGACGTCCCGGTACTCGGCGACCTGGTCCGGGTCATCAAGGAGGCCCCGGAGTCGGTGCGTTCGGTCGCGCTCGACCGCGGCGACATCACCCGCTACCGCGACATCACCGAGAACCTGGAGGCGTCGCTGACCGCACTGCTCGGCGACGGCCGGCTCGGCGGCACCTTCGCCCAGCAGACCACCGAGGAGATGAAGCTGGACCGGCCGGTCTGCTTCGACATCAGCGGCATCGACGACAGCGAGGTCCTGCTCCAGGCCGCGGCGCTGCTGTCCTGCTGGTCCTACGGCTTCGGCGCGGTCTCCGCGGCGCACGCGCTCGCGGACGCCGGACTGGAGCCGCAACGCAACTACTTCCTCGTCATGGACGAGCTGTGGCGGGTCCTCCAGGCGGGCCGCGGCCTGGTCGACCGGGTCAACGCGCTCACCCGCCTCGACCGGCAGCGCGGCGTCGGCCTCGCGATGATCACCCACAGCCTCGACGACCTGCTCGCCCTCCCCACCGAGGAGGACCGCACCAAGGCCAAGGGCTTCGTCGAACGCGCGGGCATGGTGATCTGCGCGGGCCTGCCCCCGGCCGAGATGCCGCAGCTCGCCCAGGTCGTCGAGCTGACCGAGCCGGAGAAGCGTCTGCTGGTCGACTGGTCCACCCCGCCCGCCTGGGACGGCGCCAGCGGCCGCAGGACCGACCCGCCCGGCCTCGGGAACTTCCTGATCAAGGTCGGCAACCGTCCCGGAATCCCGCTGCACGTGGATCTGACGGAGGCGGAACTGGCGGTCAACAACACCAACAAGCGGTGGAACAAGTAACGCGGTTCCGGCACGCGAAGGGGCGGGGCCGGGCGGAGTCGACTCCGCCCGGCCCCGCCCCTCGTGCTCACACGGTGAAGCGGACGGCCTGCAACCAGAGGGAGTTGTCCTGGGTGCCGCCCCAGATGAAGTTGCCGGCCGCCTGGCCCTTGGGCTCGTCGCACGCCAGGCCGCCCCAACGGCCGTTGACGGCCGCGTTCTGGCAGACCGCGCCGTCACCCACGTTGATGACGAAGCCCAGGATGTACGGGTAACCGGCCTTGGTCCTGCCGATGTAGTTGTCGACGCCGTCGGCGGAGCCGTTCCAAGGCTCCTTCCACTTGTCGATGTGGACCCAGGCGCTGGACGCCGTGCCCTTCGTACCAGCCGTCGCCGTGTTGATCGACTCGATCTTCTGGCTGGTGCCCACCCGCCCGGACGTGGTGCCGTCGCAGACCGGCTTCTGCCAGCCGTCCTTGCTCAGGTACACGCGGTAGCAGATGTGCCGCCCGGGATCCCTCACCTGCAACTTCATGACGGCCTCCGCGGCCGTCTCCTTGTGCGGCTTGGGCTTGACCGTCGGCTTGGGCTTCACCGTCACCGTCTTCGTCGCCTTCGGCTTCGGTTTCGGCTTGGCCTTCTTCGAGGCCGAGGCCGAAGGAGAGGCCGAGCGGGAGGGCGAGGCCGACAGCGAGGGGCTGGGGGAGGTCGAGTAGCTCGGCGTGAGCTCCAGCGGTGTGGGCGGAGTGGTGTCGGTCACGGTGGAGGAGTCGGCGGCCTGGTTCTGACCGTCGTGACTCCCACCGCCTCCCGACCCGCTGCCGAGCATGATCAGGGGGACGATGACGACCGCGGCGGCGACGACGCCTGCCAGTCCTATGCCGAGTGGGCGTTTGAGGAAGGCGGGTGGTTCGTATTCGTCGTCGGACTGGCGTTGCATTCTGCTGCGGACGTTGCCGAGGTTGTTGCGGACGTTGCCCAGGCCGATGCTGGGAACGCTGAGGGCGGGGGCCGAGATCCGTGGCCGTGCCCGCTCCGGCCCGATGGCGACGGCTTCTTCCTCGTCGTCATCGTCGTCGTCATCATCGGCATCGTCGTTGAGGGCGGTGCTGGTCGCGGCGGCGTAGCGATCGTCGCCGTCGCCGTCGCCGTCGCCGTCGCCATCGCCATCGTGTTCGTCATCGTCGGAGTCTTCGTGTTCGCTGACGATGATCGGTGCGGGTGGCCCGGTGGTGGGTTCTGTCCGCTGCTCGACTCCGGGGTTCCCGGTCGGGTTGTCGTCCTGGAGTTGTTCGACGAGTCGGCTGGAGCCGTCGGGTGCGACTTCGACGATGGCGATGTATCCGGCGGCGGGGTCGGAGATGGAGGCGGTGACGGTGGTGTCGCGGTTGCGTGCGTATCCGTGGAGTGTGTCGAGGATCGCGATGTCGACGGATTCGCCGCCCATGACGGGTACGGGGACGCCATCGATGGAGGCGGAGCCGTCACCGGCGACGACCACGGGAATGACCCCGGACGCGGCCGGAGCGGGACCCTGTGAGCCGCCGGCCACCGGTTCCCCGGGCGCGAAGTGCTTGTCTCCCGAGATCGGTTCGTCCTCTTCTTCACCCAGGCTCATGCCCATCCCCTCCTGACGTTGCCGCCCGTGTGGCCCCGGTCCGGATCCTCGAAAACGAACCCGGGCCGTCCGGCCAGAACACGGACGCGGTCCCTGCACGACGCCGCAACGGGCCCGGAGGGGAAACAGTTCAATCCGCGGCGCCCGACAGCCTTCGTGGAGCCGGGAGGTGAACCGATCGGCCCTCTTTCCCGTGGAGGTGGCGAGGGCGCCATCCCCCCGGTTGCCCTCCCAGTCGGCGCCGGACCCGGCGGCTCCCATGTCTCGTCACCGGGTCCGGTCCTCTGGAGTCGGACGCTCCGCCTTCACTTCCCCATCGACGCCACGAACTGGAGCCGCAACCGTGGGAATACTGAACACCCTTAAACGGGCGGCGAAGTTTGTCGGAAAGAAGATTCTGAGTACGGCGGTCATCTGGGGGCCCGCGCTGATCGGAGTCGGCATCGGCCTCGCGATCGGAGGCCCGCTGGCCATTCCGCTGGCGATAGCGATGGGCGCCGGGTTCGGGTACCTGGGCATGCGGTGGAAGACGCGCCAGCTGCAGGAACGGAACGCGGCACAGGCGGAGGAAGCGAAGAACTCGGCGAAGCGGGAGCAGTCCCCGGGACAGGATCCGCGGTCGGGGGTGCCGATGGATCCGGCGCAGTTGAAGAGGTTCGAGCAGTTCCAACGGTTTGAGAAGATCCAGGAGCTCGAAAGGGATTTGAAGGCTCTCAAGGCATTCGGGGCATACGAGGGATCACAGGAGGCGGACAAGCACGCCAGGACTTCCCAGCCCCCGACTCCCGCGTCCCGCGATGGTCTACAGCGCTCGGAGAGCGTCCGTACCGACAGGGAAACGTCGCGGTCGCGGTCGGTATCGCCGGCACCGTCGCATTCGGCGGAGATAGCCCGGACAATGCCTCCCGGCTTCTCCACGGACCGGCGGGGCTCGCATGGTCGTGGGGATTCCAACGCGGTGAACGTGCCCACGCAGAACCGTGAACGGAACGCGGGCCGCGGACGCGGAAAGGGCTGAGGTCGTCGACCCCTGCGAAGAAGGGACGCGGCTCGTCAACTCGCAGGTTCCTGCCCGGTGTTTCGCTGACCGGGCACCTCCTCGGGTCACCTTCTCGCCGCCCCGACACAGTCGAAGTCCGGCTGCACCATGAACGCTGGCACCGAGCCGTGCCCATGTCCCGTCCCCGACAGGCCTCTTAGTTCCCTACCTGCTGCGTGACGACGATGTGCCCGGCGTCGGGATCGAGGCTCCCGCCGAGCCGGTCGAACGCTCCGTCCGTCAGGTCGAGGCACTTGGGCTCCTGCGGAGTCTGCGCGAACGTACCCCGGTCGGTGATCCGCACCACCAGGGAACGGCCGTTGGCGACATTGGTGACCTTGACCAGGGTCCCGAACGGCAGTTGGGGCTGCCGACTGAGTGAAGTGGCGGCCGTGTCCGCGTTGTTGTCGTAGAGCTCACCGCTGGAGGTGAGCGCGCCGGCCGGCTGGGCCCCGTAGTGGGTGGCCCAGCACTGTTCGCCGGCGGGCAGGGCGACGGCCAGACCGGCGGACGCCGTCCACTTCTGGTTCGCGGCGCCGGTGCAGGTCCATATCTGGGCCCGCGAACTGTTCGCCGGGTCGTTGTCGGTCACGTCCAGGCATTTGCCGGCCTGCGGATTGACGATGTCGTGCGCGGAGTTGACGGACCAGACCTGGTTCGCCCCGCCGTGGCACGTCCACAACTGCGCCTTGGCACCGTCGGCGGTCGAACGGCCCGTGACGTCAAGGCACTTGCCCAGCGCGCGCAGGGTCCCGTCGGAGCCCACGGTCCACTCCTGGGCGACGGTCGCGTTGCAGTCGTAGAGCTGTACGGGAGTGCCGTCGGCCGGGTTCGCGCCGGCGACGTCGAGACACTTGCCCGCCAGACCGGTGACCGTGCTGGGGACGGGCCCGTCCTGGGCCGTACTGAGGAGGCGCAGGGCGGGGGAGACGCCGAGCAGGCCGAGCGGGAGGGCCAGGACGCCGAGAGCGAGGGCGCCGCGCAACGCGGCGGAACGGCCGGGGGTGCGTGCGACCACGGGGAGGATCACAGCCTTCGTCTGCGGGGGCGGGAGTTGGGCCGGTACGGCTCCGTGTGCCTCATGTCCGACGCCTCAGCAGGCGAGGGTGCCGTCGGGCGTGACCCCGAGGATCCCGGTGAACCGCTGGTAGGCGCTGACGCGGGACCCGACCTGGTCGGGCCGCTTGCCGTCGCATTCCATGGCGCCGTTGATGGAGCGGATCGTCTGGCCGAAGCCCGCCTTGTTCACCATGGCGTCGTGCGGGGTCATGGTGCCGGGGCCCGACTGGGTGTTCCAGTACCAGAGGGCGGTCTTCCAGGCGACGGAGGAGTCGTTCTGCACCAGGGAGGGGTTGTGCAGCAGGTCGATGCCGAGCGCGTCGCCGGCGGCCTTGTAGTTGTAGTTCCAGCTGAGCTGGATGGGACCGCGTCCGTAGTAGGCGCCCTGTCCCGCGGGACAGCCGAAGGGCCGGCTCCAGTCGCAGTAGACACCGTAGTTGGCCACGTTTTCCTCGACGATGCCCGTCAGGGCGCCGGTCTCGTGGCTGACGTTGGCGAGGAAGGCGGCCGCCTCCTGCCTTCTGACGGTGTCGTCGCCGGTGGTGGTGAAGCCGGGGTAGGCGCTCAACGCCGCGGTGAGCCCGCTGTAGCTGTAGAAGGAGTTCCGCTGCGGGAACATCTGGTTGAACTGCGCCTCGCTGACGACGAATCCGGACGGGGTCCCGCCGCCGCTCCGCACCGGCGCCATCTTGGCGATCCACTTCTGGTTCGCGGCGCCCGTGCAGGTCCAGATCTGCAGGCGGGTCCTGTTGGCGCTGAGGTTGTCGCGCACGTCCAGGCACTTGTCCGCGGCGGGGTTGACGATGTCGTGGGCCGAGTTGATCACCCACTGCTGGTTGGGACCCCCGTGGCAGTCCCACAACTGGATCGCCGTCCCGTCGGCGGTACCGAAGTCGAGCGCGTCCAGGCACTTTCCGAGCACTCGCAGGGTTCCGTCACCCGGGTCCGACACACTCTGCGCGACGGTCGTGTTGCAGTCGTAGAGCTGTACGGGAGTGCCGTTGGCCGGGTTCGCCCCGTCCACGTCGACACACTTCCCGGCCAGTCCGGTGATCGCCCCCACCGGCACCGAAGCCTCCGACGCCAGCCCCAGCCTGACCGGCCCGACGGTGAACAACGCGGCGGCGGCAACGGCCAGCACGGCACCGACCGTGAGCCCGACCCGGACGGGCCTCCCGGGCGAACGCCATGCGGAGTGGGGGCTGCTGGACATCATGGACGTCACTCCCTGTGGTCCTCGGTGGATACGGGCGGGCGCCCGGCGATCGTTGTGTCGGCCGGTGCGCGCCCCGGCCGAGCTGGGACCGCCGGGCGCCCTTGCTTGCCCAGGTGGATCGGATCACTCAGAGGCGGTGGTTCAGCGCCTCTTGCCCTTCTTCTTGGGCGCGGTGTCGCTCTCGCTGGCCGAGTCGTAGACGGCGTCCTGCCGGTTGTCGTAGGACTCGTTCGGGAGGTAACCCCCAGCCCCATAACCCCCATTGCCGCCAGACATGTTGGCGTCGGCCATGGTGTACGACCGCGAGTACGCCGGGCTCGTCATCGTTGAGTAACTGGCTCCCGTCGTCGCCGGGTACGAGTCGTAGCTGCCCTGCGTAGTGGGCGCGTACCTGGAGCTGTAGTCGAACCCCGAGCTGACCGCGGGTGCCGTGGCCGTGGACGACGAGTAGTCCGCCCCCGTCGTCATCGCCATCGTTGCCGGAATCGAGGGCATCGACTCCGCCTGCGATGTCGCCGGGAAGTACGAACCCGGCTCGTGGTGCGGCGAGTTCATGTCACCTGGCGACTGGAACGGATCGAACTGCGGGTTGATCTGGGTGCTGAGGTCGTAGTTCGGCTGCTGGAACGTCGGTGGGTGGCTCGTGCTGCCGGCGAAGCTGCCGCCAATCCCTATCAGTCCCCCCCCTTCGAGGCCCTTCTGCTGGCTCTCGGAGGGCCAAGGGGAGTTGCCTGCCGCGGAAAGAAGCCCTCCGACAACGCCGGCCGCCTGGGACGCGGTCTGGGAGAATTCCTGGTTCTCGTAGTTCTGGTAGAGCCGCCTGCCGTCTACGACCGCCCGCGCAAGGCCGCCGCCTGCCGCGATAACGGCGCCCGTGGTGTCGTGCCCCATGGCTTGGGTGATTTTGCCCACGCCTTGGGCGACCTCAGGGACGACAGGACCGATGAACTTGGCGGCGCTCAGGGCCAGGTCGTACAGGTGGCCCTTGTTTTCCGTGACCCACTGCTTTTGGCTCCTGACATACCGCGCGATGGCCCACTCGCCGTTTTCCTTCTGCTTGGCGGCGAACTTGTGCTTCGACGACGACCCCTTGAGCGGCTGCTCCTCGATCTCGAAAAGCGTGTTGTGCCTCTTGGGCGGCCTTGGCCCGTCGACGTACTTCTGCGTCGCTTCGAGGGTGGTGGAGGACCTCCTCCGAGGATTGGGGTTTGCGACTTCGGTCGCGCTGAAACGGCGGTACTGAGGTGTTGCGGATGAGCTGGCGGAACTTTCTCCGTCCATTTGCGGATCTCCTTTCGTCGTGTACCAGATCTGCCTTGCGGAGGGCACAACGGAACCGGAAGGTGGACGGTTCATCGGACGTTCGGGTATGCGGGCCAAGGGCCGCGCCCGGGAAGGCCGATGCGGTTTGACCACACCGCGCCCGGGACCCCTGAGCCTGTCGTTGTCGGCCACGGAGCTGCCTGACAGGATCCGCACCACCTCCACGCCGTCTTGTGAACCGTTCACCGCTCGTCCACGTGGTTGCGACAGATCCGGGGCGCATATCGGAGAGCTGGAGTCCCTGAGGACCAACGATGCCTCTCCCCGCCCGGAGGGAAGAGTGCAGCCGAGAGAAAGCAGGACGGTCATGTCCACTGAGACCGCCGACCTCAACGGAGGCGGGCAGGGCGCCGCTCCCGCGGAGGACCCCGGCGCGAAGACACAGAGCGCGGCTCCCCAGGGGAAGCCTCTGACCCCTCCGCGCTTCATCCTCTACATGGAGGGGCGCGCCTACGCGGAAACGCTACGGCAGTTGACCCTGTGGACCCACCACGTGCTGCTGCCGGTCTACGGCAGGGAAGTCACCTCCTCGGCCCCGTGGTGCTCCCGCTGGTGGGAACACCCTGAAGCGGTCGCCCAACTCCACGGTCTGTGGCTCGCCTGGGGTGACCTGACCGGTCCCGGCTCCGGGATGAGCGGGCCCGCGAACTGGCACCGTGACTACCTGACAGGGGTGATGAACTCCCTGCGGGATCCGATGGGTCCCTTCGCCGGGTGCAAGCCTGGTGGCCACCGGCCGAAGGAGGTCCCTCCCGTCGACGCCAAGGACCCGTTCGGTCCGCCTCCCGGTCCGGCCCGGTAGAGGCGCCACGGGCACCCCCTATACGAACCGGCGGATGTGCGCCTACGCGCACATCCGCTCGTCGTTGCCCGCCACCCACCCAGCTCCCTCAGCTCTTCGGGAAGCTCCACTCATGGTCGTCACGGGCGCTGCACGGGAAGACCGTGACGTTGGTGGTCTCCGTCGCCCTGCTCGTGCGGGCCACGTCGAGGCACATGTCGCCGCTCTTCTGGTTGCGGATCCAGTACGTGCCGTTGGGGCGCTTCTTGAGCCACCAGAGCTGGTTGTCCGTCTCGCGGCCGGGCCGGCAGTGGAACACGCTGACCGGGGTCTGTGCCAGGACGGTGCCGTAGTTCGGCAGGTCCAGGCAGAGGTTGGAACTGACGTTGCGGATCAGATAGAGGCTGGCTCCGCCGGTGCCGCCGTTCCTGGAGACCAGCTTGAGGACCCAGTCCTGGTTGTCGCCGGACGGTTTGCAGCGGTAGTCCTGGACCTTGGTGTCCACACCGACCGAGCCCTCGCCGGGAAGGTCGACGCAGACGCCGTACTTCTTGTTCTTGATCAGCACCCTGCCCGTGGGGATACCGGCCGGCTTCGTCGTCTTGGGAGTCGACTTCGGCTTCGACTTCACCTTGGGTTTCGGCTTCGGTTCGGGATTCGCCTTCGGCCCGGACGTCGCCTTCGGCTTCGTCTTGGTCTTCGCCTTGTCCTTCTTCGACGCGGAGGCCGAAGGCGAGGAGGAGCGGGACGGCGAAGGCGACAGGGACGGGGAGGGGCTGAACGAAGGCGAGTAGCTCGGGGTGAGTTCGAGCGGGGTCGGAGGCGTCTTGTCCTTGACGGTGGAGGAGTCGGCGGCCTGGTTCTGACCCGACGCGTTCCCGGCACCTCCTGATCCGCTGCCGAGCATGATCAGGGGGACGATGACGACCGCGGCGGCGACGACGCCTGCCAGTCCTATGCCGAGTGGGCGTTTGAGGAAGGCGGGTGGTTCGTATTCGTCGTCGGACTGGCGTTGCATTCTGCTGCGGACGTTGCCGAGGTTGTTGCGGACGTTGCCCAGGCCGATGCTGGGGACGCTGAGAGCGGGGGCCGAGATCCGTGGCCGTGCCCGCTCGGGCCCGATGGCGACGGCTTCTTCCTCGTCGTCATCGTCGTCATCGTCTTCGTCCCAGGAGTCTTCGTCGTGTTCGTCATCGTCGGAGTGTTCGTGTTCGCTCACGATGATCGGTGCGGGTGGCCCGGTGGTGGGTTCCGTCTGGTGTTCGACTCCGGGGTTCCCGGTCGGGTTGTCGTCCTGGAGTTGTTCGACGAGTCGGCTGGAGCCGTCGGGTGCGACTTCGACGATGGCGATGTATCCGGCGGCGGGGTCGGAGATGGAGGCGGTGACGGTGGTGTCGCGGTTGCGTGCGTATCCGTGGAGTGTGTCGAGGATCGCGATGTCGACGGATTCGCCGCCCATGACGGGTACGGGGATGCCGTCGATGGAGGCGGAGCCGTCACCGGCGACGACCACGGGAATGACCCCGGACGCGGCCGGAGCGGGACCCTGAGGGTCGGCACCCACCTGTTCCCCCCGTGCGGGGGACTCGTCACCCCGGTTCGGCTCGTCGTCTTCTTCGCCCAGGCTCATGCCCACCCCTTTCCTGGTGTGCCGTTCCTGTGATGTCGGTACCGGATGGCGGTACCGGGGACCGCCGCGGCCCGCGAGCGGCCACAGACAGGGCGACACAGCGGCCCCCGCACCCCGCAACGGGTTGGGGAGGGAAACAGTTCAACTCCGGTGCGGACGGCGCGGATCGGAAGCGGAATCCGTACCCGCGTGCCGGGAGAGGCGGAGAGGGCCGGTGAGCGGCGGCGTTCGACGGCGCGGTCGCGGCGGCCGGTACTCCGGGGCAGACCCCGGTGCCCGCAAGGACATCCGGAGGTTCCCCCGAGGGTCCCTCCACCAGCGCGGCAGGACATCAACTGCCGGTATTCAGGGGCCTGTTACATGTAACGGAAGGGCAGGTTCCGTGCAACAGCGGAACCCCGAGGCCGTCTGGCCCCATCGTTCAATGTGTGAACACAGCATACGAGAACTCTGGACGCTTAACTGATTCCGTGCGATTCGCTGTGCTGGGGCCGGTCCGGGCATGGCGCGGAGACCAGGAACTGGACCTCGGTTCACCACAACAACGCGCTGTACTGGGGGCGTTGCTGCTGCGGCGTGGACGTCCCGTCACGGTCGGCGAGCTCGTCAGCGCGGTCTGGGGCGAGGAGCCGCCGACGGCGGCCGTGTCCGTTCTGCGTACGTATGTGTCGCGGCTGCGGAAGGTGCTGGAGCCCGGCCGCGACGCGGGCGGCTCGCCACAGGTGGTCGTCTCCGCCGCGGACGGATACCTCGCCCATGTTCCCGAGGACGCCCTGGATCTGGGGGTGTTCGAGCAGCGGGTCGCGGGGGCCAAGAGGCTCCGCGCCGCGGGCGAGGTGTCCGCCGCCGCGGAACTGCTGCACGCCGCCCTCGACGAGTGGGAGGGAACCCCGCTCGCGGGACTTCCCGGACCGCTGGCCGAGGCCGAACGTTCCCGGCTGCACGAGGAGCGGCTGAACATACTGGAGAACCGTCTCGATCTCGACGTACGGCTCGGGCGCCACGGTGACGTGATCGCCGAGCTCACCGCACTGATCGGCGAGCACCCGCTGCGGGAGCAGCTGTGCCGGATGCTCATGCTGGCGCTGTACCGGTCCGGACGGCAGGCCGACGCCCTCGCGGCCTACCGCAGGACGCGGCGCACCCTGGTGGCCGAGCTCGGCATCGAACCCGGCGCGGCCCTGCGGGAGTTGCACGAGCGCATCCTGGCGGCGGACTCGTCCCTGGAGCTCTCGCCGTCGGCGAAGGGCGCCGATCCCCCGGCGGCCCCCGCCATCGCGCCGTCCACGTCCGCGGCGGGCCCGTCCCAACTCCCCGCCGACCTCGCCACCTTCACCGGCCGCCGCGCCGAACTGGAGCACGCACAGGCCCTGTTGCCCGACACCGGTAACTACCCGTCCACCGTGCTGATCAGCGCGATCGGCGGCATGGCCGGCATCGGCAAGACCACCCTGGCGGTGCACCTGGCCCACCGGATCGCCCACCGCTTCCCCGACGGACAGCTCTTCATCAACCTGCGCGGCTTCGACCCGACCGGCACGATCGTGCCGCCGAGCGAGGCCATCCGCATCTTCCTCGACGCCCTCGGCGTCCCCCCGCACCGCATACCCGCGGGCCTCGACGCCCAGGCGGCGCTGTACCGCAGTCTGCTCGCCGGCCGCCGGATACTGATCCTCCTGGACAACGCCCAGGACACCGAACAGATCCGCCCGTTGCTGCCCGGCACCCCCGGCTGCCTGGTCATCGTCACCAGCCGCAACCAGCTCACCGGCCTGATCGTCAACGACGGGGCGCGTCCGCTGACGCTGAACCCGATGGCGCCCGCCGAGGCACACGACTTCCTCGCGAACCGTCTCGGCGCGGGCCGGCTGGCGGCGGAGCCCGAGGCGACGGACGAACTCATCGCGCACTGCGCCCGGTTGCCGCTCGCACTGGCCATCGTCGCCGCCCGCGCCGCCACCAACCCGGGCTTCCCGCTCAGCGCCGTAGCCACCGAACTCCGCGACAGCCACGGCAGTCTCGACGCCTTCGCGGGAGGCGACCTCACCAGCGACGTACGGGCCGTCTTCTCCTGGTCGTACGAGGCCCTGTCCGCCCCGGCCGCCCGCCTGTTCCGCCTGCTGGGTCTGTACGCCGGCCCCGACATCACCGCGCCCGCCGCGGCCGCTCTCGCCGGGCTTCCCCTCCGGGAGACCCGCGGTCTGCTCGTCGAGCTCACCCGCGCCCACCTGCTCGCCGAGCACCAGCTCGGCCGCTACACCCTGCACGACCTGCTGCGTGTCTACGCCGGTGAGCGCGCCCAGGCCGAGGAGGCCGGGCAGGACCGCGACCAGGCCGTCGAGCGGCTGCTGTCCTGGTACCTGCACACCGCGGACGCCGCCTACCCGTTCCTCACCCCGCACCGCAGACGGGTCCCGCTCGAACCCCCGCCACCCGACTGCCAGCCGTTGGCGTTCACGACCCACGAGCAGGCCCTGAGCTGGTGCGAGGCCGAGCGGACCCACCTGGTGGCCGCCGTGCACCAGGCCGCCGCGACCGGCAGGCCGGGCATCGCGTGGCGGCTGACCGGCGCCCTGTGGGGCTTCTTCTACCTCCGCAGCCATCTGCACGACTGGTACGACAGCGCCCTGACGGGCCTCACCGCCGCCCGCTCCGTCAGCGACCGCGGGGGCGAGGCCTGGAGCCTCGGCGACGTGGCCGCCTCCCTGGTGCAGATGCACCGCTTCGATGAGGCCGTCGACCACCTGCGGCAGGGAATGACCCTGTGGCGTGAGCTCGGGGACGCGCAGGGCAGGGCCCAGTGCCTCGGCAACCTGGGCAACGCCTATCTGCAGAGCGGCCGGCTCGACAAGGCCATCGAGTACAGCCGCCGGGCACTCGCCGTCTACCGGATCGTCGGAAGCCCGTGGTCCGAGGGGATCATGCTGGCCAACCTGGGCGACGCCTACCAGCGTCTCGACCGGTTCGACGAGGCCATCGAGTGCCTGGAGGAGGCGCTGGTCGTCCTGCGCGCCATCGGCAACCGCTGGGTCGAGGGCGTCACCCTCGACATCCTCGGTACGGTCCACCGCCGGCTCCGGCGTCACGACGAGGCGCTGGAGCAGTACCGCCAGGCGCTGGAGACGCACCGCGACGTCAGCAACCGCTGGGGGGAGGGCCACACCCTCGGCCACGTCGGAGAGGTCTATCTGGCGGCGGGCAGGCTCGAATCCGCCCGCACCACCTGGAAGCAGGCCCAGGCGATCTTCGAGGAGTTCGACCACCCGGACGCCGAGGACATGCGCAGGAGGGTCGACAGCCTCGACGAGGACGCCCGCGCCCTTCCCCCGGGCACCCGACCGGATCCCACGACCGAGAGGTGACGCCGGGTATGTCATCCCCTGATCCCGTTCCTGAACGCACGGTCCGCAGTGGTCGCCGCCGTCGCGGCGAACCCGCGCGTACCGCTCATCAGGAAGTCCTCCAGGGGTGGTCCCGTCATACCGCCCGGCCGGAACACGGCGGCTCGGAACACGGCGGGTCGCATGCCGAAACGTGCCAGACGCGAAAACGGTTCAACTTCCGCCTCCCACCTCGCGATCGTGCCGCGTCGCCACATCCGTGACAGGTCGTACGACGGTGGCGTCGCGGCGATGAACTGTTCACCTCGGCAGCCCGTTGTCGCCTTCTGTCGGTGTCTCCGCCCCATGAGAGAAGGGCACGATGGCCACTCCCGCACCGGATTCGCAGCCGAAGGTGTTGACCGAGCCGCCGCCGCCTCTCACTCCGGAGAAGGAGGACGCGCTCTGGAAGAGCCGTGCGCAGCAGTTGATCAACGAGAACCTGCGAAGCGCCGGGCAGGACGTGACCGAGGAGACCACGAAGAAGGCCTCGCGGCTGCGCGCCTTCTGGGACTACCTGAAACGGCTCTTCTCCTCGCGGCGAGAGCCCGCGTCCTCGACCGGCGGAGGAGGGTCTCAGGAACGCTCCAGGGGCTCTTCCGAGACGGTTGACGCCGACGCGCCTGCCGAGGAGCGGTCGGCCGACAAGTCTGCGGAGCGGCAGCAGGAGTTCTCGACGAAGGACATCGCCGAGCTGTCCGTCGAGAGTGCCGAGAAGCTCACCGCCCACCTGCTGGATCTGATCGTGAAGGACGACAAGTACCGGGAGGCGTACGACAAGAGACAGCTCCCGGTGCTCGAGATGCTCCTGGAGAAGACGGACCCCAAGAACGCGGAGAAGGTCGCCGCCGAGGAGACCGAGTCGACACGCGGCAGGACGTCCTTGGACGCGGCGGAACGGTTCGGCCGGGGTCCGGTGGGAGAAGTCGGGAATGTGGGCGTGAGCGCGACGCTGAACAGTTCCACCGAGGACTTGAGAAGGGCCACGGAATTCACGCAGGGTCTGGACTCGGCGAAGGATCCGGTGAAGAGGTCCCCGACGTTGGCGTCACCGGGTGCTCCACCGCTCGGGCCGTCCGTCGCCTCCCATGTGCTGGCTTCGCATGACTTCCTTGCGAGGAACGGAGATTTCAGGCGTTCCAACAGCTCCAGCGGCAACTCCGTAGCCAGCGAGCCCGTTTCCCCGGCGACGAGCCGTGCGAGCTCCCCCGCACCGAGGAAAAAGAGCCGCAGCTGACACCGCCCCTCATACGCCCCCACGCCACGGGCCGCACCGTTCCTCCGGTGCGGCCCGTGCCGTGTGTGCGGGCACCCACCCGTCAGGAACCCCCGACGAGCGGCACCCTCGCCTCAGTGGGCGTCGCGATAGGCGTTGCCGCTGCCGTTCGGAGCGGTGCCGTTGTAGAGGCCGGTGGGGCTGGTCTGGGTGGACAGGGCGAACCACGCGTAGCGCTCTACGTAGTCCAGGCCGTCCAGCATGGTTGTCGAGGACTGGATGAAGGCGGTCTGCTCCTGTTCGCTCGGGTAACGGGGGGCGCCCTGGGACCAGTCGGTGAGGGCGTACTCCGTCAGCCAGATCGGCTTCTGGTAGCGGTCGTGGACCCGCTTGAGGTAGTCGGCGAGCTGCCCCGCCGCACCCGGCCCGAAGTCGGCGCCGTACCAGTGCACGGGGATGAAGTCGACGCGCAGCCCACGCTGGGCGGCTCCCTGCATGAAGCGGTCGAGCCAGCCGCCGGCTACGTCGGCGTTGGTGGCGACCGCCGGGGCACCCATCCGCAGCCCGGTGCTCTGCAGCCGGGGCCACAGGTCCAGGGCCTGTTCGGGGCTCATGTTGGCCTGGGTGGGCGAGTCCGGCTCGTTGAAGCCGAGCAGGTTCTTGCCCTCCCGTGCGGCGTTGCCCAGTTCGGCGTCGGTCACCGACCCGGCACCCCAGATCGTCGGCACGAACTCCGTACCGGCCGGCTTGGCGAGGTCGCCGCCGGTGGAGGCCCAGTTGTGGTACCAGGTCGAGCCGGAGTCGGCCAGCGCCTGTGCCGTACCGGCGAAGGGGTTGAGGGCGACGCCCTTGTGGGGCGCCGCGACGGTGTCGACGGGACGCTTGACGATGGTCGGGCCGGGGTTGGGGTTGCCGGTGGTGGCGGTGCCGTGGAAGGCGACGGTCAGGCCGCTGCAGCTGCTGCACTGCCGCACGGTCTGGTTGCCCGCCTCGGCGTCCTGCTTGGACCACGCGTACGCCTTGGGGCACTGCTTGGTGATCGCGTCGCTGTACGCGGTCTTCGCGTCCCGGTTCGGATTGACGCACACCAGCGGCTTGTTGGTGCCCTGCTCCCTGGTCAGGTTGTCCGGCGGGCACACGGACAGCAGGTCGCCCGGACAGCCCATCTCGGCGCACGCGCCGCCGTTCGCGGGTGGCGCCACACCGTCGGGGGTGATGGTGATGGGTACGGAGACGGCGTTGACGTAGCTGACGTTGTACCAGGGGGCCAGCGTGTCGGCCGTGTCGAAGTTGAACTCGGCCAGGCTGGCGGGCTGTTCACCGAGGGAACAGCGATCGGCGTACGGTCCGCAGTCGCCGACGGCGCAGTGGAACGTACTGCCCTCCTCGCCGCCGCAGCCCTGGCGGGCGAAGAACTTGCCGCGCCAGTGTCCGGCCCCCGAGCGCTCGGGGATGGTGATGGTGGCGGACTGGCCCGGGTCCAGTGTCGGGAGCCCGGCGAGCGGGGTCGAGCCGTCGGCGTTGACCGTGGCGCCGACCCAGACACGGGCGTCGGTCTGGTTCTTGAAGGTGACGGTGTGCTCGGCGGCGGCGCCCGCCTTGGCGAAGCTGTCGCCCGAGTCGCCGGATCGGGCCTGGACCACCGCGACTGTGCCGGACACACCCACGATGACCAGTAAGAAAGCGAACAGAAGTACCCGGATGCGCATAGGCATGCCTCTCCAGTCAGGCTTGCGTCGGATCGACGATCCAGAGATCGCCTGCGCAGGCACGACGGATGCGCGCGGTGGAAGGTTCACCGAGGTCAAGGAAGGGTGTGGAGAGATCGCGAAGGAGAGCGGCCCACGAGCGGCCTACGAGCGGGACCGGCGACACCGGGGGTGCGGACAGGGCTCGCCGCCCGACGCGGCACAGAAAAATGTCCTCGACCGCGGCATGAGCGCGACAAACGGACCGGATGCCAGGAGAACGTCCCGAACGGATCGAGACAGGACTGGCTGGTGCCCCCAACGGGATTCGAACCCGTGCTACCGCCTTGAAAGGGCGGCGTCCTAGGCCGCTAGACGATGAGGGCTATCGGCCCGCCTGGGCGCCTCACGGCGCGTCGGGGACGTGAGAAGCATATGGGATGGCAGGAGGTATCGCCAAAACGCTTTTAGGGGGCGCTCTCGGACGGAGTCGCGGGCGGCGGCGCGGGCCGCCCCGCAGGCGGGGCCGGAGAAGTCGCGGAGGACGAGGAGGACGCCGAGGACGCAGAAGACGCTGACGAGGGTGTCGTGGCGGACGGCGTGGGCGACCGGACCTCGCCGCCGGGCTTGTTCTCCTCCGGGAGATGGCGGCTGACCTCGGCCGTGGTCAGACCCAGGCCGCCGAGCCGGATCTCGTCCCAGGCCTGGAGCCGGCGGGTGTCCCGGTCGAGGTAGAGGACGGAGGCCTCGATGGGGTCGGGGTGCCGGCCCTCCAGGGCCCGCAGCCCGCTGCCGCCCGTCGACCCCTCGATACGCAGCCGGGTCCCGCCCTTCAGGACCTCCATCTCCTGGTGGTGCAGATGGCCGGCCAGGACCAGCGGCACCTCGCTGTCCGTCTCGCGGGCCGCGTCCGGTTCGTGGGCGATGGCGATGTCGACGGGCGTACCGGCCGCCCGTTGGTCGCGCAGCGCCGACGCGAGCCGCGCCCCGGCCAGCTCCTGAGCCTTGGCGCCCCCCTGGGCGACCGTGCGGTCCGGGGTGAACTGCGGGTCGCCGATACCGGCGAAACGCAGCCCGGCGACCGTGACGGCCCGGCCCTCGTCCAGGACGCGCACGTTCTTGATCTTCTGGAGGTAGCTCTGGGTGATGCGGGAGTCGTGGTTGCCCCTGACCCAGACGTACGGCGCTCCCAGGTCCGCGATCGGGTCGAGGAAGCCGTTCTCGGCCGCCGTGCCGTGGTCCATCGTGTCGCCGGAGTCGACGATCACGTTGATGTCGTACTGCTCCACGAGCGAGGCGATGATCTTCCAGCTCGCCGGGTTGAGGTGGATGTCGGAGACGTGCAGGACCCGGATCGTGGTCGGGTCGGGCTCGTATCCCGGGAGCGTGGACGTGACGTCGTACAGCTTCGTCACGTTCGTCACCAGGCGCGCCAACTCCTTCTGGTAGACGTCGAATTCGCTGACGATGTTGCGGGCGTTGCCGACGAGGGAGGGCGCGGAGGAGAGGAGCCCGGAGAACTTGGGCTCCAGGACCGAGTTGGGGTTCCAGGTGGCGAAGGCGGTCCCGCCGGAGGCCGCGAGGAGGGTGAGGGCCAGGCCGCCCGCCGCGAGGGCCCGACGGGGACGGCGGTAGACCGCGAGGCCGAGTGCGGTGGCCCCGGACACGACGGCCACGCAGGACCGTACGGCCAGGTCGAGCGTGCCGTGCTCCACGTCCCGCGCGACCTCGTCCTGGAGCCCGGAGATCCGCTCGGGGTGGTCGACCAGCGCCTGCGAGCGCTCCGGGTCGAGCCGGTCCACGTCCACGTCCAGGCGCAGCGGCGCCTGGTGACTGCTCAGTTCCAGCGCGCCGAGCGGGGCGACATTGATCTTCGTGCCGCCCGCGAGGGAGGGCCGCAGGGTCATGGTCGTGTCCATCGGCCCGACCGGCACGCGGACGTTCCCGACGATCAGCAGCCCCAGCCAGGCGCCGAGCAGCACGACGGTCATGAGGCCCAGGATCCGGGCGTACGGGTGCGGCTGCGGGACGAGTTGGGTCACCGGGTGGGGGCGGCGGGCCCGGTAACGGCGGCCGAGGGCGACGAGTGAGCGGACGCGGGGTGCCGTCCACGGGGTGCGGGCGCGGTTTCCCCGGGCGGTCCGTGCGGCTTGCTCGGGTCCAGTGGAGGGTGCGGGTCGAGCGGAGGGTGCGGGTCGGGTGAGGCGAAGGTGACGTATGCGGTGCAGGGCGGTGGACACGGCAGCGGGGACGCGGACCATTGGTCGCGTATGCCCAGGTGTGGGGGCGGGTATGCCGGGACGCACCCCCGGGCGGTCCCGGACTCGGTGACTCGGTGACTCGGTGACTCGGTGACTCAGCCCCAGCCCAGTTCGTGCAGGCGCTCGTCGTCGATGCCGAAATGGTGGGCGATCTCGTGGATGACGGTCACGGCGACCTCGTGGACGACCTCGTCCGGGGTCTCGCACATCCGCAGGGTGGGCCCCATGTAGATCGAGATGCGGTCGGGGAGTACGCCCGCGTACCACTCGCCCCGGTCCGTGAGCGGCGTGCCCTCGTAGAGGCCCAGCAGCTCGGGGTCGTCGGCCGCAGGCTCGTCCTCGACGAACACGGCGACGTTGTCCATGACCCGGGTCAGCTCGGGCGGGATCTTGTCGAGGGCCTGGCTCACGAGTTCTTCGAAGGTTTCGCGCGTCATCTCCAGCACAGGGCCATTGTCAGGGGTCGGGCACCACCGCGCTCAGCCGTTGCACCTCCGGGTCCGTGAAGTCCGCGTGACCGGCGGCGGCCCGGACGGTCACGGCTCACGGGCGGCGCGGGTGGCGTTCGTCCGGTTGTGGCGGGTCGCACGCCGGCCGCGCGTGTCTTCTTGTGGGCGGCGGGAGTTGGGCAGGGGGACTCCCCGAACCGCCCTCGGAGGTGGCTGCCCGTGCGCGCCTTGTACGTACCTGTCCGTCTGGCCGCCACCGTCATGGCCGTCGCCGCGGCAGCCGGCTGTATGAGCGTGGGTGACGACGGGGACCGGCCCGCGCCCTCGCACTCGGCGGGGCAGCGGGGCGGCGAGGCCCCCGACGGAGGGACCGCGGAGAGCGGAGGCGGCACCGGGTTCCACGGGGCGAAGGGGTCCCAGGGCGACGGCGGTTCGCCGAAGCCCGGTGAGTCCGTCTCCGGGTCGGCGTCCCCGTCGGCCTCGCTGTCCGCGGGCGCCGAGCCGTCCACGAGGCCCACGGGGAAGGGCGGCCAGGGCGGGCCGGCGGACCCCGCGCCGACCAAGGGGGAGCCGACTCCCACCCGTACGACGGAGGAGCCGGCGCCCGAGCCGCCGGAGCCCTCCGTGTCGACGCCGCCGGTGGTCGAACCGAGTACGGCGGAGCCGTCGTCCTCGGCGCACGAGCAGGCCACGCAGCTGATGGAACGGGAGCCCGCGCCGCGGGCCGGGCAGCCGGTCTAGCGGGTGTCCGGGCGTCACTGTCCCGGACACCGACTCGTGCTCTGACCTGCGATTATCCACACGGTTTGCCTTCGGGGGGCACGAGTGCGTATGGTAGTAGATCGTTTGATACCAATTGCCTGGCGCCGATGAAGAGAGCGCCGCGTGGCGCGTACTCTCCCTTACCGTGGCCGGACCGCATAGAGGCGGTCGATCGCGACTTCACGGAGTTTGGGCGCGTGCCGTAGAACTCCGGAAGGTTCGCATTTCGCATGTCTGTTTCCAGTACTGATCACGTCGTCGTGCCCGAGAACAACGAGAACGACACCGTCACCACCGAGAGCGTCCAGATCGCCGAGACCGTCGAGACGGTCCAGCCGGCCGTCGACGCGACGGTCGAGTCCGCTCCCGAAGCGTCCGAGCCGGCCGAGTCGGCTGACTCGACCCAGTCGGTCGAAGCGTCCGAGACCTCCAAGGCGTCCGAGACCCCGGAGATCACCTTCGGCTCCCTCGGTCTCCCCGACGGAATCGTCCGCAAGCTCGCGCAGAACGGCGTGACCGCCCCCTTCCCGATCCAGGCCGCGACCATCCCGGACGCCCTGGCCGGCAAGGACATCCTCGGCCGCGGCCGCACCGGCTCCGGCAAGACCCTCTCGTTCGGTCTGCCGCTGCTGGCGGCGCTGGCCGGTGGCCACACCGACAAGAAGAAGCCCCGCGGCATCATCCTCACGCCGACCCGTGAGCTCGCGATGCAGGTCGCGGACGCGCTCCAGCCGTACGGCGACGTACTCGGCCTGAAGATGAAGGTCGTCTGCGGCGGTACGTCGATGAGCAACCAGATGTACGCCCTGGAGCGCGGCGTCGACGTCCTCGTCGCCACCCCGGGCCGTCTGCGCGACCTCATCAACCGCGGCGCCTGCTCGCTGGAGAACGTCCAGGTCGCCGTGCTCGACGAGGCCGACCAGATGTCCGACCTGGGCTTCCTGCCCGAGGTCACCGAGCTGCTCGACCAGATCCCCGGCGGCGGCCAGCGCATGCTGTTCTCGGCCACGATGGAGAACGAGATCTCCACGCTGGTCAAGCGCTACCTGACCAACCCGGTCACGCACGAGGTCGACAGCGCCCAGGGCAACGTCACGACCATGACGCACCACATCCTCATCGTGAAGCCCAAGGACAAGGCGCCGGTCACCTCCGCGATCGCCTCCCGCAAGGGCCGCACGATCATCTTCGTCCGCACCCAGCTGGGCGCCGACCGCATCGCCGAGCAGCTCTGCGAGTCCGGCGTGAAGGCCGACGCGCTGCACGGCGGCATGACGCAGGGCGCCCGTACCCGCGTCCTGGAGGACTTCAAGAAGGGCTACGTCAACGCGCTCGTCGCGACCGACGTCGCCGCCCGCGGTATCCACGTCGACGGCATCGACCTGGTCCTGAACGTGGACCCGGCCGGTGACCACAAGGACTACCTGCACCGCTCCGGCCGTACGGCCCGCGCGGGTCGCAGCGGCACCGTCGTGTCCCTCTCGCTGCCGCACCAGCGCCGCCAGATCTTCCGGCTGATGGAGGACGCGGGCGTCGACGCCTCGCGTCACATCATCAACTCCGGTACGGCCTTCGAGCCCGAGGTCGCCGAGATCACCGGCGCCCGGTCGATGACCGAGGTCCAGGCCGAGTCCGCCGGCAACGCCGCGCAGCAGGCCGAGCGTGAGGTCACCAGCCTCACCAAGGAGCTGGAGCGCGCGCAGCGCCGTGCCGCCGAGCTGCGTGGCGAGGCCGACCGCCTGGTCGCCCGTGCCGCGCGTGAGCGTGGGGACGACCCCGAGGCCGCGCTGGCCGAGGCCGCCCTCGTCGTGGAGGCCGCGGCTGCCGAGGCCGCCGCGGAGCAGGCGGCCGTCGCCGCGGCGCCGGTCCGTGAGGAGCGTCCGCGCCGTGACGACCGCGGCAACTACGAGCGCCGTGACCGTCGTGACGAGCGTCCGTCGGGCGGCTCGGGCGGTTTCCGTCGCGATGACCGTCGTGACGACCGTCGTGACGACCGCGGTGGCCGTTCCTTCGAGCGTCCCGCGGGCAACTCGGGTGGTTTCCGCCGCGACGACCGTTCCTCGGGCGGCTTCAACCGTGACCGTCGTGACGAGCGTCCGTCGGGCGGCTCGGGCGGTTTCCGCCGCGACGACCGTCGTGATGACCGCGGTGGCCGTTCTTTCGAGCGTCGTGACGACCGTCCCTCGGGCAACTCGGGTGGTTTCCGCCGCGACGACCGTCGTGACGACCGCGGTGGCCGTTCTTTCGAGCGTCGTGACGACCGTCCCTCGGGCAGCTCCGGTGGCTTCCGCCGCGACGACCGTCCCTCGGGCGGCTCGGGCAACTCCGGTGGCTTCAACCGCGACCGCCGCGACGAGCGGCCCTCCGGCCACCGTGGCAGCGACCGTCCCTTCAACCGTGACCGTCAGGGCGACCGTCCCACCGGCGGCTTCCGCTCCGGCGGCCACGACCGCCCGACCGGCCGCCGCGACGACCACCGTGGCGGCACCGGCACCGGCACCGCCACGGGCTCCTTCGGCCGCCGCGACGACAAGCCGCGCTGGAAGCGCAACGGCTGACGTCCACGCGTGACGCCCGACGTCCGCGAACACTGAGCACCGCCGTGGCCCCCACCGATCCGGTGGGGGCCACGGCGTTTTCATGCTCTCGCCACCCTCACTCGAAAACCCGTTCAGACAGGCCGGTGAACTGGTTGTAAGATCAACCGACTTCCGAGACGGATGCGACGGCCGGGGGGCTGGAGCATCGACAAGCGGTGCGCACCCGTCTCGAACCCTGGGGAGGGTCTTTCGTGCCTCGTCGTTCCTTCGTACGCCTGCGCCTGTTCGCCGCTTCCGCGGTGCTCGCGGCCGGCCTGACCCCGCTGCTGCCGTCCTCGACGGCGCTCGCGGACACGCCCATCCCTCAGGAGACGGTGGTACCGGCGACGTACCGCGGTACGTACACATCGGCGACGCTCCTCAATCCCGACTCCACCGTCGGTGGGGACGGGGCGGGCGGCCAGGGTGTCTTCCACCGCCTCGAAGGTCACTCCGACCCGGTGTGGACGCGCTACGCGGACGGCAGGTCCTTCGACGCGCCGCCGCCGGCCGCCGGCCTGGTGATCCGTGGCGGGACGGGCAGCGACGTCCTGGCGACCCGCTACGGCGACGGCCACGTCGATCTGTGGAACGCCGTCGACGGCACGACCAGCACCCTCCAGGTTCCGGAGGGGCAGAGCGTGATCTCGGGCTTCTACGGCAGCATCGTCATCACCCTGCAGGACGTCACCGCCGAGGACGGAACCGTCACGAAGGTCATCCATCTGCTGACCGCGGGTTCCGACGGGAGCACGCGTGACGTGACCGTCGGCGGCGTGCCCGCGGGCATGAGGCTGGGCGGGCCGGTGCGAGGCGACGGCACGGGGCTGCTCTTCCGCGCGGCGATGGACGGAAGCCCGCGTCTGGTGGTGGTGGACCCGGGGACCGGCCAGGTCCAGAGCTGGTCGCCGCCTCTGCCGACCCCGTACTCGGTCAAGGTCTCGCCCGAGTACCTGGCCGTGTACGGCGGCAGCGGCAGCTCGCAGGTGGCCGTGTACTCCCGCGCCGACCTGACGGCCGCCCCCGTGGAGGTGACCCTGGACGGCGCTGACACCGCGACTCCCGCCGACGACCTCTCGGTGGTCGGCGACTGGCTCGTGCACCGCCCCGGCAGCGGCGGCGTGGTCACCGCCACGCCGATCGACGGCGGTGACCCCGTCACGCTGTTCACCTCCTCGAACAGCGGCGTCTCCGCCGGACCCGACGGCAGCGCCGTCGTCATCGGCCGCACCGGCGCCGACGACTGGGGTGTCCATCGCATCCACGCGGGCGAGGACGGCAGGCCCCTCGCGACCATGGTCAAGGCGCTGCCGAAACCGCCGTACACGATCCAGGGCCTGGCCCTGGAACAAGGGCGGCTGCTCGTCGGCGACGCCAGCTGGGGCAACACCCGCGACAGTTACGTACGGACCGTCGCCGCGACCGGCACGCCCGAGTTCGGCGCGCGCTCCTCGTACGACGGCAGTGACTCGATGCTCTACAACTGCCCGGTGACGGACGTGGGCTGCTCCCAGCTCCACGGCACCGCCGACGACCGTGCGGCGTGGCTGATGAAGGGTTCCGCGAACCATGACCGGCTCTCGGTCAACGGGCCCGCCCAGTACGGCTACTGGAATCGCAACGTCAGCTCCGGCGGGCAGATCACCGACGTATCCGGTGGGTACCTGATCCACACGACGGCGACCGCGCAAGAAGTCCTCAGGATCGACAACGACGGCACCGCCGCCGTTACCCGTGCTCCTGGAGCCGCCGCCCTCTCCGGCGACCTGCTGTGGACCGCCGGTGCCACGCCGGGCAGCGTCACGGCGTACGACCTGAGCACCAGGGGGACCACCGAGACCCTCACCACCGACGCCGGCTGCGCGCCCACCGAACTCCAGGCGCTCGGCCGCTACCTGTACTGGACCTGCGACGGCCGGGCGGGCGTCTACGACCGTACGGCGAAGAAGTCCGTGCCCGTACCGGCCGGCGAGGCCAAGCTCGGTGACGGATACGTCGTCACGCACGACAAGCGGGCCGGAAAGCTGACGCTCACCACGGTCACCGGCGGGACGGCGGCGAGCCGGGTCATCGGGGAGCTGCCCGACACCGGGGTCTCGCAGCGCGATGTGCGCTGGACCGTGGACGAGTCCGGGGCGAACGCGGCGTACGTCGACGACAAGGAGCAGGTGCACCTCGTGCCGTCCGGGGTGCCGCAGCAGCCGCTGCGGCTGCTCGGTCCGGCCCAGAACGCGCCGTACGTCGACGCCCACGAGATCGACACGACACTGGACACGCTGACCACCGTCCTGCTGTCGAAGCCGTCCGCGAGCTGGCGGCTGACCGTGCGCAACCCCGCCACCGGCAAGGTCGTCGACACCCGGGACGGCGGCGCGGCGCGCGGCGAGCTGAGCGTCGGGTGGGCAGGCGACGACCCGACGGTGGGAGGGGACGTGTTCCTGCCGAACGGCCGGTACGACTGGACGCTGTCCGTCTCGCCCGCGGACGGCATAGGCGCGCCCCTCGAAGTCACGGGCACGGTCGGACTGCGAAACGGCAGCCCCGTGCGCCACGACCACCTCGGCGACGACGCAGTCGGCGACCTGCTCACCCTCGACTCCTCGGGCTCGCTCGCCTTCCAGCAGGGCACGGGCAAGGGAACGTTCTCCGGGAAGGTCACCGGCACGGGCTGGACGACGAGCGTCAAGGCGGTGCCCGTCGGCGATCTCAGCGGAGACCGCTGCAACGACGTGATCGTGCGCCTCTCCAGCGGCGCGGCGCGCCTCTACAAGCCGGGCTGCGGTGCCGCGCTGAAGACCTCGACGCCGTACACCACGCTCGTCACCGGCGGCTGGAACGGCTACGACGTCCTCACCGCCCCCGGCGACGTCACCAAGGACGGCCGCCCCGACCTGCTCGCCCGCAACGCCTCCACCGGCGCCGTGTACCTCTACAAGGGCACCAGCACCGGCAAGTTCGCCACGCGCGTGAAGCTCTACGACAACTGGAAGACGTACAAGAAGGTCGTGGGAACCGGCGACCTGAACGGCGACGGCATCGGCGACCTGGTCGCGCAGGACAGAACGAACGCGCTGTACCGCTACTACGGCACGGGGAAGGGCACCTTCGCCTCGCGCGTGAAGGTGACGGCGACCTGGGGGATCAACTACGACGTGGTTGTCGGCCCCGGCGACATCACCGGAGACGGCAGGGCCGACCTGGTCGCACGCGACACCGCGGGCAACCTCTACCGCCAGAGCGGCACCGGCACGGGCTCCTTCGGGACGCGCGTGAAGATCGCCACCGGCTGGCAGAGCTACAAGGGAATCTTCTAGGCGCGGTTTTCGGCCACGTCCTGACGCATGTCGGGCCCCCGGCGAGGGAATCGCTGGGGGCATGACAAACTCAACGCCTGATGCGAGAGCCAGTGGGCTCCCGGAGGGAAACCTCTCCGACGAGGAACGGCTCGCCCAGCTCGGCTACACGCAGGTCCTCGCCCGCCGCATGTCGGCGTTCTCGAACTACGCGGTCTCCTTCACGATCATCTCGGTCCTGTCGGGCTGCCTGACGCTGTACCTGTTCGGCATGAACACGGGCGGCCCCGCCGTGATCACCTGGGGCTGGGTCGCCGTCGGTCTGATGACGCTGTTCGTCGGCCTCGCGATGGCCGAGATCTGTTCGGCGTACCCGACCTCCGCGGGCCTCTACTTCTGGGCCCACCGGCTGGCCCCGCCCCGAACGGCCGCCGCCTGGGCCTGGTTCACGGGCTGGTTCAACGTCCTGGGCCAGGTCGCGGTGACCGCGGGCATCGACTTCGGCGCCGCGTCCTTCCTGGGCGCCTACCTGAACCTCCAGTTCGACTTCGAGGTCACGCCGGGCCGCACGGTGCTGCTGTTCGCCGGGATCCTGGTCCTGCACGGGCTGTTGAACACCTTCGGCGTCCGCATCGTCGGTCTGCTCAACAGCGTCAGCGTGTGGTGGCACGTGGCGGGTGTGCTGGTCATCGTCGGCGCGCTGACCTTCGTACCGGACGAACACCAGTCCGCCTCCTTCGTGTTCACGGAGTTCGTGAACAACACGGGCTGGGGCAGCGGCGTGTACGTCGTCGCCCTCGGCCTGTTGATGGCGCAGTACACCTTCACCGGGTACGACGCCTCCGCGCACATGACGGAGGAGACGCACGACGCGTCCACAGCCGGCCCCAAGGGCATCGTCCGCTCGATCTGGACCTCGTGGATAGCGGGCCTCGTCCTCCTCCTCGGCTTCACCTTCGCGATCCAGTCCTACGACGGCGCGCTCGGGTCGCCGACCGGGGTGCCGCCGGCCCAGATCCTGCTCGACGCGCTGGGCGCGACCACCGGCAAACTCCTGCTGCTCGTGGTGATCGGCGCGCAGCTGTTCTGCGGCATGGCGTCCGTCACCGCCAACTCCCGCATGATCTACGCCTTCTCGCGCGACGGCGCGCTGCCCTTCTCGCACCTCTGGCACACGGTGAACCCGCGCACGCGGACGCCGGTGGCGGCGGTCTGGCTCGCCGCGCTCGGCGCGCTGGTGCTCGGTCTCCCGTACCTGATCAACGTCACGGCCTACGCGGCGGTGACCTCCATCGCGGTCATCGGCCTCTACATCGCGTACGTCATCCCGACGCTGCTGCGGCTGCGCAAGGGCGAGGCGTTCGAACACGGGCCCTGGCACCTGGGCCGCTGGTCCCGCCCGATCGGCATCGTCTCCGTGGCCTGGGTGGCGGTCATCACGATCCTCTTCATGCTCCCCCAGGTCTCCCCGGTCACCTGGGAGACCTTCAACTACGCCCCCGTCGCGGTCCTCGTCGTCCTCGGCTTCGCCACGACCTGGTGGCTGGCCTCCGCCCGCCACTGGTTCCTCAACCCCGACCACGAACGCACCCAGGCCCGCGAAGCGGCCCGCAAGGGTGCTCCCGAACCGGTAGATCCGTAACCTTGTACGCGTTCGGCGCGGCCGGGTCCCCGATACCCGATCGGAGTCCCGGCCACGTCCGGCTATGCTCGGGGATGCGTCGCCACAGCGCCCTCAACGGGACCGCCGTGCCCCGACGCGTGGACCCTTAGCTCAATTGGCAGAGCAGTGGACTTTTAATCCATTGGTTGTGGGTTCGAGTCCCACAGGGTCTACCGGGAAGCCCCAGGTCAGAGCGTTCTGAGCTGGGGCTTCGGTGTGTTCTGAGGGCTTGGAGATCGTTAGCTCAGCCAATGCTCAGCCGAGCGGAAGCGATCATGAATCGCGAACGTCGGAACGACTACTCGTTCCGGATGTCGAGGGCCTCGTCGGCAACTTCGCTCCGGGACGCCGGAGATACCACGCGACGAACTCCCGCAGGATCGCGGACCGGTCGGTGTCGTCGGGTAGGGCCTCGCCGAAGGCGCGCCATTCTTCCGCGGCGATGCGGAAACGGCTGACTGGGGTCTTCGGCTGGTTGGGCATGTGGAGACGGTACCTGGGTGTAGCCACACGGACCAGCGCTAGAGCGCTTGAGGTGTGGCCACACCCGGCGTAAGGTGTGGCCACACCCGGAACTCTTCCGGCTGCAACAGAACGGCCCCACCGCAGTGGTGGAACACCGCGGCAGGGCCTCACCGAGCACCTTGATCACAACAAGGAGTCGGCTCCATGGATCTTCCCATGCCGTCCATCACGTCCGGCAAGCCTTCCGACCCCACCCGCGACCTGCTCGCGGCCGTCCTCGAAGCCCTCGACATCCCCCACCCCGCCACCGTCGGCGACAGCGAGACACACGACCGGATCCTCAGCGACCGCGCTTGCCACGCGAAGATCGCCCTCCGCGCCGTCCTCGATGACAAACCGCTCGGCATCGAGTGGACCACCCAGTACCTGCGCGAGCGTCTCGCCGAGCACTCCGTCACCGGATACGTCACCGCCGACCAGGCGCACGCCGCACTCGACGCCGGCGCCACCTGGTCCGAGGCCGTCACCCTCCCCGCCGGGGAGGACCAGTGAACGCCGAGCCCCGCACCGCCGTGCTGAACATCCTCGTGACCAAGGCACTGGAGATCGACGAACCCGACTGGTGCAAGGGCCACGACGACGACCACGCCGGGCACAAGGGTGACATCACCCACTACGGGCACGAGCACGTCTTCGAGATCAACGGCTTCCAGACGGCGACCGCGATGTTCGCCCGCTCCCCCTACTCGCCGAGCGCCACCCGGGACACCGTCCTCTACGTCGAGTCCGGCTACATCACCGGCTCGTACACCCCCGACGAGGCCGAGCAGCTGGCCGACGCGCTCGTCGAGACTGCGGCACGGCTGCGCGTCCTCGGCCAGCAACTTGCCGAGCTCCTCATTGAGCAGGGCGGTGCGTGATGGCTGCGATGTCCCGTGCGACACGCCTGATCGTCGTCGCGCACCTCACGGAGCGCCACATGACCGTGCCAGAGATCGCCGCCGAGCTGGGGGTTTCCAAGGAAACCGTCCGCAGGGATCTCCACAACCCGCCCCCCGCGGCCGAGCCTGAGACGCCCCCGAATGTGGCCCCGGATGAGCCACCAGTGAGCGCCGACCCGCGGCCCGGCCCGGAGGGCGTGACCCTGCCACCGAGCGAGCAGTTGGGGAAGGATCTGCGACTCCTCGCCGCCTCGTACAAGGGCCAGCCGGAGGACATCGCGCGCCTCCTCATCCACCAGGCTGCGGAGGCCGTGCGCACCCGCATGGCGGCTCGCTTCGCTGCCGCTGAGGCGCAGGGGGTGCGGTCATGAGGTGGCTTCTCCTCGGCGCCCTGTTGGGCCTGCTCCTGGTGCTCTGCCCGTCCGTCGTCCTCGCGGTGGCCGCGAACTCCCTCGTCGTCGCCTTCGGGGTGGGCTTCGCGGTCCGCCCGACGGTGGCCCGGAGCGTGCGGAGGTGGGCGCCGTGACCGAGCCCGTACAGCGGCAGCAGATCGGCTACGACCTCGCGGGCAACCCCATGTACGCCGCGCCCTACGTTCCCGGCCCGGCCCCGGCCGTGCAGCCGCTCTCCCCGATCGTGGCCCGCCCGTGGGGCGCGTACGTGGCCGGCGGATGCCTCGGCCTGCTCGCCCTGGTCGTCGTAGCGTTCATGGTCGTGGCCATCCTGATCGGCCTGTCGATCGCGCTCGTCGTCCTGGCCACCGGCCTCGTCGCCCTCGTGATCTGCCTGCTCGTGCTGCGCGACATGTGGCGTACCTCCCGCAAGGGCTGACCTGGCCCTTCCGTCCTCCGTCAACCACGGTCACCGGGGCCGCGGTTGCGGGGGCGCGGTGGGGCCGGACAGCCCGGCCCACGATCAAGGAGGCCTCATGGCCAAGGAGCCGAAGCTCACCGTCTGGGAGAAGGCCCGCATCGCCGCCATCGAGGCGCACGGCATCAAACGCGCGCTCGCCGGCATCACCGACCAGCCGGACATCGACCGCCGCATCAAGCGTGTCAAGGACAAGGCCCGCCGCCGGGCCAACGGCAGCAAGTAGATCCACCACGGGGCGGCCGCACCCTGCCAGGTATACCGGCCGCCCCGTGCACCCGAACGTCCCGAAGAACGACCGGAGAGACCAGGATGACGGACACCGTCGTTTCCCCGACAGACACGCCACCGAGCACCCCCCAAGCAGCTGCACCCGACCAGCCGAGTGCGCCCGTACCCGTCGACAACCCAAAGCTCCCCGAGCCCGGGGTCACGACCGAGAAGCGGCGCCCGATCCTCGCCCCGTGGCTCCGGTCGACACGCGACTTCCGCGCGACCGTCGAGCGCGCGGCCGGGCATGCCGGGTACGCCACGACCTTCCACGGGCTCCGCCTCCCCTGGTACGGCATGCAGCTCACCCTCATGGCCCCGCGCGGCACGGCCCGCCTGCTCACGTCCACGAACCGGTGGGTGTGGGACCGCGAGGCCGCACCCCTGCGCGACTGGGCCGTACGCCAGGACGACGTAGACGAGTACATGCGCCTCGCCCGGCTCCGCGGCGGACGCGTCCGGCTGCGCGGGTTCGTGACCGTCGTCGCCGCGGTGTTCGGCCTCGGCTTCGCCCTGTGGCTGTACGTCATGGCCCCGGAGCTCCTGTACGTGTTCGCGGCCGGCGGCGTCCTGACGCTGGGCTACTTCGGCCAGCAACCCGACGCCCCGGTCATCGGCCCCGCGGTGATGCGCACCGAACTCCAGAAGCTCACCGGCTCGATCGTGCTCCGCGCCCTGGACGCGATCGGCAACGCGAAGATCTCCGCCGCAGTGAAGAAGGGCGGCGACATGAACGGCATGCGCTTCACCTCGGAGATCACCCGCGACGGGCCCGGCTACCGGGCAGACCTCGACCTCCCGTACGGCGTGGTGCCCGAGGACGTGATGGAGGAGCGCCAGGCCCTCGCGTCCGGCCTGCGCCGCAAGCTGGGCTGTGTGTGGCCGTCCGGCGACCCGACCGAGCACGAGGGCCGGCTGATCCTGTGGGTGGGCGACAAGCCCATGAACGAGACGACGAAGCCGCCGTGGCCGCTGCTGAAGGAGGGGCAGGTCGACCTGTTCAAGCCGGTCGTGTTCGGCAACGACCAGCGCATGCGGGACATGGCCGTGACCCTGATGTTCGCCTCGATCGTCGTCGGGTCCATCCCCCGCATGGGCAAGACGTTCCTGCTGCGCCTGCTCCTGCTCATCGCCGCCCTTGATCCGCGTGCGGAGCTGTACGGCTTCGACTTCAAGGGCACTGGCGACCTCGGCCCGCTGGAACCGGTCATGCACCGGTACCGGTCCGGCGAGGATGACGAGGACCTCCTGTACGTCCTGCACGCCATGCGGGAGCTGAAGGAGGAACTGCGGCGCCGGGCGAAGGTGATCCGCCACCTGCCCAAGTCCCGCTGCCCCGAGTCGAAGGTGACCCCCGCCCTGGCCAGTGACAAGAGCCTCGGTCTGCACCCGATCGTGGTCGGGTTCGACGAGTGCCAGATCCCGTTCGAGCACGAGAAGTACGGCGCTGAGCTGGAGTCGATCTGTACGGACGTCGCCAAGCGCGGCCCGGCGCTGGGCATCGTGGGCATGTTCGCCACCCAGAGGCCGGACGCGAAGAGCCTCCCGTCCGGGATCTCCGCGAACGCGGTGCTGCGGTTCTGCCTGAAGGTGATGGGCCACACCGCCAACGACATGGTGCTCGGGACCGGGGCGTACAAGGCCGGTATCCGCGCCACCATGTTCAGCCGCTCGGACCGCGGCATCTGCTGGATGGCGGGCGAGGGCGATGACCCGTCGATCGTCGCGTCCGCGTTCGTCGACGGCCCGGCCGCGGAGCTGGTGGTTGCTCGGGCCCGGCAGCTGCGCGAGGACTACGGCAACGTCACAGGGCACGCGCTCGGTCAGGGCCCGTCCGCCTCGCGCGGGATGGACGTGCTGGGCGACGCGCTGAAGGTGTTCCGGGCAGACGAGGACGCGCTGTGGTGCGAGCGGATCGCGGCCCGGCTCTCCGAGGCATGGCCGGACGTCTACGGCGCGTGGACGACCGCGGCCGTCGCCCCGGCACTCAAGCCCTGGGGAGTCGCCACAGCGGACGTGTGGGCGACTGCGGAGGACGGGAAGGGCACCACCCGCCGCGGCATCAAGCGGGCCGACCTGGCCGCCGCCCGTGCCCGCCGCGACGCCGACCGGGCAGCCGCGTAGGAGCCGCTCGACGCGGTGCTAGGCCAAGCACCCCACCCTGCTTGGCCTAGCACCCCCACTAGCACCAGAAACCGGCCCTGAGCAGGCGCCTAGCGCCTAGCAGGGCCACCCGCAGGAAACGGGAAACACCCCTCAGAACGGGAGTACAGATGCTCACCCTTGGTGCGTGCGTGGCGCTGGCCGGATGGCTCGCCTACTACCTCGTGCTCTGCGTGGTCCGGCCGTTCGGCCAGTGCCGGCGGTGCGACGGATCGGGCGAGGTCGAGCGGTGGCGGACGACGCGGACGTGCCCCCGCTGCCGGGGGAAGAGACTGCGGCTGCGCATCGGCCGGCGGGCACACAACGCGTGGCGGCGTACGTACGAAGGCGGAGTCCGCTGAGGGCATGGAGCGGCCCCCGTGACGGGAGACGCGTAACCGGTCACGGGGGCCTGAACCCGCCCGCCCCTTCGGGCACGGGGTGCGGGACGGGCGGCTTGACTCGTCACCGGCGCGATCGGCGGCGCACCGGTGACGAGGTCTACCAGCTGGTCTTGCTGTACGGGTGCCAGTGCCGCCCGCTGTGGCCGGTGGGCTCGGTGCAATGCACGGAGGTGCGCGGGTGTTCAGCCCAGCAGTAGCCGCCGAGGCCGAGCGTGTGACGGGGCAGGGTGGAGGCGCTCACCATGTCCTCCGTCCGGCGGTGATCTCGCCGACCACCCAGCGCCACCGTCGGCGCAGCCTGCCAGCATGAGGGCATTCCGTCTCAGGGGTCTCTCGACACCGTGTGCACGTCGTGCAGTGGGTCACCAGGTCCTGGTACTCCGCGGTCGCGACAGGCCGCCGCTTGGTCCGGCTCACGCTCGCGTGCCCTTCTCGGGCGCGGGCTGGTCGGCGAGCGGCACCAGGTCGTAGGCGTTGCGGCAGGGGCGGCAGGCGAACAGGCCGCCGCCACCGAATGCGGAGCCCTGCTCGACGATCCGTACCAATCGGGTGTCATCGCTGACCCCCTTGTGCCAGGCGCACCAGGCGTAGCTGCCCCGGTCCAAGCAGGGCGTGGTGTCTGTCTCGTTGGTGGTCATCCGAATGCCTCCGCGGGAAGTCGTCCGCCGGGCCCGAAGCACGCGCCGAGCACGGTGGTATCCGTCAGGCGCCCGCTGCCATGGGGCCGCGCGAGCCATACGCGGCCGTTTGTCGGGCGGTTGACGGGCGGGCAGTACAGCGGCCACGTAGGCGGGTGCACGGTGAGCCGGGCGACATCGTCCAAGTGCTCTGCGGCGTCGAGCGGTACGAGCCACCAGGCCCGCTCAGCAGCCGGATACGCGAGCACGGGCCCGAGGGTGTCGGGTGGTATCCGCTGCATCGCGTCGACGCTGTGCAGGAGGGGCGCCTCGACGGCGAGCCAGCGCAACCCCGAGGGGACAAGCGCGAGTTCGCCGGCCGACCAGGCTCGGTGTACGGCGTCAGGGGTGGGGGCGCAGTCGGCGAGCCAGTCGCGGCCTGCGTGGCGAGTGCCCGGATTGCGTGTCCGTGTGGCCATGAACAGGACCGTAGGGAGTTCGGTTGCGCGGACGCGCGCCGATTGCGCGGGATTGCGCGAGGAGCCGAGGGTGTTGGGGCCGGTTGCTCACGCGAGGTCGAGAGAGGCCCGCGCACGGGCGATGAGGCGGTGCGCCTGAGGGCCGTAGACGGCTCCCTCATTGAGGCTGTCCCACACCCGCTCGTACAGGGCGACATCCTCGGCCGATTCGAGCGCGAACTCCGTGTTGATCGTCTCGACGACTACCCGCTGTTCGTCGAAGATCCAAAATCCGTGCTTCGGGGTGAGCTTCAGCGGCACACCGAAGGGGACGATGCCGAGCGAGATGGCGCTCATGCCGATCAGTCCGGCGAGCCGATCGAGCTGCCCCGCCATCACATCGCGCGGGCACACCAGGGCGTGAAGGACGGCTTCCCAGATGAGGACACGGAACGTCTTGCCCGCCTCGTACAGCACCTCCTGCCGCCTCATGCGGGCGCGTACGGCCTCGTCGGTGTCCCGTGGGGACTGCATCAACTCGGCGTTGTGGATCAGGAGATGTCGGGCGTAGTCCGGGGTCTGGAACAGGCCCGGGATGACGGTGGCTTCGTACCCCCGCACGGTGGCGGTGCGGCGGTACTCGACGACGTACTTGTCCTGTACCGAGCGGTGACCCGCAGCGAGCTGCCGACGCCATGAGCGCTGCTGTGTCTCCAGTCCGCGCAACCGACTCTTGAGGTCGTCGGCCTCGGTTGGCGCCCCCACCACATCGGCCCACGCGTCGAGGTCCTGCGGTGTCGCGGTCTGCTTGCCGTTCTCCAGGCGGGAGACCTTGGAGCGCTGCCAGCCGAGGCGCTCGGCGATGCCCTTGCCGTCGTACCCGGCCTCGGTACGCAGCTCGCGCAGCCGCGCACCGAGGGCCTCGCGGGCGGTCTGGTAGTCCGTGCTCACACGGAGGAACGTACCTGCGTCCAGGCGTCCGCAGTAGGGACCGCGAAGTGCCGTGCGGCGTCGCGGGCCTGGCACATGGCGAGCACATCGGCAGGATCCTCGATGACTTCCACGCCCGTGGTGGTGTCGGTGTCGTCGATGTGGAAGCGGATCAGGGTGCGGGAGTCGAACAGCCATAGGTCGTGGTCTGGGAGCTTCAGCCGCTTCGCCTCGGATCGGGGCAGCACGCGGATGTCCTCGCCTGCCTCGATGTTTCCCTGCGCGGTGGCCATGAGGAACCGCTGTCCATCGGTAGGCGGCTCGTCGATGATCCGTACGCGCTCGAACCGCTTGCCCTGCGCGGTCTGCGTACGGACGTTGACGTTCCACGAGTGGTCGGGCTCCGGGGCCGGCATGACGCCGCGCATGAAGGCCTTGAAGCGCTCGCCCTGGCGGTCGGAGGCGTAGCCGCGGCGGGTCTCCAGGCGCCATGCAGTGTGCTCGAACTCCGTGAACAGGTAGGTGATCTCGTCGAACGGGACCAGGTCCGGCACTCGGTCTACTCCTTGGGGGCGAAGCGGGTGAGCAGTTCGCGCGGGATGCGTACGAACGTCTCCGAGTCCTTCACGTCCCGCAGCTGCGCGAGGTGCTCGGGGTCCGTCTCCACTTCCCCCTGGACGAGGATCTCGCCAGTCTCGACGACCTCGTACAGGGTGGGGCAGTTGCCGTGTTCTGACGTGGTGCCGAGGAACCTGAGCGTCATGGTGCCCTCCATCTCCGCTGGTTGGAGGTCCAGGATGCTGTGGATCGCGCGGTTGCGCTGGAGGATTGCGCGAGATTGCGCCCACTGCCGGTCAGGTGATCCGTTGCGCGCAACAGCGCCCGGCCCCTCGCGATGAGGTGCCGGGCGCCGGGCGGTCCGCTTCAGCGGCGAGAGCGCTCAATCACTCCGGGCCGCACTTCACGCCCCGGGTCCCTGGGCTCCGCCGTCGGATGGTCCTTGATCCGGGGCCAGTCGTACGCCTCCTGAGGCTTCGGCACAGGCGTGAAGTCCTGCCGCTCGAACCCGTGGAGAGGGCTGCGGCCGGCCAACGCCTCGCGCAGCTCCCGCGCCTCGTCGACCATGCCTTTCTCGTCGAGGTGGAAGTCCGTCCACGCGCGCACGGTGTCCAGCTCACTGTGGTCGACAGCGAACGTGAGGACCGCCCGGCGCGTCGCGTCGTCCCCGAACCGCTCAGCCTCGGCGAGCATCCGCATCCGGCCTGCACGGTCCGCCTCCTGCGCTTCCTTCCATGCGGCCCGGAACGCCGTCATGAGCACGGCCTTGTCCGCGGGGGTGGCGTTCTCGGCGATGCCGGTCCCGACCGGTACCAGGGACTCCAAGTAGGCGAGGCGGTCACGGCGGCGGGTAGTCAGCCGCTCGTACGCGTCCGCGGTTTCCTGCACGTGCGCGTCGTACAGGCCGGAGACCTGCTCCGTCTTGAAGCGGTCCGAGGTGTTGAAGTTCTCGCGGACCGCGCGGGCCTTGGCGACGAACGTCAGCTTCGAGGCACGCGCGGCGAGGTGGTCGACGTCCTCGTTGGGGTGCGCCGTCACGGGTGCGGGGATTGTCATGGTCAGGCGTCCCTTCGGATCAGGGCGTGAACGTTCGTGGGCAGGCCGGAGCCCCGGTCGTGCAGCTCTCCGTCGCGGCCCAGCTCCCGGCCCACGTTGTAGTTCCGCATCTCCCTCGGGTACGTCGCGAGGACGCGGTGCAGGACAACGGCGAGCAGGACCGCGGGACTCATCCGGCGGTAGACCTTGTGCTCGATCGTGACGTTCTCCCCGCCGACCATGTGCGCGAGGGCGCCCTCGGCGCGGCCCTCGCCCTGGATGGGCTGGATGCCGGCCTGCCCCATCAGGCGGCCCCACTTGGCGATGCGGCCGTTGTGGGCCTGGACGGCTTCGCAGACGCCTGTCACGGCGGCCTGGAACGCGTCCACGGCCTTGATGATGCTCTCGGCTCCGTCAAGGTCGGAGGCGGCTTCGGCCCGGATCTGCGCCTTGATCTCTGCCCGCTGGGCTGCGATGCGGGTCTCACGGATCTCGGCGTGGCGGCGCTCGGCGGCCGGCACCTTCAGCGCGGCGTGCTCGGCGGTGGCGCGCAGCTCGGCAAGGTGCTTGGCGGTGAGTGCGTCGGATGCGGGCCCGTGGTTGCCCTTGAGGGTCTCCTCGGCGGTGCGCAGTCGCTGAGCGGTGACGTACGCCTCTTCCTTGGCGTCGGTGAGGATCGCGTCGACCTCGGCGTCAGACATCGTCAGCGGGTCGGGCGGGGCGTTGGTCGGTGTGGTCATGAGCGGGTCCTCCGCAGTTCGGCGAGCCGGTCGGCGTCCTCGAGCGCCCATCGGCCGTGCGCCACGCGCGTGATGCCCGCAGCGGCGGCCAGGCGCCGGACGTGAAACCCCGTCACCCCGAGGCGGCCGGCAAGCTCCCCGGTGGTGACGAGGTCGGTACGGTCCGGATCGTCGCGCGATGTGCGTTTGTCCTGCTCGGGATCGCACATGTGGGCGTACGCGGAGGCCCTCAACACGTCCATCGCGGCCACGACTTCGGGCCGGATGTGGCCGCCGTCCGCGCGGTGGCGGGCGAGGCTGTCGCGGAGGGGCTTCCAGAAGGCGAACGCGACGGACGGCGGGAGGTAGACCCCGCCGTCGTCGAGAACGGCCGGGAGCGGGCCGTGGGCGGGCTCACGCGGCGTCGTCACCGTCGGGCCTGTCCTGGACGCCCTGACGGCTCGCCAGGGCGGTGATGACGGGATCCGGGGCGCGCAGCAGCAGGCTCACGATCTGCGGCCAGTCCGCGGGCCAGAAGCCGTGCGCGTCGAGGCCGGCCTCGCGGTACGCGTCGACCGCGGGCAGTGGCTTGCGGCGGCCCGTGCGCAGCCAGAGGAGGAGCATGCGGGGGCCGCGTACGAGGATCAGGCTCGGGTCGTGTCCGCGCTGGTTCTCGCGCTGGGGGGTGAAGGCGGTGAAGCCTCGTTTCTGGGCTTCGGTGGTGACGCGGTCGTTCCACTCAAGTTGTGCGGATTGGAGTCTCATGGTGCCTCTGATCTGGGGTGATGGTGTTCCCGCGCGCGCATGAACGCGCGGGGCTGGCGGAACCGGATGCCGGGCGGCTCAACAGGTGACGTGTCGGTCGTGGCCGCGTGCGGCCCACTCGGCGTCGAGAGGGAGGTTGCAGGCGATGCAGATGGGGCTGGGGTGCCCTACCTGCCCCCTCCTAAGAGAAGGGGAGGGGGCAGGCAGGTCTGAGGCGCCATGCCCCGACCTGCCCGCAACCTGCCCTGGGCAGGTCTGATCTGGGGTTTCGTCCTGCCCTGCCCCCGAGTCCGGGGCAGGTTCTATTACTCGCGAGTAGGGCAGGCTTGGGGGCAGCCTTCCGCCGCGTTCCTTACGGACCCGAACGACTTCCTCGATCTTCTCCTTGGCGGCCTTGATGCCGAGTTCGTTGAGCTTCTCGGCGGTGCGAGGACGGCCCCAGGAGTAGGGCACCTGCTCTTGGTCGAGCCTCCGGACGATCCACTCAACGGTGCCTTCTGCGGGACCGCGATCGGGCAGCGCGTCGAGGGACTCGAGCACCAGCGAGGTGACGGGCCGGCCGTCGGGCTTGAACTCCCCGTCGAGGCTGACCTTCTTCATACCGAACTGGTGGTCCTCGTCCTCGTCCTCGTCCTTCTGCTTGCCGGACTTGATCGTGAGGGTGGTGTTCGACAGCCGGTCGCCCTTCCGCGAGATCTTGATCTCAGACTGGAGGGAGCCCTTCACGGAGCTGGATCCGCGGCCGTGCTCGCCGACGTGCCCGGTGTGGTGGATCAGGGCTACACAGGCCCCGGTGGAGGTGCGCAACTGGTCCAAGCGGTCGATGACTTGGCCCATCTCCTTGGCGGAGTTCTCCTCGACGCCGAGGGTGACGCGGGCCTGTGTGTCGACGCCGATCAGGGCGGGCCTGATCTCTTTCAACACCTCGATCAGCACCTCCCACTCCGGGCTCATCGCCTGCACCGGCCTGGGGAGGAACAGCACGTTGTCCATGCGGACGCCGTGATGCTGTTCCCAGGCGCGGACGCGCTTGCGGATGCCCTGCTCGCCCTCGGCGACGAGGTAGACGACGTTGCCCTGTTTCACGTACTGGCCGTGCCACTTCATGCCCGTGCCCACGCAGCCGCACATGTCGAGCAGGACGAACGACTTGAAGGTGCCGGACGGGCCGACGAGGCGAGCAAGGGTGTTCATAGCGAGCAGGTCACCGACGAGGGGTTCAAGATCAGGGATCTTGTCGAGGTCGTTGGTGCCGAGGAGTTCCGCTCGGAGGGATTGGACGCGAGCTTTGAAGTACTCCTCGGAGGACATCGTCTCTGGGTTCGGCCGACCGTCGCGGCTGGGGACGTACAGGCCCGAGTCGGTGCGCTGCGGTTCGTCGTCGAACCACAGCGGCCCCGGGGCGGCCCCCGCCGCAGCTCCGGACGCGAGGGGCGCCCGTACATGGAGCGGCGGCGGGGGCACGTCGTGCATGGTCACTCGTTCCCCTGTGCTCTGTTCGTGGGTAGATCGACCTGCTGTCCGTTCACGAGATGCCGGTACCAGCCGGGCCGTCCGGGGATCGCGATGGGCGGCCAGCCCTTGGTGGCCGTGACCTCACGCGGCGGCCGGTTGCCCGCGCGGGCCTGCCTCGCCCGCACGTCGGCTGCGGACTCCATGGCGCCGATCGCCCGTACGCGGCGGCTGGTCTCGCGACGGGCTTCGTCGGTGATCTCGGCCCACCAGACGTCCGGCTCGTTGTCCATCAGCCAGTCGACGCGCGCCCGTTCGTCCTCGGCGCGGCGATGGAGCTCCGCGGCCTCGAGCGTCGCGACGTAGACGCGTGCGTCCTGCGGGTCGAGTCGGAGCCACTCCACGGAGCCGTACGAGGGCCAGTTGTGCACTCCGAGCGCGGCCACCTGCGTCTCGGCCCGGAGTGCGGTGATCTCGCCTGGCGTGGGGTTGGGTGGGACGGCGCGCAGGGGCCGCCCCGACGCCGTGGCGGCGTCGAGGCGGCCCTGCTCGGGACGGGAGTTCACGCGCCGGCCTCGGCGGCCATCATGTCGACCCAGTTGCGCAGCGCGCGCCGTGTCCTGGCCGGGCTGTCCGACAGGCTCAAGGCCCGTTCCATGGCCTCGATGGCGGTGCTGAACGCCTCCGCGCCCTGGGCCTCCTTGAGCGGCATGTCACCGACGTCCGGCCGCGCGAGGTGCTCCGCGGAAACGTCGTCGATCGCGCGGTGCAGCTGCTCGGCGCGGTCCCGGGGGTGGGTGGTGAGCCCGGCCAGGCTCGCGGCCACCGCCTTGGTGATGGCGTCCTCGGCAGCTGCGACGGCGCTCTCGGTGCGGAGCCGTGCGACAACGCGGGGGACCTCGGACTTGACGACCTGCGGGTCAGTGCCGTGCTTGAGGCTGTCCGCGAGGAGATCGAAGATGAACCCGACGTCTTCACCGCTCTCGGCGCGGCCGTGTTCGACGACGATGTAGGCCCACAGGAGTTTGGCGGCCTCAGGCAGCACGGCCGCGGTGACGTCGGGCGCGATGTTCGCCTCTCGGAACGACCGGGCCAGGACGTCGGGCAGGGCATCGGCGATGTCGTCGAGGGTCTTGGCGGGGGCGGCTTCCTTGCGTGCCTCGTCGTAGAGCTTGGTGACGATGTAGATCGCGGCGGCCTGGTGGGTGAGGCGCGTCTCGCCGTCGGTGTGTTCGCTGGTGCGCTGGTCTCTGGAGTCCGGCGTCACCATTGACGCCTGGGGGATTACGCTGGTCATGAGCGTGCTCTCTTCTACTTGCCAGTGGATTCGGTAGTGCGTTCGGCAAGCGGCGTCAGGGGTGCAACCCTGGCGCCGTCGCCGTTCTCCTCGGTGATGCCGAGGAAGCTGAGAAGGTCGCTGCGGCGTGCACGGAGCTGTCGGCCCACCCGCAGGACTGGGATGGGCAACGCGCCCTCGCGCGCCAACTGATAGGTGGCCGTGCGGCCGAGCTGGCAGGCGGCGCCCACGGTCGGCCAGACGTCGAACATCACGGGGAGTTCCAGAGCCTCCGTGATGGTCAGCCCCTTACGGCGGGCAGCGACAGACGGTTGGGTCATTTTGGAGCAACTCCTAGCCATGTTCGGGTCATTCCGACTCGATCGGTGGCTGGACTCTACGGCACGGGTTGACACGGTGCAACCTCTCGCGCATCTTGGATCGATATGGAGCAAGAGGACTGGGTGACACGCATTGGCACTTCGATCGCCAGGGAGATTCGGCGTCATCGGCTAGCTGCCGGCATGAGTGCTCAACAGTTGTCGGACGCGTGCGGCAAGCTGGGGGCGCCAATCCCGCGCACGGTCATCTCGAATATCGAAAACGGAAGGCGAACGAATGTCTCCGTAGCAGAGGTGATTGTTCTGGCTAGGGCATTGAGGATTCCTCCCATCGCCTTCATCTTCCCTGCGGGGTACGAAGCGGAGGTGGAGTATCTGCCGGGGCGTCGTATTGACACTATTCGTGCAATCAACTGGTTCTCTGGCGTGACGCAAATCGACGAAAGGTCGACCTTGGATGTGATGCCACGCGACGAGTGGGCACTCACTATTTCCCGTGAGCATCGGTCACTTGAGCACCGCATCAGCCGCATCTACAAGGACATCTTCGAAGACGATATCTCACACGAAAACGATTTCTCAGGTCCAGAAGGCGACGCTGCTCGGGAACGTGCGAATATGCTAAGTCTTGAACTCAAGGCGCTTCGCGAAGAGATGGTGCGACGGGGCTTGAAGCTGCCGAAAACTTATCTGAAGGTCGACGATTTGCCAGTGCCCGAGAATTCTTCAAAGGAAGGCGAAGGGTACTGGATGTACAAGGGGCAATTCCCGCCGTTCTGACGTCAAGAGAGGTCCACATGCCTCACGCTCGCCGCGCCGGCGGCATCAGCAAGCGGTGTGAGTGCCGCGGCACGGACGGCAAACGGCTCGGCACGAAGTGCCCGCAGCTGCCGAAACGGTCGCACGGCAAGCACCGCGTCAACCAGGAACTCCCCGACAGCGAAGACGGCACCCGGCGTCGCTTCCAGCGCACCGGCTACACCACAGTCAAGGACGCGCAGGCCGACCTTGACCGCATCCGCGCCATCCTCGACCTTCCCGGCGACGACGAGGACGGGCAACGCCGAGTCGGCGACCTCCTTGCCGAGCTGCAGACGTCGCGCGGCGACATCCCCGACCCGACCGAGGTGTCCCGCAAGCTCGGCGTGGGCATCCCGCTGGACGGCAAGACGCTCATCGGCGACTGGCTCGACCAGGTCATGACCAAGAAGGCGACCAGGACCACCACGAACCACGGCTACGACAGCCACATCCGCGTCCACCTCAAACCCGCCATCGGGCACCTGCGCCTGGACCGCCTGTCCGTCGGCCACGTGCAGGACATGTTCAACGCGATCGACGACCGCAACGACGTGACAGCCGCCGAGAACGCCGCACGCCGCGAGCAAGTCACGCGGTCCAAGCGAGGGAAGCCCGGGGCGCCGAAAGCCGCCGAGCGGGCCCAGCTCGCCGCCGAGCGGGAGAAGCTCGCGGGCATGCCGCCCTTCCGCCGGATCACCGGCCCCGCCACGAAACAGGCGATCCGCCGCACGCTCCGCATGGCGCTGAACAAGGCGATCGCCGCACAGCTCATCACCTTCAACGCCGCACAGCACGTCGAACTGGCGACGGCCGCCCGGCCGAAGGGCCTGCTGTGGACGGACGAGCGGGTCGCGCGCTGGCGGGAGACCGGGTCGAAGCCGTCCCCCGTGATGGTGTGGAACCCTGCCCAGCTCGGAGCGTTCCTCGACGCCGCCGAAGGCGACCGCCTGTACGCCTTCTTCCACCTGATCGCCCACCACGGCCTGCGCCGCGGCGAGGGGGTGGGCCAGGACTGGGAGAACTTCAGCGCGGCCAAGAAGACGATCCTCGTAGCTACCGAGATCGTGGTCGACGGCTGGACGCCGATCGAGACGACTCCCAAGACACAGGACTCCGCGTCGACGGTGAAGCTGGACGCGGGCACGGTCGCCGTCCTCGAAGAGCACCGAGCCCGGCAGCGAGCCGAGCGCGACGCCTGGAACACACGGGCCGCCGCCGAGCGGGAGCAGGGCAAGGACACGGCGGACTGGGTCGACACCGGCAAGATGTTCACGACCGAGTCGGGGGAGTGGCTGCACCCCGACGTCGTCTCGAAGGCATTCAAGCGGATCATGGAAGCCGCCGACCTGCCGCCCATCAATCTCCGCGACCTGAGGCACGGCGCAGCGGCGCTCGTGAAGGCCGGCGGCGGAGACATGAACGACGCGAAGGTGAAGCTGCGGCACTCGACCTACGTGCTCACGGTCGACACCTACATGGAGCTGTTCGAGGAGTACGAGGAGGAGCTCACGGAGAAGGCGGCGGCCGCCGTGCCGCGCGCCAGGCGGGCACAGAGCGAGGCCCCGCCGCCGGGTGCTGCACCGGAGACGGGGCCTGCCGCGTCGCAGCCAGCGAGCGCTGATGTGGATGGCTCCACGATAGTTGGCAGCACTGACAACGGGGAGGGCCCGGCGTAGAGTTGAGTGGAACGAACGAGGCCTCGTCACCCCAGGTGGCGGGGCCTTTCTGCTCAGCCAATGCTCAGCCGAATGCCCCGGAAGTAGTCGACACGGAGCGGCACAGAGCGACAGTACGAGGGGTGCGCGGATTGCGAGTACCTTGCCGTGACCAGCACGGACCGGTGCACACCGACAGAGGGCGACACAGGGCGGGAAAGTCCGGCCCAATGGATCCACAGACTTTTAATCCATTGGTTGTGGGTTCGAGTCCCACAGGGTCTACCGACAAGGCCCAGGTCAGAGGGGATCTGACCTGGGCCTTCGGTGCGTTTTGAGGACCTGGAGACCGACAGCTCGCCCCATGCTGGGTCGAACTGTCAGCGATTTAGCTGTGATGCGGCAGGGAGCGAGCTCACGGGATCTCCCCGCTCTGCGAAGGATGCCGGGGGCGCTTCGGGCAGCTCGGTCCGCACTCGTAGACCTCGACGCTCAGGTCGTGCACGCCGGTCTTGCCTGGCGCCCGGCCGGCCGATCTCGCGCCCCGGAGCAGTGGTGTGCCGCACCAGCAGCAGTTCCAGCCGGAGTACTGGGCGTGCGTCAGGTGATCGACGTGCGGAGGGGTCGGCTGCCAGTTCATGGTCGGTCGGCGAGGGTGACCGGGTCGTGACGCCGTGCGCCGGGACCGGCACCACAGTGCGTGCTCGTGCCCCCCACAGGCTGCATGTCCACTCCAGTCCGGTGTCGCGCGGAGGACGGCCCGCCGCGTTCTGGCAACACTTCTCGACGCGGACCCCGCCCGGATGCACCCGGGCGGGAAAATTCTTCCGACATGCCAAACCCCGGCGCACGCCGCGGTGTTGGGCTTCCGCGGAGCGCCGGGGTGGGCGATGGAGAGGGGGGATCGGGACGCGCGTACGTCAGCCCGCCGTGAGTTCCGTCAGCTCACCCAGCGGGAGCGTGTGGTGGGTCTGGAGGACCTTCGCGCGGAGGTAGCGGACGTTGTGGGCCGTGGTGAAGACGCCGGTCGGGACGCGGTGGGAGACGGTGACGCCGAGGTCGCGGAGCTGGTCGGCCTTGTCGGGGTTGTTGGAGAGCAGGTCCAGGGAGTCGACGCCCAGGGCCTGGAGCATCTGCGCGGCGGCCGTGTAGTCGCGGTCGTCCTCGGGCAGCCCGAGCGCGGCGTTCGCGGCGTACGTGTCGAGGCCCTGGTCCTGGAGGGCGTACGCGTCGAGCTTGTTGTAGAGGCCGATGCCGCGGCCCTCCTGTCGGAGGTAGAGCAGGACGCCGCCCCGGTCCGCGATCCGTTCCACCGCCTCGCGCAGCTGCGGCCCGCAGTCGCAGCGGGCCGAGCCGAAGACATCGCCCGTCAGGCACTCGGAGTGCAGCCGCACCAGCGGCGTCGCCCCGGGGTCGCCGAGGACCACGGCCAGGTGTTCCATGCCGTCGGCGAGGCCGTGGAAGGTGACCAGCTCCGCGTCGACCGAGTAGCCGTCGCCGAAACGCAGGGGCACGGCGACGCGGGTGCGCACCGTGGCGGTGGGGAAGTCGCGCATGTTGTTTCTCCGGTCCGGCGGGCTCGTTCGGGTCGACCCGACGCTTCAGATTTGAAGCACATCGTCGGAATCAGACAGTACACGCTGCTTTAAAGTTCAAGCAATCACGTCCGAGCAATCGAGTTCGAGTTCGAGCACTCAAGCTCAGGCGATGGAGTCCGAGCAGTACGTGTCGCCGCTTACGCGGTGTCCCGTACGTCTCACCGTTCGCGCAGCCCGCGCCTCATGGCGTGGATGATGTGGATGAACGTCGCCGCCACGGCAGATCTTCCCCGTACAGGCCCGGACTCCCGCCCTGGATCCCCCGCGTGACGCTCCCGCAGATCTCCTCCAACTGCCCCACCTGCTCGGGGGTCAGATGGTCGAAGAGCGCCGCCCGGACCGTCGCCACATGCCCCGGCGCCGTCCGCTCCAGCACGGCCATGCCCTCGTCCGTGAGGACGGCGACGTGCCCGCGCCTGTCGGTGGGGCACCCCTCCCGGCGTACCGTGCCGTCCTTCTCCAGCCGCGTCACGGCGTACGTCAGCCGGCTCCGGGTGATCTTCAGGATCTCCGCGAGTTCGGTCATCCGCAGCCGCCGGTCCGGCGCTTCGGAGAGCATGGCGAGGATGGAGTAGTAAAGGTGGGGCATCCCTGCCCGCGCCTGGAGCTGCCGGTCGATCGCGTCCTCCAGGAGTGAGGTGGCGGAGACGTACGAGCGCCAGGCGCGCTGTTCGGCGGGGGAGAGCCAGCGGGTCGTCATGCCCTCAGTCTAGGTATTGTTTAAAACTTGAACCACTGAGAGCCGAGAGCTCGGAGCTGGAGGCGGCACCCCATGCCCCACCCCTACGTCCTGCTGTCCGCCGCCGTCTCCCTCGACGGCTTCCTCGACGACACCGGCCCCGAACGGCTGCTCCTCTCCGGCGCCGCCGACTTCGACCGGGTCGACGAGGTACGGGCCTCCAGCGACGCGATCCTGATCGGCGCCGGCACCCTCCGCACCGACAACCCCCGGCTGCTGGTCAACTCGCCCGAGCGGCGCGCGGCCAGGGTCGCGGCGGGGCGCTCCGCGTACCCGCTGAAGGTCACGGTCAGCGGGTCCGGCGACCTGGATCCCGAGGCGCGGTTCTGGCACACCGGCGGCGAGAAGGCCGTCTACACGACCGACAAGGGCGCCGAGCGCCTGCGCGGCCTCGGCCTGCCCGCCGACATCGTCCCGGTCGGTCCCGAGCTGGACTGGCGGGCCGTCCTCGAACACCTGCATGACGTACGGGGTGTGCGGCGCCTGATGGTCGAGGGTGGCGGCCGGGTGCACACGCAGTTGTCGCGGGAGGGCCTCGCGGACGAGATCCAGCTCGCCGTCGCACCGCTCTTCGTCGGCGAGACGGACGCGCCCCGGCTCTTCGGGCCCGGCCCCTACCCCCCGGGGCGGCTGCGGCTCGTGGAGACGCGAGCCGTCGGGGACGTCGTCCTGATGCGGTACGTCCCCACCGCGCCCGGAGCCGGCGGGCTCGCCTCCGCCGCGGACCGGCGCCGGCTGGAGACCGCCTGCGAGCTGGCGGCGCTGTGCCCGGCGTCGGAGACCGCGTTCAGTGTGGGGGCGGTCGTGGTGGCCGCGGACGGGACCGAGCTGGCGCGTGGGTACTCCCGGGAGGGTGGGGATCCCGTGGTGCACGCGGAGGAGGCGGCGCTCGGCAAGATCGACCCCGCCGATCCTCGGCTCGGGGGCGCCACGGTCTACAGCAGCCTTGAGCCGTGTGCGCGGCGGGTGTCGCGGGCCGTGCCGTGCGCTCGGCTCATCGTCGATGCGGGGGTGCGGCGGGTTGTCACCGCGTGGCGGGAGCCGGACACGTTCGTCGCCGGGGCCGACGGGAACGGGGTTCTGATGGCCGCGGGGGTCGAGGTCGTCGTGCTGCCGGAGTACGAGTCTCGGGCGATGGCGCCCAACCTGCATCTGCTGGGGTAGCTCCTCCGTAGCCCGTGTTTTCTCGCCCCCTCCGCCCCTTCCCGTCCCGTTCCTGGGGGCTGCGCCCCCAGACCCCCCTTTCGCGCTTCGCGCTCGTCCTCAAACGCCGGACGGGCTGAAAGATCGTCCCCGTGCGGGCTAAGAGATCCTGCGACCCCCCGCTCCCCACGTCAGGCTGCTCCTGAGCCGACTCGGAGGTAGGAGCAGCCATGGGTTCAGTGGGGCGGCGTTTGACGGCGGTGCTGTTGGCGCCGGTGCTGGTCGGGGTGGTGGCGTCGTGCGGGATGTCGGCGCAGACGCGGACGGTGCGGGCGCGGTCCGCGGACGCGGCGTTCGCGCACCCCGGGGTGCTGGTCAGCAAGGACCAGCTGACCGCCGTACGCGAACACGTGGAAGCCGGAAAGCAGCCGTGGCTCCAGGCGTTCCTGGACATGCGGGACAGCAAGTACGGGTCGTACAGGTACGAGGCGAAGCCGTACACGACCGTGGAGTGCCCGCCCGGCGACCGGGCCGGGCACGGTTGCGTCGAGGAGCGCGAGGACGCGATCGCGGCGTACACGCAGGCGCTGCTGTGGAGCATCACGGGCAAGCTGGAGCACGCGGACAAGGCCGTCCAGATCATGGACGCCTGGTCGGCGAAGGTGAAGAGGCACACGGCGGGCAACGCCGGTCTCCAGACCGCGTGGGCCGGGTCGACGTGGGCGCGGGCCGGGGAGATCGTGCGGCACACCGGGGGCGGCTGGCCCGCGGCCGGCGTCGCGCGGTTCCAGGGCATGCTGCGGACCGCCTATCTTCCCGAGGTCAGCAGGAAGGTCCCCGACTACAACGGGAACTGGGACCTCGTCATGACCGACGCCGCCATCGGCATCGCCGTGTTCCTCGACGACCACAAGGCGTTCGACGACGCCGTCGAGCGGTTCCGGCAGCGGGTGCCCGCGTACTTCTACCTCGCCAAGGACGGGAAGGTGCCGCTGACGCCCGCGGGCAGCACCGTCGACACCCCGCAGAAGCTGACCACGTACTGGTTCGGGCAGCAGCGGTACACGGACGGGGTCTCGCAGGAGACCTGCCGCAACTTCAAGCACGTCGGGTACTCGCTCGCCGCGACCGCGCACATCGCCGAGACCGCCTGGCACCAGGGCGTGGACCTCTACGGCGACGTCAAGGACCGGCTGAAGGCCGCGCTCGACTTCCACTCCAGGTACCAGATGGGGGAGACGGCGCCCGGGTGGCTGTGCGGCGGGCGGGTCGACCGGAACATGGGGCCCGACCTGGAGGTCGCGCTCAACCACCTGGAGGACCGGCTCGACGTGCACGTCCCGGCCGCCCACCGGCTGGCCGAGCAGACGCGGCCGGCCGGCACGGACGATCTCTTCGTGTCGTGGGAGACGCTCACGCACAACGGTAATCCGGCCGGCTGAGGGGTGGGCGGCAACTGTGGTGCGGGGCGTCCTGCGAGTGGCGTATAGTTGGGTTTAACGACGCGGGGTGGAGCAGCTCGGTAGCTCGCTGGGCTCATAACCCAGAGGTCGCAGGTTCAAATCCTGTCCCCGCTACTTGTGGCCTAGGGCCGGAACTCGGATTCACGAGTTCCGGCCCTAGGTGTTTTCGCGTAGCGGCGCTTCCGCCTGGCGGTGCCGTCTTGCGGTGTTTCCGTCTCCCGTCCCGTCCCGTCCCGTCGGTCGCGGATCCGGTCCCCGGCGTCGCCCGGTCGGCCCACACCGGTCGCCGCCCGGCCCCGCTGCCGGAAACCTGGACGGGTGCGGCAGCGAGCAGGTGCGCAGCGGTCGGGAGACCCGCCCGGACCGGCGGGAGAGAACCGGCGCGGGATCTCCGGCACGCGAAGGTTCGTCCGGGTGCTCCCCGTGCTGCTCATCCTCACCGGGGCCGTATACGAATACTTCACCCCGCGCGACTTCACCGGCGGCCCCCTCCTCACCGCGGCCCCGCTCGTGGCGGCGCCCCTCTACACGCTGCGCGGCACCGTCCTCACCGGCGCCGGTGCCGTCGTCCTGCTGGTCGCGATCCACATCAGGCTCGACGTCGTCCTGCTGGCGGAGGCGGTCACCGAGACGGTCACGGTGGCCACGGCCGCGGTCCTGGCCGCTTTCATCAACGTCCTGGTCCGCCGCGGTAACGCACGGCTCGCCTCCGTCCGCGAGATCGCCGAGGCCGCCCAGCGGGCCGTCCTGCCGCAGCCCGAGAAGCGGATCGGCGGGCTCGACATCGCGGCGCGCTACGAGGCGGCGCAGCAGGACGCGTTCATCGGAGGTGACCTGTACGCGGTGCAGGACTCGCCGTACGGGGTACGCGTGATCCTGGGCGACGTACGGGGCAAGGGCATGGGCGCGGTCGCCGTCGTCGCCGTCGTCATCGGGGCATTCCGGGAGGCCGCCGAGCAGGAGGCGTCGCTGGAAGCGGTGGCAGGGCGCCTGGAGCGGGCTCTGGCGCGAGAGGCCGGCAGGCGCGACGACCTGGACGCCTTCGAGGGGTTCGCCACGGCGGTGCTCGCGGAGATCCCGCACGGCGCGGAGACCGTACGGCTCGTCAACCGCGGCCATCCGCCGCCGCTGCTCCTGCACGCGGACGGCTCGCTCGTCGTGCTGGACGCCGGGGAGCCCGCGCTCCCGCTGGGCATGGGCGGGCTGAACGTCTGGGCCGACCTCGCGCAGGAGGCGGTGTTCCCCGAGGGGGCGACCCTGCTCGCGCACACGGACGGGCTGTCCGAGGCGCGTGACGAACGCGGACGTTTCTACGATCCCGCGGCGCGCCTCGCCGGGTGGACCTTCCCGGCGCCCGAGGCGCTGCTGACCGCCCTCGCGGAGGATGTCCGGCGGCACTCGGGCGGCGGCCTGACGGACGACATGGCGCTGCTCGCCGTACGTCGGGCACCTCGCAGCACCGCGTCGACGAGTGGACCGCCCCCTTGGTCACCGGGAGTGATCGAATGACGCCCCTCCGCATAACAACTGACATACCGTCAGCGGAGGTGTGACGGAAGCGGTGTGGCCAACTCGCCCGTTTTACTCCGGTGATGACCTGAAAGTCCTGGCCGCGAGCGTTAATGATCAATCAGAACAGCTTGGAATCCAGGGCCCGCGTCTATTAACGTTCGATAACGCAGCGCGGTCGTCCCAGCCGTCACGAGAGACGGCTCCGTGCGCACGCGCCTAATCCCGAAAGGGAGCCGGGGAACCACCAACTTGGGGTGAATCGAGCGTCTTTCGCGGTGGAGACACCGCCGTTTGACGCGCGTAGGAGACCTTCCTGCTCCGAACCCGTCAGCTAACCCGGTAGGCGAGAAGGAAGGAAAGGAGCACGCCCACGTGGCGTCCAACGGGCCTGCCCAGGCACCCTCGTATCCGCCGAGCGGAACGCACACCTTCGGTTTCGGCGCTGACGACGAGGGCCCCCGGGAGGAGTGGAATCCCACCGCGGACTCCCTCGCTCCCATCCGCGGCCGGCACCGCGTCTCCAAGCAGCGTGGAGGCGGCGGACTCGCGCGCAGCTCCACCGTTCTGGGCGTCGGTGTCATAGCCGCCGTCGGCGCGGGCGGTATGGCCACCGCGGCCCCCGGCAAGCCGCCGGTCTCGATCTCACTGCCCGACCTCCCGTCCGTGGGCACGATCCTCTCGGACGACACCTCCCCCGAACCCGCGGGTTCAACCACGCCGTTCACCTCCGCCGGCCTGACCACGGCCGACACCGAGCAGGGCGCCACGGACGCCGGCGAGGTGCTGCGCGCCCGCATCATGCAGCAGGCCGAGGTGCAGCAGGACCAGGCCGACACCGCGGCGCAGCAGGCCGCCCAGGCCGCCGCCGTGAAGAAGGCCTCCGACGCCGCGAAGAAGGCGGAGGACGCGGCCGAGGCCAAGGCCGCCGCGGCGAAGAAGAAGGCGGAGGAAGAGGCGGAGGCGAAGGCCGAGGCCGAGCGTCTCGCCGAGCTCGCCAAGAGCTACACGCTGCCGACCTCCTCGTACACCATCACCTCGACCTTCGGTCAGGCCGGCGCGCTGTGGTCCTCCGGCTACCACACCGGCCTGGACTTCGCGGCGCCCACCGGCACGCTGATCAAGGCCGTGCACAGCGGCACCATCACGGAGGCGGGCTGGGCCGGTTCCTACGGCTACCGCACGATCCTCACCCTCGACGACGGCACGGAGCTCTGGTTCTGCCACCAGTCGTCGATCAGCGTCAGCGTCGGGCAGAAGGTCGCCACCGGCGATGTCATTGGCCGCGTGGGCGCGACCGGCAACGTCACCGGCGCACACCTCCACCTGGAGGTGCACCCCGGCGGAGCCGAGACCGGGATCGACCCGATGGCCTGGCTCCAGAGCAAGGGCCTCACCCCCTGATCGTGCGAGTTCCCTGACCTTCCGGCGGCTTTGACGGCGATCCCCCGACGTCGGTGCCGCCGGTCAGGCATGTCCGGAATACGGCTGTCCGCCGGGCATGTTGAAGTTGGGCATGACTTCTCTTCGCAAGCTCGGCTCGTCCGACCTCGAGGTCTTCCCGCTCGCCCTCGGCGGCAACGTCTTCGGCTGGACCGCCGACGAGGCCCAGTCCTTCGCCGTCCTCGACGCGTACACGGCCGCGGGCGGCAACTTCCTCGACACCGCCGACTCGTACTCGGCGTGGATCGAGGGCAACCACGGCGGTGAGTCCGAGACCATCATCGGCAGGTGGCTGAAGGCGCGCGGCAACCGCTCGGACGTGGTGATCGCCACCAAGGTCAGCCAGCACCCCGAGTACCCCGGGCTGTCCGCCGCGAACATCAGGGCCGCCGCCGACGCGTCCCTGCGCCGCCTGGGCACCGACCACATCGACCTGTACTACACGCACTACGACAAGACCGAGGTGCCGGTCGAGGAGATCATCGGCGCGCTCGACGGGCTGGTGAAGGCGGGCAAGGTGCGCGACATCGGCGCGTCCAACATCACGCCCGCGCGGCTCCAGGAGTCCCTGGACCTCTCCGACCGCGAGGGCCTCGCCCGCTACGTCGCCCTCCAGCCGCACTACAACCTGGTCTCGCGCGACACCTACGAGGGCCCGCTCCTCGACATCGCCTCCCGCTCGGGCCTGGCGGCCGTCCCGTACTACGCCCTCGCCGCCGGTTTCCTCACCGGCAAGTACCGCCCCGGTACGACGGTCGACTCCCGGCGCGCGGCGGGCGCGGGCAGGCACCTGGAGACGGAGCGGGGCCCGCGCGTGCTGGCCGCCCTCGACGAGGTCGCCGGGGCCCACGACGTCCCGGTGGCCACGGTCGCCCTTGCCTGGCTCGCCGCCCAGCCGACGGTCGCGGCCCCGATCGCCTCGGCGCGGACCGTGGAACAGCTCCCGGCACTGCTGGGCGTGGCGGACCTCGTCCTCACGGACGCGGAGCTGGCCCGGCTGACGGAGGCGTCGGCCTGACCACCGCCTCGGGTACTACGGGCCGTACGGGTTGTACATGGGCCTGTTGTACGTCGAGTACGGCGCCGGGGCTCCGTAGGGCTCGCGGTGGGGTTCGCCGTACGGCTGGCCCACGTACCCGTGGGCGGGGTGCGCGGGCCAGGGCGCCGGGACCGGTGCCGTCGCCCGTGCCGCGTACCCCAGGGCCGGGCGCGCGACCTCACGACGGCTCCACAGCTCGTGGAGCAACTCCCGCTCCCGCACGGCGAAGTCGGCGCCCGCGCGGCCGTCGCGTCCCCGGTGCCGCAGGAACGCCAGCGAGGTCGCGTACGCCTCGTACTCGGCGACGGAGCGGGCGGCGGGCCTGCCGAGATGGCGGGCGGCGTACTGGCGGGCGATACGGCGGGCCCGCATCGAGCCGAGCACGTGCGGTTCGGGCGGGGACAGCCAGCCCGCGGCGGCGTAGGCGGGCAGTTCCGTGCGCACGGTGCGCAGTTCACGCTGCCGGGACCGGACGGCCAGCCAGGTCAGCAGGGCGAACGCGGGCACCATGAAGACGGCGTACACCGCGAAGAACCCGAACTCCCCGAAGTTCGACGAGCCGTTCCACATGGCGTGCATGCCCATGGCGAGGAGGAGTCCGGTCAGGGGCAGCAGGACACGGCGTACGTGGTGGCGCTCGGCGGACAGGGCCGCGATGCCGAAGCCGATGCCGGTCAGGACCGTGAAGAGGGGATGCGCGAAGGGCGACATCACGACGCGGACGAAGAAGGTGGCGGCGGTGACGGACATGAACCCGTGTTCGCCGTTGAGCTGGTCCGTGCCGAAGGCGGTGCCCAGGTAGAGGATGTTCTCGGTGAAGGCGAAGCCGGTGGCGGTGACCCCGGCTATGACGACCCCGTCGACGATCCCGGTGAAGTCCCTTCTGCGGAACAGGAACACCAGCAGCACGGCCGCCGCCTTCGCGGACTCCTCCACGACGGGCGCTATGACGGTCGCGCCGAGGGTGTCGGCGTTGGTCGGGTCCGCCGTCGCGGTGGCTATCCATCTCGTCGCGAAACTGTTGGCGACGATCGCGATGAGCGCCGCCGCGCACGCGCCCCACGCGAAGGCGAAGAGCAGGTTCCGCCAGGGCCCGGGGTCGACGCGGTCCAGCCAGCGGAACACGGCGACGAGCAGCGGGACGGGGAACACGGCGAGGCCGAGACCGACCAGGAAGCCCTCGGTGCCGGTCTGCTCGCGGACGAGCGCGAGGATCACCAGCCCGGAGGTGGCGAGCAGGGTGCCGAGCGCGCCGTAGCGCACCCACTTTCTCCGCCACCACCGCCCACGCCGCCGCGGGGCACCCTCGGCGGGGCCTGCGTGGTGCGTCGGGTACGGAGGGCTGGTGGCCACGGCATCGACCCTAACGAGGGAGGGACGCCGCCCGCGACGGTGTGCTGTCAGGTGCCGTCTTCGGGCGTCAGTCGCCGACGGGTTGCTGGTCCTGCTGGTCTACGAGTGGGGGTACGCGCCGGAACAGCAGGTCGTTCACCACATGACCCTTGTCCAGTCCCTGGCCCTCGAAACGAGTCAGCGGCCGGAAGTCCGGACGTGGCGCGTAACCGCCGTCGGGCCGGGTGTTCTCGAAATCCGGGTGCGCGCTCAGCACTTCGAGCATCTGTTCGGCGTACGGTTCCCAGTCGGTCGCGCAGTGCACGAGGGCGCCCGGCGCGAGGCGGGCGGCGGCGAGATCGAGGAACTCCGGCTGGATCAGCCGCCGCTTGTGGTGCCGCTTCTTGGGCCAGGGGTCCGGGAAGTACACGCGCAGGCCGCTCAGCGAGTCCGGCGTGAGCATCTCCCTGAGCAGGATGATCGCGTCACCGTTGGCCACCCGGATGTTGGACAGTCCGTCCCGGTCCGCGAGATTGAGCAGGTTGCCCTGGCCGGGGGTGTGCACGTCGACGGCGAGAATGCCGGTCTCCGGGTCCTCGGCCGCCATCTGCGCGGTGGCCTCGCCCATCCCGAACCCGATCTCCAGCACGACCGGACGTTCGCCGCCGAACAGCTCCGCGAGGTCCAGCGTGCGCTGTCCGTCGATGTCCAGCCCCCACTTGGGCCACAACCGCTCCAGCGCGTCCGCCTGCCCGGCCGTCACCCGGCTCCGCCGCGGCTGAAAACTCCGGATCCGCCGCTCGAAGTGCGACCCGGCGGGATCGGGCTTGGGCCCGTCGGGAAAACGGGGCTCGCCCTTGGCGCGGGGGGCGGGGGCGGATGAGGGTGCGGGTGCGGGGGAGTCATGGAAGTCAGACACAGTGGGGTCGATTTTAGGGTCTTCCAGCACGGGGACCTCCCGCACAGCCCGTCCGGCGTTTGAGGACGAGCGCGAAGCGCGAAAGGGGGGTCTGGGGGCGCAGCCCCCAGGAACGGGACGGGAAGGGGCGGAGGGGGCGAAAACCCTCACGCCTCCGCCAGCGCCGCCAACGCCCTCCGGGCAACCTCCCGCCCGATGGGCAGCGAAGCCGTGGCGGCAGGCGAAGGCGCGTTCAGCACATGCACCGTCCGAGGCGCCTCCCGGATGAGGAAGTCGTCCACCAGCGTCCCGTCACGAAGCACCGCCTGCGCCCGAACCCCCGCACGGGCAGGCACCAGGTCGTCCGGAGTGACCGCGGGCAGCAACCGCCGCACCGCCGCCGTGAACGCCCCCTTGGACACCGACCGCCGCAGCTCACCCGCCCCGTACCGCCAGTGCCGCCGCGCGATCCGCCAACTGCCGGGCCACGCCAGCGTCGCGCCCAGCTCCCGCGGCCGTACGACACCCCATCCGTAGCCCTCGCGGGCGAGCGCCGGCACCGCGTTCGGTCCGATGTGCACGCCTCCGTCGATGCCCCGGGTGAGGTGCACCCCGAGGAAGGGGAACGCCGGGTCGGGCACGGGATAGACCAGGCCGTGGACGAGCTCGGGCCGCGCCAGCGTGTAGTACTCGCCGCGGAAGGGCACGATGCGCATCCCGGGATCGTCGCCGGCGAGGTGGGCGATCTCGTCGCAGCGCAGGCCCGCGCAGTTGACCAGCACCCGCCCGCGGACGACCGTCCCGTCGGCCGTGCGGACGGCGGCGCCCAGCGCGGGGCGGCGGTCGACACGGACCACCTCCGCCCCGTAACGGATCTCCGCCCCGGAGGACTCCGCGAGCTGCCTGGCCACCGCGACGAAGTCGCAGACGCCGGTCGAGGCGACCTGGATGGCGGCGAGACCGCGCACCTCCGGCTCGACCTCGGCTATCTGGGCGGGGCCCAGCTCCCGGACCGCAATGCCGTTCTCCCGGCCGCGCTGGACCAGGCCGTGCAGCCGGGGCAGCTCGGCCTTCTCGGTGGCGACGATCAGCTTGCCGGTGACGGCGTGGGCGATGTCGTACTCCGAGCAGAACTTGATCATCTCGGCGGAGCCCCGCACCGCGTATCTCGCCTTGAGGGAGCCGGGGCGGTAGTAGATCCCGCTGTGGATCACCCCGCTGTTGCGCCCCGTCTGGTGGCGGGCCGGGGCCCGCTCCTTCTCCAGCACCGTCACCCGGGTGCCCGGCGCGGCACGCGTGATCGCGTACGCCGTCGACAGCCCGACGATCCCGCCGCCGATCACCAGCACATCGCAGTCGTATCCGGTCCGCACCCGCACCACCTCCCGGCTTCAAGAGTGCACTGCGCCACTGACAATGCCTTCAAACCCGGGAAGCGGGCTGTGCCCCGAAGGGCGCGGGAACTGCGCGACCGGCCACGGACCACCCGGACCGGGAAGGCAGGGCGGGCGGGGCGGACGCGATACGGGCCCCGCCCCGGGCCGAAGGACCTAGGGGGTGTCGTTTGGATCAGCCCGGGTCCGCGACGCCTGGCACGGCACCTCGCCGCGTTGTCGCATCACCCGAGTACACCCAGTACGCGGATGACGCTCCGCCTTGCGATGCACCGCACCAGACGCCGCGGCCTGATCCGGCCTGATCCAAACGACACCCCCTAGGCGGGAGCCATCAGCAGCGGCCGTGCGCGCTCCCGCAGCTCCACCACGCGCGGTTCGTCGCCGTACGGCTCCAGCCGGTGCAGGAGGTCCTTCACGTACTCCGTGGTGCGCGCGGAGGAGATCCGTCCGGCGACCTCCACCGCCCGTACGCCCTGCTCACAGGCAGCGTCCAGGTTGCCCGACTCCAGCTCGGCGACGGCCGACACCACCAGACGCAGACCGTGGGAGCGTACGAACTCCTCGGTCGGCTTCGACAGCGCCTGCTCGGTGAAGCGGCGCACCTGGCGCGGCGCCTTCAGGTCGCGGTAGCACTCGGCGGCGTCGGCGGCGAAACGGTCGTACGAGTAGAAGCCGAGCCAGGAGGGGTCGTTGTCGCCGTCGCGGGCCCGCTCCAGCCAGCCCTCCGCCGCCCGCAGGGCGGCCCCCGCGGCATGGGCGTCACCGGCGCGCGCGTGCGCGCGTGCCTCGACGAGCCGGAAGAAGCTCATGTTGCGGGCGGTGGCGAGGCCGCGGTTGCGCTCCAGGGCGGCCTGGGCGAGGTCGACGCCCTCGTCGCCGAAGCCGCGGTAGGTCGCCTGGAGGGACATGGAGGCCAGGACGTAGCCCCCGAGGGGGACGTCGGCGGCGGCCCTTGCCAGGCGCAGGGCCTGGATGTAGTAGCGCTGGGCGGCTTCCTGCTGGCCGGTGTCGAAGGCCATCCACCCGGCGAGACGGGTGAGTTCGGCACTCGCCCCGAACAGCGCCCTGCCGACCTCGTCGGAGTAGGAGCCGAGCAGCAGCGGCGCCGCCTCCACCCGCAGGCACTCGGGCACCATGGACGAACGCCAGTCACCGCCCCCGTACTTGGAGTCCCAGCGCCTGGCGTCCTCGGCCGCCTCGCGCAGCTTCAGCACATCGCTGTGGCCGACTTTCTGCGGTGCGCCGGAGCCCTCTCCGGGGCTCACCTCGCGCGCCACCGAACTGTCGGCCGGGGTTATCAGCCATCGCGAAGCGGGGGTCGCGTAAGCGCTCACTGCGAAGGATCCGGCCAACGACTGCCAGATGCCGCCGCCGGCCCGGCGCCCGGCCAGGTCGAGGCGGTACAGCTCGGTGGCCGACCGCACCGCCTGTCCGACGTCGCGAGGGAACGCCAGGCCCACCTCCGGCGCGGGATCCGCGTCCGCCAGGCCGATCTCGTGGAGCGGCACGGGCCGGCCGAGTTTCTGGCCGATCGCGGCCGCGATGAGGTGCGGCGCGGCACCCTGGGGCACCATTCCCTTCGACACCCATCGCGCCACGGACGTCTTGTCGTAGCGAAGAGTCAACCCGCGTTGAGCGCCAAGATCGTTGACGCGACGCGCGAGTCCTGCGTTGCTGATTCCCGCGAGGGCGAGAACGGTGCCGAGTTTTTCGTTCGGCCCGCGTTGCTCCCTGGACATGCGCCACCCCTCGACACAGACGGCTGCCGCGCTGGCATAACCACGCGGCATTCGTAAACCCAGCGTAGTTCGCTGCATCCCAAGCGTTAAGAGGCGTAGTTCCGGATGGCGGGATTGTGGTCCGCACGACAGTACGGACTGTTGCGGTGTGCTCCCGTTGTGTGGCTGTGCGCCCGTCCGTGCGCTCTTCTCCGGCCATCGGGGGAGCGCTTCCATGGATGGTGCGTGGGTCGGCCCGCTGTACTGGATCCAGTGGGCTGGGGGACACCGCCGCCTACATCCCCGCGGGCGGCGGACCGGTCCGGGAGGCGAACTCCGCCTCCCGGACTGTGCGTTGGCCGAGCAGTGCGGAAGGCATGTACGGAGCGTGTGCGGACCTGACCGGCAAAAGCCGATTTGGCTGAAAACAGACGGTGGTCTTTGCGGGCAAATACCGCTCCTACCACGTCACTTGAGGGCGCGCGGGGTGTCCTTGGGGAGTGTATCGGGGGCGCATTCAGGTCGCGGATTCGGTGGTGGGTTCGTCGTCGGTCCGCCGCCGGGGCGTCGTCGCACGATCGACGGATAGCCGCCGGACGGTCGACGGTTCGCCGTCGAACGGTCGAGGGTTCGCCGTCGGACGATCCCAAAACGCCCCTCCGGGGGCGCACTTCAGGGAGCGCAAGGCGCCCCAGGTGCTCTCCCGTGTGCCTCCTTCGTGGCAGCATGGTGCCCAGTTCGTGCGGTGCACTGGTTGTCCACAGCCTGTGGAGGCGGCGATGCGATGGTTGGTGGGGTGGAGCAGCACCGTCGCCAGAGCGCCCGAGATCGGCTCGGCGGGCGCCACGGGCAGCGACGGCGAGACCGTCCACCCGGTGGGATCCCAACTCCTGTGGGGCGACCCCGATCCGCTCTGGGCGGTGGGTGACTGGCGCCCCGACGAGGTGCGGGTCGTCAGGGCCGACGAGCAGAACCGGATGGCCGTACTGGGCACCTGCGGAGCCTCCGACGAGGAGTTGCGAGTGGGACTGTTCGCCGCGCGCGGCGGGGCACTCCGCCACCTCACCGCCTGGGCCGGCAGCTACACCGCCGTCGTCCAGGTCGGCCGCCGGCTCATGGTCGCGGGCGACCTCGCGGGCGCGCGGCCCGTTTTCTACACCCCCTGGGCGGGCGGTACGGCGTACGCCACCGCCGCCCTGCCCCTCGCCGACCTCATCGAGGCCAACCTCGACTTCGGCCACCTGGCCGCGATGCTCGCCGCGCCCGACGTACCGGCCGCGGTGCACGACTCGACTCCGTACGACGGCGTGCGACGCATTCCCCCGGGGCACGCGTTGATCCTGCGCGCCGGGGCGCGTGAGATCGCCGGCTACGAGCAGGTCGCCTCCCTCGCCGTCGCCGCCCCCACGGCGGATCCCACCAGCGCGGTGGACGCCGTGCGGGACGCCCTCGTGGAGGCCGTACGCACCCGTCTCGCCGCTCCCCGGCACGTGCCGGGGAGCGATGTGGACCCCGGGCCCGTACCCGGCATGGGGCCCGCCGAGCGCCGGGCCGCGCGCGGGATGCCCGTTCCGGGGATCGGCGCCGACCTCTCCGGAGGGCCCGCCTCCGGAACGCTGGCGCTGCTCGCGGCGGGGCTTCCCGGGGCGCCCGGGACCGTCCTGGGGCACGGCACGGGCGCCGGTGAGCGCCTCCTCGCGGTCACCTTCAACGACCTCGCCGTCGGCGGGCGGGAGTCCGAACTGGAGAGGGCGGGGTCCCTGGCCGCGAATCCCCGGCTGCACCATGTGGTGGTCGCCGGGGGCGAGGAGACACTTCCGTACGCCGACCTGGAGGGGCCGCTCACCGACGAGCCGGGGCCCTCGCTGGTGACCGCCGCGCGGCACCGGGCGCGGCTGGCCTCGGGGAGCGCGGACCACTTCACCGGGTACGGCGCCCGGCAGGTCCTGGACGCCCACCCGGCCCGGCTCGCCGACCTCCTGATGGACCGCAAACGACGCCACCTGGTGAAGCCCGTCGCCGCGCTGGCCAAGGCCGACGGGTCCGTCATGGTTCCCGCGCGCGTGTACGGCGCGGCGCGCAAGCTCGCCCGTACGCCGTACCGCAGCGGAGTCGACGTGCTCGCCGACCGGCTGATGCAGCGGCGGTTCGACGAGCCCGGCGGCGCGGTCGGGGCGTCGCTCGCGGCGCTCACCTGGGCGAGACCCGGGCCCGCCGCGCGCTGGCTGACCGGCGAGGCGCTCGCTGAAGTATCGGTTCGCCTGCAGGTCGCGTCGGGTCGGCCCGACGTCGGGCCCGGGCAGCGGCCCGGCGACTTCCGCGCCCGTGCGGCTCTCGCGCGGCACGCGGCGGATCTTCGCGTCCTGGAGCAGGCCGCCGAGATCCGCTTCCAGCGGTTGCACGCGCCGTTCCTCGACAACCAGGTCGTCCGGGCCTGCCGTGCGCTTCCGGAGGCGCTGCGGGTGCAGCCCGGTGCGCGGGCGGCGATTCTCCGTACGGTCCTTGAGGGGGCCGGGGTGGCGGATCTGCCGGCCGGGTGGGGGGCGCCGTCGCACGCGTCCTCGACGGCGGCGGCGCGTACGGGGTTGCGGGTTGCCGCGCATTCCCTCATCGGGCTCTTCGACACGCCGTTGCTGGCGCAGGCGGGGCTGGTGGAGGCGCGGGTCGTACGCAAGGCGCTGCGGGCCGCCGCGGAGGGGGAGCCGTTGCCACTCGACGGGCTCGCGGATCTTGTCTCCGTGGAGCTGTGGTTGCGGCGGTTGCTGGCTCGGCGGGGGACGTGCTGGACGGGGACGCCTGCGCGGCAGCGGGCGGTGCCGGCAGGGATCGTTCCTCAGGGGCGGGCGTTGGGGGCGGCTCGGCGGGGCTAGTCGCCCCGGGGTGCGTGTACGCCGGGGGCTGGTGGGTGGGTCGGGGCCGGGGGCCGGTACATCCGCCCGTCGCCGCCGGATCAGACGCCGGTTGAGTGGGGACGGGTCCGGTGACGCGGGCGTACGCGACGGGCATGTGATGTACCGGCCCCCGGCCCCTTCCGCCGGTGGGCGGCTTTCCCTCATCAGTTCCGGCTGGCTGTATTCAGCCCGTCCGGCGTTTGAGGACGAGCCCTTCGGGCGTTCGGGGGTCTGGGGGCGGAGCCCCCAGGTATGGGATGGGTAGGGGCGGAGGGGGCGAGGAAAAGGTGGGGCCTGCCTGGGGTGGGGGCTCGCCGGGGGAAGGTGGTGCTGCGGGGGGTGGGGGCGGTGAGAATGGGTGGGTGCGGTACGGGATTCTGGGGATCACCCAGGTGAAGGACGACCGGGGGGCCCTGGTCGCGGTGGGCGGCCCCCGGGTACGCGCGCTGCTCGCGGCACTGGCCCAGCACCCCGGGCGCACGGTCGCCCCGGAGACCCTGATCGACGAGGTGTGGGCGGCCGAACCCCCACAGGACGCCCCCGCCGCACTCCAGGCCCTGGTCGGCCGCCTCCGCCGGGCGATCGGCAAGGACGCGGTTACCTCGGAGACGGGCGGCTACCGCCTGCGCGCCGCCAGGGACGACGTGGACCTGTTCGTCTTCGAGCGACTCGTGGGCGAGGGCAGAACCGCACTCGCCGACGACGACGCCGTGAGCGCCACCACCCACTTGCGCGACGCCCTCGCACTGTGGCGCGGACCGGCCCTCGCGGACCTCCCCGACCGCGGCGCCGCGATCCGCCCGGAGACCCTGCGCGTGGAGGCGACCCGGACCCGTGTCGAGGCCGACCTGCGACTGGGCCGCGCCGACGACGTCGTACCGGAGCTGAAGGAACTGACAGAGGCCCACCCGTACGACGAAGCCCTGCACGCCCTGCTCATCCGCGCCCTGCGTGACGCCGGCCGTGGCGCGGACGCCCTGGCCGCCTACGAGAAGACCAGGCGCGGCCTGATGGACGGGCTGGGCACGGACCCCGGACCGGAACTGCGCGCACTGCACATCGAGTTGCTGGACGGGGTGACGCGCCCTGCGGGTGCGGGGGTGCGGGCTTCCGGGGCGGCGGTCGGCCCGAAGGTGACGGCTCGTGAGGTGGGCGGTCCCGTGGGCGGGGCAGACCTCTCGCGTGCTGCCCGGAACGGCAACATTCGTCCGCGTCTGAACTCATTCGTGGGGCGGGAACCCGAAATCGGTGCCATCCGTTCGGATGTGCAGAGGGCACGACTGGTCACTCTGACCGGACCGGGGGGTTCGGGCAAGACCCGTCTCGCCGAGGAGGCCGCCGCCGGGCTTCCCCAGGCGTGGCTGGTGGAGCTCGCTCCGCTCGACCGGCCGGAGGCGGTTCCCGGCGCCGTGGTCAGTGCTCTCGGTCTGCGCGAAACCGTGCTGATCACCAACGAGATGGCAGGACCGCAGGACGACCCGGTCGCCCTGCTCGTCGAGTACTGCGCCTCGCGCAGCCAGCTCCTGATCCTTGACAACTGTGAACACGTCATAGAGGCCGCGGCCGAACTCGCCGAAACCCTGCTGACGCACTGCCCCGGGCTCACGATCCTCGCCACCAGTCGTGAACCCCTGGGCGTGCCCGGCGAGTTGTTGCGCCCGGTCGAGCCCTTGCCGCCCGTCCCGGCACGCCGTCTCTTCCTGGAGCGGGCGTCGGCGATGCGCCCCGACGCGGATGTCGCCCTCCACGACTCCGCGGCGGTGGACGAGATCTGCCGGCGGCTCGACGGTCTGCCCCTGGCCATCGAGTTGGCCGCCGCGCGGCTGCGGCTGCTCACGGCCCGGCAGATCGCCGACCGGCTCGACGACCGTTTCCGGCTCCTCACCTCCGGAAGCCGCACGGTGCTGCCCCGCCAGCAGACCCTGCGCGCCGTCGTCGACTGGTCCTGGGACCTGCTCGACGAGCGGGAGCGGACCGTGCTGCGAGAGGCGTCCGTCTTCGCGGGCGGCTGGGACCTGGCAGCCGCCGAGGCCGTCTGCACGGGCCCCGCCGCCGAACTCGTCGGGGCGCTCGTCGACAAGTCCCTGATCGTCGCGACCCCTTACGAGGGCTGTGCCGGCTCCGGGGACGAGAGCGGTGGGGAGAGCGGTGGGGAGAGCGAGGGCCGTGGCGGTGGCGCTGGCGACGGAATCGACGCGGGCCCGGTGGGCGCGGTCGGTGCGGGGAGCGGCGGGTGCGCCGGTGGCGGTGACGGCGGGGGCGGCGGTATGCGGTACCGCATGCTGGAGACCATCCACGAGTACGCCACCGAGCGGGCCGCCGAGGTTCCCGAGCTGCGGGCCGAGGCCGAGCGGCGGCATCGCGCGTGGGTGCGCGCGCTGGTCGAGGAGGCCGAGCCACGGCTGCGTTCCGGTGAGCAACTGTCCTGGATCCGGCGCCTGGAGACCGAGCTCGACAACATCCGGGCGGCCACCTACCGCGCTGTCCTCATCCGCGACGAGGAGGAGGCCGGCGCCCTTGTCCTCGCCATGGGCTGGTTCTGGTGGCTGCGCAACTTCCGCCACGAGGGTGCGGAGTGGACCGGCCTGGTGCTGCGGCTGTGCACGGCCAACGACAAGGGGCCGTCCGCACCCCGCGCAGGCGAGGACGGCCGCCCGGGTGCCTCTCCCGGTCCGGGGCGGGGCGACCCCCTGGCCTACCTGACCGGCGTCGACCCGGTGGCGGCCTTCCTCGAAGTCCCCGCGTCCGCCGCCGATGACGACGAGCGACACCCGCTGTTCGCGCCGCGGATGAGGCTGCGCATGCTGGACCTCTTCATGAAGGTGGAGACCGACCCGCTGGTCGGACAGGAGAAGGGGCCGATGCGGGAGTACATCGCGCGCGTGCGGTCCGTCTTCGAGAAGGGCGGACCGGAGGCCGCGCGGATCCCGGGCATCATCTGGCCGATGGCCGCCTACTTCATGGGCAGTACGGAGAACCTGCGGCCCGCGATGGACGCGGCGGTCGCCAACTGCCGCGAGTACGGCGGCGAGTGGGAGATCGGCTTCAGCCTGATGTTCCGCACGCACATGGTCGTCGACGCACCCGGCGGTATGCAGGGCGTGGACGACGACCTCGCGGAGCTGCGCGTGCTCAGCCGCCGGGTGGGCGACCGCTGGATGCGGGCCCAGGTGTGCGGCGCGGCCGGTGAGGCGGCCATCGCGCGCGGTCTCTTCGACGAGGCGAAGGAGGAGTACGAGGAGGCGCTGCGACTCGCCTACGAGGTCGGCGCGTACGCCGAGGCGCCCTTCCTGCTGGCGCGGCTCGGAGAGGTCGCCTACCGCGCGGGCGAGCGGGGCCGCGCGGTGGCGATCCTGGACGAGGCGAGCGCCGCGTCCGACCTGTACGGGGTGCCGGACGCCCGGACGTTCGTCCATCTGCTGCGCGCCCAGCTGGCCCTGGACGAAGGGGAGTTCGCGCACGCCCGCGAGCTGCACGGGCAGGCGGTCGCGGCGAGTGCTCTCGGTACCCCGCCTCCGCATTTCGTGGCGGCGCTGGACTCGATCGACGCGCTCATCACGGCCGCGGAGCGCGGCCCGGAGCACGGTCTGCGGAAACTGTCCGACGCCCTGTCGGCGGCGAGGGCAGGACGCTGCGCCGAAGTGGTGCTGGCAGGCCTCGTCGACGGCGTCGCGGGCCTGCTCTCCGGGCTGGGCGACCACCGGCGCGCGACGCGGCTGCTCGGCGTCGGTACGCGCTGGCGTGGCGGCCATCCCCGCCCCGCGCAGGAACTCGCCGTGGCCGAGCGCACGGAGGCCGCCGCGATCGCCGCCCTCGGCGTCGTCGACTACGAGTCCGAGCGCGCCACGGGAGCGGACTTCACCAGTGACGACGCCCTGGAAGACGTGGCCGAGGCACTGAAGGAGCACCCCGCCGACGCGTAGTCGCGCCGCCCGGACGAGCTCCCCGCCGAACCGACCGTGTCGGCCCTGCCGTAACCGCTCACAGCTCACCGCTTCACGGCGTCCCGGCGTCAAGACGCCGTGGCGTCACGAGTTCACTCGCACATGAACTTCGACTCCGCCCAGTCCGCCAGTGCCGTCGAGTCGAGGGCGGAGTGGGGTTCGACGACGAGGCGGATGGTCTCGCGGCCGGTGAGGTTCACGTGGACGGGGACCGCCTGGTCGCCACCCTCCACCAGGGGCGACTGCCACATGCGGGAGCCGTCGGCGTACACGGAGAAGCGCACCTTCCCCAGGCCCAGAGTCATGTCGTCGACGCCGACCATCGCGTCGTACGCCGAGCACTCGCGGTTGAGGTCGATGGTGACCGAGGACCTGCCGTGGACGGTCACCCCGTGCGCGTACCGCGTGTCCGCGATCGACACCCCGAAGCGCTGCCACACCCAACTGCTCTCGCCGAGCCGCATCTCGGGCCGGGTGCCGTCGCCGTTGACGCCGTACCGCAGCTCGCTCCACTGGTAGACCACCGGCGCGGGCGGGGGCGGCGGGGGCGGTGGAGTGGGGGTCGGCGTCGGGGTGGGGGTGGGCGTGGGCTTCGGCTTCGCCGGGGTGGGTGTCGGCGAGGGGGTGGGGGTGGCGGCCGGTTTCGGGGTGGGCCCGGGTTTCGTGGGGGTGGGGGTCGGCGTGGGAGCCGTTTTGGGCGCCAGCACCGGTGGCTTGGGCGCGGGGGCCTTCTTCGGTGGCCGGGGTGACGGCAGTGGCATCTCGGCGGCGGGCGAGGCGGCCGGTTTGGCGTCGGCCTTCTTGGGCGGGACCTCGTTGCCCGCCAGGGCGAGGGCCACCGCCGCCGCGGCCACCGCGACGACTCCCGCGGCGATACCGGCCTTGACGGGCGCGCCGAGCCCCTCCGACGCGGCCGCGCCGCCACCCGCGCTCGCCCCGCCGGACGCGCCGCCCGCCGCGGAGGCCGCCCCCGCCGCTCCGGCCGCGCCGACGCCGGTCCCGCCGGCGATGAGCGCGGCGGCCTTCGCGTACCCGGCGGCACCGAACCAGCCGATGACCGCGACCGGCACGATCGCCGGGATCCCGTTGGCGACCTCTTTGATCTGGCCGGCCGCCAGGCGGCACTTGACGCACTCCTCCAGGTGCTTGCGCAGCCCGCGCTCGGCGCGGGTGCGCAGGCCGCCGCGTGCGTAGGCGCCGAGCCGGTCGGCGTAGCGCGCGCACTCCTCGTCCATGGTGAGCGTGGCGCTCACATGTGCCTGGAGATAGGCCTGCTTGAGACCCTCGCGGGCGCGACTGGCCAGCACACGCGTGCCGTTGGCGTCGAGACCGAAGAGCGTGGCGACGTCGCTCGGCGACTCGTCCTCGACCTCGGTGTGCCAGAGCACGGCCTGCCAGCGCTCCGGCAGCGACCGGAACGCCTGCATGGCCATGGACTGCTCGGCCTCGTGCATCGCGCGCACGTCCGCGCCGAGGTCGAGAGTGTCGTCGTCGGACACCTCGGAGCCGCGGGCGGCCTGCGCGGCGAACACCGCGAAGTCGTCGACCAGTTGCTCGCGCCTGGCCGTCTTGGTCCAGTTCGCGGCGACCCGGCGGACGGTGGTGAGCAGATACGCGCGTACGGCGTGCTCGGGACCACTGCCGCCGCGTACGGCCTGGAGCATGCGGGCGAACACCTCGGCCGTGAGGTCGTCCGCGGTGTGCGCGTCCCGGCAGCAGGTGCGGGCGTACCGGCGCACGGCCTCGGCATGGCGCCGGTACAGCCCCTCGTACGCCGTGTCGTCGCCCGCCCGCATCCGCTCGATCAGATCGGCGTCCGACGGCGGGGAGTCGAACGGGGGAGGCAGGACGCCGCCGAAGTCCCGCCGGTCGAACCGGTCGCGCTGCGGCGGAACGCTGGGGTCGGGTCCGTCGCCGAAGGCCCCGGCACCGGAGAGCGCGCCACCCGGAGCGCCGCCCTGCGGCCCGCCCTGACTGGGCACCTGCGGGGACGCCTGATCGGGTACTTGCGGAGGCGTCTGGCCCGGCACAGTCGGATCGGGTCCCTGCGGAGTCGTCTGGCCGGGCACAGCCTGGCCGGGTCCCTGCGAAGACGCCTGGCCCGGTACCCCCTGGCCCGGTACCTGAGGGGACGGCTGCCCGCCGGTCTCCGTGCCGCCGTCCGCGCCACCCTCGCCGGGTGACTCGTCCCGCCCGTCAACGCTCATCGCGGAAAGCCCCCGCCTGCACACTCGGACCCGAATACCGGGCAAGACTGCCACAGGCTCCAGGGGCACGACGTCCCCGTACGGACCAACCACTCGTCCGTGGGGTTTTCCCAAACGGCAGCACTAACCGTCACTCGTTTGGGGAATAGTCAACGAACTTCTCCGGGCGGGGAGTTGGCGCCGTACCCGAAATGCCCGGAGCGTGGCAGGCGACCCTGGGTGCGGGTGCCGCGATGACGCGGCACCCGCACCCGGCCGAGACCCGGTGATCCGTGCGGTAGCTCACGACGGGCGTGAGCGCAGACCCTCCAGCAGGATGTCGAGCAGCCGCGCCGACGCGGCCGCCTGCTGCGCCGCGTCCGGCAGCGAGGGCGCCGCCGTCGCGATCACCAGCAGGACGTCCGCCACGGTCACGTCCGGCCGCAGCTCGCCCGCCGCACGCGCGCGATCCACCAGCCGTCCGACCACCTCGAGCAGTTGTGCCGCCCCCGCGTCGTCCGCGGCAGCGATCAGTACCTCCTCCGCGGGTACTGGCCGCTGCTCGACGAGCCGCAGCTCGGGAGCGAGTTGGGACCGCTGCTGCGGCACCCGCGCGTCGTCGGTCTCCGAGCCGTCCTCCGCGACGCCGACCCGCAGCACCTGCGGCGGCAGCAGCCGCCCGGCACCCGAGGCCACCGACGTGCGCAGGAAGCGCGAGAGCGCCGACCACGGCTCGTCCTCCTGCCCGAGCGCGGCACGCGCCTGCTCCGTCAGCCGGGAGGTCTCCTCCTCGGCTATCCGGCGGACCAGGACGTCCTTGCTCGGGAAGCGCCGGTACACCGTGCCGACACCGACCCGGGCGCGCCGCGCCACGTCCTCCATCGGCGCGCCGTATCCCAGCTCGCCGAAGACCTCGCGCGCCGCGCGCAGTACGTGCTCCAGATTGCGCTGTGCGTCCACGCGAAGCGGTGTCGTACGCGATCCCTTGCTCGGACCGCGACCGTCACCGCCCGCTGCGGTCCCGGCCATGCCACCGGACGCGGTGGCAGACGCGGATGACCAATGAGATTCCTGAATGTGCATAAGCGTTCCCCCGTAATGACGTCTCCCCCCGGAGACTCTCCCCGCCTTCGGCAGTCGGAGCGAGTGGAACAGGCTTGTGTGCACGAGCCCGTCGCACGGACTCGTCTAGCGCATCCCCCTACACCCCGTCGACACACGAACATAGTTGAGAGGGGGTCAATTCAGAAGGGGCAGGTTCCGCACGGAGCGCCCCCCGATCGGAGTACGGGTCGTATACCTCCCGGTTAGGCCCCCTCCAGGCACCCCCTGTACCCCGACTGACCTGCGCGTCTTCCGCGCATTCCGGCGATTCGGTCATCTCCGCGCGTTGACGGCCGCCGGTCACACAAATTGTCGGGGCTGTGGACAAACTCCAGAGCTGGGTGCGTCATGGGGTGGTGAAGGAACGTACGCGCATTCTCATGGTCGGCGGCGGCTACGTCGGGATGTACACCGCTCTGCGTCTCCAACAGAAGTTGAAGGCCGAACTTAAACGGGGGGAAGTCGAGATCACGGTCCTCTCACCGGACCCCTATATGACTTATCAGCCGTTTCTTCCAGAGGCCGCCGCGGGCTCGATCTCGCCGCGCCACGTGGTCGTCCCGCTCCGCCGGGTCCTGGACCGGTGCAGGATCGTCATCGGCGAGGCCCGGTCGATCGACCACGCCAAGCGCACCGTGACCCTCACGACCCTGGCCACCCAGGAAGAGGGCGCGGGCGCGGAACACCTCTCGTACGACGAACTCGTCCTCGCCCCCGGCTCGGTCTCGCGCACCCTCCCCATCCCCGGTCTCGCCGAGTACGCCATCGGCTTCAAGACCGTCGAGGAGGCCATCGGCCTGCGCAACCACGTCATCGAACAGATGGACATCGCCTCCTCCACCCGCGACCCCGCGATCCGCGACGCGGCCCTGACCTTCGTCTTCGTAGGAGGCGGTTACGCCGGAGTGGAGGCACTCGGCGAACTGGAGGACATGGCCCGCTACACCGCCCGCTACTACCACAACGTCCAGCCCGAGGACATGAAGTGGATCCTCGTGGAGGCCTCGGACCGCATCCTCCCCGAGGTCGGCGAGGAGATGGGCAAGTACACGGTCACCCAGCTGCGCCGCCGCAACATCGACGTACGGCTCGGGACCCGCCTCGACTCCTGCGCCGACCGGATCGCCGTACTCAGCGACGGCGCCCGCTTCCCGACCCGCACGGTCGTGTGGACCGCCGGGGTGAAGCCGCACCCGGTCCTCGCCGCCAGCGACCTCCCCCTGAACGAGCGCGGGCGCCTCAAGTGCACCCCCCAGCTGACCGTCGACGGCGTCACGCACGCGTGGGCCGCGGGAGACGCGGCAGCCGTCCCCGACGTCACCGAGAAACCCGGCACCGAGACCGCCCCCAACGCCCAGCACGCGGTACGCCAGGCCAGGGTCCTCGGCGACAACATCGCGCGCTCCCTGCGCGGCGAGGAGCTGGAGACGTACTCCCACAAGTACGTCGGCTCGGTCGCGTCCCTGGGGCTCCACAAAGGTGTCGCGCACGTCTACGGGCGCAAGCTGAAGGGCTATCCTGCCTGGTTCATGCACCGCGTCTACCACCTGAGCCGAGTGCCCACCTTCAACCGCAAGGCCCGTGTGCTCGCCGAATGGACTCTGTCGGGGCTCTTCAAGAGGGAGATCGTTTCTCTCGGTTCGCTCGAACATCCCCGCGCGGAGTTCGAACTCGCGGCCGGTGGAAAGCCTCCTCTCGACCCGAACCTCGGCCCCAAGGGGTCGTCCTGACCGGACCCAGGAACTCCACCGGCCGGGCCCGCGTCTGACGGATGCCGGTCCGGTCGGCCAGACTGGTCCACGACTTGGGCGGGCCCACCGCTCGCCCTTCTAACCCACGAGGCCTTCCCCACAGTGAACTTCACGCGCTGGAGCGCCCGGCTCCCCGGAACGCAACGCCGCACCGCGGCGCGGACCGAGCACACGGTCTCCCCGGACCGGCGAGCGGAAGGCGCCCCCGTGCCGGCGGCCCGCGCCGAGCAACTGACCGACGACGCGCCGCCGGTGCCCGGAGTCGACGAACTGCCGGTACGCGACGTCCTGGACCGCGTCCCGGCCCTCGTCGCCCTCGTCCACGGCGCCGAACACCGCGTGGCATACGTCAACGACTCCTACACGGCGGCCTTCGGCACACGACCGCTCGGGGAGCCCGCCCGCGACGCCCTCCCCGAACTGGACGAACTCGGCCTGCTCCCGCTCCTGGACCAGGTCCTGCGCAGCGCCAAATCCCGTACGGTCAAGTCCCGCAAGACGTCCAACGGCCGCTCGTACACCTTCACCTGCACCCCCGTGGACACCTCCCCGGACGGCCAGGGCGCCGGCGTGCTGATCTTCGCGACCGACGTCACCGACCACGCCGAGGCCGCCGAGCGGCTGCGCGCCAGCGAGCGCAGCCAGCGCGAGACCGCCGTCACCCTCCAGCGCTCCCTGCTCCCGCAGGAACTGGAGGAACCCGACGACCTGCGCATCGCGGCCACCTACCAGCCCGGCGGCACGGAGGCCGCGGTCGGCGGCGACTGGTACGACGTGATCACCCTCGGCGGCGGCCGCACCGCGCTGGTCATCGGCGACGTCATGGGCCGCGGGGTGCGCGCCGCGGCGGTCATGGGCCAGCTGCGCACCGCCGTGCGCGCGTACGCCCGCCTCGACCTGCCCCCGCACGAGGTGCTGCAACTCCTCGACGGCCTCGCCACGGAGATCGACGCCAACCAGATCGCCACCTGCGTGTACGCCGTCCACGACCCCAACGAGGGGCGGCTGATCTACTCCTCCGCCGGCCATCTGCCGATCCTCGTCCGGGACGAGAGCGGCGCCGTGGTGCGCGCCGACGAACCCACCGGACCGCCGCTCGGCACCGGCGGCTGGCTGCACACCTCCGGCTCCGTCCCGCTCGGCCCCGGCTCGACGGCCGTCCTCTACACCGACGGCCTCGTCGAGCGCCGCGACGAGGACCTCGACGAGGGAATCGCCTCCCTGGAACGTGCCCTCTCCGGAGCCACCGGCACCCCCCAGGTCGTCTGCGACCGGCTGGTCCGCTCCTTGGGCGTCACCGCCGACCACGACGACGACGTCGCCGTCCTGGTCCTCCAGCACCCCGCCCGCAGGGGACCGGACGCCGAACTCTTCCGCAACGCCGCCCTGGAGCTGCTCGGCGGCGTGGAAGCGGCTCCACGCGCGCGTGCCTTCGCCTCCGGCGTCCTGACGAGCTGGCGCTTCCCGGGCGACCTGCACGACCTCGGCGTCCTCGCCACCAGCGAACTCGTCGCCAACTCCCTCCAGCACGGCACCCCGCCGATGCGCCTGCGCCTGCGCCGCACCGACCGCCGCCTGATCATCGAGGTGACGGACGGCGACGACCACCTGCCGCGCAGGCGCCGAGCCGAGCCCGGCGACGAGGCAGGACGGGGCATCGCCATCGTCGCGACCATCGCCACCAGTTGGGGGGCACGGCGCACCCCGGGCGGGGGCAAGGCGGTGTGGTGCGAGTTCGCGCTGCCACGGACCTGAACGACCGTGTCGCCGCGCCGGACTCCTGGGAACCCGGACTCCTGGGAACACGGTGAGTCCACTCCCGCGCGCCACCTGGCCGCGAGACCCACCCGGTGCTATTAGCTCACTCATGGCAGACGAAACGGGCTTTCAGCTCAGCGGCAGCGCCCCGGAGCGATACGAGCGGTACGTCGCGCCGATCATGGCGCCCTTCGTCGCGGCGATCCTGGACGCGGCGGACCTGTCCCCGGGCGCCACGGTCCTCGACCTCGCCTGCGGCACCGGCTTCGTGGCCCGCGCCGCAGCCGCCCGGGTCGGCCCAACCGGCCGCGTCTCGGGCGCCGACGTCAACGAGGGCATGCTCGGCGTCGCCAAGGCCCACGCCCCCCGCATGTACCCGGACATCGAGTTCACGACGGCCTCCGCGGAGGAACTCCCGTACCAGGACGCCACCTTCGACGCGGTCGTCTGCCAGCAGGGGGTCCAGTTCTTCCCCGACCTGCCTGCCGCCCTCGCGGAGACGGCCCGGGTCACCCGCCCCCAGGGCCGTTTCGCGGCCACCGCCTGGGCGGACCGGCAGCTCAACCCGTACTTCGTCGCCCAGCACGCCGCTGTCAGGGAGCACGTGGGCCCAGAAGTCGAACAGAGCTACGAAGCCGCCTTCTCCGGAACCCCCGACCGCCTCACCACACTCCTGCGCGACGCCGGCTTCCACGAGGTCACCGTCCACCAGGTCACCTTCGGCATCGCCCTCCCGCCCCTGGCCGACTACGCGGCGGCCCAGCTCTCCTCGGTGCCCTGGGGCCAGGTGATCGTCGACAACGGCGGCCACGAAGCCCTCGCACAGGCGGGCCGCGCGATCCACGCCCACCTCAAGGACCGCACCGCCGCCGACGGCAGCGCCACCCTCCCCTTCACGGCCAACCTGGTGACGGGCGTGCGCTGACGACAAGCGAAACGGCCGCCACCACTGAGAGAAGTGGTGGCGGCCGTCGTACATCCGTCAGGCCTCGGCACCCACCGGCGCCGCCGTCGCCCCGCCCTGCGCGACCACCCGGCTCCGCGCGAGCGACGGCTGGTCCTGTACGGGCGTCAGCTGCCGCCCCAGCCGGATCGCGAGGTAGGTGATGCCCAGCGAGAACAGCAGGAACGTCACGACGTACGGCCCGTGCAGCGAGGCCCCCATCGGACCGCCCACCGCCGGACCGATCGCCAGCGCGAGCTGCTTCACCAGGGCGAAGGCCGAGTTGTACTGCCCTGCCATACCGGCCGGTGCCAGATCGGCCACCAGCGGCGCGACGGTCGGCGACAGCATCGCCTCACCGAGCCCGAAGAGGGCGTACGTCGAGACGAACGCGGCGGTGGCCATGGTCTGGCTGCCGTGCCCGAGGCCCGCGTAACCCGCCGCCAGCCACGCCACGGCCCAGATGACCCCCACCGCGGCGATCACCCGCGACCGCTTCCGGCGCTCGACGAACCTGAGCACCGCGAACTGCGCGACCACGATCATCGCGGTGTTCGCCGCCATCGCCGTACCCAGCGCCGAGGTCGAGATCCCGGCCGCCTCCACGCCGTACGCCGAGAGCCCCGACTCGAACTGCCCGTAGCAGGCGAAGAACAGCACGAAGCCCAGCACGGACAGCCGCACCATGGCCCGGTTGCCGAGCAACTGCTTCCAGCTGCCGCCCTCGGCCCGCGGCGCCCCCTCGACCTTCGGCGCGTGCGGCAGCCGCACGGTCGACATGATCACGACCAGCAGCAGGAACATCGCCGCCTCGATCGAGAACAGCAGCGTGAACGAGCCCGCCCGCGAGGTGTCGACGATGTGGCCGCCGATGAGCCCGCCGACGCCGAGTCCCAGGTTCTGGAGGAAGAACTGCGTCGCGAACGCACGCGACCGGGTCTCCGCCGACGAGCAGTCCACGATCATCGTCGCCAGCGCCGGCTGCATCACGGCCTGCCCGGCACCGAGCGCGGTCGCCGACAGCACCACGGTCGTGGCGCTGTTCGCGAGCCCGAGGCTCAGCGCGCCGACAGAGGCCGTGACCAGGGCGACCAGCAGGACCGGCAGCGGGCCGCGCCGGACAATGGCCCGCCCGGCGAACGGCAGCACCACGAGAGCGGCCACGGCGAAGACGGCGAGCACGACGCCCGCCGTCATGGAACCGAGTCCCCGTACCTGCGCCACGTAGACGTAGAGGAAGGGGACGGTAAAGCCGAGCCCGAACGCGCTGAGTGCGTTGCCCACGTGGATCCGGCGCATCGCTGCGCCCATCGCCCTGGTCACTTTTCACCTGCCCTGGTCGTGAGGTCCCCAGAGCGCATGCCGGTGCATGAGTGCAAGCCTGAAGACTTCAAAGCTAAAGTTAGGATCTAAACAATACACATCGAAGGACTTCAACGCCAAGCAGGCCCGTGCGATACTTCGGCCATGGGCGACACCCCCGGCGGCGGCGAGCCGACACTCGACGAACAGATCGCTGCCTACCAGCGCGAGTTCCGGGATCTCGACCCCCAGGTCGAGAAGATCGTCTCGGCCCTCAGCCGCCTCAACCGGCGGATGAACGTCGCCTACGGCCGCCAGACCGCCGCGCTCGGAATCAGTAACGCGGACTGGGAGGTCCTCAAGGCCCTGGTCCTCTCCGGCGCCCCGTACCGCATGGGCCCGAGCGACCTCGCCAAGCGTCTGGGCCTGACCCCGGCCGCGATGACCCATCGCATCGACCGCATGGTCGCCGAGGGGCTGGTCACCAGGGACCGCGACGAGTCGAACCGCGTGCGCGTCATCGTGGAGCTCACCGACGAGGGCCGCGAGAAGTGGCTGGAGGCCATGCGCCTCGCCTCGGGCTTCGAGGAGGACCTGCTCCAGGACCTCTCCTCCGACGAGCGCGGTGTCCTCGGCGAGGTACTGACCCGCCTCCTCCGTCGTGTGGAGCACGCCCAGCCGGACGCCGGTGGCCGGCTCACCGACCTCGATTAAAGATCTTGACAGGGGTGGTTGACACCCCCCTGGCAGACACGTAGGGTTCTTCGAGTTGCCACGGAGCCGTAACGGTTCTTCGACGACACCTCCGCCGCAGAAGCGGCACCCAAACCACCAGCACGATCTCCCAACGGGGTTGAATTCGGCATGCTCGAATTCAATTCGATTTGGGGCCGACGGCCCGATTAGGAACCGCCGAGAGGATCCGCTAAAGTTTGGGACGTCGGAACGGCCGAAGGGCCGGGAAGACAAGCCCCGCTGACTGGGAATCAGGCCCGAAAGGATCTGATAGAGTCGGAACCGCCGGGAAAGGGAAACGCGAAAGCGGAAACCTGAAAGGCACCGAGGAAATCGGAACCGGAAACGGTCTGATAGAGTCAGAAACGCAAGACCGAAGGGAAAAAGCCCGGAGGAAAGCCCGAGAGTTTCTCGGGTGAGTACGAAGGAAGCGTCCGTTCCTTGAGAACTCAACAGCGTGCCAAAAATCAACGCCAAGTTTGTTGATACCCCGTCTCCGGCCGTTCGGTCGGGACGAGG
>NZ_JBIVKZ010000003.1:0-137489 GCF_044751025.1 Streptomyces sp. NPDC088747
TGCGACCCCGGCCGCCTCTTCCTCCCCACGATCATGGACCCCGTCTACGGCTACCAGGTCACCAACGTCGAAGCCTCCATGAGCAGCCCCTCCTCCCTGCTCCACTGGACCCGACGCATGATCGAGATCCGCAAACAGAACATGGCCTTCGGCCTCGGCTCCTACACCGAACTCCCCTCCTCCAACCCCGCCGTCATCGCCTTCCTCCGCGAATACAAGGACGACCTCGTCCTGTGCGTCCACAACTTCTCCCGCTTCGCCCAACCCACCGAACTCGACCTCAGCGCCTTCAACGGCAGGCATCCGGTCGAGCTGATCGGCGGGGTCCGCTTCCCCGCCATCGGTGATCTGCCGTACCTGCTGACCCTCGCCGGGCACGGCTTCTACTGGTTCCGGCTCCGTAAGGACGCCGCGTAGAACTCAGGCGGGGCGGTTTCCCCCGCCCCGCCCGGGGCACGCATGAGTAACACCCCGACTCCCCCGGCCTCCCGGGATCTCCGGTTCCCTGGGTTTCCGGCCCTCCGGACTCCCGGTGCCTGAGTCTCCGGGGAAAGGACGCGACGCCATGTCGGAAGCGGCAACCCACTCTGCCACCGCCCCGGTCACCCACCCTGAGCTGCTCGCGTCCCTGGATCCACTCCTACGGGAATGGCTGCCCCGGCAACGCTGGTTCGCCGGCAAGGGCCGCCCGGTGACCGGCTTCTCGCTGGTGTCGGCCACCGAACTGCTGCCGTCGGACGGGCCGTTGGGCCTGCTCCATCTGCTGGTGCGCGCCCATCAGCCGCTCACCGCGGCACCGGGCGCACTGTCGCACCCGAGCGACTGCTACCAGTTGCTGATCGGCGTGCGCGAGGCACTGCCGCCGCGGCTGGCTCCCGCCCTGATCGGACATCTGGAGGACGGGCCGCTGGCCGGCCGTACGGTCTACGAGGCGCTGCACGACACGCGCCCGGCCGACGTACTCCTGGAGGCCCTGCGCACCCGGGCCAACCCCGGCGACCTGCGTTTCGAGCGCGCCTCCGGCCAGGAGATCGGGAGTGATCTGGTCCCGCGCCTGGTGACGTCGGAGCAGTCCAACTCGTCGATCGTCTATGGAGATACGTTCATCCTCAAGCTGCTGCGGCGGATCGTGCCCGGGACCAACCCGGACCTGGAGCTGCCGCTCGCGCTGGCCCGGGAGGGCTGTGCGCGGGTGCCGGCGCCGACGGCGTGGATAGCGGCGGAGCTGGGCGGGGAGACGTACACGCTCGGTGTGCTGCAACCCTTCGTCCGGGGTGCGAGCGACGGGTGGGAGCTGGCGCTGAGCGAGCTCGCGAAGGGCGTGGACTTCGGCGTCGAGGCGCGGGCGCTGGGGCGCGCCACCGCCGAGGTTCACCTCGCGCTCGCCCGCGCGCTACCCACGGTCACGCTGGGCCACGCGCAGATGAAACCGCTCGTCGACGGTATGACCCAGCGCCTGGAGGCGGCCGCGCAGGCGGTGCCCGCGCTGCGTCCGTACGCTCCCGGCCTGCACACCGCCTTCGAGGCGCTGGCCGGTCTGGCCGCCGAGGGCCGCGCCTGGACGGCGCAGCGCGTCCACGGTGATCTGCATCTCGGGCAGTGCCTGCGTTCGCCGTCCGGGGAGTGGTCGTTGATCGACTTCGAGGGCGAACCGTCGAAGCCGCTCGCCGAACGCCGGATGCCGCATCCCCCGGTGCGGGACATCGCGGGCATGCTCCGCTCCTTCGACTACGCGGCACACACGCACCGCCCCCAGATCCCCGGCTGGGCCGACACGTGCCGGGCCGCGTACTGCGCCGGTTACGCGGAGGCCGCCGGGCTCGACCCCCGCACCGATCCCGTACTCCTGCGTGCCTACGAGACGGACAAGGCGGTGTACGAAGTGCTGTACGAGGCCCGGCACCGCCCAGACTGGCTGCCCGTACCGCTGGCGGCGGTCCGCCGGCTCGCGACGGACGCCACCACCCCCTGAACCTCCCGTCCCTCATCCTCCAGAGGAGGCCCTGCCCGTGACGCCCCGCCCGTCCGACGACAGTCCGAAGAAGACCGGTGCGAAGAAGAAGGCGGACCTGAAGAAGGCCGATTCCAAGAAGGCCGATCTCAAGAAGGCCGCCAAGGCCGCGAGGAAGGCACCGGAGCCCGAGCCGCAGCCCGTCGCCGACGTCGCCACCTTCACTGATGTCGCCGAGGTCTCCGAGGTCGCCGAGGTCGCCGAGGTCGCCGACAGCGCCCCCGTGTTCACGGGGGTGGAAGCCGGCGACCGTGAGCGGTTGTTGAACGGCACGCACCACGATCCGCACGGGGTGCTCGGGGCCCATCCCGTGCCGGGCGGCGTCGCCTTCCGGGCCTTCCGCCCGTACGCGCTGGCGGTCACCGTCGTGACGGACGACCTGCGGGCCGAACTGCACGACGACGGGGACGGTTTCTTCTCGGGGCTGCTGCCCCTGCGCGACGTGCCGCCCTCCTACCGTCTGCTCGTGTCGTACGAGGGGACGGTCCAGGACACCGAGGACGCGTACCGATTCCTGCCCGCGATCGGCGAGTTGGACCTGCATCTGTTCGGCGAGGGCCGCCACGAGCAGTTGTGGCGGGCGCTCGGCGCCGAGCCGATGGTTCACCAGGGCGTGACCGGTACCCGTTTCACCGTCTGGGCGCCGAACGCGCGCGGGGTCCGGGTGGCCGGCACCTTCAACTTCTGGGACGGTTCGGCGTTCCCGATGCGCTCGCTCGGCTCGTCCGGGGTGTGGGAACTGTTCGTGCCCGCGATAGGCGAGGGTGAGCTGTACAAGTTCGACATCACCCGGCCCGACGGCTCCCGGACCCTGCGCGCGGACCCGATGGCCCGGCGCACCGAGGTCCCGCCCAGCACGTCGTCGATCATCACCGAGTCCCACCACGAGTGGCGGGACGAGACGTGGATGGCGGCCCGGGGTGCCCGGCCCGCGCACGAGGCGCCGTTCTCGGTCTACGAGATCCACCTCGCCTCCTGGCGGCCAGGCCTGACGTACCGTCAACTCGCGGAGCAGCTCCCCGCGTACGTCTCCGACCTCGGCTTCACCCACGTGGAGCTGATGCCGGTGGCGGAGCATCCCTTCGGCGGGTCGTGGGGCTACCAGGTCACCGGCTTCTACGCCCCGACCGCGCGCCTCGGCACCCCCGACGACTTCAAGTACCTCGTCGACGCCCTGCACCGGGCCGGCATCGGCGTCCTCATGGACTGGGTCCCCGCGCACTTCCCGCGCGACGACTGGGCATTGGCCGAGTTCGACGGACGCCCCCTGTACGAGCACGAGGACCCGCTGCGCGCCGCCCACCCCGACTGGGGCACCCTCGAGTTCGACTACGGACGCCGCGAGGTCCGCAACTTCCTCGTCGCCAACGCCACCTACTGGTGCGAGGAGTTCCACATCGACGGCCTCCGCGTCGACGCCGTCGCCTCCATGCTCTACCTCGACTACTCCCGCGAAGCCGGCCAGTGGACGCCGAACGAGCACGGCGGGCGCGAGAATCTCGACGCCGTCGCGTTCCTCCAGGAGATGAACGCCACCGTCTACCGCCGCAACCCCGGCGTCGTCACCATCGCCGAGGAGTCCACCGCCTGGGACGGTGTCACCCGGGCCACCCATCACATCGGTCCCGGGGGCTTCGGCGGTCTCGGTTTCGGACTGAAGTGGAACATGGGGTGGATGCACGACTCGCTGGACTACGTCACCCATGAGCCGGTCCACCGCAAGTACCACCACCACGAGATGACGTTCTCGATGGTGTACGCGTACAGCGAGAACTACGTCCTGCCGATCTCCCACGACGAGGTCGTGCACGGCAAGCGCTCGCTCGTCTCCAAGATGCCCGGTGACTGGTGGCAGCAGCGGGCCACCCTGCGCGCCTACCTCGCCTTCATGTGGGCCCACCCCGGCAAGCAACTCCTCTTCATGGGGCAGGAGTTCGCCCAGGGGGCCGAATGGTCCGAGGCCCATGGGCCCGACTGGTGGCTTCTCGACCCCGCCTACGGTGCCGAGCCCGACCACCGCGGTGTCCGTGACCTCGTCCGCGATCTCAACGGCACCTACCAGCGCGAGGCCGCGCTGTGGGAGCTCGACACCGATCCCGCCGGCTTCACCTGGATCGCCGGTGACTCCGCCGAGGACAACGTCTTCGCCTTCATGCGGTACGCCGCCGACGGCACGCCGCTGCTTGCGGTGTCCCACTTCTCCCCGGTGGTCCGGCACGGTTACCGCATCGGCGTTCCCGACTCCGCGACCGCCTGGCAGGAAGTCCTCAACACCGACTCCCTCCGCTACGGCGGCAGCGACGTCACCAACCCCGACCCCCTGAAACCCGAACCCCACCCCGCCCACGGCCGCCCCGCCGCGATCCGCCTGACCCTCCCCCCACTGTCAACCATCTGGCTCCGCCCGACCTGAGCCGTTTTTCGCCCCCTCCGCCCCTACCCGTCCCGTTCCTGGGGGCTGCCGCCCCCAGACCCCCGCATCGCGCTGACGCGCTCGTCCTCAATCGCCGGACGGGCTGGAAATAGCCCCTCCGGCGTTTGAGGAGCGGGGGTTCGGGGGCGGAGCCCCCGAGAGACGGGACGGGAAGGGGCGGAGGGGGCGAAGAAAGCCCTAAGCCGCCGCCCGCAACCCGTCCGGCAGCCCCCCGGCGTAGAGCACCCCCAGCGCCTGCGTGGCCCGGGTGAGCGCCACGTACAGGTCACTCGTGACGAACCCCCCGGGCTCGACCACCAGCACGGAGTCGAACTCAAGCCCCTTGGCCTGCCGAGGCTCAAGAAGCACCACCGCCCGATGCAGATCGGGCAACTCCCCGGCCGTGACCCCGTCGAGCCGCGCGGCAAGCGCGGCATGCAGCCCCCGAGGCGCGATCACCGCAAGCCTCCCCTCCGCGGGAGCGAGCTCGGCCACGGCCTTGGCCACCGCCCCGGGAAGGTCCTCGGACACGGCACGCACCCAGGGCCGTACCCCCGTACTCCGCACGGACCGCGGCGGCTCGAACCCAGGATCCCCGGCCCGCAGCACCCCCGCCGCGAGGTCCATGATCTCGGACGGTGTCCGGTAGTTGACGGCGAGACGGGTGTGCTCCCACCGGTCCTCGACGTACGGCGCGAGGATGTCCGCCCAGGACCCGACCCCGGCCGCCTCGGAGGTCTGCGCGGGGTCGCCGACCAGCGTCATGGACCGGGTGGGACTGCGCCGCATCAGCAGCCGCCAGGCCATCGGCGACAGCTCCTGGGCCTCGTCCACGATGATGTGCCCGAACGCCCAGGTCCGGTCGCCCGCCGCCCGCTCGGCGGCACTGCGGTGGTCGTCCTCCTCGTGGCGCTCGGCCATCCGCTCGGCGTCGATGATGTCGTGCGCGGAGAGGACCTCGGACTCCTCCTCGTCCATGTCCTCGAACTCGTAGGTACGGGAGGCGTAGGACACGTCGAGGACGCCCTGCGCGTAGGCGACCTGGTTGCGCCGCTCCTGGTCGGCGAGGGCGCGGGCCACCCTGCCGTCCTCGCCGAGCAGTTCGGCGGCCTCGTCGAGGAGCGGGACGTCCGCGGTGGTCCACTCCCGGGTGACCTCCCTGCGGACGGCGTCGGCGTCCTCGTCGGGCAGGTAGCCCTCGGGCTCGGCGAGGAAGTCCGCGACCAGCCGCCGCGGAGTCAGCCGCGGCCACAACTGCTCGATGGCGCCCCAGACTTCGGGGTTCTCGGCCAGTTCGTCACGGATCTGCGTGATGTCGCTCGGGTCGAGGAGGTTCGAGCCGTCGAAGGGGTCCGTGCCGATGCGCTCGGCCAGCATGTCGGTGAGGGTGTTGAGGATGTGGCCCTCGAAGTACTCGCGCGCGACGTTGTGCGGCAGTTGTGCCTCGCGGGTGCGTTCACGGGCGACCCGCACGAGACCGGCGTCGAGCATGAGGATGTCCCGGTCGTGCTCGATGGCGATGACGGGGTCGGGGAGGCCCTGCCGGTCGCGTACGACGGCGGCGAGGACGTCGGCCATGTCGGCGCGCCCCTTCACCGAGGCCGCTTCGGGGGTGTCGGTGGCCGTCGCCTTCACGCCGGGGAACAGTTCGCCGACCGTCGCGAGCAGCACGCCGGTCTCGCCCAGCGAGGGCAGCACCTCACCGATGTAGCCGAGGAAGGCGGGGTTCGGGCCGACGATCAGGACGGCCCGTTTGGCGAGCAACTCCCGGTACTCGTAGAGCAGATAGGCGGCGCGGTGCAGTGCGACGGCCGTCTTGCCGGTGCCGGGGCCGCCCTCGACGACCAGCACGCCCTGGTAGGGCGCGCGGATGATCTGGTCCTGCTCGGCCTGGATGGTCTGGACGATGTCGCTCATCCGGCCGGTGCGCGCCGAGTTGAGGGCGGCGAGAAGCACCGCGTCGCCACTTGGGTCCTCGTGCCCGGTGCGCTCGCGGTCGCCGAGGTCGAGGATCTCGTCGTGCAGGTCGGTGACGCGGCGGCCGTCGGAGGTGATGTGCCGGCGCCTGCGCAGGCCCATCGGGGTGTGGCCGGTGGCGAGGTAGAAGGGGCGGGCGACCGGGGCGCGCCAGTCGATGAGCATCGGGGTGTGCTCGGTGTCGTCGGCGCGGATGCCGATGCGGCCGATGTGGTGGCTCAGGCCGGAGGTGAGGTCGATCCGGCCGAAGCAGAGCGAACCGTCCACGGCGTTCAGCGCGGCCAGCAGTCCCGAGCGCTCGGCGACCAGCACGTCCCGCTCCAGGCGCGCCTGCATGGGTGTGTTCCCCTGCCCGAGGGCGTCGACGACGGCCGCCTCCGTGTCACCGCGCAGCGCGTCCACGCGTGTGTAGACCCCGTCGATGAATTCCTGCTCGATCCGCAATTCATCGTCGATAAGCCCTGCGGTGGACTCCGCGACGGATTCCGCGCTGGAGTCGGATCCTTTGGTGGACTTCGTGGATTTCGTGGTGGAGTCGGTTTCTGAGCCCCTGGTTGACAATTCCACTCCCGGCCGGATACACTGTGGCTATTGAACTTCCTCGCGATTTCATCCTCTTGAAGTCGCGAACCATTAAATATACGCAAGGAAATCCCCCGAGCGCAATTGCGCTCGGGGGATTTCCCGTTCTCGGCCAGGTTCTCCGGGGCCCGCGTGGTCACAGCACGTCGGAGAGTTCCTCCATGAGCCGGCGCCTGGGCCGGGACCCCACCATGGACTTCACCGGCTCGCCCCCGCGGAACACCATGAAGGTGGGCATCGACAGCACGCCGTAGGCGAGCGTGGTCAGCGGGTTCGCGTCCACGTCCAGCTGTACGACCTTGAGCCGCTCCCCCTCCTCGGCGGCGACGGCGGCCAGCACCGGCGCCATCTGCCGGCACGGCGGGCACCAGTCGGCCGTGAACTCCACCAGCACCGGCAGCTCCGACCCGATCACCTCCGCCTCGAAGTCCCCGTCCGTCACCTCGGCCACACCCGCTGCCTTGATCACCGCGTCCGCCCTCCCAGTTCGCATACGGGTTCCGGGCCGCCCGGAACCCCGGAATCGGCCGCGAGCTCGTCACGCGCCCGCTCCGCCCGGGCCAGTTGTGCGCCGACCGTCGCGCGCACCGCCACCAGTTCGTCGATCACGGCGTCGAGCTCGCCTAGCTTGCGCCGGTAGACCTCCAGCGACGCCGGGCAGGAGTCGCCCTCGGGATGCCCGGCCCGCAGGCACTCCACGAAGGGCCGGGTCTCCTCCAGGTCGAACCCGAAGTCCTGCAACGTCCTGATCTGCCGCAGCAGCCGCAGGTCACCGTCGTCGTACGTCCGGTACCCGTTCGCACCGCGCCGCGCGGGCAGCAGCCCCCGTGACTCGTAGTACCGCAGGGTCCGCGTGGAGGTCCCGGCCCGCGCCGCCAGCTCGCCGATTCGCATACCGCGACGGTAGTCCTTGACGCCGACGTCAAGGCAAGGACGGATCCGCGGCCTTGAGGATCCAGCGGTCCTCGCCGGCCACGTGGTGGGCCTCAGTGCCGGTGGAGCCCTTGTGGAGGCCGCGCCGAAGGGGACGGGAGCCGGGCAGAATGGCGCGTATGAGCACCATGGTCGGCCTCAGCCGCGCGGATGTGAACCGGCGCCGCATCCTGGACGTCGCGCTCGGCGAACTACTGCGGGACCCCGACGCGTCCATGGACCAGATCGCGCGGGCCGCCGGCGTCGTACGACGGACGGTGTACGGGCATTTCCCCAGCCGGGAGGCGCTGATCCGCACGCTGTTCGACGGCGCGGTGGACGCGGTGCGGGCGGCGCACTCGGCGAGCCGGGAGGGTGTGGAGGATCCCGCGGAGTCGCTGGCCCGCTCGACGCTGGCCGTGTGGGAGATAGCCGACCGCTACCGGCTGCTGGTCGCGCTCGCCCGGCGCGATGTCACGCCCCGGGGCATCCGCGACCGCCTCACGCCCGTCCGTGAGGCGTGTACGGAGGTGCTCCGACACGGCCTGGAACAGGGGGTGTTCGCCTCCCCGCTGCCCGCGCCGGTTCTCGCCCACGTGCACGAGCAGATGCTGTTCACCCTCATGGAGGCGGTGAACGAAGGACTGCTGGCAGCGGAGGAGGCGGGCCGCTCCGCCGTGGTCACGATGCTGACCGCGGCGGGCGTACCCGCCTCACGGGCCACCGAGTTGGTGGCCGGGCTGAGGGACTGAGGTCACGGCTTTCCGTCAGGGGCCGAGCGGCCGGGTCGCAGGGGGGGAAGGCCCGGCCGCTCGGCGTTCCTGGGGAGGGGATGTCCCGGTCCCCCGGCTTCGCGGGCGCCCCGTTCAGGAGGGCACCCGCGACGCTCACGCCTTGGCCAGTTCCTTCTCGCCGCCCTGCTCCGGGACCTCCGCGTCGGCCGGGGTACCGGCGTCATCGTCGTCGTCCAGCAGGGTCTTCTCGTCGAACGGGAACTCACCGGCGAGGACGCGGTTCACCCGGTCCGTGTCGATCTCCTTGGTCCAGGTACCGATCAGCACGGTGGCGACCGCGTTGCCGGCGAAGTTCGTCAGGGCGCGCGCCTCGCTCATGAAGCGGTCGATGCCGACGATGAGGCCGACGCCGTCCACGAGGGCCGGCTTGTGCGACTGGAGACCGCCGGCCAGCGTGGCGAGACCGGCGCCGCTGACGCCCGCCGCGCCCTTCGAGGCGACGAGGAGGAAGAGCAGCAGCGGGATCTGCTCGCCGAGCGACATCGGGGTGCCCAGGGCGTCCGCGATGTAGAGGGAGGCCATGGTCATGTAGATCATGGTGCCGTCGAGGTTGAAGGAGTAGCCGGTCGGGATGGTGATGCCGACCACCGGCTTGCTCACGCCCAGGTGCTCCATCTTCGCGATGACCCGCGGGAGGGCGGACTCGGAGGAGGAGGTGGACAGGATCAGCAGGAACTCACGGCTCAGGTACTTGAAGAGCGTGAGGATGTTCAGGCCCGCGACGATGCGCAGCAGCGCGCCGAGCACGATGAAGACGAAGAGGAAGCAGGTGGCGTAGAAGCCGAGCATCAGGACGGCGAGGCTCTTGAGCGCGTCGACCCCGGCGGAACCGACGACGGCGGCGATGGCGCCGAAGGCACCGAGCGGGGCAGCCCACATCACCATGGCGAGGATGCGGAAGACGAGCCGCTGGATGTGCTCGATACCGCGCAGGACGGGCGCGCCGGCCGATCCCATGGCCTGGAGCGCGAATCCGGCGAGCAGCGCGACCAGGAGGGTCTGCAGGACCTGGCCCTCGGTGAACGCGGAGACCATCGTGGTCGGGATGATCGACAGCACGAACTCGACCGGCGGCAGCGCCTCGTCCGACACCTGCCCCTGACCGGCCTCCTTGACGGCGTCGGTGACCTGGAGGCCGGTGCCCGGGTCCAGGAGGTTGCCGACGACCAGGCCGATGGAGAGCGCCACCAGCGACATGACCAGGAAGTATCCGAGGGCGATACCGCCGACGGCGCCGACCTTGGCGGCCTTGCGTACGGAGCCGATGCCCAGCACGATCGTGCAGAAGATGATGGGCGAGATCATCATCTTGATGAGATTCACGAAGCCGGTGCCGATGGGCTTCAGCTCGACCGCGAAGTCGGGTGCGATCAGACCGACGGCGATACCGATGATCACGGCGCCGATCACGGCGATGTAGAGATAGTGGGTGCGGTCCCGCTTTGCGGCGGGTGCGGCAGGTGCGGTTTGCGGGGTGCTGGCCACGGCTGCCCTCCTTGACGACGTCGTCGGCATCATCCGGCGTGCGGCTCACGACCGGTGGACCCCGGTGTGCGGCTCACGACCGGGGATCCGGAAGTCGCGCCTCCGGGCATCCGGGAGGCGGATTCCCGGGTGGATCCGGGAGGCGGGCTCCCGGACTGTCCGGGAGGCGCACTCCCAGGGGATGCGGTGACTATCTCCCGCCGTGTGAGGGCGGTCACCCTTCCGTTCATTTAGTTCACGCTTATACGGGGAGGGAGACTGTTGGGCATGCGTCTCCCCCGCGTCCCCCGACCCCGCAGCCTCGCCGGTCAGCTCTTCGGCATGCAGGCCGTGCTGATCGCAGTGCTCGTCGCCGGGTACGCGGTCTTCACGTACGTCAGCGACCGCAGCCAGGCGGAGGAGGCGGCGAGCCGTCAGGCCATGGCCGTGGCGGGCGCGGTCGCGGACGCGCCCTCGGTGCACGACGCGATCCGCACCGCCGACCCGACGGAGTCCCTCCAGCCGTACGCGCTCCAGGTGCAGCGGGACACCGACGTGGACTTCGTCACCATCATGGATCCGCGGGGCATCCGCTGGACGCACCCCGACGAGACGCTGATAGGCAAGCACTTCCTCGGCCACATCGGCCCCGCCCTTGAGGGCAGGTCCTTCACCGAGACCTACACCGGCAGCCTCGGTCCCTCGGTCCGCGCGGTCACCCCGATCCGGGACGACGGCCGGATCGTCGGCCTGGTCAGCGCGGGCATCAAGGTCGAGGCGATCACGGCCCGGGTGCAGGACCAGGTGACGGCGCTCATCGGCGTCGCGGCGGGCGCCCTGGCGCTGGGCGGTCTCGGCACGTACGTCATCAACGCGCGGCTGCGCCGTTCCACGCACGGGATGAACGCGGCCGAGCTGAGTCACATGCACGACTACCACCAGGCCGCGCTGCACGCCGTACGCGAGGGTCTGCTGATGCTGGACGGACAGTTCAAGGTGGCGCTGATCAACGACGGCGGGCGGGAGCTGCTGGGGGTGGGCGGCGACGTGGTCGGCCGTTCCGTGGCCGATCTCGGGCTGCCGGCGCCGCTGACCGGCGCGCTGCTCTCGGCGGAGCCGCGGGTGGACGAGGTGCACCTGACCGCGCGGCGGGTCCTGGTGGTGAACACCTCCCCCGTGTCGGGAGGCGAGCGCCGGGGCACCGTCGTGACTCTGCGCGACGTGACCGAACTCCAGTCGCTGATGGGTGAGTTGGACTCCGAGCGGGGCTTCACGCTGGCGCTGCGCTCGCAGGCGCACGAGGCCGCGAACCGGCTGCACACCGTGGTGTCCCTCATCGAACTGGGCCGCGCCGAGGAGGCCGTCGACTTCGCCACGGCGGAACTGGAGCTGGCCCAGACACTCACCGACCAGGTGGTCGCGGCGGTCAGCGAACCGGTGCTCGCCGCCCTGCTCCTCGGCAAGGCCGCGCAGGCCAACGAGCGGGGCGTGGAGCTGGTGGTGTCGCAGGACAGCGCCATCGACGACGGGCTGCTGCCGGACTCGCTGTCCGCCCGTGACCTGGTGACGGTCCTCGGGAACCTGATCGACAACGCGGTGGACGCGGCGAAGGGGACGGTGGGGGCGCGGGTCACAGTGACGGCGTACACGGACGCCGACGGGCTGGTGCTGCGGGTCGCCGACACGGGTTCGGGGGTGGCGCCCGCCCACGCCGAGGCGGTCTTCCAGCGCGGCTGGTCGACCAAGCCGTCGGGGCCCGGCGGCCGTGGCCTCGGGCTGGCTCTCGTACGGCAGGCGGTGAGCAGGCACGACGGCACACTGACGGTGACCGAGGCCGCCGGCGGCGGGGCGGAGTTCGAGGCGCGGCTGCCGTTGCCTACGGTGTCCTCGGCGCCGAGGGCCGCGGCGCCCGTGTCCGGGACGCCCGCCGTGGTGTCCGGGGCCGGGGCATCCGCCGTGCCGGCCCGACAGCGGGACGACCGGCCGCCCGAGCCCGCTCGGCCCGCCTTGCCTGGAGGCGACGTATGACGACCGACCCCATCCGCGTACTCGTCGTCGAGGACGACCCGGTGGCCGCCGACGCGCACGTCATGTACGTCGGCCGCGTGCCCGGTTTCACCGCCGTCGGCAAGGCGCACACGGGTGCGGAGGCGCGGCGCGCGCTGGACCGTACGCCGGTGGACCTGCTGCTGCTCGACCTGCACCTGCCGGACGTGCACGGCCTGCAACTCGCCCGGTCCCTGCGCGCGGCGGGCTATCACGCGGACGTCATAGCGGTGACGTCGGCGCGGGATCTGGCGGTCGTGCGGGAGGGGGTCTCGCTCGGGGTCGTGCAGTACGTCCTGAAGCCCTTCACCTTCGCCACCCTGCGCGACCGCCTGGTCAGATACGCCGAGTTCCACGCGGCGGCGGGCGAGGCGAGCGGCCAGGACGAGGTGGACCGCGCCCTGGCCACGCTGCGCGCGCCGGGCCCGGCCGCGCTGCCCAAGGGGCTGAGCGCCCCGACCCTCGAACGCGTCACCGTCGCCCTCCGCGACTGCGCCGAGGGTCTGACGGCGGCCGGGGTCGCCGAGCTGGTCGGCATCTCCCGGATCACGGCCCGGCGCTACCTCGAACACCTGGTGGAGTCGGGGCGGGCGGCGCGGGCCCCGCAGTACGGGCAGGTGGGGCGGCCGGAGTTGCAGTACCGGTGGGTGAGGGGCTCGGCCCCCGGAGGGGTCTGAGGCGCCGGCCTCCGGAGGGGTCCGAGCCCGAGTACCGCCGCCGGTTCAGACGGCCGTGTAGGCGCCGTCGACCAGGTGGTAGCTGCCGTGCACGAACGAGGCGCGCTCGGAGAGCAGGAAGGCGATCAGCTCGGCGACCTCCTCGGGGCGTCCGAGACGGCCGGCCGGGTGCAGGCCCACGAGGCCGTCGTACTGGTCCTTCTCCATCTCCCGCAGCAGCGGGGTGTCGATGAAGCCGGGGCCGACGACGTTGATCCGGATGCCCTTGGCGGCGTACTCCGCGGCGGCGGTCTTGGTCAGCCCCACCACCCCGTGCTTGGCGGCGACGTACGCGGACGATCCCGCGGAGGCGACCGAGCCGAGGATGGAGGCGACGTTCACGATGGCGCCGCCGGCGTCCGCGGCCTCGATGGCGGGGAGTTCGTAGCGCATCGAGTGGAAGACGCCGTCGAGGTTGGTGCGTACGACGCGGTTGTAGGCGTCGATGTCGTACTCGCCGGTGGGGGCGACCGGGCCGCCCACGCCCGCGTTGTTCACCGCGAGGTGCAGGCCGCCGAAGGTGTCGACGGCGAACCGCACGGCCGCTTCGACGGATTCGGGGCGCGTCACGTCCAGGGCGACGGCGGCGGCGAGGACGCCCTCCGCCTGGAGCTCGGCGGCGGCCTTCTCGGCGCCTTCGGCGTTGTGGTCGGCGATCACGACGTTGGCACCGCCGGCGCCGAGGCGGCGGGCGGTGGCCAGGCCGATACCGGAGGCGGCGCCGGTGACGAGGGCGGTGCGGCCGGAGAACTCGGTGGAGTAGTCGGTGACGTGGGATGCGGGGGTGGTGATGGACATGGTGCTGATCACTTCCTGGTCGTGCTGGTTTCCGTGTGGGAGGCCGCGAGTGCCGCCTCTCCCATCAGGGCGTCGTAGGCCCGCTCCACGAGGGAGGCGAGGTCCGCTGCGGCGTCCGGTTCGTGGTCGCGGCCCGATGTGCCGCGCGCCCAGATCCGCAGGGCGGCACTGAGCACTCCGGCCGCGGCGTCGACGACGACGGCCGGGCGCATGTCCGAGCCGCCTTCTTCGAGGCCGAGCCGGCCGGCGATGATCCGGACCGAGTCCTCCTGGGCGTCGACCCGGATGCGCTCGTAGGCGGCGAACAGCGCGGGCTCGGCGTCCACCAGCGCGAGCAACCGCCTCACGCGCGGGCGCAGATGCGTGGCGGGGTTCTCCTGGTCGGCGAGCCAGTCGCCGACGGCCCTGCGGTAGGCGAGGAGCGGGGGTTCGGCGCCGGGGCGGTCGCGCAGCATGGCGTTGATACGGTCCCCGTCCTCGCGGACGAAGTCGAGTGCCGCGTCCTCCTTGCCCACGAAGTAGCGGCTGAAGGTGCGGCGGGTGACGTCGGCACGCTCCGCGATCGCGGCGACGGTGACGGCGTCGAGACCGCTCTCGAGGATCAGGTCGAGGGCGGCTGCCGCCAGCGCGTTCCGCGTCTGCCGGGCCTTGCGCTGCCTGCGGTCTTCGACGTCCATGCTCTCGACGGTACACCCGAATGTCCCATCGGGACATCACAGAGTGTGTGCGGTTCCCGGCGGCGGCCGAACGGCCGGAGCGAGGGCCACGAGGTCCGCCGGACCGCCCCCGGCGGCCGAAAACAGCGCATGCCGAGCGACCCGCGCACCGGTCGCCGCCGCGGCCAAAGCCCCTGCGGTGACGCCCTGTTCGGACACGGTGGCGTCTCCTCCCCCTCCGTCGACGCCAAGACGCTGCAAGGTCATTGACCTGACATACTCCGGCCTCTTACCTTCACCGGGCAGACAATCTCGGCCACCAACGACGTCGGCCCGCAGGAGGTCCTGCCCGTGCGCCCCACCGCCGCCCCACTTCTCCTCGTCACCCTGCTCACCGCCACCACGCTCACCGCGTGCGGATCGGGATCCGGGAGCGATCCGGACACCGTGAAGGTCTCGTTCAAGCAGTCCACGGACAACTCGGTCAAGGTGATGGACACCTACCTGGCCGACATGAAGAAGCAGTTCGAGAAGGCGAACCCGGGCAAGAAGGTCGAGCTCGTCCCGATCAAGGCCCCGGACTCCGAGTACTACACGAAGCTCCAGCAGATGCTCCGGTCCCCCAAGACCGCCCCCGACCTGGTCTATGAGGACACCTTCCTCATCAACTCGGACATCACCAGCGGGTACTTGAAGCCACTCGATGAATACCTCGCCAAGTGGGCGGACTGGGACCAGTTCATCGACACGGCCAAGACGGCGGCCAAGGCGCAGGACGGGAAGACGTACGGCGTTCCGGACGGGACGGACACCCGGGGGCTCTGGTTCGACAAGGGGATCTTCAAGAAGGCGGGCCTGCCCGAGGACTGGCAGCCGAAAACCTGGGACGAGGTCCTGGACGCGGCCCGTGCGATCAAGGAGAAGGTCCCCGGCGTCACGCCCCTGAACATCTACACGGGCAAGCCCGCGGGTGAGGCCGCCACCATGCAGGGCTTCGAGATGCTGCTGTACGGCACGGGCGACGGTTCCTCGGATCCCCTGTACGACACCGCGTCCAAGAAGTGGATCGCCGGCAGCCAGGCCTTCAAGGACTCCCTCGGCTTCGTGGAGACGGTGTTCAAGGAGAAGCTGGGCCCGGAGGTCTCCGACGCCCTCGACCCGAACATCGCGACGACGGTGCGGGGCGAGCTGCTGCCCGAGGGCAAGCTCGGCATCAACCTGGACGGCAGCTGGCTCCCGCAGGACTGGCTGGAGGGCGCGGGCCACGCCTGGCCCGAGTGGTCGCGGAAGCTCGGGCTCGCGTACATGCCGACGCAGAACGGCCAGGCCCCCGGCAAGGTCAGCATGTCGGGCGGCTGGACCTGGGCCGTCCCGGCGAAGGCGTCCAACCCGGACCTGGCCTTCAAGTTCATCGAGACGATGCAGACCAAGGCGAACGCCCAGAAGTGGTACATCGCCAACTCCGGTATCGCGGTGCGCGAGGACGTCGCGTCCGACCCCGCGTACGTGGAGGCGCAGCCCGGCATCAAGTTCTTCACGGATCTCGTCGCGAGCACGCACTACCGGCCCGCGTACCCGGCGTACCCGAAGGTCTCGACCGCCATCCAGGAGGCCATGGAGGGGGTGACGACCGGTGACAGCTCGGTCGACGAGGCCGCGAGCGGTTACGACGAGGAGTTGAAGACGGCCACCGACGACCAAGTGATCACCAAGTGAGCGTCGGCACGCGGACGGCACCCCAGGTCCGTACCCCGGACCCGAAGGTCGCCGCCCCGCGCCGGGGCAGCCTCCGCCGCTCCCTCCTGCGGGCACTCCCCGTCTCCCCCGCCGCCGTCCTGCTGCTCCTCTTCCTCGCGGGCCCGATCGGCTACTGCGCCTACATCGCCTTCACAGACCTTCAGTTGACGGGTCAGGCGTCCTCCTCGTTCGTCGGCCTCGACAACTTCCGGGCGGCGTTCCAGGACGAGGCCTTCCTCAACGCGGTCTGGCTGACACTGGTGTTCACGGTGCTGTCGTCGCTGGTCGGGCAGAACACGCTCGGCCTGGCGCTGGCCGCGCTGATGCAGCGGGCGTCGAAGCCGGTGCGGACGGTGGTCGGCGGCATCGTTGTCACGGCCTGGGTGCTGCCCGAGGTGGTCGCGGGCTTCCTGCTGTACGCCTTCTTCCGGCGCGAGGGAACTCTGAACGCCGTCCTCGACTGGCTCCATCTCCCCTCCCAGAACTGGCTGTTCACGCTGCCGATCCTGGCGGTGTCGTTCGCGAACGTGTGGCGGGGGACGGCCTTCTCGATGCTCGTCTACTCGGCCGCGCTGAACGAGATCCCCAAGGAGATCACGGAGGCGGCGGAGGTCGACGGGGCGGGCGGCTGGCGGCGGATGTGGCACATCACGCTGCCGATGATCCGCCGGTCGATCGGCACGAACCTGATGCTCAACACCCTGCAGACACTCTCGGTGTTCGGGCTGATCTGGGTGATGACCCGGGGCGGGCCGAGCGGCAAGAGCCAGACCCTGCCGCTGTTCATGTACGAGCAGGCCTTCCAGAAGAGCATGATCGGGTACGGGACGGCGGTGGCGTTGTTGCTCCTGGTGGTCGGCTCACTGTTCTCGGTCGTGTACATGCGGCTGCTGCGGACGGAGGTCTGAGATGGGGGTCCAGCTCGTCCGTACGCCCCTCAGGTCCCGGCGCCGCTCCACCCGGCGGCTGGCCGCGGACGCCGGACTCCTCGTGCTGGCCGCCGCGTTCGCGCTGCCGCTGGCCTGGGTGGTCCTGTCCGCGCTCGATCCGGACGCGGGTCTGCGGGTCCAGCTTCCGGACAGTCTCACGCTGGACAACTTCGACGCGGTCCTGAAGCCGGACATCACCTTCACACCCCTGCTCAACAGCCTGGTCCTGTGCGGCGGCGGAACACTGCTGACGGTGGTGTGCTCGACGCTGGCCGCCTATCCGCTGTCGCGTTTCCGTTCGCGGCTGAACCGGCCGTTCCTGCTGACCATCCTGTTCGCGACGAGCCTGCCGATCACGGCGATCATGGTGCCGGTGTACGCACTGTTCGTGCAGGTGAACCTGATCGACACCGTGCAGGGCACGATCTTCTTCTTCGCCGCCTCCCAACTCCCCTTCGCCATCTGGCTGATGAAGAACTTCATGGACGGCGTGCCGAAGGAGCTGGAGGAGGCGGCCTGGACGGACGGCGCGTCCTCGCTCCAGTCGCTGATACGGATCGTGCTCCCCCTGATGGGACCGGGAGTGGCCGTGGTCACGGTCTTCTCGTTCGTGATGATGTGGGGCAACTTCTTCGTCCCGTTCATGCTGCTGCTGACCCCGGACCAGATGCCGGCGTCGGTGAGCATCAACGACTTCTTCGGAAACCGCGGCACCGTCGTCTACGGCCAGCTGGCCGCGTTCTCGATCATCTACTCGACGCCGGTGATCCTGCTGTACGTGCTGGTGGCCAGGCGGCTGGGCGGAGGGTTCGCGCTGGGCGGCGCCGTCAAGGGCTGAGCGGCGCCCCGGAGAACCGGAAGCGGCGCCGGCCGGCCCCCTCGGGGGCCGGCCGGCGCCGCGTACGCGTGGCGTCCGATCAGATGTCAGACGGGCGGGGTGCCGTAGTAGCCACCGACCTGCTCGTGGTAGCCGGAGTCCCCGGTGTGCTTGTCCTTGTCGAACTCCGGAGAGTTCTTGATCTCTTCCTTCGTACGGCCGACGTGGACCTTCTTCTCGGTGGTGTCCACGCTGGTGATGGTGCCGGCCGGCAGCAGCACGTGCTTGCCGAAGATCCAGACACCGGTGTCGACGACGATGTAGGCGGAGCCGACCTCCTCGGAGTGCTTGTCGACCTTGCCGATGTGGCCGTCGGTCGCCTCCACCTTGAAGCCCGTCAGGTCCAGGCCCGCCTGGTGACCCGACGTCGGCTGGTAACCCCACATGTCCGTCACGATAAATCCCTTCGTTCAGCTGTACAGAAATACCCCGGACGCTTGTAGGCTCCGGTGTTTTCGCTGACGGGAGGCGGGTTCCCGATACGGTCACCGCCATGCACACAAAATCTGATGGAATTTGCCGCGATCTCCCCGAGCGGCACATTGCCAGACCTTTTCGGCCATGGCCCATCAGCCCGTCAAACAGCTCCCACCAGCGGTTCGAGTGACTCTAATCACTCCCGCCACCGGCGAGAACCACGATTATCGACTTCCGATGACCAGGTGCCCCGCCGTCGAAAGATCACGCTCGGCGATTCGCGGGTTTGATTTTTCCGATCGGGGATATAGGGTTCGCCGTTCCTCATTTGACTGCTCTTGCTTTTCGAACCACAGGGAGAGTTGTGACCAGTACGTGCAGTGAGTCCGAAGAGGCCGCGGTGACGGCCGCGCGGCCGTCGGCGGCGGAGCGGAAACAACGGCTGCGCCGCCGTCTGGAGCGGCTGATCGGCATCGCCGCCACGGAAGGCAACTCCCTGCGGGCGCTGCGCAACGGTGACGAGATCTTCGCGGCGATGCTGGAGAGCATCCGCGGCGCCGAGCACACCGTGGACATGATGACGTTCGTGTACTGGCGCGGCGAGATAGCCCGCCAGTTCGCGACCGCGCTCGCCGATCGGGCGCGGGCCGGCGTACGGGTGCGACTGCTCCTCGACGGCTTCGGCAGCCGGCTGATCGAGCAGGACCTGCTGGACCTGATGGAACAGGCCGGCGCCGAGGTGGCGTGGTTCCGCAAGCCCCTGTACCTCTCCCCGCTCAAGCAGAACCACCGCTGCCACCGCAAGGTGCTGGTGGTGGACGAGGAGACGGCGTACACCGGCGGGGTGGGCATCGCCGAGGAGTGGTGCGGTGACGCCCGTAACGAACAGGAGTGGCGCGACACCCACGTCCAGGTGCGCGGCCCGGCGGTGGACGGCATCGCCGCCGCCTTCGCGCAGAACTGGGCCGAGTGCCACGACACCCTCTTCGACAAGCGCGACCGCTTCACCGATCACTCGTCGACGGGCAGTTCCGTGGTCCAGGTCGTGCGCGGTTCGGCCAGCCTCGGCTGGCAGGACATGCAGACCCTGCTGCGGGTGGTGATCGAGTCCGCCGAGGAGCGACTCCGGCTGGCCACCGCCTACTTCGCCCCGGACACGTACTTCGTCGACCTGCTGTGCGCGGCGGCCCGGCGCGGTGTCGAGGTGGAGATCCTGCTGCCGGGACCGCACACGGACAAGCGCGTCTGCCAGTTGGCGGGCCAGGCCTTCTACGAGGACCTGCTCGCCTGCGGAGTGCGCATCTTCCACTACCAGCCGACGATGATGCACGCCAAGGTCATCACCGTCGACAAGGTCGCCGCCCTGATCGGCTCCACGAACCTCAACCGCCGCTCCCTCGACCACGACGAGGAGGTCATGCTCGCCGTCCTGGACGAGGACTTCACCGCCACCCTCGACCAGCACTACGACGAGGATCTGCGGGCCAGCGAACGCATCGAGGAAGGCCGCTGGAAGCGGCGCTCCGCCGCGCAGCGCATGTGGGAGACGTCCGTGTACCCCATCCGCCGGTTCCTGTAGGCGAGCACCGCCCGACCGGACATACCTGCACCCCACACGTACCCGGGGAGCGGACATCGGTCGCCCGAAGGCCCACATGAGGACGCTGTCTCGGGGCACTCGTCCACCGTCAGAGTCCGACAAGTCGTAGGAGCAACCCGTGGTGATCGCAGCCGTTGTTGGCGTATGTGTGGTCCTGGCCGTGCTGGCCTTCTTCGTCCCCCGTCTCTCCCGCCACCCCGAGCGCGGTACCCAGCGTTCGCTCGGCGCCGGGGCCCGGGCCGGCGGCAAGGCTCCCGGCATCCTGGGCAAGCTGTTCAGCAAGCCCTTCCACAGCAGCTCGCGCGCCGTCGGCCGCAGCGGCTCGGCGGGCCGCCGCACCCGCGGCCGTATGCCCTTCTGATCCCGGATGAACAGCACCGAGGGGGACACGGTCGAGGACGACGGCCCCGAGGACGACGGCCCCGAAGGCGAAGGCCCCGAGGACGAGATCCCCGCGGAGGAAGGTCCCGAGGACGAAGATCTCGCGGGGGACGGTCCCGAGGACCAGGCCCTCGCGGGAGAGGGTCTCGACGGTGAGCGGCTGCTGGACGGTCTGACCGTGGACCACAGCCGCCGCGAGCAGCCGATCGTCCTGGACAAGGACGGCCGCCCCACCAAGACCTGGCGCGAGAACCACCCCTACGACCGCAAGGTCAGCCGCAGGCAGTACGAGCAGAGCAAACGCGTTCTCCAGATCGAGATGCTCAAGCTGCAGCGGTGGGTCAAGAGCACCGGCGCGCGGGTGGTCGTCGTCTGCGAAGGGCGCGACGCGGCCGGCAAGGGCGGCACCATCCAGCGCTTCACCGAGCGGCTCAACCCCCGCGGTGCGCGGGTGGTCGCCCTGGACAAGCCCAATGACCGGGAACGCGGTCAGTGGTACTTCCAGCGGTACATCGCGCACCTGCCGACGGCGGGAGAGATCGTCTTCTTCGACCGCTCCTGGTACAACCGGGTCGGCGTGGAGCGGGTGATGGGCTACTGCTCGAAGGACGAGTACGAGCTGTTCTTCAGCCAGTGCCCGGACTTCGAGCGGATGCTCGTCAACGACGGCGTCCTGCTGGTGAAGTTCTGGTTCTCGGTGTCCCGTTCCGAGCAGCGCACCCGCTTCGCCATCCGGCAGGTCGACCCGGTACGCCAGTGGAAGCTCTCCCCCACCGACCTCGCGTCGCTGGACCTGTGGGACGACTACACCGAGGCGAAGGTCGACATGTTCCGCGCGACCGACACCGAGCACGCCCCCTGGACCGTGGTGAAGAGCAACGACAAGCGCCGCGCCCGGCTGGAGGCCATGCGCAGTCTGCTCTCGCGGGTCGACTACGACAACAAGGACGTCGAGGCTGTGGGCACCCCGGACCCGCTGATCGTCGGCGCCGCCGATACCCTGCTCGAACCCGGCGAGGAGGACACAGCGCTCTCCCCCACGCCGCTGTCCCCACGCACCAAGGGCCCCGGCAACCACCCTGAGAACGCCTGACACAGAGCGCGATCCGGCCCGGGAAGAGCTCACGGCCGGATCGCGCCGAAGTTCTCCCGCGCACGCGGCGCACGCGCACCCGGGCGCCGTCGGCCGGCACGGGGTCACGGAGGGCCCGGAGAGGGCTCGGCACATGCCGCCGGGGCGGCACACTGGCGGGAGAACCGGCGGCGTACACCCGCCGACCCGGCGCGCATATGCCCTTCCACCTTGCCCTTCAGGCGACCGCCGCCCTTCCGCGCGGCGGGCACGCGCGGTTCCGGCGGCCTACTTACCGTAAGGTCCGCGCGTCAAGGGGTGATCGCCCGCCGACGCGATCCGACGGCTGAAACCGTATGTTCCTACAATCTGTGATTGTGGCCGAACAGACCGTAGTCACCACATCTCCCGGCCCATACTTTGACCGCGTGCACCGACCGCAGGCCCACCAGCCCACTCCGCCCTTCAACGCCCCGGCCGCCCGCAGACTGCGGGCAGCGCTTGGAATGGGGCCCGAGCACGTCGCGTACGGGATGCGAGCCTCGTACGGCCTCCCCTACGTCACCCCGGACCTGGTCGCCGCCTGGGAGCGCGGGCTCGCCGAGCCGAGCGCGCCCGAACTCACCGCGCTCGCGGGCGTGTTGTGGTGCTCGCAGGGTGACCTCATCGGATCGCCGAGGACCCTGCGCGAGCACCGTGTCGCCCGCGGTCTCGCCACCGAGGACGTCGCCCGCGCCGTCGGCCTCGAACTCCTCGCCTACCAGCGGATGGAGGAGGCCGGTGAGTGGCGCGGCAACGAACGGCAGGCGTCCGCGCTCGCCGAGATCCTCGAACTCTCCCTGCCCGACTTCATCACGGTGACCGGGCGCGACGACAAGCTCGCGGAGCTGCTGCGCAGCGCGGTGACGACGCGCTGGCAGGCGTACGTGCGGCCGGTCGGCAAGACGGTGCCCCTGGACCGGCGTCTCCTGGAGAACGTCCTGGAGGAGATGCACACCGACTACCAGGGGCAGATGATGGCTTCGCTGAGCTGGGGCGAGGGTCCGGCCGCGTCCGAAGCCGGGGAGGCGGGCCGGGACTTCCTGGACGGGATCGTCGGCCAGTTCTGGTCGATGGTCCAGCGAAGCACGTACTGAAGTCCGGGCCTCGGCGGGACACCGCGTCGGCTGGAGACGTACCGACCACGGCCGGCGACGCTCCGGCCACGCCGGTCCCCTCCCCCAGAACACCGGCTCCGCTAGAACACCGACTCCGCCTCGTCCATCCGGTCCTTCGGCACCGTCTTCAGCTCGGCGGTCGCGTCCGCCAGCGGCACCATCTCGATGTCGGTGCCGCGCAGCGCCGTCATCCGGCCGAAGTCGCCGCGGTGGGCGGCGTCGACGGCGTGCCAGCCGAAGCGGGTGGCGAGCACGCGGTCGTACGCGGTCGGCGTGCCGCCGCGCTGGATGTGGCCGAGGATGACCGGCTTGGCCTCCTTGCCGAGGCGCCGCTCCAGCTCGAACGCGAGGGCCGTGCCGATGCCCTGGAAGCGCTCGTGGCCGAACTTGTCGATCGCGCCGTGGCCGTAGTCCATGCTCGCCTCGACCGGGTGCGCGCCCTCGGCGACGCAGATGACGGCGAACTTCTTGCCGCGCGCGAAGCGTTCCTCGACCATCGCCACCAGGTCGGCCGGGTCGAAGGGGCGCTCCGGCAGGCAGATGCCGTGCGCGCCCGCCGCCATGCCGGACTCCAGGGCGATCCAGCCGGCGTGCCGGCCCATGACCTCGACCACCATCACGCGCTGGTGGGACTCGGCGGTCGTCTTCAGCCGGTCCATGGCCTCGGTGGCGACGCCGACCGCCGTGTCGAAGCCGAAGGTGCGGTCCGTGCCGGAGATGTCGTTGTCGATGGTCTTCGGGACGCCGACGACGGGGAGGCCGCCCGAGTCCGAGAGCATCCGGGCCGCGGTCAGCGTGCCCTCGCCGCCGATCGGGATGAGGACGTCGATACCGAACTCGCGGGCCATGTCCTGAGCGTTCTCGCAGGCCTCCCGGAGCCGGTCGCGCTGGAGCCGGGAGGAGCCGAGAATGGTGCCGCCGCGGGCGAGGATGCCGCTGACGGCGTCGAGGTCGAGAGTGCGGTAGCGGCCTTCGAGCAGGCCTGCGTAGCCGTCCTCGAAGCCGACGACCTCGTCCCCGAAGTTGGTGACCGCTCGGTGCACGACCGACCGGATCACTGCGTTCAGGCCAGGACAGTCGCCGCCTGCGGTGAGAACTCCGATACGCATCGTGCTGTGTCTCCTGCTCGCTGCTGGTTCGTGTGAGCCGGTGCGATTCTTTCACGCCGCGAGAGCCGTCGCCGCTTCCGCACGCCCGACCAGGACCTTCGGTCTGGCGGGCGTCCTAGCTACCCACAGAGGTATTGTCAAGAGGGTTCCACTCACCTTACTGGGCTATTTCACCGAGCCCCGAAAACACCGCCGGAACCGCTGAGAACAGTCTCCCGACGAAGACGTAAACAGACGGATGGAGAGCACGCGTGACGCGCAGCGTGTACGTGACCGGGATCGACCGCGGCGACGGCCGTCAGGTCGTCGAACTGGGAGTCATGGAACTCCTGACCCGGCAGGTCGACCGGGTGGGGGTGTTCCGTCCGCTGGTGCACGACGGTCCTGACCGGCTCTTCGAGCTGCTGCGCGCCCGCTACCGGCTCGCCCAGGACCCGGCGACGGTGTACGGCCTGGACTACCACGAGGCGTCCGCGCTCCAGGCCGAGCAGGGCACGGACGAGCTGGTCTCCACCCTGGTCGAGCGTTTCCACCGCGTCGCCCGTGACTACGACGTCGTCCTCGTCCTCGGCACGGACTTCGCCGACACCCAGTTCCCCGACGAACTGTCGCTCAACGCCCGCCTGGCGAACGAGTTCGGCGCGTCCGTCATCCCGGTCGTCGGCGGCCGGGGGCAGACCTCCGAGTCGGTGCTCGCCGAGACGCGCAACGCCTACCGCGCGTACGACGGACTCGGCTGCGACGTCCTCACGATGGTGGTGAACCGGGTCGCCCCCGCCGACCGCGCCGGGATACACGACCGGCTCGAAAGCCGTCTCCCGGTGCCCTGCTACGTCCTCCCGGACGAGCCCGCGCTCTCCGCGCCCACCGTCGCGCAGATCACCCAGGCCCTCGGCGGCACGGTGCTCCTGGGCGACGACGCGGGCCTCGCACGAGACGCGCTGGACTTCGTGTTCGGCGGCGCGATGCTGCCGACCTTCCTGAACGCCCTGACCCCCGGCTGCCTGGTCGTCACCCCCGGCGACCGCGCCGACCTGGTCATCGGCTCGCTCGCCGCGCACAGCGCGGGCACCCCGCCCATCGCCGGCGTGCTGCTCACCCTCGACGAGCGGCCCACCGAGGAGATCCTCACCCTCGCGGCCCGCCTCGCGCCCGGCACCCCGGTCGTCTCCGTGGCCGGCAACTCCTTCCCCACCGCCACCGAACTCTTCGGCATGGAAGGCAAGTTGAACGCCGCGACGCCGAGGAAGGCGGAGACGGCGCTCGGCCTCTTCGAGCGGTACGTGGACACGACCGACCTGCTCAAGCGCGTCTCCGCGCCGAGCAGCGACCGCCTCACGCCGATGATGTTCGAGCACAAGCTCCTGGAGCGGGCCCGCTCCGACAAGCGCCGCGTCGTGCTGCCCGAAGGCACCGAGGAACGGGTGCTGCACGCCGCCGAGGTACTGCTGCGCCGCGGCGTCTGCGACCTGACGCTGCTCGGCCCCGTCGACCGGATCCGCAAGACCGCCGCGGACCTCGGCATCGACCTGGGCGCCACCCAGCTGATCGACCCGGCCACCTCCGAGCTGCGCGACCGCTTCGCGGAGAGGTACGCCGAGCTGCGCGCGCACCGGGGCGTGAGCGTCGAGCTGGCGTACGACGTCGTCGCCGACGTGAACTACTTCGGGACGCTGATGGTGCAGGAGGGCCTCGCCGACGGCATGGTCTCGGGCTGCGTGCACTCCACCGCCGCCACCATCCGGCCCGCGTTCGAGATCATCAAGACCAAGCCGGACACCAAGATCGTGTCGTCCGTCTTCTTCATGTGCCTCGCCGACAAGGTCCTCGTCTACGGCGACTGCGCGGTCAACCCGGACCCGGACGCCGAGCAGCTCTGCGACATCGCCATCCAGTCGGCCGCCACCGCCGAGCAGTTCGGCGTCGCGGCCCGGATCGCGATGCTGTCGTACTCGACGGGCACGTCGGGGTCGGGCGCCGACGTCGACAAGGTGCGCGAGGCCACCGACCTGGTGCGACTGCGCCGGGCCGACCTGCGGATCGAGGGGCCGATCCAGTACGACGCGGCCGTCGAACCGTCCGTCGCGGCGACCAAGCTGCCGGACTCGGAGGTCGCCGGGCAGGCGTCCGTGCTGATCTTCCCGGACCTCAACACCGGCAACAACACCTACAAGGCCGTGCAGCGGTCGGCCGGCGCGATCGCCGTCGGGCCGGTCCTCCAGGGCCTGCGCAAGCCCGTCAACGACCTGTCCCGCGGCGCGCTCGTCCAGGACATCGTGAACACCGTCGCCATCACGGCGATCCAGGCCCAGAGCCCCGACCCGAAGGTGTCCCAGCCGTGAGCTCCCACCCGTCGCCCACCGCCGCCCTGCCCGACGAGCCGCGCCCGGCCCCTCTCGCTTCCCGCGTCCTCGTACTCAACTCCGGCTCCTCGTCGGTCAAGTACCAGCTCCTCGACATGCGCGACAGCAGCCGGCTGGCCATGGGGCTCGTCGAACGCATCGGCGACGAGACGAGCAGGCTCAAGCACACCCCGCTGCTCGGCGGCGCCCCCCGCGAGACCGTGGCGCCCATCGCCGACCACGCCGCCGCGCTCAAGGCCGTCGCCGAGGAGCTGACCAGGGACGGACTGGGCCTGGACTCCCCCGAACTGCTCGCGATCGGCCACCGGGTGGTGCACGGCGGCAAGTTCTTCACCGAGCCCACCGTCATCGACGACGCCGTGCTCGCCGAGATCGAGCGGCTGATCCCGGTGGCGCCGCTGCACAACCCGGCGAACCTCACCGGCATCCGTACCGCCCGCGCGCTGCGCCCCGACCTCCCCCAGGTCGCCGTCTTCGACACCGCGTTCCACACGACGATGCCGGAGTCCGCGGCGCGCTACGCGATCGACGTGAAGACGGCCGACGAGCACCGCATCCGCCGGTACGGGTTCCACGGCACGTCGCACGCGTACGTGTCCCGCGAGACCGCCAGACTGCTGGGCAGGGAGCCGGAGGAGGTGAACGTCATCGTGCTGCACCTCGGCAACGGGGCGTCGGCCTCCGCGGTGCGGGGCGGCCGGTGCGTGGAGACCTCGATGGGGCTCACGCCCCTGGAGGGGCTCGTGATGGGCACCCGCTCGGGCGACGTCGATCCGGCGGTCATCTTCCATTTGACGCGTGTTGGAGGATTGTCCATCGACGAGATCGACACTTTGCTCAACAAGAGGAGCGGCCTGATCGGCCTGTGCGGCGACAACGACATGCGCGAGATCCGCCGTCGTGTCGACGAGGGTGACGAGCAGGCCCGGCTCGCCTTCGACATCTACATCCACCGCCTGAAGAAGTACATCGGCGCCTACTACGCGGTCCTCGGCCGGGTGGACGCCGTCGCCTTCACCGCCGGAGTCGGGGAGAACGCCGCCCCGGTGCGGGAGGCGGCGATCGCGGGCCTGGAGGAGCTGGGCCTCGCGGTCGACGGCGACTTGAACGCCGTACGAGCGGACGGGCCGAGGCTCATCTCGCCGCAGTACGCGCGCGTGGCGGTCGCCGTGGTGCCGACGGACGAGGAACTGGAGATCGCAACACAGACGTACGCACTGGTGGGCGGTGCGGACGCCGGAGGGGCCGCCGAGGTCGACGCCTGAGACCTCGCGGGCCCACGCCTGAGCACGTACCCGCCCATTTGTATCTTCCACCAGACGGAATATTCCGTAGCGAAACAAACCGATAGGATCGCCCTATGCGCCGTTCGAAAATCGTCTGTACTCTCGGCCCCGCGGTCGACTCCCACGAGCAGCTCGTCGCGCTGATCGAGGCCGGCATGAACGTGGCCCGCTTCAACTTCAGCCACGGCACGCACGCCGAGCACCAGGGCCGGTACGACCGTGTCCGGGCCGCCTCGGCCGAGACCGGCAAGGCCATCGGCGTGCTCGCCGACCTCCAGGGTCCCAAGATCCGTCTGGAGACCTTCGCCGAGGGGCCCGTCGAGCTGGTGCGCGGTGACGAGTTCACCATCACCACCGAGGACGTTCCGGGCGACAAGTCGATCTGCGGCACGACCTACAAGGGCCTGCCCGGCGATGTCTCCAAGGGCGACCAGATCCTCATCAACGACGGCAACGTCGAGCTGCGGGTCGTCGAGGTCGAGGGCCCCCGGGTCAAGTCGATCGTCGTCGAGGGCGGCGTGATCTCCGACCACAAGGGCATCAACCTGCCCGGCACGGCGGTCAACGTGCCGGCGCTGTCCGACAAGGACGTCGAGGACCTGCGCTTCGCCCTCAACATGGGCTGCGACATGGTCGCCCTCTCCTTCGTCCGTGACGCCCACGACGTGAACGACGTCCACAAGGTGATGGACGAGGAGGGCCGCCGGGTCCCCGTCATCGCCAAGGTGGAGAAGCCGCAGGCGGTCGACAACATGGAGGGCGTCGTCGCGGCCTTCGACGCCGTCATGGTGGCCCGTGGCGACCTGGCCGTGGAGTACCCGCTGGAGCGGGTGCCGATGGTGCAGAAGCGTCTCGTCGAGCTGTGCCGCCGCAACGCCAAGCCGGTGATCGTCGCGACCCAGATGATGGAGTCGATGATCACCAACTCCCGCCCGACGCGCGCCGAGGCGTCGGACGTCGCCAACGCGATCCTGGACGGGGCGGACGCGGTCATGCTGTCCGCCGAGTCGTCCGTGGGCGCGTACCCGGTCGAGACGGTCAAGACGATGTCGAAGATCGTCGTGGCCGCGGAGGAGGAGCTCCTCTCCAAGGGCCTCCAGCCGCTCGTCCCCGGCAAGAAGCCGCGCACGCAGGGTGGTTCGGTCGCCCGCGCCGCCTGCGAGATCGCCGACTTCCTCGGCGGCAAGGGCCTGGTCGCCTTCACCAAGTCCGGCGACACCGCCCGCCGCCTCTCCCGCTACCGCGCCTCCCAGCCGATCCTGGCCTTCACCACGGACGAGGGCACCCGCAACCAGCTCACCCTGAGCTGGGGCGTCGAGTCCCACGTCGTCCCCTTCGTCCACAGCACCGACGAAATGATCGACCTCGTCGACCAGCAGCTCCGCTCGCTCAACGTCCTCAACGACGGCGACATCGTCGTCATGACCGCCGGCTCCCCTCCCGGCGTCCCGGGCACCACGAACATGGTCCGGGTCCACCACTTGGGCGAGAGCGCCCGCACGGCCTGATCGGCGGCGGTGCTTGTACGGCACTGAGGGCGCCCTCTGTTACAGGGGGCGCCCTCAGCTCGTGATCGGCCGGTGGACGTCAGTCCGGGTCGGGTACGGACTGGAGCGTCCCGTCGTCGACGACGAACTCGTTGTACCCGAACCGTTCGCCCAGCTCGTGGTAGCGGACGTATCGGGACTCGGTGACGGGAACCAGATAGGCCTTCATCCCGCGGCGGAAGAGCCGGAATCCGAGATCCGGGTCGACGTCGGTGACGACCTGCTCCAGAGCCGGCACCACGCCGGTGGCCGCACCGGCATCCTGCCGGGTGATCGCGGCTTCCAGATCAGGCGCGGCCGCCCGCAACTCCGCCAGTACGGCGTCCGTCAACTCCTTGTCCCGGACGGGCGCCAGAGGCGGAGCGGCGTACGACGCGTCATCCTGCCGGATCCGGTCGAGAGCGATCCCGATGATCCGGCGCAGCCAGTCGCGGCCGTCGGAGTCACCGGCGGCCACGTACCTGCGACCCGTCGCCACACCCCACGCCAGGTCGATCGTCTCGGCCTCAAGCAGGGAGTCCAGAAGCCGCCGTGCGTCCTCCATGAGCGTATGGGCGTAGATCCCGTCTCCCCAGTCGGCGGCGGCGACCACGAGTTCCGTCTCGGAAACCTCCGAACTCCAGGGCCCGTGGAACCACTTGCTGAGCCCACTGATGCCGAAGTCGACCCAGATCTCCTGCCTGTCGTACGGCATTGCCTCTCATCTCGAATATGCGGTGTAAACGATGTAGCCGGGCTTATGTGCAGACCTCTTCAACGTAACAGTCACCGAGTTGCCAGCCTGCCTGCGAAGCCTGGGAGGAGTCCGGCGCGGAGGACGAAGTCGATGAGAACGTCGCCGTCGTCACCGCCAGTGCGGCAGTCACGGCAACAGCGGCCGCGAAGATCACCGCCGGCGTACTGAGCGGTTGACGAGAGTGAACATGAGGTATTGCCCCTCACTGATGGGGCGAGCGGGGCGGCACACGCGCACTAAACAGAATTCACAGACACTTATAGATCAAGGAGTCGGCCGGAATCCCACCGCCGCTCATGACTGTGGCCCGGCCCCCGCGTGAGCGGAAAGGCCGGGCCACAGTACCTGTGCGGCTCCCGGATGGGTTCTGGGTGGGGTCAGTCGGTGACGGACTGGTGCATCCCCGGGATGGTGAGGGTTCCGCCGAACTGGCCCGCCTGGACGACCTTCACGTCGGTGAAGTAGATCAGGGGGATGTTCAGGGGCGGGGGTGTCTCCGGGTCGAACGTGATCGGGATGAGGCCGAACAGCTTGCCGGAGATGCTCTCGGTGTACATGACGGTGTCACCGTCACGGATGGTGGACGTCGTACCCTCGCCGGCCTGCACGTTGTACGTCTTGCCGGCGTTCTTGTCGATCACCCGCTGGTGCAGGTCGCCGATGTCGGTGCCGCCGGAGATCACGTACTTGAGGACCTTCTTGACCGTGCCGTTGGCGGTCTTGACCTTCACGATGCCCTGGTAGTCGGCACCCTTGAGCAGCAGCGAGCTGGCGTCGAGGTACCACGGGTCGTCGGGCAGGATCGCCGGGTTGTCGACGTTGCCCTCCTCGTCCGTGGAGATCGGGCAGTCCGCCGCGTCCGTGGTGGCACTCGCGGACGGGCTCGGGGACGAAGTCGCTTCGTCCGCCGCCTCCTTGGTCGCCTCCGCGGCGTCCTCGGCAGCCTTGGTCGCCGCGTCCGTGGCGTCCTTCACGGTGTCCTCGGCCGTCTCGGTGACCTCGTCGGTCTTGTCCGTGACGGTCTTCGGGGCGCCCTCGTCGGCGCTTTCCGAGGGGCTCGCGCTCGCGGAGGCGGAGGCCGACGGCGTGGGGGTGGCGCTCGCCGACTTGTCGGGCGTGAGGATGTCCTTGATGGCGTCGCCGATGCCCAGCGGGTCCAGCGGGTTGGTGGTGCTCTCGGAAGCCGAGGGAGTCGGCGTGGCCGTCTCGACGCCGCCGCCGTTGCTCTGGGCCGTCCTGGTCGCCGACGGGCTGGGCTCGGCCTCGTCGTCGGAACCTGAATCCGACGAAGGGGTCTCACCGGAACCCGAGGGAGCCGTGGCCGAAGGACTCGGCCCCTCGGCAGACTCGGAGGCACTGGCCGAAGCGGAGGCGGAGGGCGTCGGGCTGGTCGACGCGTCCGCGTCGTCCTTCGCCCCGTCCAGCAGCTCGACACACGCCTGGTACTCCTCGGCCGTGAGGCTCTTCGAGGTACTCGGCTGGTCGTCGGCGTTCGCGAGGGTCGGCGTGAAACCTATCCCCATGAGGACCGCGGTCGGCATCGCGGCGAAGGCTATCGCCTTGCCGGCGGGCATGTGGAACCTGGTGGCCAGCGGCTTCTTGGGGGCGGCGTGACGCGGCCCCGTTCTGATACGGGGCTGAGCCGCCGAGCCGCCCTGTGACACCTCGTCAGTCGGCACGGTACCCCCCGTGGCCACTGCCGTTGTCGGCCGGGGCGCTCTCGCTGTACGGCTGAACCGGCGTCGGCGCACCCCCGTCGGCGGGGCCCGCGATGGGCGCGGTCTCGGCGGGAGCGGTGTCGTCCTTCGCATGGCCCCCAGGACCGTGCTTCCGGGACCGCTTCGGCCTCGCACCCTCAGCCGACTCGTCTCTGGGCATCCAGGAGACGGAGAGGGCTCCGCCGATCAGCGAGAGCAGGAAGCCGATGATGAAGCCGCCGATGTTGGAGACCACCAGGGACACCAGTCCGAGGATGATCGCCGCGACACCGGCGAAGATGCGTGTCGCCTGCTGGAACCACATGGTCAGACCGAGCGTGATCAGCAGGACACCGATGATCAGAGAGCCGGCACCCGCGGTGGTCGCCATGGCGAGCGACATGTTGCCGAGCTTGAAGGTGGCGTACGGGAAGTAGGCGATCGGTACCCCGCCGAGCAGGGTGAACAGACCGGCCCAGAAAGGCCGGTTGCCCCGCCAGTCACGGAAGCGCAGACGCGCGCGGGTGAAGTGCCCGGCGCTCTGGACCGGAGTCTCGGCACTCATGGAAAAAAGCTCCCTGGGTCCGGTGGAAGTACGGACCGGCTCGGCCTTGGGGGTGGTGAAGCCGGAAGGTATGGGACGAAACGCCCGGTGCGGGCATGGGCGGGTGCGCGGGGCGGAGAAGCGAGGCTCCCCCGCCCCGTGGACGGCTCAGCCGCCCAATGGCACCACCGTGACGGAGACCGTCAGAAGCACTCCATCGAGGCGCTCGTACCGAGGCGCATCTTCAGGCCGCTGAGCTTGAACGTGCCGGCCGTGGTCGCCCAGGCCGTCTGCTCGACGCCCGTGAGGTCGGCCGACTCCGCCTGCTGGGCGAAGCCGCCCGGCAGAGAGGTGCCGTCCTCCTTCACAGGAGCGTTCCTGTTCTTGTCGATGTCCTTGACCGCAACACCGATGTCGATGTTCTTGAACGTCGCGTCGGCGTCGAGCTGGGCGACGTCGATGTAGAGGTTCTCGGCCTCGACCTTGTGCTTCGCGTCCGGACCGGCGTCGAGACGGAGGTAGATCGTCTTCCCTATGAGGGGAATCTCCGTCTTGACCGACTGGCACATGTTCGTGATCTGCGCGGTCTTGAACGACGAGATCGCGACGGGGCGAACCGTCTTGTTCTTGCCGTCGGTCGACGTGTAGCCACTGTCGATGCCGCCGTACTGGGCAAAGCCCTGGCCCTCGAGATGCCCGGCACTGACCTTGAACTCCTGGCCGGAAACGCTGAACGACGCGGCCAGCGCACCCTGCGCGAGCCCGACGCCGATCGCGGCGGCCGCGGCGACGCTGGGCACCATGACCACAGCGAAGCGCTTCCATCTCGTCCCGCCACGCACCTGGGACTCCATATTTCCTCCTTCTCGGACGTACATCTCCTGGCCCTGACTGCCCCGTAAATGCGGCCCAGCCGGGCAGGGATGGGAGAAGTGCTACGTCCTCGGGAAGGAGAGCGCCCGTACTCTTCAGGCGCTAACCGAGCCCGAATCGCTGGCGATCACCCCCGAGCGACAACCACTGGTCGCGCCTGACGCACATCACGCACAACCTGCTGGACAGGCTCCGCCTGACGGCGAAGACCCCCCTGCCCAAGGGACGGCGCCACTGCCGCCGTCCCTGCTCGGTGGGGACCCAGAAAACCCGTTGACCCGAGTGGCTGTCGGGGTATGGGGAATGGACCGAGCGTCGCCGATCGTGGTGCATTCTCGCCGCCCCCGCAAGGGGGTTCGTTACTCGCTAGTAACGGGCGGATAACCGATCAACGACCCGCCGGTATCGTTCGGCAACGCAGGGTGTCACCAAGGCCGGTGACAGGCTGGTTGATTCTCGGACAGAATCCGACAGATCAACGGCCCTGACTTACTCCAAGTAACAGCGGCCGCGATTACCAAGTTTTGGTAAAGCGCGGCCACTTCTCCCCCCAGCGGCACATCTTTCACCCCGGCATCACATGCCCAGGCGTTTAACAACAGGTCAACGGACCGGGTACAGCCACTGCTCAGAACAGGGCCCGCGCCAGCGCCCTGCGTGCGGCGATCACCCGCGGGTCGTCGGCGCCCACCACCTCGAAGAGCTCCAGCAGCCGCACCCGTACGGCGTCCCGGTCGGCGCCCGCGGTGCGCCGCACCGTGTCGGTGAGCCGCCCGAACGCGTCCTCGACATGCCCGCCCACAAGGTCCAGGTCGGCCGCGGCGATCTGCGCCTGCGCGTCATCCGGCCTCTCCGCGGCGTCCTTGCGCACCTGCTGCGGATCGGCGCCCGCCACCCGGTGCAGCAACTCGGCCTGCGCGAGACCCAGTTTCGCCTCGGTGTTGCCGGGGTCGTCACTGAGCACGTTCTTGTAGGCCTGTACGGCACCGCCGAAGTCGCCCGCGTCCAGCGCCTGTACGGCGGCCTCCAGGAGGGCGTCGTGCGGTCCGGCCGGCGGCTCGACGGCCTCGGCCGGGGTGCTCCCGGGCTCGGCGTCCGGGTCGACGACCAGGCCGGTCAGTCCGAAGCGCTCCTCGGCGACCTGTACGAGCTGGTCCAGGGTCCCGCGGATCTGGGCCTCCCCCGCCGCCCCCTGGAAGAGCGGCAGCGCCTGTCCGGCGACCACCGCGAAAACGGCCGGAATCCCCTGGATCCCGAACTGCTGCATCAGCATCTGATTGGCGTCGACGTCGACCTTGGCGAGGACGAAGCGTCCGTTGTACTCGACGGCCAGCCGCTCGAGCACGGGGCTCAGCTGCTTGCACGGCTCGCACCACTCGGCCCAGAAGTCGATGACGACCGGGACCTCGGTGGAGCGCTGGAGGACATCGCGCTCGAAGCCCGCCTCGTCTACGTCGATGACGAGGCCGGCCGGGGAGACTCCCCCGCTTCCGCCCCCGCCACCCTGCCTGGCCGCTTCGGCGCGCGCCTGCTCCGCCTTCGCCTTGGCCTCCTGGGCCGCCTTCACCGCGGCGAGGTCGACGACTCCGCTCATGGACATGTTCCGTGGCTGCATGAGTACATCTTCCCCCCTCCGTGCGCGCGCGTGAAAAGCGTTGGAAAAGCCGGACCGGTCATGTCCTGATCGATACTGCCGGGCGCCGGGTCCCCACCTGGCGCCAGTGCGGTTGTCGCCGCGTTCGAGCTTTCGCTACGGGTCGTAGCGTAACTGCCCGCGGCGGCCGTCGCGCACCCTTCCCCGGTGATCTCCCTCACGGCTGCACAGAACCGCCGTATACAAACGCGCCGACCGGCCGGATATGGTCACCGGCATGCAGAGTCGCACTTCAGCCGCCCGTACGGGGCGCCCGCGCAGCGCCGCCGCGGACGCGGCGATCCTGGAGGCGACCCGGGCGGTACTGGTCGAACTCGGCTGGTCGAAGCTGACGTTGGGGGACGTCGCGACCCGCGCCGGGGTCGCGAAGACGACGCTCTACCGGCGCTGGGCGGGAAAGAACGAACTCGTGGTCGACGCGGTCGCCGAGCTCTTCGACGAACTCGAACTCCCCGACCGCGGCACCCTCGCCGCCGACATCGAGGGCGTGGTCCTCCAGTTCGCGGCGATCCTGAGCCGCCCCGAGGCGAAGACGGCCCTGATGGCGGTGGTCGCGGAGTCCACCCGCGACGAACCCCTGCGCGAACGCATCCGCACCTCCATCGTCGACCGCCAGAAGCGCCTGGTCCTGGAGGGCCGGGCCCGCGCGCAACTCCGCGGCGAACTCCCCCCGGAGCGGGACCCGGACACGGCGACCCGCACGGTCGACCTCATCTTCGACATGGTCGCGGGCGCGGTGGTGCACCGCACCCTGGTCAGCGCGGAACCCGTGGACCCCGAATGGGCGGCCTCCTTCGCCCGGGTGCTGCTCCTCGGCCTGGCGGGAGCGGCGGCGTAGCCGGACACGCCGGGGCGACGGCTCCCCCGCGCGGTGGGAGCCGTTCCGCACGGCAGGGTCACGGTCCCGCGCCCCCTCAGAACCCCGGCGGCTCCGTGTACGTCCCCCACTCGTCCCGCAGCACGTCGCAGATCTCGCCCAGGGTCGCCTCGGCCCGCACCGCGTCCAGCATCGGCTCGATCATGTTGGAGCCGTCCCGGGCAGCCGTGAGCATGGCGGTCAGGGCGGCGCGTACGGCGGGCTCGTCGCGGGCGGTTCTGCGGGAGCCCAGGATCGCCACCTGGTCGCGCTCCACCTCGTGGCTGACCCGGAGGATCTCCAGGTCACCGGTGACGGAGCCGTGGTGGACGTTGACTCCCACGACCCGCTTGTCGCCCTTCTCCAGGGAGCGCTGGTACTGGAACGCGGACTCGGCGATCTCGCCGGTGAACCAGCCGTCCTCGATGCCCCGCAGGATTCCCGAGGTGATCGGACCGATCGGGTGCCGTCCGTCCGGGTGGGCGCGCAGCCCCCGCTCCCTGATCTCCTCGAAGATCCTCTCCGCGTCGGCCTCGATCCGGTCGGTGAGCTGCTCGACGTACCAGGAACCGCCCAGCGGGTCGGCCACGTTGGCGACGCCCGTCTCCTCCATCAGCACCTGCTGGGTGCGCAGGGCGATCTCCGCGGCCTGCTCCGAGGGCAGCGCCAGCGTCTCGTCCAGGGCGTTCGTGTGCAGCGAGTTGGTGCCGCCCAGGACCGCCGACAGCGCCTCCACCGCCGTACGGACCACGTTGTTGTACGGCTGCTGGGCGGTCAGTGAGACCCCGGCCGTCTGTGTGTGGAAGCGGAGCCACTGCGCCTTGTCGGAGGTGGCGCCGTACACGTCGCGCATCCAGCGGGCCCAGATCCGGCGCGCGGCGCGGAACTTGGCGATCTCCTCGAAGAAGTCGAGGTGCGCGTCGAAGAAGAAGCTCAGGCCGGGTGCGAAGACGTCCACGTCGAGTCCGCGGGACAGGCCGAGCTCGACGTACCCGAAACCGTCGGCGAGCGTGTAGGCCAGCTCCTGCGCGGCCGTGGAGCCGGCCTCCCGGATGTGGTAGCCGGAGACGGAAAGCGGTTTGTACGCGGGGATCCTGTCCGCGCAGTGCTCCATCAGGTCCCCGATGAGGCGCAGGTGCGGCTCGGGCTGGAAGAGCCACTCCTTCTGCGCGATGTACTCCTTGAAGATGTCGGTCTGGAGGGTGCCGTTGAGCAGCGCCGGGTCGACACCCTGCCGCTCGGCCGCGACCAGGTACATGCAGAAGACCGGGACCGCCGGGCCGCTGATCGTCATCGACGTCGTGACGTCGCCGAGCGGGATGTCCTGGAAGAGGACCTCCATGTCGGCCGCCGAGTCGATCGCCACCCCACAGTGCCCGACCTCGCCGAGCGAGCGCGGGTCGTCGGAGTCGCGCCCCATCAGGGTGGGCATGTCGAAGGCGACGGACAGGCCGCCGCCGCCGTTGGCGAGGATCTTCTTGTAGCGCTCGTTGGTCTGCTCGGCGTTCCCGAATCCGGCGAACTGCCGGATGGTCCAGGTGCGCCCTCGGTAGCCGGTCGGGTGGAGGCCGCGGGTGAAGGGGTACTCCCCCGGCCAGCCGATCCGCTCGAAGCCCTCGTACGTGTCTCCCGGCCGGGGCCCGTAGACCGGCTCCACGGGATCACCGGAGAGCGTGGTGAAGTCCGCCTCGCGCTTGCGGGCGGCGTCGTACCGGGCCTGCCAGCGTCGGCGGCCCTCTTCGATGGCGTCAGCGTCCATACCCTCGAATTTACTTGGACGTCCTAGTAAATGTCGATGGCTGACCGCCGTACGTTGCCCGTACGGCGGCAGTGACTACGCGGCGAGGGGTGACACCCTCAGGCCTTGGCGACCACGGGGGAGTCTTCCGCGATCTTGCCCTCGAGCTCGCGCGAGATGCGGCGCTCCACGAAGAACGCGGCCGTCGGGACGGTGCCCGCGAGCAGTACCCACAGCTGCTTGGCGACCGGCCACTTCGCCTTGGAGCCCAGGTCGAAGGCGAAGATCAGGTACACGACGTACAGCCAGCCGTGCGCGATGGACACGACACGGGTGGCGTCGGCCGCCCCGTCGATGTCGAGCACATACTTGGCGATCATGCACAGGCACAGCAGGACCAGCAGCACACCGGTGACGTAGGCCATGACGCGGTAGCGGGTCAGCACGCTCTTCTTCATGCGGACGAGCCTAACCACCGGTTTCGGGCGATCTTCGGGCGCCCCCGGCTCGTCGCACGAGCCGCCGCCCCGCCCTACTCCTCGTCGAAGTCCCGCGCCGCGACCCGCAGCGGCCGCAGCATCGCGAAGATCTCCCCGCACTCCTCGGCGTCGTACGCGCCGAGCCCGAACTCCATCGCCATCAGGTCCTGGGTGGCCGCGTCGCAGACCTCGCGGCCCTTGTCGGTGATGGAGGCGAGCGTGCCGCGCCCGTCGTTGGGGTTGGGGCGCTTGTCGACGAGCCCGGACCTCGCCAGCCGGTCCACGGTGTTCGTCACGGACGTCGGATGCACCATGAGCCGCTCGCCGATCTTGGACATCGGCAGCTCGCCCGCCTTGGAGAACGTGAGCAGCACCAGCGCCTCGTAACGGGCGAACGTCAGCCCGTAGGGCTTGACCACCGAGTCCACCTCGGCGAGCAGGATCTGGTGCGCGCGCATGATCGAGGTGATGGCCGCCATGGACGGGACCGAGCCCCATCGCTGCTTCCAGTGCTCGTCGGCACGGGCGATGGGATCAAATGCAAGGCTGAGCGGCTTGGACACGCCAAAGACCTTACCGGCCGGTCACATCGTGGTCAGCCCCGTCTCGGGTTTCGGTCCACGGCCCCAAAAAGCCCGGCGGAAAGGGGTCCGCGGGACGGACCGGCCGCCCCGCGGAACGAGATCCGGGGGCAGCTCCGGACGCCCGGCGGACCACACCGCCCCGGTGTCGCATTCATAACGACTAAGCACTCTATGTAACGATTGCCACGGAATTGCTACTTGATCGTCACCGATAGTGATCGTCACCGATAGTCACCTTCGACCAAGGGGGCAGGATGTCCCGGCTGATCCGTACCTTCGCGGCACTCGCGGCGCTCGGGCTCGCGATGGGCTGCGCGTCCGCGCCAGGCGGCGACGAGGCCTCCGTCGTCCATCGCGCACCCCGCGACGCGGCTCCCGCCCAGTCGCCCTTCTGGGTCGACCCCGCAAGTCCGGCCGCCCAGCAGATCGAACTGTGGAGCAGGCAGGGCCGCACGGCGGACGCCGAGTCGCTGAAGCTGATCGCCGACCAGCCGGCCGCGCTGTGGCCCGCGGGCGAGGACCCGGGGACGATCGTCAGGTCGGCCACCTCGTCGGCCGCGGCCGACGGACGGACGACGCTGTTCGTGGCGTACAACATTCCGCACCGCGACTGCGGGCAGCACTCGGCGGGCGGGGCCGACGACGCGAGCGCCTACCGGACGTGGATCGGGAGGTTCGCGGACGCGCTGGCCGACAGCAAGGCCCTGGTGATCCTCGAACCCGACGCCGTCGCGCACATCGTGGACGGGTGCACACCGGGCGAATACCACGCGGAGCGCGAGCAGTTGCTCTCGGAGGCGATCGTACGGCTGAAGCAGCAGCCCAACACGAAGGTGTACCTCGACGCCGGCAACCCCGCCTGGATCGAGGAACCCTGGAAGCTCGTCGAACCGCTGCGCCGCGCCGGGGTCGCCCGCGCCGACGGCTTCGCCCTGAACGTCTCCAACTTCCAGACGGACGCGGTGACCAAGAAGTACGGCGTCCAGCTCTCGGGGGACCTCGGCGGCAAGCACTTCGTGATCGACAGCAGCCGCAACGGCAACGGCCCGCTGAGCGGCGCCCGCGGCGAGGCCTGGTGCAATCCGCCCGGCCGGGCGCTGGGGACCAGGCCGACCACCGAGACCGGCGAGTCCGTCCTCGACGCCTATCTGTGGATCAAGCGCCCCGGGGAGTCGGACGGGGAGTGCCGCGGCGGACCGGCGGCCGGACAGTGGTGGCCGGAGTACGCGCTGGGGCTGGCACGCAACACCAAGTCCTGAGCCCCGTACGGCAGGTGGCGGGTGCGGAACCACGAAGGTTCCGCACCCGCCACCTGCCGTTCGTCAACTACCCACTGTCAGCCCAGCCGTCATTCGACCTGGATCCACTTGGCCACCGACGGCGTCCCCTGCGCGTCCGTCACGAAGAGCATGTACCAGCCGGGCGGCACCAGCGCCCGGTCGCTGGGCACGTCCACGGTGACCGAGTTCCCGGCTTTGCTGAGGCCGAGTTCGATGGAGCGCTGTTCGACGTCCGTCGTGTGCGTGACCGCGCTCGGGCGCATCAGCCGGGCCTTGGCCACCCGCTCGGGATGTTCGGTGGCGAAGGTGGCCCGCCCCTTGCTGTCGAGCGTCTTCGGGCCGTCGCCGAGCACGGGGCGGTTCTTGCTGTTCCGGTGCAGGGCGGGCGGGGTGAAGATCTCCATGCGCTGCTCGAAGTGGCCCAGCTTGGTGTTCTGCTGGTCGTCGAAGAGCGGGTCGGAGCCGAAGGTGGCGACCCGGCCGTCGGGCAGCAGCAGGGCCTCGGAGTGGTAGTTGCGGCCGACCCTCGGGGACGCGGCCTCGTGGAAGGCGTTGGCCTTGGGGTCGTAGAACTGCGCCTTGAGGATATTGCTGGCGCTGCGGCCGCGGTAGTCCTCGGAGCCGTTGGTGGTGAACACCGAGTCGTCCGGCATGATCACGCTGTTCAGATACCGGGTGCCCTGGGGGAGGTTGGGCCCTTCCTCGAAGGCGGGGCTGCCCTTCTTGAGGTCGACGACCGCGGTGCGCGGGGTCGACTTCTTGGACTCGCCGACACCTCCGCCGCCGAGGATCATCACCTTCTGGTCCTGCGCGGGCGGCAGCAGCAGCGAGGCGGAGGTCTCCGTCTCCTCCGGGTCCCGCAGCCCGGGGACCTTCTCGAACTTGTTGGTCTTCAGGTCCCAGATGCCGGGCTCGCGGCCCATCTCGGCAGGCCCGTAACCGGCGTTGGACGCCGGGTAGAAGAGCTTGCCGCCCTTGGTGAGAAAGAGTGCGGGATACGTCGGGAAGTAACGCTTGGGCCCCGGAGTCCACTTCCGGGTCCTCGGGTCGTAGATCTCGTTGTCGCCGGGGTCGATCACGCCGACGTCGTCGAGGCCGGAGACCGCGAGGACCCGCCCGTCGTCGAGCCCGACGAGCGTCGGATACCAACGGGCCTTCTGCATGGGGTCGACCGGGATGTACCTCTCGGCCTTCGGGTCGAACTCGTAGGCCGCCCTGATCCCCTGGAAGTCCTGCTTGTCCATGGTGATCTTCTCGGACAGGCCGTACGTGTTGTCGGCGTCCTTGCCCTTCAGGCCGACGATCTCGTACTGGGCCGATCGGTCGGTGGCCGAGGTCGGGCCGTCCTCGGTGGCCTCCACGAAGACGCGGGTCTCGCTCGCGGTGACCTTCGTCCGCCAGGGCTGCATGACGCCGGCCTTGTTGTACGTGACCTTCTGGGTGCGCTTGGCCTTGGGAACCCTGACGTCGACCTTGCTGACGTACTCGACGCCCGCGGGTGAGCGGAAGCGGGTTCCCTTCTTCAGGTACATCGCCTTGTCGGGGTTCTCGTTCTTGACGCGCATTCCGCCGCCGGCCCGCTCGACCTCGCCGTCGAGCAGTTCGTAGCGGGCGGTGCCGCCGGCCACCAGCATTCTGCCGCTGGGGAGTTGGGCGTGCCCCGAGCAGAAGAAGTCGTCCGGGGTGGGGATCTTCTTGAAGGTGTCCGTCGCCGGATCCCACAGCACGGTGTCGAACGAGCCCTTGTCGAACTTGCGCTTCTCGTTCCCCGATCCCGCGACGATCAGCACCTTGCCGGTGTGCAGCAGGGCCGCGTGGATGGCGTTGGTGCGGTAGTCGTCGGGGATGTCGAGGTGGTTCCAGGAGCCGTACTTCGCCTTGTAGCCGGGCTGGGCGATCTTGTACTCGTAGTACGTCTCGCTGGCGAAGCCGACGGCGGCGGGGGCGTTGAGGCCGGCGAGTACGACAATGCCGCCGATGCCCAGCACGGTCTTCTTCGTCTTCTGCGAGGGCTGGTAGGCCATGGCCTAGTTACCTCCTGTCGTGGAGCTGGTGACCGTGGTGGTGCTGCCACTGGTCGCGAGGGCGGGCTCGACCGCCTCGGCGATCAGTGCGGCCGGCGTGTGCGGCACCTGCCGTGCCCGGCGTTCCCCGAGCAGCGTGGAGAGCCACACCGCGACCGGGGCCAGCGAGATGGCCATGGCCAGCAACGCCCAGGTGCGCATGGCCGCGTGGGTGTGGTCGAGGACGACCGACGCGGCGAGCGAGACACCGAGGAGCGCCGCCCAGGTGAGATGGATACGGAAGGTCAGCAGCCGGTCCGGGTTGGCCTCGCCGCCCTTGGGCGTGACCACGAAACGGCTGGGGCGCCGGGTCAGGGCCTCGCCGAACGACTTCAGGTAGATGGGCGCGGAGAGCGCCGACATCGCCATCCCGGCGAGGCCGCCGGACCCCTCGGGTTCGTGCGGGGAGACGTTGTGCCGCCGGTTCCAGAGGTAGAGCCCGATCTGCAGGGCCGCCGCGTCGCTGTAGAGCATCAGCCAGACGGAGGCGGCGACCTGCGTGCCCGAGGCGCCGAACCACAGGAAGAGGAAGCAACTCAGGATCCCCAGCAGCCAGTTGACGGCCGTCATCGGGTAGTAGACGAGCATCATCGTGTACGAGAACAGCCGGCCGGGAGGCATCGTGAACGGCGCCTTCCAGTACTGCTTGAACAGCGTCTCGTACGTCCCGCGCGACCAGCGCAGCTGCTGGGTGAAGAAGTCGGTCCAGGAGGCTGGTCCCTCACCGACGGCGAGCACGTCAGGGGTGTAGACGGACCGCCAGTGCCTGCCCGTCCCCGGGTTCCGGTGGCGGTGCAGTTCGAACCCGGTGGCCATGTCCTCGGTGATGGAGTCGTACAGGCCGCCGACCTGAAGGAGGGCCGAGATGCGTACGACGTTGTTGGTGCCGACGAACATGGGCGCCCGGTAGCAGTTGCCGGCGCGCTGGATGAGCGCGTGGAAGAGGAACTGCTGGGACTCGGCGGCCTTGGTGACGGGGTTCTCGTAGTTGCCGTAGACCTGCGGCCCGACCACGAACGCCACGTCCGGGTCCCGGAAGTAACCCATCATCCGCTCAAGGAAGTTGGGGAGCGGAACATGGTCGGTGTCGACGGAGGCGAAGAACTCGTACTCCGGGCCGTGCATCGCGATCCACGCGTTGTAGTTGCCGTGTTTGGTACGGGCCTTGTGGACGCCCTTGTCGCGGTTCCACTCCGGGACCCCGGACCGGGAGAAGTGCCGGACGCCGAGTTCCGCGCAGAGGGCCTTGGCCTGTTCGTCGTCGCCCTCGTCGAGGAGCCAGACGTCCACGGGTCCGGTGTGGGTGATCCGGACGGCGCCCTCCAGGGTGGCGCGGACCATGGCGAGGGGTTCCTTGCCGGGGACGTACGTGGTGAGGAAGGCGACCCGTGTCCCCTCCTGCGGGACGACCGGTACCGGGTCCCGGGCCACCATCGTGGCGTGCGCGATGCTGACCACGTTGACGACCATGAACAGCTCGATCAGTCCGATGGCTATGAGCATCGCGACGTCCAGGCCGACCAGCCAGCGTGCGCCGCCCTCGCGCTCCACCCAGTGGCTCGGCCACACCAGGTACACGAGGAGTACGCCGGTGAGGATCGGCGCCAGGGCCATCAGCAGGACAGCGCGTATTCGGTGCGGCTCTTTCGAGATGAGCTTGGTGTACTGCACCTGGTAGGCCGGACCGGGCGGCTGCGTCAGCGGCCCGGCGAGACGGCTGTAGGTGTCGTAGTCGTAGCCCTCGGGCCGCACAGCGCCCTCCAGTGATGTGAACCGCTCCGGTGGTCGAATATGCCGATACCCATACACAAGTGGAGATTTGGTGGCGTGTCGAACTGGGCGCGTCCGAAGGAGTAATCGGCGCCGGGGGACCTGACACGACGAAACCCCGGCCCAAAGGGGCCGGGGTCGACGGAGTTTCGGGGGTTCAGGCGGACAGGTGGCGCTCCACCGTCTCCACCTTGGACGTCAGACCGTCCGTCACACCGGGGCGGATGTCCGCCTTCAGGACGACCGAGACGCGCGGCGCGCGCTCCTCGACGACGGCGACGGCACGCTTCACCACGGCCATCACCTCGTCCCACTCGCCCTCGATCGAGGTGAACATCGCGTCGGTGCGGTTGGGCAGCCCCGACTCGCGGACGACCCGGACGGCGTCGGCGACGTACTCCCCCACGTCGTCGCCGACACCCAGCGGTGTCACGGAAAAGGCGACGATCATGACGTCTCCACCACGCCCTCGCGCCGGGCACGGGAGGCGATGACCGCGCTCTCCGCCTCACGCCTCAGCTTGCGCTCGGCGAAGAAGCCGCCGGTGGGCAGGACGGAGAGGACGAAGTAGAGGAGGCCGGTGCCCACGTTCCACCTGGCGCGGTTCCAGGCGTCCGCCCAGAAGATCACGTACAGGACGAAGAGGAGGCCGTGGACCGCGCCCATCACGGGCACCGCGTTGAAGTCGGTGGTCCGCTTGAGCACCGAGCAGACGAGCAGGAGGAGGAAGGAGATCGCCTCGGGAGCCGAGACCAGACGGAGGCGGCGGAGGGCGCTGGCGGTCTTTATGTCCACGGGTCACCTTCGGTGGGAGATGCGCTTTCGGCAGGAATGTCGCTTTGTGAACCCAGGCACAAGCGTCCGGCCCATTGTGGCACCCGGCCGGACGGCGCAAGCCGGGAGCCCCCCAAGGACTGCCCCGCAATGATCGCGGGCCGGCCCCTAGGGGTCCGATCAGGGATGAGATCCACCCGTAGGCCCTTTTGGCGGACGGTGTCCGGCGGCTACCTTCACCCCGTGGCGATGTTCCGACTGCAAGGCAGCAAGGTGCTCGCCGTCGACATGACCGGGGATGCCGTGAAGGCGAAGAACGGCTCCATGGTGGCGTACGACGGCCAGATGGCCTTCAAGAAGATGAGCGGCGGCGGTGAGGGCGTACGGGGGATGGTGACCCGGCGGCTCACCGGTGAGCAGATGACGGTGATGGAGGTGAAGGGGCACGGGACCTGCTGGTTCGCGGACCGGGCTTCCGAGATCAACCTCGTGAACCTCCAGGGGGACAAGCTGTACGTCGAGTCGAGCAATCTGCTCGTGACGGACGCCGGGCTGCGCACCGGCACCTCGTTCACGGGAATGCGCGGCGCCTCACAGGGCAACGGCCTGTTCACCACGACCGTCGAGGGCCACGGGCAGGCGGCGATCATGTCCGACGGCCCGGCGGTGGTGCTGCGGGTGAGTTCGCAGTATCCGCTGACCGTCGACCCGGGCGCGTACATCGCGCACCAGGGCAATGTGCGGCAGTCCTTCCAGTCGGGTGTGACCTTCCGCACCTTCATGGGCGAGGGCGGCGGCGAGGCCTTCCAGATCCGCTTCGAGGGCGACGGCCTGGTCTACGTCCAGCCCAGCGAGCGGAACACGATCGCGGGGGATGTGTGACATGCCCTTCCGTGAGATCAACTCGAAGATGGTCGAGGCGACCGTGCTGCCCGGCCAGCGGATGTTCAGTCAGCGCGGGGCGATGCTCGCCTACAAGGGCGACGTCTCCTTCACCCCCAACATCCAGGGCGGCCAGGGCGGCGTGATGTCCATGCTGGGCCGCCGCCTGGCGAACGAGACCACCCCGCTGATGACCGTCGAGGGCTCCGGCACGGTCCTCTTCGGGCACGGGGGCCACCACATCCAGGTGATCGGCCTCACCGGCGACACCCTGTACGTGGAGGCGGACCGACTGCTCGCCTTCGACGGCGCCCTCCAGCAGGGCACGATGTTCCTGGGCTCGCAGGGCGGGGTGATGGGCATGGTGCGCGGTCAGGTGAGCGGCCAGGGACTCTTCACGACCACCCTGAAGGGGCACGGCGCGGTCGCCGTGATGGCCCACGGGGGCGTTTTCGAGATCCCGATCACCCCGCAGCGCCCGGTCCACGTCGACCCGCAGGCGTACGTCGCCCACCACGGCGACGTCCGCAACAAACTGTCCACCGCGCTCGGCTGGCGCGACATGGTGGGCCGCGGCTCGGGCGAGGCCTTCCAGCTGGAGCTGAGCGGCAACGGCGCGGTGTACGTCCAGGCCTCGGAGGAGAAGCTGTGAGCGGATACGGGGCTTCGGGACCGGTCGTCCACGACCCGATGACGCTGCCGGTCGACGACAACGTCAACAACTACACCTTCTGCGTGGAGCTCAAGGGGAGCCAGTGGTTCCTCCAGAAGGGCAAGATGATCGCCTACTACGGGTCGATCGACTTCAACGGCATCGGACACGGCCGGCTCGACCGACTTGTCCGTACGTCGTTCCATTCGCCTCTGCACGCGAGCGACTGGGTCGTGGCGGAGGGCTCGGGCAAGATGCTGCTCGCCGACCGGGCCTTCGACGTGAATTCGTACGATCTGGAGAACGGCAACCTGACCATTCGCTCAGGCAACCTCCTCGCTTTTCAGCCAACTCTCGCCCTCAAGCAGTCGATCGTGCCGGGTTTTCTGACCCTTATCGGAACGGGCAAGTTCGTGGCCGCCTCCAACGGCCCGGTGGTGTTCATGGAACCCCCAATCCGGGTGGACCCGCAGGCCCTGGTGGGCTGGGCCGACTGCCCCTCCCCCTGCCACCACTACGACCACGGGTACATGACAGGTGTCATGGGCGGTCTACGTGCGATGACGGGCATCGGCGGGGCCTCCGGCGAGGAGCACCAGTTCGAGTTCGTGGGGGCCGGCACGGTGCTGCTCCAGTCCACCGAGACCCTCATGGCCGAGCAGGCCACGGGGGCGGTCCCGCAGCAGGCCGGAGTGCCCGGCGGCGGCGGGGTGCCGGGCCAGCACGGACAGCAGCCCGGGGCACCACGCCTTCCCGGACAGCTCGGAGATCTCCAGCGTCGCTTCGGGCTGTGAGCGGTAGTCTGCGGAGTGTGACATCGAACGCGTGCGCGTAGTCACACACCCTCACTAGTTCGCCTTTCAACATTTTAGGTAGACTTCACTTATGGAGACCGAGACGGCCACGCGCTGGCTGACCAATGCGGAGCAGTGTGCCTGGCGCACCCACCTGGAGGTCAACAGGCTGTTGACGTACCAGCTCGAGAGGGACCTGCAACCGTTCGGCCTGACCATGAACGACTACGAGATCCTCGTGAACCTCTCCGAGTCGGAGGGTGTACGCATGCGAATGAGCGATCTCGCCGCCGCCACCCTTCAGTCCAAGAGCCGCCTCTCGCACCAGATCACCCGCATGGAGAACGCGGAGCTGGTGCGCCGGGAGAACTGCGAGTCCGACCGCCGGGGACTGTTCGCGGTCCTCACCGACCACGGCATGGAGACGATGCGGAAGGTCGCACCGCACCATGTGGCGTCCGTGCGCCGGCACTTCATGGACCTGCTGTCGCCGGAGGCGCTGGAGGAACTCCACAAGACGCTGACGCCGATCGCGGACCACCTGCGAGGGCAGCGGGGCAAGCCGTAGCGCTCCGCTGTAGCTGGTCGTGTAGTTCCCCGCGTCCCTCAGGGGGCACCAGGCAGCCTGAGTTCGAAGAGTGCGCCCCCTCCAGGTGCTTCTCCGACCGTGAGTGTTCCGCCGTGCCGTACCGCCACGTCGCGGGCGATGGCGAGGCCGAGACCGGCCCCGCCGTCGTCCCGGCTGCGGGCGTCGTCGAGGCGCACGAACCGCTCGAAGACGCGCTCGCGCTCCTTGGGCGGGACACCCGCCCCGTCGTCGGCCACCCTGACGACGGCCCACTCTCCCTCCGCCCGCACGCTCACCACGACACTCTCCCGCGCGTGCCGTCGGCCGTTGTCCAGCAGGTTGGCCAGCACGCGCGCCAACTGCCCACGGGAACCGCTCACTTCGACCACCGGGGCATCGACCGTCACCCCGGACCGGCCCGCCGCCTCCTCCCGTACGACCGCCCCGAGGTCGAAGCGGGTGTCCGCCGGCCGCTCCCCCGCGTCCAGCCGGGCGAGCAACAGGAGGTCGGCGGCGAGGCGCTGGAGCCTGACGGTGTCCTCGACCGCCCCCGCCACGTCGAGCAACTCCGGGTGCGCGGCGCCCACTTCGAGCTGGGTGCGGAGCGAGGCGATGGGGCTGCGGAGTTCGTGCGAGGCGTCGGCGACGAACCGCCGCTGCCGTTCGACGGACCGCTCCAGCGCGGCCAGCGTCTCGTTGGTGGTGCGCGCCAGTCCGGCGACCTCGTCGTGCGTGTCCGGCACCGGCACGCGCCGGCCCAGATCCTCCGACGCCGTGATGGCGGCCATCTCGCCCCGGATGCCCTCGACGGGCCGCAGCGCGCGCCGGGTCACCCGCCAGGTCACGGCGGCCACCACGGCGAGAAGCAGCGGGAACCCGATCAGCATGACGGTCAGCGCGGTGCGCACGGCGCTCTGTTCGGCGGCCAGCGGCGCACCGGCGTGCACGGTGAGCGTGCCCCTGCCCGGCACCTCCACCGTCACCGCGGCGAACCGGTAGTCCCGCGTCTCGCCGTCGATGGTGGCGGAGCCGTCGCCGAAGGCGGTCTCCTCGCCGATCTCACCGGGTTCGAGGGAGTCGTCGTCGCCCTCGTCCTCACCCTCGTCGTCCTCGTCACCGCGTGCGGCGGCTGAGGCCTGTGGACGTACGGCGGCGACGCCCGTGCCGCTGATCCGCTCCAGGTCCTCGCTCGCGGCGACCAGCGTCCCCTTCTCGTCGACGACCTGGACGGGACGGTCGTCGTCGTCCAGCGACAGCCCGTCGAAGGCCTGCCCGCCCGCGAGGTCGGCGGCGACCGAGCGGGCGGCCCGCTCGGCCTGCGTACCGGCCTCCCCGCTCAGGTTGGACCGCAGGGAGAGCGTCACGGCGGTCCCGGCGGCGAGCAGCGCGACGGCGACGACCAGGGTCGCCCCCAGCGTGGCCCGCGCCCGCACGGAGCCGAGGAGGCGCCTCATCGCGACTCCAGGCGGTAACCGGCTCCGCGAACCGTATGGATACGGGCGGCGCCCAGCTTCCGGCGCAGTGTGCTGACGTACACCTCGACGATGTTCGGGTCTCCGTCGTACGCGAAGTCCCAGACGTGGTCGAGGATCTCGGCCTTGGAGACCACCTCGCCGGCGCGCACCACCAGTTGTTCGAGGACCGCGAACTCCTTGGCCGTGAGGACGACTTCGTCCTCGGCGCGGAAGACGCGCCGGGCGGCGGTGTCGACGCGCAGGTCACCGACGACCCGCACGGGCGCGGCCCCGGCCTGCCCGCGCCGCCGCAGCAGCGCCTTCACCCGCGCCACCAGCACCACGTAGGAGAACGGCTTGGTCAGGTAGTCGTCGGCGCCGGTGTCGAGCCCCTCGGCCTCGTCGTACTCGCCGTCCTTCGCGGTGAGCATCAGGATCGGCACGTCGTGGCCGGCCGCGCGGAGGGCGGCACAGACCCGGTAGCCGTTCATCCCGGGCAGCATGATGTCGAGGATCACGAGGTCGTACGTCCCCTCGGCCGCTCGGTGCAGCCCTTCCAGCCCGTCGTGGACGACGTCCACGGCGAAACCCTCGGCCTCCAGGCCCTTGGCGAGCGACAGCGCCAGCCGTCTCTCGTCCTCCACGATCAGCAGACGCATGGACCCAGCGTCGCAAACCGAACCTGAAGAAGGCTTCAGGCGGCTTCAGCCCCGCTTCAGTGTCCCTCGTCCAGATTGGACCGCGTCGAACGGCGCCGCATCGCGCCGTACGGATCCGACCCGGGAGGAAACCCCATGAAGCGCAATCTCGTCATCGCCACCGTCACGGCCGCCGCACTGGTCGGCGGCGGTACCGCGACGGCCCTCGCGGTCGCGGACGACGGCGGGGCGCCGTCACGGCACCCGGCGGTGGGCGCGGCCTCCGGCAGCGAGACCGAGGACGTACGCGACGGTGACGACACGCACGAGGACGGCGAGGACGACGACGTGCGTGCGGACGGCCGGGACGACGACCGCGCGGCGGAGTCCGCGAAGGTGACGGCCGCCGACGCGCTCGCCGCCGCCCTGCGGCACACACCGGGCACCGCCACCTCGGCCGAACTGGAAGACGATGACAGCGATGACGGCGATGACGGCGATGACGGCCGCGGCGACACCCTGACCTGGGACGCCGACATCCTCGGTGGCACCGGCGTCTGGCACAGCGTGCGGGTGGACGCGGGCACGGGCAAGGTCCTGTCCTCCGGCACGGAGCGCGAGGACGACGACGCCGACGACGCCGACGACGCCGCCCGGGTGCGGGCCGCCCTCAAGGACGGCTTCGTCTCCGCCGTCGAGGCCGCGAAGGCCGCCGCGGCGCGAGGCACGGTCACCTCCGTCGAACTGGACGACGACGGCTCCCCCGCCTGGGAGGCGGAGACCCGGACGGCCGGCGGCACGGACCAGGACTGGCTGGTCGACGTCCGTACCGCCCAGGTCACCGCGGACCGCTCGTCGGACGACGAGTGAGGGACCACCGCGCCGCGGGCCGTCAGACCCGGTCGGGGACCTCCGCTCGGGCAGGGGTCTCCGGCACGGTGTCCGGGCGGCCCACGCCGCCCGCGGAGACCAGCGCCACGAGGAGTGCCGCGGCGCCCGCGCCCGCGAAGCACCAGCCCAGGGACAGTTGGCCCACCAGCAGGCCCACCCCCGCGGCGCCGGCCGAACTCCCGGCGTTCACGGCGGTGTTGACCCAGGCGCCCGCCTGGGTGCGGAAACCGGGGAGCGCCGACTCGTCCGCGATCAGGTAGGACGTGGTCAGCGCCGGCGCCACGAAGAAGCCGGCGCAGGCCACGGCGACCGTCAGGGTGCCGAGGCCGGGCGCCAGTGCGGCGGCCAGCAGGGCGAGTCCCACGCCGCCCGCCATCAGCGGCAGCCGTCGCCGGGCGGACGTACGCCAGTCGACGGCGCCGTTCAGCAGACCGCCGAGCGCGCTGCCCGCGGACAGGGCGGCGAGTACCCAGGCCACCACGTCGTCGCCGTGATGGCGCTGTTCGGCGAAGGCGATCACCAGCAGGTCCACGGCGCCGAGCGCCAGTCCGACGCCCGCCGCGACGGCGACCGGCTGCGCGAGGGCGCGTCCGCCGCGCAGCCTGCCCCGGGAGCGCCGGGGCTTCACCTCGGCGGGCCGTACGCCCGCCACGACCGGCGACAGGACGAACGCGAGGGTGCCCGTCCACACCAGCGCCGCGCTGAGCGCGACCGCGGCGGCCGGGGACGCGAACTTCAGCACGCCGCCCACCAGCAGCGGCCCGGAGACGAAGAGGATCTCCTCCGCCACGCCGTCCAGGCTGTACGCCCGCTGCAACAGCAGCCGGTCCTCGACGACCTCGCCCCAGACGGCGCGCATCGTCGGGCCCAGTGGGGGCGTACAGGCTCCCGCGGCCACGGCCAGCGCGCCGAGTACCACCGCCGGTGCTCCCGGGCGCCAGGCGGCCGCGGCGAAGCCGGCGAGGAGCGCCGCGTACAGCGACGCCATGGGGATCAGGGCACGGCGGGGGCCGTGCCGGTCGATCAGGGCCGCCCTCGCGGGCGACAGGAACACGCTCATGGCGCCGAACAGCGCGAGGACCGTGCCGGCCACGGCGTACGACCCGGTCGCCCGGGTCACGGTCAGCAGGATGGCCAGGGAGACCATGCCGTACGACAGTCTGCCGACGAGGGCGGCGGTGAAGGTGCGGCGGGCATGGGGGATGCGGAGGACGGCGGCGTAGGAGGGCCGCCGCGAGGTTTTCGCGGGCATGAGGATGTTCCTCGGTGAGAGGGCGGTAGGGGGCGCGGGGTGCCGCGACGCTGTCGCGGGTCTTGGCCCGCCCTATGCCATGAGGAGGAACATGCGGCCCAACTTACCAGCGGGTGCTGACGGTTGACCAGAAGGCGTTCTTCGCCCCCTCCGCCCCTTCCCGTCCCGTACTCGGGGGCTCCGCCCCCGAACCCCCGCTCCTCAAACGCCGGAGGGGCTATTTCCTAGCCCGTCCGGCGATTGAGGACGAGCGCGCCAGCGCGAAGCGGGGGTCTGGGGGCGGCAGCCCCCAGGAACGGGACGGGAAGGGGCGGAGGGGGCGAGAAAGGCCTGTCCTACGCCTCCGTAAGCCCCTCCACCAGGGAGTCCGCCGCGCGGTAGGGGTCGAGTTCGCCGGCGACGATGCGGTCGGCGAGGGCGCTGAGGCGGCGGTCGCCGTGGAGGTCGCCGATGCGCCGGCGCAGGGTGGTGACGGCGATGGTCTCGACCTCGCGGGACGCGCGGGCGCGCCGCCGCTCGGCGAGCACCCCGTGCTCCTCCATCCACGCCCGGTGCTTCTCCAGCGCCTCGACGACCTCGTCGATGCCCTCCCCGCGCGCGGCGACGGTCTTGACGATCGGCGGCCGCCAGTCCCCGGGCCCACGGGACTCCCCGAGCCCGAGCATGTGGTTCAGCTCGCGGGCGGTCGCGTCGGCGCCGTCCCGGTCGGCCTTGTTGACGACGTACACGTCGCCGATCTCCAGGATGCCCGCCTTCGCCGCCTGGATCCCGTCCCCCATGCCGGGGGCGAGGAGCACCACGGACGTGTCGGCCTGCGAGGCGATCTCGACCTCGGACTGCCCGACGCCGACCGTCTCGACCAGGATCACGTCGATGCCCGCCGCGTCCAGGACGCGGATCGCCTGGGGTGCCGCCCAGGCGAGTCCGCCGAGGTGGCCCCGGGTCGCCATGGAGCGGATGTAGACGCCGGGGTCGGAGGCGTGCTCGGACATCCGCACGCGGTCGCCGAGCAGGGCGCCTCCGGAGAACGGCGAGGACGGGTCGACGGCGAGGACGCCGACCCGCCTGCCCTGCCGCCGGTAGGCCGTCACGAGCGCCGACGTGGACGTCGACTTGCCCACGCCGGGCGACCCGGTGAGGCCAACGACGTACGCGTTGCCGGCGAGCGGTGCCAGCGCGGCCATGACCTCACGGAGCTGCTCGGACGCCCCCTCCACCAGGGAGATCAGCCGGGCCACGGCCCGCGGCCGGCCTTCCCTGGCCTGGGCCACCAGCGTGGGGACGTCCTGCATCACAGCTCCGTTCGGGTCGTACGAGAAGGCCGGAAGGTGTCAGCCCTTGGGTACCCGCACGATCAGCGCGTCACCCTGCCCGCCGCCACCGCACAGCGCGGCGGCGCCGACACCGCCGCCCCGCCGCTTCAGCTCCAGGGCCAGGTGGAGTACGAGCCGGGCGCCGGACATCCCGATCGGGTGACCCAGCGCGATGGCCCCGCCGTTGACGTTCACCTTGTCGGTGGACACGCCGAGGTCCTTCATTGACTGCACGGCGACCGCGGCGAAGGCCTCGTTGATCTCGATGAGGTCGAGGTCGGAGACCTCCAGGCCCTCCTTGGTGAGGGCGTGCCGGATGGCGTTGGACGGCTGCGACTGGAGCGAGTTGTCCGGCCCGGCGACGTTCCCGTGGGCGCCGATCTCGGCGATCCACTCAAGGCCCAGCTCCTGCGCCTTCGCCTTGCTCATGACGACGACGGCGGCGGCCCCGTCCGAGATCTGGGACGCCGAGCCGGCCGTGATCGTGCCCTCCTTGGTGAAGGCGGGACGCAGCTTGCCCAGCGACTGGGCGGTCGTCTCGGCGCGGATGCCCTCGTCCTGGCTGAAGACGACGGGCTCGCCCTTGCGCTGCGGGATCTCCACCGGCGTGATCTCCGCCTCGAAGATGCCGTCCTTCTGGGCGGCCGCCGCGCGCTGGTGCGAGAGGGCGGCGATCTCGTCCTGCTCGGGACGGGCGATGCCGAGCCGGGTGTTGTGCTTCTCCGTCGACTCGCCCATGGCGATGTTCTCGAAGGCGTCGGTCAGGCCGTCGTACGCCATGGCGTCGAGCATCTCGATCGCGCCGTACTTGTGGCCCTCGCGGGACTTCGGGAGGAGGTGGGGGGCGTTCGTCATGGACTCCTGGCCGCCCGCGACGACGATCTCGAACTCACCTGCACGGATGAGCTGATCGGCGAGCGCGATGGCGTCGAGGCCCGAGAGGCACACCTTGTTGATGGTGAGCGCCGGGACGCTCATCGGGATGCCCGCCTTGACCGCGGCCTGGCGTGCCGGGATCTGCCCTGCCCCGGCCTGGAGCACCTGGCCCATGATCACGTACTGCACCTGGTCGCCACCGATACCCGCACGGTCGAGGGCGGCCTTGATCGCGAAGCCGCCGAGGTCGGCCCCGGAGAAGGACTTCAGCGAGCCCAGCAACCGTCCCATGGGCGTCCTGGCGCCCGCGACGATCACCGAGGTACTGCTGTTCGTTCCAGACATGAGGTGCGATCCCCTTTCAGCTGCACAGCTGAGGAGTGAACGAGGGTTTACCTGAATGTACTGAGCGGTAGGCCACCCGTCATCCGGCCCGGAGTGTGATCGCGCGCACGTTGCGTAACCACCTCAGGAGCGCTGCACTGACTCCATGCTGACGCGAATCGACCACATCGGGATCGCCTGTTTCGACCTCGACCGGACCGTCGAGTTCTACCGGGCCACGTACGGCTTCGAGGTCTTCCACTCCGAGGTCAACGAGGAGCAGGGCGTCCGGGAGGCCATGCTCAAGATCAACGAGACGTCCGACGGCGGCGCCTCCTATCTCCAGCTGCTCGAACCCACCCGCGAGGATTCCGCCGTCGGGAAGTGGCTGGCCAAGAACGGTGAGGGGGTCCATCACATCGCCTTCGGCACGGCGGACGTCGACACCGACGCGGCGGACATCAGGGACAAAGGGGTACGAGTGTTGTACGACGAGCCCCGGCGCGGCTCGATGGGCTCCCGGATCACGTTCCTGCACCCAAAGGATTGCCATGGTGTCCTGACAGAACTGGTCACTTCGGCGCCAGTTGAGTCACCTGAGCACTGACCCTCGTACATATGGGCCGGTAGGGTTGGTGACGGCCGCCGCCTCTTCGGGGCGGCCCGGGTCCTTGTGAACGGGATTCGAGGGCCGGGGTCCAGGTTTTCGGGGGACGGGCGGGACGAGCGTCGGGGCAGCGGCCCGCGCTCCGCCGGTGATCTGACACCATTCCCCGGGGGCCCCGTCCGGCGGATGGACGGGGTTCGTTTGGAGAGACTTGCGACCAGGGGACGGATGGGACCGCGCAGTGCGGGGCTACGAACGCCAGGAGCGAGAGCCGGCGGCTGACGTCGACCACCTCTCTCGGTTCGAGGCCGAGATGGAGCGGCTGAAGACCGAGCGGGAGAAGGCCGTCCAGCACGCCGAGGACCTCGGCTATCAAGTCGAGGTGCTGCGCGCCAAGCTGCACGAGGCGCGCCGCAGTCTGGCGACCCGGCCTGCCTACGACGGCGGTGACCTCGGCTACCAGGCCGAGCAGCTCCTTCGTAATGCGCAGATCCAGGCCGACCAGCTGCGCGCCGACGCCGAGCGCGAGATGAGCCAGGCCCGCGCGCAGACTCAGCGCATCCTCCAGGAGCACGCCGAGCAGGCCGCCCGCCTCCAGGCGGAGCTCCATCAGGAGGCGGTCACCCGTCGCCAGCAGCTCGACCAGGAGCTGAGCGAGCGCCGCCAGACCGTCGAGTCGCACGTCAACGAGAACGTGGCGTGGGCCGAGCAGTTGCGCGCCCGCACCGAGCAGCAGGCCCGCCGGCTCCTTGAGGAGTCGCGTACCGAGGCCGAGCAGGCGCTGGCCGCCGCCCGTGCGGAGGCCGAGCGGGTCGCCACCGAGGCACGCCAGCGGCTGAACGCGGACGCCGAGGCGGCCCGCGCCGAGGCCGAGGCGCTGCTGCGCCGGGCCCGCACGGACGCCGAGCGGCTGCTGAACGCGGCGTCCACCCAGGCCCAGGAGGCCACCGACCACGCCGAGCGGCTGCGCAGCTCCACGGCGACCGAGTCGGACTCCGCCCGCCGCCAGGCCACCGAGCTGAGCCGGACCGCCGAGCAGCGCGCGGCGGAGGCCGAGGCTGCCCTGCGCGAGGCGCGGGCCGAGGCGGAGAAGACCCTCGCCGAGGCGAAGGAGACCGCGGCCAAGACGCTGGCCGGCGCCGAGTCGGCGAACGAACAGCGCATGCGTACGGCCAAGGAGCAGGTCGCCCGGCTGGTCAGCGAGGCCAACCAGGAGGCCGAGACCACCAAGGCGGACGCCGAACAGGTCGTCGCGGAGGCCAAGGCCAAGGCCGAGAAGATCGTCTCGGAGGCCGAGGAGAACGCCCGGAGTCTCACCGCCGAGGAGACCGCGTCCCAGCTCGCCAAGGCGGCCCGTACCGCCGAGGACGTGCTGAACAGGGCGTCCGAGGAAGCCAAGACGACCACCAAGGCCGCCGCCGAGGAGGCCGAGCGGATCCGCAGCAAGGCCGAGGCCGAGGCGGACCGGCTGCGCGCCGAGGCGCACGACATCGCCGAGCAGCTCAAGGGCACGGCGAAGGACGACACCAAGGAGTACCGCGCCAAGACGGTCGAGCTCCAGGAGGAGGCGCGCCGGCTGCGCGGCGAGGCCGAGCAGCTGCGTGGCGAGGCGAACGCCGAGGGCGAGCGCATCCGCAGCGAGGCCCGGCGCGAGGCCGTCCAGCAGATCGAGGAAGCGGCCAAGACCGCCGAGGAACTGCTCGCCAAGGCCAAGGTCGACGCCGACGAGCTGCGCTCCCTGGCCACGACCGACAGCGAGCGGGTCCGCACCGAGGCCATCGAGCGCGCCACGACGCTGCGCCGGCAGGCCGAGGAGACCCTTGAGCGCACCCGCACGGAGGCGGAGCGGCACCGCGCCGAGGCCGAGGAGCAGGTCGAGGGCGTCAGGGCGGACGCCGAGCGGGCCGCGGAGGCGCTGCGCGAGGAGACCGAACGTGCCATAGCGGCCCGCCGCGAGGAGGCGGCCGAGGGGCTGACCCGGCTGCACACCGAGGCCGAGCAGCGGCTCGCCACGGCGGAGCAGGCGCTGGGCGAGGCCCGCGAGGAGGCCGAGCGGCTGCGCCGCGAGGCCGCGGAGGAGACGGACCGGCTGCGTTCGGAGGCCGCCGAGCGGATCCGTACGCTCCGGGCACAGGCCGAGGCGGAGGCGGAGCGGCTGCGTGACGAGGCCGCGGCGGACGCGTCCACGTCACGGGCCGAGGGCGAGAACATCGCCGTACGGCTGCGTTCGGAGGCCGCGGCGGAGGCCGAGCGGCTGAAGTCGGAGGCGCAGGACAGCGCGGACCGGGTACGGGCGGAGGCACAGGCCGCGGCCGAGCGGCTGGCGGCCGAGGGTGCCGAGGCGCTGGCCGCCGCGCAGGAGGAGGCGCTCCGGCGCCGCCGCGAGGCCGAGGAACTGCTCGGTTCGGCGCGCCAGGAAGCCGACCAGGAGCGGGAGCGGGCCCGCGAGCAGAGCGAGGAACTGCTCGCCTCCGCGCGCAAGCGGGTCGAGGAGGCCCAGGCCGAGGCCGTACGCCTGGTCGAGGAGGCCGACCGGCGCGCGACCGAGATGGTCTCGAACGCCGAGCAGACCGCGCAGCAGGTGCGCGACTCGGTGGCCGGGCTGCACGAGCAGGCCCAGGAGGAGATCGCCGGTCTCAGGTCCGCGGCCGAGCACGCGGCGGACCGCACCAAGACCGAGGCGCAGGCGGAGGCCGACCGGGTCCGCGCCGACGCCTACGCGGAGCGGGAGCGGGCCAGCGAGGACGCGGGCCGGATCCGGCGGGAGGCGTCCGAGGAGTCGGAGGCCGCCAAGTCGCTTGCCGAGCGCACGGTTTCGGAGGCGATCTCGGAGTCCGAGCGGCTGCGTTCGGAGGCGTCCGAGTACGCCCAGCGCGTCCGCACCGAGGCGTCCGACACCATCGCCAACGCCGAGCAGGACGCCTCACGTACGCGCGGCGAGGCCCGCGAGGACGCGAACCGGATCCGTTCGGACGCCGCGACGCAGGCGGACACCCTCATCAACGAGTCGCGCTCCGAGGCCGAGCGGCTCACGCTGGAGACGAACGCGGAGGCCGAGCGGGTGCGGACGGAGTCCGTGACCAAGGCCGAGCAGCTCATCTCGGACGCGACCGGGGACGCGGAGCGGCTGCGTGCCGAGGCCGCGGCGACGGTCGGGTCCGCGCAGCAGCACGCCGAGCGGATCCGCACCGAGGCGCAGCGGATCAAGGCCGAGGCGGAGGCGGAGGCGGAGCGGGTCACGTCGGCCGCGCGCGAGGAGGCCGAGCGGACGACGGACGAGGCGCGCAAGGAGGCCAACAAGCGGCGCTCCGAGGCGGCCGAGCAGGTCGACACCCTCATCACGGAGACGGCGTCGGAGGCCGACAAGCTGCTCTCGGAGTCCCAGCAGGCCGCGCAGAAGACCACGGCGGACGCCGAGGCGCAGGCCGACAGCATGGTCGGTGCCGCGCGCAACGAAGCGGAGCGGCTGGTCTCCGAGGCGACGGTGGAGGGCAACTCCCGGGTGGAGCGGGCCCGTACCGACGCCGACGAGCTGCTGGTCGGCGCGCGCCGGGACGCGACCGCGATAAGGGAACGGGCGGAGGAGCTGCGCGACCGGATCACCTCCGAGATCGAGGCGCTGCACGCGCGGGCCCGCCGCGAGTCCGCCGAGACGATGCGGGCGGCGGGCGACCGGTGCGACGCGCTCATCAAGGCCGCCGAGGAGTCGCTGGCCAAGGCCGAGGCGAAGGCCAAGGACCTGGTGTCCGAGGCCAACTCCGAGGCGAGCAAGGTGCGGATCGCCGCCGTACGCAAGGCGGAGGGGCTCCTCAAGGAGGCCGAGCAGAAGAAGAACTCGCTGGTCGCCGAGGCGGAGAAGATCAAGGCGGACGCCGAGCAGGAGGCACGTCGCACGGTCGAGGACGGCAAGCGCGAGCTGGATGTCCTGGTCCGGCGGCGTGAGGACATCAATGCGGAGATCTCCCGTGTCCAGGACGTGCTGGAAGCGTTGGAGTCCTTTGAGGCCCCGTCGGGCGGCAAGGACGCCGGAGTCAAGGCCGGCGCCGCCGCGGGGGCGACCCGTTCGGGTGGCAAGGCGTCCGAGGGCTAGCCATAAGCACCGATTCCGTGCTTTGTGGGGACCTTTGACACAGGCTCTGGCAAGCACTCCGACAGGTAGCCACCCAAAAGGAGTGTCATTCTCCAGATCAAACACGTATCCGCTCGATGACACACCGCTTTGACCCCTAGGATTCCACCTATCACCTCACCGGTCTCATTCGACAGGAACCCCATGAGCGACACTTCCCCCTACGGCTTCGAGCTTGTGCGGCGTGGGTACGACCGCGCTCAGGTGGACGAACGCATTTCGAAGCTCGTCTCCGACCGTGACAGCGCTCTGGCCCGTATCACTGCTCTCGAAAAGCGCATTGAGGAACTCCACCTCGAGACGCAGAACGCCCAGGCCCAGGTAAGCGACGCTGAGCCGTCGTACGCCGGGCTCGGCGCGCGCGTCGAGAAGATCCTCCGCCTCGCCGAGGAGGAGGCCAAGGACCTGCGCGAGGAGGCCCGTCGCGCGTCCGAGCAGCACCGCGAGCTCGCCGAGTCGGCGGCCCAGCAGGTGCGCAACGACGCAGAATCGTTCGCTGCGGACCGCAAGGCCAAGGCGGAGGACGAGGGCGTCCGGATCCTTGAGAAGGCCAAGGGCGACGCCTCGCAGTTGCGACAGGAGGCGACGAAGGACGCGCAGTCCAAGCGCGAGGAGGCGGACGCCCTCTTCGAGGAGACCCGCGCCAAGGCCGCGCAGGCCGCCGCCGACTTCGAGACGAACCTCGCCAAGCGGCGTGAGCAGTCCGAGCGTGACCTGGCTTCCCGCCAGGCCAAGGCGGAGAAGCGTCTCGCGGAGATCGAGCACCGCGCGGAGCAGCTCCGCCTGGAGGCGGAGAAGCTGCGCACGGACGCCGAGCGCCGCGCCCGCCAGACGGTGGAGACGGCTCAGCGCCAGTCCGAGGACATCGTGGCGGACGCGAACGCCAAGGCCGACCGCATCCGCTCGGAGTCCGAGCGCGAGCTGGCGGCTCTGACGAACCGTCGCGACTCGATCAACGCCCAGCTCACGAACGTCCGCGAGATGCTCGCGACGCTCACGGGCGCCGCGGTGGCGGCCGCCACCACGCCGGCCGAGGACGAGCCGATCTCGCGCGGGGTACCGGCTCAGCAGTCCCGGTAGTTCCTGACACCTCGCCAGTCGCGCGTATCGACGACGGCCCGCACCCCTTCCCGGGGAGGCGGGCCGTCGCCGTTCCCGGAGGGCGCGGGCCGGCGCCGTTCCCGGGGAAGCAGGTGTCGCCGTACGCACGATGACGGGACGGTCGTACGCGTGAGAGCGCGGCGGTCGTACGCATGATGACGCGTCGGTCCGGACACGGTGAACAGGCGGCAAAAACACCCGCGCCCAAGTGGCACCGGCGCAACGGCCGTCTTAGCGTGGCCGCATGATCGAGCTCGAGGGGCTGACCAAGCGGTACGGCGACAAGGTGGCGGTCAACAACCTCACGTTCGCCGTCAGACCGGGGATCGTGACGGGCTTCCTCGGCCCCAACGGCGCCGGCAAGTCCACGACCATGCGGATGATGCTCGGCCTCGACCGGCCCACCGCGGGCGACGTGCGGATCGACGGTCAGCACTACGACGGCCTCAAGGACCCGCTGAAGTACATCGGCGCCCTGCTCGACGCCAAGGCCATGCACGGCGGACGCAGCGCCTTCAACCACCTGCTCTGCCTCGCGCAGAGCAACGGCATCTCCAAGGCGCGGGTGCACGAGGTCCTGGACACGGTCGGGCTGACGGCGGTCGCGAAGAAGAAGGCCAAGGGGTTCTCGCTCGGCATGGGCCAGCGGCTCGGCATCGCGGGGGCGCTGCTCGGCGATCCGCGGATCCTGATGTTCGACGAACCGGTCAACGGGCTCGACCCCGAGGGCATCCACTGGATCCGCAATCTCATGAAGTCCCTGGCGTCCCAGGGCCGCACGGTCTTCGTCTCCTCGCACCTGATGAGCGAGATGGCGCTGACCGCCGACCACCTCGTCGTCATCGGCCAGGGCCGGCTGCTCGCCGACACCTCCATGGCGGACTTCATCCGGCAGAACTCGCGGTCCTACGTCCGGATCCGCACCCCCCAGCGCGAGCGCTTCCTCGACGTGCTGCACAGTGCCGGGACCACCGTCGTCGAGGCGGGCAACGGCACGCTGGAGGTGGACGGCTCCAAGGCGGAGGACATCGGGGAGCTGGCCGCCCGGCACCAGATCGTGCTGCACGAGCTCAGTCCCCAACAGGCCTCTCTGGAGGAAGCGTTCATGCAGCTCACCGCGGAGTCGGTGGAGTACCACGCGCACTCCGGCACCCCGGACGCCGGGCTCCTGGGCACCCCGCCCCCGGGGACCCCGGCACCACCCCCGCAGCAGCGGGGCGACGACTGGAAGAGGGGCTGACCATGGCGGCGACACAGGTCCTCCAGTCCGAGTGGACCAAGATCCGCTCCGTAGCGTCCACTATCTGGACGCTCGGTCTCGCCGCGGTCGTCACGATCGCGCTCGGCATCCTGATCTCGCTCCTGTCCAAGAACGACTTCGACAACCTGAGCGAGAACGACAAGCTGTCCTTCGACCCGACGTTCATCAGCTTCGCGGGCATGAGCCTCGGTCAGCTCGCGATGATCGTGTTCGGGGTGCTCGTCGTCTCGAACGAGTACAGCACCGGCATGATCCGCACCTCGCTCGCGGCCGTCCCGCAGCGCGGCACGTTCCTCTTCAGCAAGATCGCGGTGGCGACGGTCCTCGCCTTCGTCGTCGGCATCATCACCAGCTTCGTCGCCTTCTTCCTGGGGCAGGCGATGCTCGGCTCGCACAAGGCGTCGATCGGCGACCCCGGAGTGCTGCGCGCGGTGATCGGCGGCGGCCTCTACATGACGCTCATCGCCGTCTTCTCGATGGGCGTCGCGACGATGCTGCGCAGCCCGATGCTCTCCCTCGGCATCCTGATGCCGTTCTTCTTCCTGATCTCCAACATCCTGGGCAACGTCTCCGCCACCAAGAAGATCGGCCAGTACCTCCCCGACCAGGCCGGCAGCAGGATCATGCAGGTCGTCACCCCCATCGACGACGACACTCCGTACGGGCCCTGGGGCGGCCTCGCGATCATGGTGGCGTGGGTGGCGCTGGCCGTCCTCGGCGGTTACGCCCTGCTCAAGAGGCGGGACGCGTAGGAGCGCCACCGCCGGGGCGGGCCGGGGCCGTCGGGTCGTCGCCGTTCGGCCCCGGTGCGGGCGCGGGATCCTCGCCGTCCGGGCCCGGGGATGGAGCGGGCGCGGGATCGTCGCCGTCCGGCAGGGACTCCAGCACTCCGTCGAAGTGCGACCAGCCCTCCCAGTGCCACACGTCCCTGTCCAGGTCCGGCTGGAGCGGTACGAAGCGGCCGAGTTCGAAGTCACCGGCCTCCAGGTCGAACCAGCGCTCGTCGGCGACCTCGGTGCCCAGGCCCACAGTTCGCGCCGTGAGCCGCACGAGCAGCTTCACGCCGTGCGACCCGGCCAGGTCCTTGCCCTGGATGTGCCGGAAGGGCAGCTCGGTCACCGGCGCTTCCACCGGTATCCACACGGTGAAGGGCGCCCCGCGCTCGACCGCGAGCCAGGACCGCTCCTCCGCGGGCTCCCCCTTGGCGTCCAGCACCCTCAGCCACTGCTTGTAGATCACCATGCTGCCGTCGTGCGGCGAGTGCTCCAGATAGCGCAGATGGGCGCGGGCCCGCAGGTCGACGACCGAGAGGTTGTCGAAGCGGTTGTAGAAGCGGACGGCGATGATCGCGTCCTCGCTGTCCGCGTGGTCCCGCGAATAGCCGGGGAAGTCCGCGGTCCAGGCGTGCGAGACACTGGCCCGCTTCCGCCAGACGAACGGCCGCAGCGCGAACAGCTTGATCAGCACGATTCCCAGCAGCACCGCGGGCGCCAGCGCGCCGGTGACCGAGGCGAAGGTGGCAAGCAGCTGGTGCGCCGTGCTGTCCGGCTCCGGTTCCAGGTTGTCGGTCCCGACGCAGGCGCGCAGCACCGTGAGACTGAGGTCGAAGAGCCTCTCCACGCTGGAGAAACGCTGTTCGACCGAGCGCGGCGAGTGTTCCGTCAGCGTCCACAGCACCGCGACGACGACGGAGAGCCCGGCCAGCGCGCCGAGGGTCATCAGCATCAGGGCGTGGACGCTGCGACCGGCGATCCACCAGCGAACGGAGGTACGAAAGCGTGGATGCGGCCGACGCCCCGCGCGCTGCCGCCAGCGGCCGGGTCCACTTCTCAGTAAGCTCAACTCACAACTCCCGTAACCGATTTCGCCACCACTCGTACAATGGCACGGCATGATTCCCGGTGTTCGTTCCGGCCAACCCCGCTTCGGCGGGGAGATCGGGGCCCGTCCCGGGTAGACATCGCGTGGAACGCTGTGCCCGTATCGCGCGACCACCCCCGAAGGGCGTCACCGTGACGACGAAGGACCGAAGCCTCCAAGCGCTTGGCCTGGACGACGTGCCGGCCAAGCAGCCGCTCACGTATCCGGGCCGCCCCACCACCGAGCCGTCCCTGCTGACCGGGGGCGAGCTGCTGCACCTCGGTGTCCGGCCGCTGCGGCTCGGCGAGTGGTTCGTGGAGGAGCGGGAGGAGTCACAGCGCCTCGACGAGACCCTCGCGGGCCTCGGCCAGGTCACCGCCGGGCGCCGCCACCCGGTGATCGCCGTCGGCTCGAACGCCTCCCCCGGCCAGGTCGCCCACAAGCTCACCCGGCTCGGCATCCCGGCGACCGTGCCGATGGTGCCGGTGCGGGTGCGCGGCATCGGCGTCGGCTGCTCGGGGCACATCAGCCCCGCCGGGTACGTGGCGGGGACGCCGTACGTCGACCGGGACGCGCGGACCACGCTCGTCGTCACCTGGCTGGACTCGACGCAGCTCAAGGCGGTCGACGACACCGAGTTCCCCGACTACCGGCGGGCGATACTCCCCGGCGACGCGTTCGAGATGACCATGCCGTCGGGTGAGCGGCTCGGCGCCGCGTACATCTACTTCAGCGCGCACGGCGTACTCGCCGACCCGGCGACCGGGCAGCCGCGCCCCGGCGGCGGCGACCAGTCCGCGCTGCTCGCCGCGCTGCTGGCGGGCTCCGCCCGGCTGCGCGATCTGCTCGGCCCCGACCCGGCGACCTGGGTGCGCCGCGCGGGGGGCGACTCCTCGCTGCGCGAGCGGGGCACGCTGATCTTCGGCGAGGAGGGCTGGGTGCTGCCGCAGACCGACTTCCTGCCGTACGTCGACGAGGCGGCCGAGCTCCGGCTGTACGACGACCTGCCGCCGTTGGACGACTCGCTCCCGACCCGGTTCTGAGGGGTTCCCGCCTCCGCTTCCACCTCTGACCAGGCCAGACGCGTACCTGCCAAGCCAGCCGCTTGACCTGCGCTGTTTTACTTTCTTTTGAGTGGAACCGTCAGCGCACCGATATCCTCCTAACCCTTACGGGGGCGCGTGCCCCGACGTCCGAGACGTCCAGAACCTTTCGATGGGTGCGGAGCATGATCGAGGCAGTCGGCCTGACGAAGCGCTATGGCGCCAAGACAGCCGTGTACAACCTTTCCTTCCAGGTGAGGCCGGGTGCCGTCACCGGCTTCCTCGGGCCCAACGGCTCGGGCAAGTCGACGACGATGCGGATGATCCTCGGCCTCGACAACCCCAGCTCCGGGCAGGTGACGATCGGCGGCTTCCCCTACCGCAAGCTGCCGAACGCGCCCCGTCAGGTCGGCGCGCTCCTCGACGCCAAGGCCGTGCACGGCGGCCGGCACGCCCGCAACCACCTCCTCTGCCTCGCCCAGCTGTCCGGCATCCCGGCCCGCCGCGTGGACGAGGTGCTCGGCGTGGTCGGCCTCCAGGACGTGGCCAGAAAGCGCTCCAAGGGCTTCTCGCTCGGCATGGGCCAGCGGCTCGGCATCGCCGCCGCGCTGCTCGGCGACCCGCAGGTGCTGCTCTTCGACGAACCGGTCAACGGCCTCGACCCCGAGGGCATCCTCTGGGTCCGCAACCTGATGAAGTCCCTCGCGGCGGAGGGCCGTACGGTCTTCGTCTCCTCGCACCTGATGAGCGAGATGGCGGTGACCGCCGACCACCTGATCGTGATCGGCCGCGGCCAGCTGCTCGCGGACAGCAACATCAAGGACTTCATCTCGCACAACTCGGCCGACTTCGCCCGGGTCCGCACCCCGGACACCGAGCCGCAGCAGCGCGAGAAGCTGACGTCCGCGCTGACCGAGGCCGGCGGTCAGGTGCTGCCCGAGCAGGACGGCGCGCTGCGCGTCATGGGGCTGCGGCTGCCGCAGATCAGCGACCTCGCGCACTCCGCCGACGTACGGCTGTGGGAGCTGTCGCCGCACCAGGCCTCGTTGGAGGAGGCGTACATGCGGATGACGCAGGGCGCCGTCGACTACCGCTCGACCACCGACCAGAAGGCCGGGCTCCAGCAGCAGTTGCCGCCGGGCGTGATGCCGCCGCCGCAGATGCCGGTGCCTGGGCAGGGCCAGCCGGGCTGGTACGCGCCGCCGCCGCCCCAGCAGGGCGGGCAGGCGTTCGCGATGCCGCAGGGCGGGCCGCCGCCGGGTCCCTACGGCGCGCCGGGTGCTCCCGGCGCGGCTCAGCCGGGCCCGTACAGCGCGCCGCCCGGCGGGGCGCCGCAGGCCCCGGCAGCCAACCCGTACGCCCAGTCCGCACCCCCGGCCCCCGCGCCGGCCGCCCCCGACCTGACCAAGCCCGAGGACGCCCGATGAGTACGCCCCAGCCCCCGATGCAGCAGCAGGCCGCACCCGACTGGCAGGCGGCGCCCGGAACTTCGTACACCTCGCCGATCCCGGTCGTGCGCACCCACCTGGGCCACGCGCTCGCCTCCGAGTGGACGAAGATCAAGTCGGTTCGCTCCACGATGTGGACGCTCGGGGTCTTCCTGGTCCTGGTCGTCGGCATCGGCTTCCTGGTCGCCGTCCAGACCACCGACGAGGACTTCGGCGACGTCCCGTACACGATCCCGGCGTTCTTCGGGCTGATCCTCGGGCAGATCTGCCTGATCACCCTGGGCGTCCTGGTGGTCTCGTCCGAGTACGGCACGGGCATGATCCGTACGACGTTCACGGCCTCGCCGCAGCGCCACCGGGTGCTCGCCGCGAAGCTGATCATCTTCTTCGCGGTGGCCTTCGTCGTGTCGGCCTTCGCGATCGGCATCGTCGGCCTGTTCACCTCGGGGGTTCACGACGGCGCCTCGGAGGTCTCCTGGGGCGGCACGGTGGTGATGGGCGCGCTGTACGTGTCGCTGCTCGGCGCGCTCGCCCTCGCGGTGGGTTCGATGCTGCGTCACTCGGCGGGCGCGATCACCGCGATGCTCGGCCTGGTGCTGGTGCCCGCGATCATGCCCGCGTTCCTGCTGATGTCCGAGAGCCTGCGCTCGATCGGCGACAAGATGCTGGAGTACAACGCCCCCAACGCCCTCGCCAAGATCTTCCACCTGGACGACGAGAACGGCACGGGCGGCTCGCAGCTCGGTCTGCTCGCCGTGCTGACGGCGGCGGCGATCGCCGGAGCCTTCGTCCTGCTGGAGCGCCGGGACGTCTGACGGCGCCGGGCCGGTGAAGTCGCCTAGAACCTGGGCGCGTTACGGGACCGCTGCACCCGCGAGGTGCGGCGGTCCTTCGCGTTCCAGCAGGCCTTGTGCCAGTGGCGGCGGTCGTCGACGCCCGAGTGCTCGGGCCAGGCGACCACGTGCGGGACGCCGGAGGGGATCATCTGGTCGCAGCCCGGGCAGCGATAGGTCTTGCCCTCGGCGCTCGCGCCCGCGACATGGCGCACGCTCCACTGCTCGCCCTGCCAGCTCTCCGTGGACTGAAAGCCGCCGTAGCGGCCGCCGTCGTCCGGGGCGGGGCTCGGGCCGGACGTGCCGGCGCCCTTCGGACGGTTGCGACGCGGGGACACAGGACACCTCACGGAGCTATACAGGGAGCAGGGGCCAAGTCCAGCCTACGCGGCACACACAGGGGTACGCGTACCCCGCCAAATCCACCAGATCGCCCTTCCGCCGGCCGGTTTTGCAGACAATCCGCAAATCTCTCCGTGAGGCCGTGTCCTCGGCACGTGTCGGGTGGTTATGCCGGTGGGGGAGCTCCGCGTCGGAGCCAAGGAAGCAGGAAAGCACGATGCACGTTGGAAGTTTTGTACTGGCCGCCCAGTTCCCGGGTCAGGGCCAGGGGGAGGCCCTGCACCGCGCGGTGCGGTCGGCCGAGGTCGCCGAGGAGGCCGGTCTCGACTCGGTCTGGCTGGCCGAGCACCACTTCGTCCCGTACGGCACCTGCCCGTCGGCGATCACTCTCGCGGCCCTGCTGCTCGGCCGTACCCGGCGGATCCGCGTCGGCACCGCGGTGAGCGTCCTGCCCACCGTGCACCCGGTGGCCCTCGGCGAACAGGCGGCGCTGCTGCATGTGGCGTCCGGCGGGCGGTTCTCCCTGGGTGTGGGGCGCGGCGGCCCCTGGGTCGACCTGGAGGTCTTCGGTTCGGGTCTCGCGGCCTACGAGGAGGGGTTCCCGGAATCGCTCGACCTGTTGATGCGCTGGCTGCGCGAACCGTCCGTGGCGGGCACCGGAGAGCGGTTCGGTTTCCGCGAAGTCGCCGTCGTACCACGGCCGTCGGAGTCGCTGAGCAGTGCGCCGGGCCCCGAGGTGGTGGTCGCCTGCACCTCACCGGCGAGCGTGCGGCTCGCGGCGGAGCGCGGGCTGCCGATGCTCCTCGGGATGCATGTCGGGGACGAGGAGAAGGCCGAAATGGTGTCCCTGTGGCGGCAGTACGCGCGTGTGGCCGGGCGGCCGGGCGACGAGATCCTCGCGGCGGCGCACGTGTCGGCCGGCGTCTGCCAGGTCGCGGACCGTCGCACCGACGCCGTCGAGACGCTCCTCAAGTCGATGCCCGGCTGGCTCAAGCAGGGGCTCGAGGCCCATGTGACGGTCGACGGCCGTGCCCGTGCGATGCGCGACCCGCTGGCGTACACCGAACTCCTCTGCGGGCTGCACCCGGTGGGCACTCCCCAGTTGTGCGCGGACCGGCTGGCCGCGACCTCGGAACGCACCGGCATCTCCCGCTTCGCCCTGCTCGTGGAGGGGTCGGGCGATCTGGCGGCCACCGAGGAGAACGTCCGCAGGCTCGGCTCCGAGGTACTCCCCCAGCTCCGGTGACCGCCCCGGACCCGGATGCCGACGAGCGCCCGGCGCAGCCCGTCGAGGGCCCGCCCGCGTGCCGTTCGACGGCCCGGATTCGCGGGGAGCTTGCCGCCCCGTACAGATGCACCTCCCGCGTACGGAGCGGCAAGCAGTGCGGCGTTACCGCGTCAGCAGTCCCTGAACTCGGGGGACTGGTTCAGCAGTTGACTGCGAACCGAGGTGAAACGCACCAGCGTGTCGTCCACTGAGGTGTCCAGCGGGAACACCGCCACCCGGTGGCAGTTCTGGAAGGCGAGCCGCACTCCGAAGTGCCGCTGCAACGCGCCGCGTATCGCGTCACTCGCGAGCGCGCGCAGCAGCTGGCCACGCGCCTGCTCGTCCGGCGGGGGCGTCTGGTTGTCGGCGAAGTTGCCGCCGTCCACCTTCAGCTGGGCCACCAAAGAGCTGATCATCTCCCATGCGTAGGGCAGGGAGGTCCGGACGCAGTCGACGAATTCAGCTTCGTCGACCTCGCCTCGCTCGGCCTTTTCGAGTAGGGCCGGTGAGACGTCGAGCGACATGGGTTCTCCTCTCGCACCCCCAGATCTCGGGGGTTGCCGGACAGGGAAGGGAGTTCGCGAAATCGAGCACGCTGGGTACACGCACCGCGACCTCCTGTTTATACGGTAAGCAACGGGCGGTGACGGCACCAGGAGAATGGGCACATAGCGAACTCTCACTAGGCCCACAATCAGCCACGACCGAACAGTCGTCTTCCAGGGCGAATCGCGTGTACCACTGCCCGTCGAGTAGCGTTGCCCACCATGCGTCTCGTCATTGCCCGCTGCTCCGTCGACTACGCGGGCCGGCTCACCGCCCATCTCCCGTCAGCCCCTCGCCTCATCCTCGTGAAGGCGGACGGCAGCGTCTCGATCCACGCGGACGACCGGGCCTACAAGCCCCTCAACTGGATGTCGCCGCCCTGCACCCTGAGGGAGGGCGCGGGGGACGAGGAGGGCGTCTGGACCGTCATCAACAAGGCGGGAGAGAAGCTCATCATCACGATGGAGGAGATCCTCCACGACTCCTCGCACGAACTCGGCGTGGACCCCGGCCTGATCAAGGACGGCGTGGAAGCACACCTTCAGGAACTCCTCGCGGACCGCATCGAGACTCTCGGCGAGGGCTACTCCCTCATCCGCCGCGAGTACATGACGGCCATCGGCCCCGTCGACATCCTCTGCCGGGACGCCGAGGGCCAGACCGTCGCCATCGAGATCAAGCGGCGCGGCGAGATCGACGGCGTGGAGCAACTCACCCGCTATCTGGAGCTGTTGAACCGCGACCCGCACCTCGCGCCGGTCCGCGGTGTCTTCGCCGCCCAGGAGATCAAGCCGCAGGCCCGCGTCCTCGCCACCGACCGCGGCATCGGCTGCACCGTCCTGGACTACAACGCGCTGCGCGGGATCGAGGACGACAAGCTGCGGCTGTTCTGACCGCGGGAGGCGCGCCGCGGCCGTTCCGCCGCGCGACAGACGGAAAAGGGCCGGGTCCGACAACGGACCCGGCCCTCATCGTTTCGTACGGTGCCTCAGATCACCGGGCCGCTGGGCGAACCGGCCTCGGCGCTGCTCGCGGGGGCGCTGGAGATGACCGTCTCCGGGGCGCTGGAGATGGGGCCGCCGGCGGAGTCAGGGGTGCTCGGCTCCGTGCTCGGCGAAGCCGAGGTCGGCGGCTGACTTGTCGGCGGCTCACTGCTCGGGGGCTCACTTGTCGGCGGCTCGCTGCTCGGGGGCTGGCTCGTAGACGGCTTCCCCGACGGCGAAGTCGAGGGCGACTTGGACGGCGACGTGGACGGCCCGCTCGACCCCTTCGTCCCGCTCGGATCGGCCGAAGGCCGACCGACCTCCGTGGGCGTCGGATCGTCCGAGGTCCCGTACGTGCCGTCGGGCCCCGGATCCGTCGGCGTACTCACCGCGCCCGTGGCGGAGTCGCCCCCGCCCTTCTTCGCCTTGTCCGCGCCCAGGCTGTCGTCCCCCGCGCCCTGAGTGGCCGACGGGTTGACGCCGACCTCCTCGGCGGGGGTGTTGTTGTTGGGGTCCGAGGTCGCGCCGAGCGTCACCACGGTGCCGAGCACGGCGACGAGCAGCGCGCCCGCGCCCGCGGCCACCAGGTTGCGGCGGGTGCCGCTCACCAGACGGCTCGCGACGCCCACCCGCTTGGCGGCGTGACCGGGCTCGGAGCGGTGGGTGACCAACGTCGAGGACTCGCCGGACCGTTCGGCCAGGAAGGCGGCCGGTACGCCACCCGGAGGCGACGCCGACTCCTCGGACCGCGACTCCGAGACCTCCTCGCCGGCCGTCGCGCCGACGCCGGACAGGACGGCTCCGGAGCGGTCGGAGACGAGGGTGAGGGCGCGGCGGCCCGCGGTCGTGCCGCGCTTGTCGGCGAGGGCGCCGCGCAGCCCGATGGAGGCCTCCAGCTCGACGCGGGCCCGGTCCAGCTGCCCGCCGCAGAGCGCGAGGATCCCCAACTCGTGGTGGAAGTAGGCCTGTTCGGACACCTCGCCGGAGAGCTGCGAGGCCTCGGCGCCGGACCGCAGCGCGCGCTCCCAGGCGCTCCAGTTCAGGCCGCCGGCGAACGCGGGCGCGGCCGTACGAGCCAGCAGTACGGCGGCGCTCTCCTCCTCCTCGTCCCGCGGGGCCGTGGCGAGCGGGACCAGGACGGCGAGCGCGGCGAGCAGGGCGTCGGCCTCGGCGCAGACCCGCTCCGGGGTCACCGACGGGTGCCCGGCCCACCAGGTGTAGTGCTGGGCCGCGGCGAGCGCCTGTGTATCGGCGTCGTCGGCGTATCCGGCGGCCTCCAGCTGGGCCTGCACACCGGCGGCGAGCCGGTAGCGGGAGCCGACCGGGGAGACGAGGGCGCAGCTCGCGAGTTCGGCGAGGGCGGCGTCCGCGTGGGTGTCGCCCACGAGCGCGGGCAGATGCGCCTGGTGGGGCACCTCGCCGCCCAGCGCGATCGCGAACCGCAGGGTGGCGCGGGCCGACTCGCTCAGCCGGGAGGCGAGCAGGGAGGCGGGCGCGGCGCCCTCGGCGAGCGAGGGCAGCGGGATCTCGGGGTTGTCGGCGGCGTCGAACGGCACGTCGAAGGGAGCGTCGGCCGGCACGGACTGGAAGACGCCGAACTCGTCGACGGCGCCCGCGGCGGCACTCAGCTGGTCGCGCTGTCGCAGCAGCGCGCCGGCCTGCACGAAGCGCAGCGGCAGTCCTTCGGACTCGAACCAGAGGTCGCCCGCCCAGTTCGACTCCTCCTCGGTGAGGACGCGTCCGACGGCCCGCTCAAGGAGTTCGAGGCCGCCGCTGCGGTCGAGGCCGCTGAGGAACACCTCTTCGAGGAGGGAGTCGGCGGTCGGCGCGGGGACCTCGGGTGTCGTGGCGATCACGAAGGCGCACTCGGGGGTGGCGTCGAGCAGTTCGTCGAGCGAGGCGCCGCCGAACTCCACGTCGTCGAGGACGACGACCGCGCCGATCTCGTTGAGGTGCCGGAGCAGTTCGTCCCGTTCGGGGCGGTACAGGGGAGCGTCGTAGACGGCGGCGAAGAGCTCGTACAGCACGTCGCTCGCCGTGCGCCGGTATCCGGAGAGGCGTACGACGCCGTCGGGGGCGAGGTCCGCGCAGTCGTCCGCGACGGCGTCCAGCAGGCTGGTGCGGCCCGAGCCGGGGGCTCCGGTGAGCCGGACCGAGCGGCCGCGCGCGAGGAGGCGTACGAGCCGCTCGCGTTCCTCCTGGCGCTCCAGGAGCGGCAGTCGGGCCTGGGCGGGGCCGGGCGGGACGGGTGCCTGGGTCGCGCGGCTCAGTTCGGCGCGTTCCGCGGCGCTGTGCTTCACCGGGCGCGGCGGCCGCTCCCCCGGCGGGCAGATCTCTATCTCACTGCCGTCCACGGGGTTGACCGTGAGCAGGAGGTCGCCCGAGACGAGCTGGACGGTGCGCGCGAGTGTCGGTGAGTGCTGCCCGAAGTCGGTCGTGAGCGGTTCGCGCGGCGGGCGCGAGCGAGGCGCCTGGCCGTCGTCGTCATGGCCGTACTCTTCGGGTCCCCGGTTGTTCGGGTCCATGTTCCAAGCCCCCCAAAAGCGTCGTGTGCGGGTGTTGTCGTCGGACTCCCGGCGTCCGCCCGGGGGGCGGGCCGCGCGGCGTCGGGTGCGTGCGATCGCAAAGCGTCGGCGTGTCCTGGCGGTGGGGCCACCAGGACGTTTCGGCGACGCGGCGAGCTGCGTGCCAGACGTCGCGCGGCGGACGGGAGTCCGGCGTCAGCACCCCGGCCCCTCCCGGCCTTGCTGCACACCGCGCTGTCGCTTCTGGTCCGGTGCCCGCTACAGGGTTTCAGTCGGCGGGCAGCCGAACCCTAAACCTTCGCACAGTATCTACGAACAGCCGGGGTACCGCGCGGTCCGAGACGTCACAGCTTCGTGAGGATTGTGCGCGTGATGCCGTTCGTACGCCGTTGTGCCGGTCATACCCGGGGCAGTGACTCCACGCCGATGCCGCCCTCGATCGCCAGGATCCGGTGCAGCCGGGTGGCCACCAGCAGGCGTTGCATCTGCGGCGGTACGTCACGCAGCACAAGTCGCCGGCCGCACCGCCCGGCACGTCGGTGGGCTCCCATGATGACGCCGAGGCCGGTGGCGTCCCAGGAGTCCAGCTCGGACAGGTCGAGCACCAGGTCGCCGGCTCCGTCGTCGACGGCCGAGTGCAGGACCGTGCGGGCGTCCGCCGCGCTGCGTACGTCGAGGCGGCCCCCGACGACCAGCTCGGTGTGGTCGCCCCTGATGTACATATGCGCTCCCCGAGAGTGCTTCTCGTGCTCCGCGTCTGTCTGTGCACCGTCTGACTGCCCGAAGGGCAGTGTGGTTGCTGCTTGTGAGCGAACCGATACCGAATTCACCTCAACGGGTGATACCCCAGAGGCGTGTGCGGTTTCCGTGACCGCCAGTGGCGGGTGGTGCTCGGTTCAGTGCTTGTAGAAGCCCTGCCCGCTCTTGCGTCCGATGTCACCGGCGTCAACCATCCGGCGCATCAGCTCGGGCGGCGCGAACTTCTCGTCCTGGGTCTCGGTGTAGATGTTGCCGGTGGCGTGCAGCAGGATGTCGACGCCCGTGAGGTCGGCGGTGGCCAGGGGTCCCATGGCGTGGCCGAAGCCCAGCCGGCAGGCGAGGTCGATGTCCTCGGCGCTGGCGACGCCCGACTCGTACAGCTTCGTCGCCTCGACGACCAGCGCCGAGATGAGACGGGTCGTCACGAAGCCGGCGACGTCACGGTTGACGACGATGCAGGTCTTGCCGACGGACTCGGCGAACTCCCGCGCGGTGGCGAGGGTTTCGTCGCTCGTCTTGTAGCCGCGGACCAGCTCGACGAGCTGCATCATCGGCACCGGCGAGAAGAAGTGCACGCCGACGACCCGCTCCGGATGTGCGGTGGCCGCCGCGATCTTGGTGATGGGGATCGCGGAGGTGTTGGAGGCGAGCACGGTGTCCTCGCGGACGATGCCGTCGAGCGTCCGGAAGATCTCGTGCTTGACCTCGAGCTTCTCGAAGACCGCTTCGACGACGACGTCCGCGTCGGCGGCGGCGTCCAGATCCGTGGTGGCCGTGATGCGCCCGAGCGCGGCGTCCGCGTCCGCGGCGTCCAGCTTGCCCTTGCTCACGAACTTGTCGTAAGAGGTCCTGATGCCGTCGATGCCACGCTTCAGCGCCTCGTCGGTGACATCGCGCAGGACGACGTCCCAGCCCGCCTGAGCGGATACTTGGGCGATGCCGGACCCCATGAGTCCGGCTCCGATGACGGCGAGCTTCCGTGCCACTCCGACTCCCCTTAACACGCTGTTCAAATTGGCCTCTCCGGCGGACCATAGCGCTCGTGAGGGCCCGTGTGTCCGCTTAGTAATGCGCGTCACGTCTCAACAGACGGACATCACACCGGATGGCTCACCCAGCCTCCCGCGGCCCCCAGTTGAGTGCCCCCGGGACCTCGCTCGGCGCCGTCGTGAGCCGCCCCCGTCCGCACCGCGCCGCCGTGACGGTGGGCACACGTGCCCGCCGGAGGGCCGGGGCCTAACTACGCTGGCCCCATGGTCAATCTGACGCGCATCTACACCAGGACCGGCGACCAGGGCACCACCGCTCTCGGCGACATGAGCCGGGTCGCCAAGACCGACCTGCGGATCTCCGCGTACGCGGACGCCAACGAGGCGAACGCGGTGCTCGGGACGGCGATCGCGCTCGGCGGACTCGACGAGGAGGTCGTCGCCGTGCTCACCCGGGTGCAGAACGACCTGTTCGACGTGGGCGCCGACCTGTCGACGCCGGTGGCCGAGGACCCGGCGTACCCGCCGCTGCGGGTCGAGCAGTTCTACGTCGACCGGCTGGAGGCGGACTGCGACCGCTTCAACGAACGGCTGGAGAAGCTCCGCTCCTTCATCCTGCCCGGCGGCACGCCCGGCGCGGCTCTGCTGCACCAGGCGTGCACGGTCGTACGGCGGGCCGAGCGGTCGACGTGGGCGGCCCTGGAGGCGCACGGCGAGGTCATGAACCCGCTCACCGCGACCTACCTCAACCGGCTATCGGACCTGCTCTTCATCCTTGCCCGTACGGCGAACAAGGACGTCGGGGACGTGCTCTGGGTCCCGGGCGGGGAGCGCTGAGCCGGTCTCCTCCTTGAGTTGGCCCGGGTCCTTCTTGGGCCAGACCGTGTAGGTCAGGGCCACCAGGCCGTGGATTCCCGCCACCCGCAGGGCCACCCACTGGAAGGACCGCAAGGACTCGGTGTCGCCGTCGCCGACGTACCAGACCGCGGCCTGGAGGAGGGCGCAGGCCACGGCGGCCATCAGGACCGTACGGAGCCAGAGGGCGCCCTCGTGGCGGGCGCGGGCCATGCCGTAGCGGGGCGGCTTCGGCGGCGGCGGGGCGCCCGTGAGGCGGTGGGCCGCGTGGCCGTCCAGCCAGCGGATCGTGTAGTGCCCGTAGGCGACGGTGAAGCCGATGTAGAGCGCGGCGAGCCCGTGCTCCCAGCTCGGATCCGCGCCGTTCCTGAGATCGATCGCCGTCACGACGAACAGCACGAGTTCCAGCACGGGCTCGCACAGCAGCAGGACCACACTGGTGCGGCGCATCCCCAGCAGGTAACGGACGGCCAGACCCGCGGCCAGCAGCACCCAGAAGCCGACCTCACAGGCGATGATCAGTGCGACGATCACGGTTCGCTCCTTTCGGTCACCTCTCAAGGCTCGCGTGCGCGGCGGCGCGAATCGTCGTCGGCGATGACGAAGCCGCACTGCATCCTTCGATGTAGCCGCGGACCGTCCCACGGGATCAGGCGACGCGGTGGCGTTCCGTGTTGGATGGAGTCATGGCCGTGACACTCCCCCGCCCGCACCGGGACGACGCGCGTATCGCGCTCGCGGGACTGCTCGGCGGCCTCCTCGTGTGGGGCGCGGGTCTCGGCAGCCGGCCGGCCGACGAACCGGTCGTACTCTGGCCCGGACAGTGGCCGATCCTCCTCCCGCTCGCGGTGATGACCGGCTGCGAGCTGCTGCGGCGGACCCGGCCGCGCTCGGCGCTGCTGATCGGCACCGCCGCGCTGGCCCTCGACACGCTCACGCAGGGCAACCTGGTGACCGTCGTGATGTTCACCGACCTCGTGTACGCCACGGTGGTGTACGGGCCGCCCGCCACCGCCCGCCGGGTCCTGTGGATCAGCGGGCTGTCCACCGTGGTCGGCGCGGTGGTGCCGTTCGCGGTGTGGCGGGTACCGGAGACCCTGCTGGTCGGCGTGGTCATCGGCATCGTGGTGTTCACGCCCGCGGCCACCGGCTGGGTCGTGCGCAACCACCGGGACATCGCCGTCGCCGAACGCCTGCGCGCCGAACAGACCGCGCTGCTCGCCGAGATCGACCGCACCCAGGCGGTCACGGCCGAACGCGCCCGGATGGCAAGGGAGTTGCACGACATGGTCGCCAACCACCTCTCGGCGATCGCCATCCACTCCACCGCCGCGCTCTCCCTCGACGACCCCGCCACCTCGAAGGACGCGCTCACCGTGATCCGCGAGAACAGCGTCGAGGGCCTCGCCGAGATGCGGCGGCTCATCGGCATCCTGCGCGACGACAGCGGCGACAGGGAGCCCGCGGCGGCTCCCACCCTCGGCGGCCTCGACACGCTGGCGGAGAGCGCCCGCACCAACGGGCTCGACGTCGCCCTCGACGCCGTCCACGACTCCCGGCTGCCCGCCCCGGTCGAACTCGCCGCCTACCGCATCGTCCAGGAGTCCCTGACCAACGCCCTCAAGCACGCCTCCCCCGGCCGCGTCACCGTCACCCTGGCCCAGCTCGACGGCTCCCTCACCGTGCGCGTCACCAGCCCGTACGGTGACCGCGACGGGCCGCGCGCGCCGGGCTCCGGGGCCGGTCTGGTCGGGATGCGGGAGCGGGTCGCCCTGCTGAACGGCACGTTCGAGGCGGGCCCCGAGGTCTCGGGCCGTGCCAAGGTCTGGACCGTGCGCGCCACCCTGCCGATCACTCACAGAACCGTTGGAGAGACCGAATGATCCGCGTGCTCGTCGCCGAGGACCAGTCCGCCGTACGGGCCGGGCTCGTCCTCATCCTGCGCAGCGCGCCCGACATCGAGGTGGTCGGCGAGGCCGAGGACGGCGAGCGCGCGGTCGAACTCGCCCGCGAACTCCGGCCGGACCTCGTCCTGATGGACATTCAGATGCCTCGCCTCGACGGCGTCTCGGCGACCCGTCAGGTCGTCGACGAGCAGTTGGCCGACGTGCTCGTGCTGACCACCTTCGACCTCGACGAGTACGTCTTCGGGGCGCTGCGCGCGGGCGCGTCGGGGTTCCTGCTGAAGAACACCGAGGCCCGCGACCTCCTGGAGGCGGTCCGCACGGTCGCCCGCGGCGAGGGGCTCATCTCGCCCACGGTCACCCGCCGGCTGATCGCCGAGTTCGCGGCGAAGCCCGTACGGGAAGGGTCTGATCCGGCGATCCTGGAAGCGCTCACCCGGCGGGAACGCGAGGTGCTCTCCTGCCTCGGCGAGGGAATGTCCAACGCGGAGGTGGCGATCCGCCTCGACATGGCGGAGGCGACGGTGAAGACCCACGTCAGCCGCCTGCTGGGCAAGCTCGAACTGCGCAGCCGGGTCCAAGCGGCGGTGCTCGCGCAGGAGTTGGGCGTGTAACAAGTAGTCGCGAGCACCCCCCTCAGTGGTCTGGACCTATTGACCTATGGTCCAGACCTTTCTATTGTCCTGCGCACCTCATCAAAATCCCCCGGAGGACCGCGGATGCGCTTCAGACACCGAGCCAGACAGAGAGCCGTGGCAGGACTCACCACCCTGCTGCTCCCGTTCGCCGCCATGGTCGGCCTCGCGAGCCCCGCCCAGGCAGCCACCTCGGCCACCGCCACGTTCGCCAAGACCCAGGACTGGGGAACCGGCTTCGAGGGCAAGTGGACCGTCAAGAACACCGGGACCACGAGCATCAGTTCCTGGACGATCGGCTGGGACTTCCCGTCCGGTACGTCCGTCAGCTCGGCCTGGGACGCGGACGTCACGTCCTCCGGCACCCGCTGGACCGCCAAGAACAAGTCCTGGAACGGCACCCTCGCCGCCGGCGCCTCCGTCTCCTTCGGCTTCAACGGCACGGGCCCCGGCGCCCCCTCCAACTGCTCCCTCAACGGCGGCTCCTGTGACGGCGGCCCCACGGTCCCCGGCGACACGGTCCCCACCGCGCCCGGCACCCCGACCGCCTCCGCCATCACCAACACCTCGGTGAACCTGGCCTGGTCGGCGGCGACCGACGACAAGGGCATCAAGAACTACGACGTCATCCGGGACGGCGCCACCGTCGCCACGGTGACGGGCACCTCGTACACGAACACCGGCCTGACCGCCGGCACCAGTTACTCGTACACCGTCAAGGCCCGTGACACCGCCGACCAGACCGGTCCGGCGAGCGGCTCGGTGGCGGTGCGCACCACCGGCGGGACCACCGACCCGCCGCCGACCGGCAACGCCGTGAAGCTCGGCTACTTCACCGAGTGGGGCGTCTACGGGCGCAACTACCACGTCAAGAACCTGGTCACCTCCGGCTCCGCGTCGAAGATCACGCACATCAACTACTCGTTCGGGAACGTCAAGAACGGGCAGTGCGTGATGGACGACTCCTACGCCGCCATCGACAAGGCGTACACCGCCGACCAGTCGGTCAGCGGCGCGGCCGACACCTGGGACCAGCCGCTGCGCGGCAACTTCAACCAGCTGCGTCAGCTGAAGGCCAAGTACCCCAACATCAAGGTCCTCTGGTCCTTCGGCGGCTGGACGTACTCGGGCGGCTTCACCCAGGCCGCGGCCAACCCGACCGCCTTCGCACAGTCCTGCAAGGCCCTGGTCGAGGACCCGCGCTGGGCCGATGTCTTCGACGGCATCGACATCGACTGGGAGTACCCCAACGCCTGCGGCCTGTCCTGTGACGCGTCCGGCTTCAGCGCCTTCAAGACGCTGTCCTCGGCGCTGCGCACCGAGTTCGGCAGCAACTACCTGGTCACCGCGGCGATCACCGCCGACGGCTCCTCCGGCGGCAAGATAGACGCCGCCGACTACGGCGGCGCCGCGCAGTACCTCAACTGGTACAACGTGATGACGTACGACTACTTCGGCGCCTTCGCCCCCACCGGCCCGACGGCCCCGCACTCCCCGCTGACCTCGTACAACGGCATCCCGGCGGCCGGCTTCAACTCGGCCGACGCGATCGCCAAGCTGAAGTCGAAGGGCGTACCGGCCAACAAGCTCCTGCTCGGCATCGGCTTCTACGGCCGCGGCTGGACCGGCGTCACCCAGGCCGCCCCCGGCGGCACGGCGACCGGCGCGGCACCGGGCACCTACGAGCCCGGCATCGAGGACTACAAGGTCCTCAAGAACACCTGCCCGGCCACCGGCACCATCGCCGGCACGGCCTACGCGTACTGCGGCAACAACTGGTGGAGCTACGACACCCCGGCCACCATCGGTACGAAGATGGCGTGGGCCAAGTCCCAGGGCCTGGGCGGCGCCTTCTTCTGGGAGTTCAGCGGTGACACCACGAACGGTGAACTCGTGAGCGCCATCAACAGCGGCCTCGGCTAGACAGATCGGTAAGAACAGCTAGGCGACATTGACGCGCTGACCGGGCGGGGCTGCTTCCAGCCACGCGAGAAATCCGGTCAGCGCGTCTTCGCTCATCGCCAGTTCGAGACGCGTACCCCTGTGCAGACAGGCGAGGATGATCGCGTCGGAGAGCAGCGCGAGTTCCTCCTCGCCCTCCGGGGCACGGCGGCCCGCCACCTCGATCGCCGAGCGCTCAAGGACACGGCGCGGGCGGGGGGCGTAGGAGAAGACGCGGTACCACTCGATGCGGTCGCTGTTGTAGCGGGCGACGCCGTAGCCCCAGCCCTTGCCGTTCGTGTCGGGCTTCTCCGCCACGTCCCAGCGCAGGCTGCAGTCGAAGGTTCCCCCCGAGCGCTGGATCAGCCGGCGGCGGAGGCCGAAGACGAAGAGGCCGATCACTACGAACGCCACTACCAAGCCGCACACAGTCAGAGCGAGGACCATCGACACCGACCTCCTCGTCTCCTAGGTAAAGCAAGTAATGAAACGGCAAAAAAGCACCCGCATCGCCTCAGCCGCGACCCGGTCCGGAGCAAGCTCCGGTCCTGGCCGCGGCTGAGTCACTTCCCTTCGGGCGCGCTGTTGTCAGTGCGCCGACACCGCTCGCAGGCGGACGTCCGCACGACGCTCGGCGGTGGCATCGCCGTCCGCCTTCGCGCGCTCGAGCTCCCGCTCCGCACGCTGCACATCGATCTCGTCCGACAGCTCGGCGATCTCGGCCAGCAGCGACAGCTTGTTGTCCGCGAACGAGATGAAACCGCCGTGCACCGCGGCGACGACCGTTCCACCATCACTCGTACGGATGGTCACCGGGCCCGACTCCAGCACACCGAGCAGCGGCTGGTGACCGGGCATGACGCCGATGTCGCCGGACGTGGTGCGCGCGACGACCAGGGTGGCCTCGCCGGACCAGACACTGCGGTCCGCGGCGACGAGCTCGACATGCAGCTCAGCAGCCAAGGTGGGCTCCTCGGGTCACCACCCGGCCTTGCCGCCGGGTGTTGGGTCAAAGTCTAGTAGGCGTACGTGAGGGGACGGGACGCACCCCGCGAGGTGCGACCCCGCCCCCTCACCAAGAAGCAGTACTCGGTCAGGAGACCGGTCAGGAGACGCCGAGCTCCTTGGCGTTCTTCTTGAGGTCCTCAATGCCACCGCAGAGGAAGAACGCCTGCTCCGGGAAGTGGTCGTACTCGCCGTCGATGATCGAGTTGAAGGCCGTGATCGACTCCTCGAGCGGAACGTCCGACCCGTCGACGCCGGTGAACTGCTTGGCGACGTGGGTGTTCTGGGACAGGAAGCGCTCCACGCGACGGGCGCGGTGGACGGTGAGCTTGTCCTCCTCGCCCAGCTCGTCGATACCGAGGATCGCGATGATGTCCTGAAGGTCCTTGTACTTCTGCAGGACCGACTTGACGCGCATCGCCGTGGCGTAGTGGTCCGCCGCGATGTAGCGGGGGTCCAGGATGCGGGACGTGGAGTCCAGCGGGTCCACGGCCGGGTAGATGCCCTTCTCGGAGATCGGACGGGAGAGAACCGTCGTCGCGTCGAGGTGGGCGAAGGTGGTGGCCGGGGCCGGGTCGGTCAGGTCGTCCGCGGGGACGTAGATCGCCTGCATCGAGGTGATCGAGTGACCACGGGTCGAGGTGATGCGCTCCTGGAGGAGACCCATCTCGTCGGCCAGGTTCGGCTGGTAGCCCACCGCGGAGGGCATACGGCCGAGCAGGGTCGAGACCTCGGAACCGGCCTGCGTGAAGCGGAAGATGTTGTCGATGAAGAACAGCACGTCCTGCTTCTGCACATCGCGGAAGTACTCCGCCATGGTCAGACCGGCCAGCGCGACCCGCAGACGGGTGCCCGGGGGCTCGTCCATCTGGCCGAAGACAAGCGCCGTCTTGTCGATGACGCCGGACTCGGACATCTCCTCGATGAGGTCGTTGCCCTCACGGGTGCGCTCGCCGACACCGGCGAACACGGAGACACCGTCGTGGTTGTTGGCGACGCGGTAGATCATCTCCTGGATGAGCACCGTCTTGCCGACACCGGCACCGCCGAACAGACCGATCTTTCCACCCTTGACGTACGGGGTGAGAAGGTCGATGACCTTGACGCCGGTCTCGAACATCTCGGTCTTCGACTCGAGCTCGTCGAAGCGCGGGGCCTTGCGGTGGATGGACCACCGCTCGCCGTCGTAGCTCTCGTCGGAGTTCAGCACCTCACCGAGGGTGTTGAAGACCTTGCCCTTGGTGAAGTCACCGACGGGCACGGTGATGCCGTTGCCGGTGTCGGTGACGCCGGCCTGGCGGACCAGACCGTCGGTGGGCTGCATCGAGATCGTGCGGACCAGGCCGTCACCCAGGTGCTGGGCGACCTCCAGGGTCAGGATCTTCTTCTCGCCGGCGTTGGCCGGGTCGGCCACCTCGACGTGAAGGGCGTTGTAGATCTCCGGCATCGCGTCGACGGGGAACTCCACGTCGACGACCGGGCCGATGACCCGGGCGACGCGGCCCGTGGCAACGGCCGTCTCAACTGTCGTCGTCATTACTTGTCACTCCCCGCGGTCGCGTCGGCCAGAGCTGCGGAGCCACCGACGATCTCGCTGATTTCCTGGGTGATTTCGGCCTGGCGGGCCGCGTTGGCAAGACGGGAGAGCATGGTGATCAGGTCTCCCGCGTTGTCGGTCGCCGACTTCATCGCGCGGCGCGTGGCGGCGTGCTTGGAGGCAGCCGACTGGAGCAGCGCGTTGTAGATACGGCTCTCGACGTACCGCGGCAACAGGGCGTCAAGGACGTCCTCGGCCGACGGTTCGAACTCGTACAGCGGAAGGATCTCGCCCTTGGGCGCCTCCTCCGCAACCTCTTCGAGGCGCAGCGGCAGCAGGCGGCCGTCGACCGCCGTCTGCGTCATCATCGAGACGAACTCGGTGTAGACGATGTGGAGTTCGTCCACGCCGCCCTCCGCCGTCTCCGTCTCGATCGCCTCGATCAGCGGACCCGCGACCTTCTTCGCGTCCGCGTAGCTGGGCTCGTCGGTGAATCCCGACCACGACTCCACGACCTTGCGCTCGCGGAAGTTGTAGTGGGCCAGACCGCGGCGGCCGACGATGTACGTGTCGACCTCCTTGCCCTCGGCCTCAAGGCGCGCCGTCAGCTTCTCGGCGGCCTTGATGGCGTTGGAGTTGAAGGCGCCGGCCAGTCCGCGGTCGCTCGTGAGGAGCAGCACCGCGGAACGGGTCGCCGTCTCCGCCTCCGTGGTCAGCGGGTGCTTGGTGTTCGAACCGGTACCGACCGCCGTGACCGCGCGGGTGAGCTCGGTCGCGTACGGCGCGGAGGCCGCCACCTTGCGCTGCGCCTTGACGACACGCGAGGCGGCGATCATCTCCATCGCCTTGGTGATCTTCTTGGTCGCGGTGACGGATCGGATGCGACGCTTGTAGACCCGGAGCTGGGCTCCCATGAGTCAGGTCCCTTCCGTCGTCACTTGGCCGCGGCGGCCGGAGCGTCCTCGCCGAGAAGCTTCCCGTCCGAGGTCTCGAACTGCTTCTTGAAGTCCGCGATCGCGTCGCCGACGGCGGTGAGCGTGTCGTCCGACATCTTGCCGCCCTCCTTGATGGAGGTCATGAGGCCCTGCTCCTTGCGGTGCAGGTACTCCAGGAGCTCCTTCTCGAAGCGGCGGACGTCTTCGACCGGCACGTCGTCCATGCGGCCCGTGGTACCGGCCCACACGGAGACGACCTGGTCCTCGGTCGGCATCGGCTGGTACTGCGGCTGCTTGAGCAGCTCGACCAGACGCATACCGCGCTCCAGCTGCGACTTCGACGCGGCGTCCAGGTCGGAACCGAAGGCGGCGAACGCCTCCAGCTCGCGGTACTGGGCCAGGTCGAGACGGAGCCGGCCGGAGACCTGCTTCATCGCCTTGTGCTGGGCGGAGCCACCGACGCGGGAGACCGAGATACCGACGTTCAGGGCCGGACGCTGGCCGGCGTTGAACAGGTCGGACTCCAGGAAGCACTGGCCGTCGGTGATGGAGATGACGTTGGTCGGGATGAACGCCGACACGTCGTTCGCCTTGGTCTCGACGATCGGCAGACCCGTCATCGAACCGGCGCCCATCTCGTCCGAGAGCTTCGCGCAGCGCTCCAGCAGACGGGAGTGCAGGTAGAAGACGTCACCGGGGTAGGCCTCGCGCCCCGGCGGACGGCGGAGCAGCAGGGACACGGCGCGGTAGGCGTCGGCCTGCTTCGAGAGGTCGTCGAAGATGATGAGGACGTGCTTGCCCTCGTACATCCACTGCTGGCCGATGGCCGAACCGGTGTACGGCGCCAGGTACTTGAAGCCGGCCGGGTCGGACGCCGGGGCGGCGACGATGGTCGTGTACTCCAGCGCGCCGGCCTCTTCGAGGGCGCCACGCACGGAGGCGATGGTCGAACCCTTCTGACCGATGGCGACGTAGATGCAGCGGACCTGCTTCTTGGTGTCGCCCGAGCGCCAGTTGTCGCGCTGGTTGATGATCGTGTCGACGGCCAGCGCGGTCTTGCCGGTCTGACGGTCGCCGATGATGAGCTGACGCTGGCCGCGACCGACCGGGGTCATCGCGTCGACGGCCTTGTAGCCCGTCTCCATCGGCTCGTGCACCGACTTGCGGACCATGACGCCCGGGGCCTGCAGCTCCAGGGCGCGGCGTCCGGTGGTCTCGATCTCGCCGAGGCCGTCGATCGGGTTGCCGAGCGGGTCGACGACGCGGCCGAGGTAGCCCTCGCCCACCGCGACGGAGAGCACCTCACCGGTGCGCTGCACCGGCTGGCCCTCCTCGATGCCGCTGAACTCGCCGAGGACGACCGCACCGATCTCGCGCTCTTCCAGGTTCAGCGCGAGGCCGAGGGTTCCGTCCTCGAACTTCAGCAGTTCGTTCGCCATCGCCGAGGGAAGGCCCTCGATCTTGGCGATACCGTCGCCGGCGACGGTGACCGTACCGACCTCCTCGCGCGAGGCCGCGTCCGGCTGGTACGACTGGACAAAGTTCTCCAGTGCGTCCCGGATCTCCTCCGGCCGGATCGTGAGCTCCGCCATCTGGGTTCCCTGCTCTCCTTGTTGGGCCCGAAGTTTCACTTGGGGGGATGGGGACTCCCCCCTGTAAAGAGGTGAATCCTCTGCACGGCCCAACGAGGGCCGTAGGTACGTACTGCTTATGAAGTTGGTCAGCCGGCCATACGGCGGCTGGCGTCCGCGAGACGGTCCGCGATGGAGCCGTTGATGATCTCGTCGCCGACCTGCACCTGGATCCCGCCGAGGACCGCGGGGTCCACGTCGAGGTTGAGGTGCATCTGACGGCCGTAGAGCTTCGCCAGAGCGGCGCCGAGGCGCTGCTTCTGTCCGTCGCTCAGCGGGACCGCGGAGGTGACGACGGCGACCCAGCGGTCCCGGCGCTCGGCGGCGAGCTTGGACAGGGACTCGAGTCCCGCTTCCAGGCTACGTCCACGCGGCGCGGTCACAAGGCGCGTCACCAGTCGTTCGGTCGTCGCGTCCGCCCGGCCGCCGAGCAGGCTGTGCAGCAGCTCGGTCTTGGCCGCGTTCGTGGCGGCCCGGTCGGTCAGCGCGGCGCGCAGCCCGGTGTCGGAGGAGACGATCCGGCCGAACCGGAACAGCTCGTCCTCGACGTTGTCGAGCTTGCCGGCCTGGTGCGCCGACGTGAGGTCGGCGAGGTCAGCCAGCTCTTCGATGGCGTCGACGAGGTCACGCGACCGCGACCAGCGCGAGCGCACCAGACCGGCCACCAGATCGGCGGTCTCGCCGCTGACCTGGCCGCCGAACAGGCGCCCGGCCAGCTCGGCCTTCGCCTCTCCGGGCTGCGCCGGGTCGGTGAGGACCCGACGCAGCGACACCTCGCGGTGCAGCAGCGCGGTGACCGCGGCCAGCTCGTCCGCGAGACGCGCCGCGTCCACGGACGTGCTGTCCGTCAGCGCGTCGAGACGCTCACGTGCGGCTGCGGTTGCCTCGCGGCTCGCTCCGTGCGCTGTCATCGAGCCGCCTCGGCCTTCTCCTCAAGCTCGTCGAGGAAGCGGTCGATGGTGCGGCTCTGCCGGGCGCTGTCCTCGAGGGACTCGCCGACCAGCTTGCCGGCCAGGGCGGTGGCCAGCTGGCCGACGTCCTGGCGCAGCGCCTGAGCCGCGGACTTGCGGTCCGCCTCGATCTGCGTGTGACCGGCGGCGACGATTTCCTCACGCTGCCGCTGGCCTTCCGCGCGCATCTCGGCGATGAGCGTGGCGCCCTGCTCCTGCGCCTCCTGGCGCAGCCGCGCGGCCTCGTGCCGGGCTTCGGCGAGCTGGGCCTTGTACTGCTCCAGCACGCTCTGGGCCTCGGTCTGAGCGGCCTCGGCCTTCTCGATACCGCCCTCGATGGCCTCGCGGCGCTGCTCCAGAACCTTGTTGATGTTCGGGAGGAGCTTCTTGGCGAGGAAGCCGAAGACGATGACGAAGGCGATCAGGCCGATGACGAGCTCGGGGATCGGCGGAATGAGGGGGTTTTCCAGTTCCTCAGCCGCGATATTGAGCATCTGGCTCATATCAGTGCCTTTCGTCTAGTGGGCTGTCGCTGATCGACTGGATCAGACGCCGTAGACGAACGGCATGACCAGACCGATGAGGGCGAGCGCCTCACAGAAGGCGAAGCCGAGGATCTGGTTGGCGCGGATCAGGCCGGCAGCCTCGGGCTGACGGGCGAGGGCCTGGGTGCCGTTACCGAAGATGATGCCGACGCCGACGCCAGGACCGATGGCGGCGAGGCCGTAGCCGATGGAGCCGAGGGAGCCGGAGACGGCGGCGAGGGTCTCAGTGGCAGCCATGCTGATTCTTCCTTCTCTGTACGGACCGGCGGAGGTTGGCCACCGGACGCTTAGGGGGTTCTACAGGGGGGTGCGCTCAGTGGTGCTCGGCGAGCGCGCCCTGGATGAAGGTGCAGGTCAGAAGCACGAAGACGTAAGCCTGCAGGGCCTGGATGAACAGCTCGAACGCCGTCATGACGATCACCATCACGAACGAGACACCCGCGTAGGCGATGCCGAGTCCGTTGAGCAGGTACCAGCTGGCGATCGTGAAGAGCAGCAGCAGGGTGTGACCCGCGAACATGTTGGCGAACAGTCGCACCGCGTGCGTGAACGGCCGGACGATCAGGTTCGAGAGCAGCTCGATGCCCATGGCCAGCGGGAGAACCGGGCCCAGCGACTTGTCGTAGCCGGAGAAGTTCTTGAACGCGCCGACGAATCCGTGTCGCTTGAAGGTCAGCGCGACCCACAGGATGTAGACGATCCCGGCGAGTACCGCGGGGTACGCGATGATCGCCGTGACGGGGAACTGGGCGACCGGAATGATCGACCAGAGGTTCATCATCCAGATGAAGAAGAAGAGCGAGACGACCAGCGGTACGTACTTCTCGCCTTCCTTCTTGCCGATCGTCTCGTAGACGACCCCGCGCCGGACGAAGTCGTATCCGGCCTCGGCGACCATCTGGAGCTTGCCCGGGACCACCTTCGGCTTACGGAAGGCGGCCCAGAAGAAGCCGATGATGACGACGGAGCCGAGCAGCGCCAGGAGCATCGTCTTGTTGAAATAGACGCTGCTGTCCGCATCGCCCACCAGGGGCTCGAACAGGAACGAGTGCAGGCCGGGAGCCGGGAAGCCACAGCCGTCGAAGATGTGGCAGTCGGTCTCAAAGGCGAGCACCTGCGTCGGGTCAGCACTCACCGCGGGCTCCTTCAGCGTGGCGCATAGGTACGGCAACCTCGTTGTGTCGGCGCGGCGCGCGGCCGCGGTTCGGCACTGGACTGGTGTTACGGATGTGGGGGCGGCTGTGGGGCATCAAGCCTCGCGTTCGAGCAGGCGTCAGCTCAGATGCCCGCGCCCGCGATGCCGCAGTTGGCACCGGACGATAGCAGGGTCTCCGACACGCACTTATCCCGGCCCTACCCCTCACGACGAGTGCCCCGTCTTTTCGGGCTTGTCGCCCTTCGAGGACTCGGGTTCGACGTAGAGGATCTTGGCTTTCATCTGGGCGCGCGCCTGTGCGCCGATCCACGCGAGCGTGGTGGCGACGATGGCGACCGCGAAGGCCTTGGGATTGAACAGCGACGTGTTCTTGAACGCGGCGACGAAGATGAACAGCAGAAGAATCTGTGCCGTATAGAGCATCAGACCCATCGCCTGGAACAAGTGCGGAAGCGATTTGGCAGTGCGCTGCAGGACGTAGAGCCCGATGCCCATGAAGAGGATCACGACCAGCGTCGCGACGATCGCCCCGATCGCTCCCTTGCCTCCGGCGACCACGCCACTGACGACGGCGGCAATCGCGCCGACGGCAGCTGTGGGCACAGCGGCCTGAAGGAGAATCCGGGCGTCATTGGACGGCATGGCGGCAACTCCGCTTGCTAAGGGGGGCAGGGTGTCGTCATGGACGAGCGTAATCCCGGGCTGAGAGAGAACCTCACGCCAAGGGACCGTCTCTCTGGGGTCCTTCGGCTTCCGGCTCGGGTTCTCGTGAACCGTATCACAAACTATTTGATGAGGTCTTTACCTGGTTGGTGTGCTCGCTGTCACACATGAGAGTGAAGGTGCGCGTCTGTGCATTCCAGCGGCCAAGTTGTCTGGTATTGGGGCAGTTTGCCGACGCGCGAAGGTTCAGGTCTCTTGCAGGATTCTTACTTTGGCGTCAGCGCGACGAGCCGGCCTTACCTCGATCCAGGTGGCGCGAACGGCCACCGATCGCCGTTGCCCCATTGACTCCTGACACTCCGGCAGCGACCGGGGCGCGGTGCTCGCGGGCGCCGTCCTCGTCGGTGAAGGTCCCCGGCTCGTGCGCCACGGCGGGCTCGGCCTCCGCGCCCTCGGACAGCGCCAGCGAGCCCCTCCTGCGGCGGTAGCGGGGCGGTACGAAGTTCTCGGCCCAACGCGGTGTGCGCGGGGTGAAGCGCGGCAGCAGGAGCAGCACGAGACCGACCGCGCTGAGCCCCATGATCCCGAGCACACTCCACATGGCACCGGAGTTGACCGAGTACGCGAGGGCGCCGAAGGAGATCAGCGCCGACCAGAAGTACATGATCATGACCGCGCGGCTGTGCGAGTGCCCGACCTCAAGGAGCCGGTGGTGCAGGTGCCCGCGGTCGGCGGCGAACGGCGACTGGCCGCGCCAGGTGCGCCGCACGATGGCCAGCACCAGGTCGGCGGCCGGGATCGCGATGATCGTCAGCGGCAGCAGCAGCGGGATGAAGACGGGCACCGTCTGGTGCACGGTGTTGCGCTCCGAACCGGAGAACAGGTTCATCACGTCGGGGTCGATCTGCCCGGTGATGGAGATGGCGCCGCCGGCCAGCACGAGCCCGATGAGCATCGACCCGGAGTCGCCCATGAAGATCCGCGCCGGGTGCATGTTGTGCGGCAGGAAGCCCAGGCACATGCCCATCAGGATCGCCGCGAAGAGCGTGGCCGGGGCGGCGGCCTCGATGCCGTAGCTGTACCAGATGCGGTAGGCGTACAGGAAGAACGCGGCGGACGCGATGCAGACCACACCGGCGGCGAGACCGTCCAGGCCGTCCACGAAGTTCACCGCGTTGATGGTGATGACCACGAGGGCGACGGTGAGCAACGTGCCCTGCCACTGGGTGAGCGCGACCAGTCCGACACCGGGGATGGGCAGCCACAGGATGGTCAGACCCTGCACCACCATCACGCCGGCCGCGATCATCTGGCCGCCCAGCTTGATCAGGGCGTCGATCTCGAACTTGTCGTCCAGCACACCGATCAGCCAGATCAGCGCCGCTCCGGAGAGCAGGGCCCGCGGCTCGTTGGAGTTCGCGAAGACGTCGCTGAGGTTCTCCAGGTGGTCGGCGACCAGCAGGCCCGCGCACAGCCCGAAGAACATCGCGATGCCGCCGAGCCGCGGGGTCGGTTCCCTGTGCACGTCGCGCGCACGGATCTCCGGCATGGCTCCGGCCACGATCGCGAACTTCCGCACCGGCCCTGTCAGCAGATACGTCACCGCGGCCGTCACGCAGAGCGTCAGCAGGTATTCACGCACGGGCTTCCCCACAGGTCTCGCTGGCCATCTAGGCCCCACACCTTAGCGATGCACGCATATGGTTGAGGACTTCCGGGTAGCGACGATGGTTGCACGAGCGGCTGTGCACCAGCCCGCGTCTCCCCCGTTTCACCCGGGATACGGGGGAAATCCGCTGGTCAGCTCCCTCACTTCTTCACGAGCCGTTTTCGCCTCGACCTCGTCCCGGAGCACGTCCGCGAGGAGTACGGCCACCCGCGCCATCTCCGCCTCCCCCATCCCCTGCGTGGTCAGCGCCGCCGTGCCCAGCCGCAGGCCCCGGGCGTCCCCGTACGGCAGCGCGCAGGTGTCGAGGACCATCCCGGCGGCGGCCAGCCGCCCGCGTGCCGTGCGCCCGTCGACGCCGAGGGGCGCCGTGCCGACGGTGATCAGGTGGGTGTCGGTGCCGCCGGTGGTGACGGCGAGCCCCTCCGCGTCCAGCGCCGCGGCGAGCACCCGGGCGTTGGCGACGACCTGATGGGCGTACGCCGTGTAGGCCGGTGTCGCCGCCTCGCCGAACGCGACGGCCTTGGCGGCGATCGTGTGCATCTGGGCGCCGCCCTGCGTGAAGGGGAACACCGCCCGGTCCACCCGCTCGGCCAGCTCGCCGCCGCACAGGATCATGCCGCCGCGCGGGCCGCGCAGCACCTTGTGGGTGGTGGCGCAGACCACGTCGGCGTACGGCACCGGACTGGGCGCCGCTCCCCCCGCGACGAGCCCGATGGGGTGGGCGGCGTCCGCGATGAGGTAGGCGCCCACCTCGTCGGCGATCTCCCTGAACAGGGCGTAGTCGATGTGCCGGGGGTACGAGATGGATCCGCAGACGATCGCCTTGGGGCGGTGGGTGCGGGCCAGCGCGCGCACCTGCTCGTGGTCGATGAGCCCGGTGTCGGCCTCGACGCCGTACCCGACGAAGTCGAACCATCTTCCCGAGAAGTTCGCGGGCGACCCGTGCGTGAGGTGGCCGCCGAAGGGCAGCCCCATCGCCAGGACGGTGTCACCGGGGCGCAGCAGCGCGGCGTACGCGGCGAGGACCGCCGAACTCCCGGAGTGGGACTGCACGTTGGCGTGCTCGGAGCCGAAGAGTGCCTTCGCCCGGTCCACCGCGACCCGCTCGGCGACGTCCACGATCTCGCAGCCGCCGTGGTGCCGGGCGCCGGGGTAGCCCTCGGCGTACTTGTTCGCCAGCGGCGACCCCAGGGCGGCCAGCACGGCGGGCGAGGTGAAGTTCTCGGCCGCGATCAGCTGGAGGGTCGTCGACTGCCGCACCAGCTCCCCGATGAGGATCTCGGCGAGCTCCGGGTCCTGGCGGCGCAGGACATCCGCTTCCAGTGTTTCTGTGACCGGCATGGTGGACTCCGGACCTCGGCGTGGGGGTGCGCTAAGTCCAATGTAGAACCGGGACCGGTGGGACGCCCGGCGTCACGTCCGGGTGGGTACACCTGTCAACGCGGTCACCACCGGTTCCAGCGCTTCGTTGATCTCGTCCCCGATCGACCGGAAGAAGGGGAGCGGGGCGCCGTAGGGGTCGAAGACCTCGTCCGCCTCGGCGGTGGGGGCCAGGAGCCACCCGCGCAGCGCGGCGGCGGCCCGTACCAGGGCGCGGGCGCGCTCGACCACTCCCTCCTCAAGGGGCGGGAGCGTCGCGGGGTCTATCGCCCGGACCAGCCGGGTGAACTCCTTCAGGGTGAAGGTGCGCAGGCCCGCGGAGTGGCCCATGGAGATGACCTGGGCGCGGTGGTCGCGGGTGGCGGTGAGGACCAGGTCGGCGCGGATGACGTGGTCGTCGAGGAGTTCGCGGCCCACGAAGCCTGAGGGGTCGGCGCCGTAGTCGGTGAGGACGGTGGCCGCGTTGGTCTCCATGGGCGCGCCCTCGTGCCCCCAGGTGCCCGCGCTCTCCACGATCAGGCCGCCCCACAGGGGGTCGCCGAGCCGGTCCGCGAGGGCATGCCGGGTCAGCCGCTCGGTGATCGGCGAGCGGCACACGTTGCCGGTGCTGACGTGGAGGATGCGGAAGGACCCCCTGGGGGAACCGTTGGCCCCCGTGATCCCCGTGCCTATGCCACGCCCCGCGTCAGGGGCTGTCAATTCGCCACCTCGAGGTCGGGTACGACCTTCCGCAGCTCCTCGGCCGACAGTGCCCCCTCGCGCAGCAGCACGGGCACCTTGCCGGTCACGTCGACGATCGAGGACGGGACGATACCGGGGGTCGGGCCGCCGTCCAGGTAGACGGAGATGGAGTCGCCGAGCATCTCCTGCGCGGCGTCACAGTCCTCGGGCGAGGGGTGACCCGTGAGGTTGGCGGAGGAGACGGCCATCGGGCCGACCTCGGTGAGCAGTTCGATGGCCACGGGGTGCAGCGGCATGCGCACGGCGACGGTGCCACGGGTGTCCCCGAGGTCCCACTGGAGGGACGGCTGGTGCTTGGCGACCAGGGTGAGCGCGCCCGGCCAGAACGCGTCGACCAGTTCCCAGGCCATCTCGGAGAAGTCCGTGACCAGGCCGTGCAGCGTGTTCGGGGAGCCGATGAGGACAGGGGTGGGCATGTTGCGGCCCCGGCCCTTGGCGTCGAGGAGATCGGCGACCGCCTCCGAGGAGAACGCGTCGGCGCCCACGCCGTACACCGTGTCGGTCGGCAGGACGACCAGCTCGCCACGGCGGACGGCGGACGCGGCTTCACGCAGACCGGTGGTGCGGTCGGTCGCGTCGTTGGTGTCGTATCGCCGTGCCATTTAGCGGGCCTCCTCGTACACGTACTGCTGTCTGGGGACATCGATGCGCGTGCTCACGGCATCGCCTTGCGGGCGGTCGCGAACCGCGGCCGCTTGTTGAGGTCCGGGTGGTCGGCCGCGTCGGCCCAGCCCCGCTCCTCGGTGAAGATCCACGGCACCTGCCCGCCCTGGGTGTCGGCGTGCTCGACGACGACGACACCGCCGGGACGCAGCAGCCGGTGCGCGGTGCGCTCGATGCCGCGGATCAGGTCGAGGCCGTCCTCCCCGGAGAACAGGGCGAGTTCGGGATCGTAGTCCCGGGCCTCCGGCTGGACGTACTCCCATTCCGTGAGCGGGATGTACGGCGGGTTGGAGATGACCAGGTCGACATGGCCGTCGAGGTCCGGGAAGGCCTCCAGGGCGTCTCCCTGGCGCAGGTCGACCCTGGAGCCCTGGACGTTCTTGCGGGTCCACTGGAGGGCGTCCTCGGACAGCTCCACGGCGTGCACACGGGAGCGCGGGACCTCCTGCGCGAGGGCGAGCGCGATGGCGCCCGAGCCCGTGCACAGGTCGACGATCAGGGGCTCCACGACGTCCATGGCGCGTACGGCGTCTATGGCCCAGCCGACGACGGACTCCGTCTCCGGACGCGGCACGAACACCCCTGGTCCGACCTGGAGTTCCAGGTAGCGGAAGTAGGCGCGTCCGGTGATGTGCTGGAGCGGCTCGCGTGCCTCGCGGCGCGCGGTCACCTCCCAGTAACGGGCGTCGAAGTCGGTGTCCTTGACGGTGTGCAGCTCGCCCCGCTTCACGCCGTGCACGAAGGCCGCGAGCTCCTCCGCGTCGTTGCGCGGCGAGGGCACGCCGGCGTCGGCCAGCCGCTGGGTGGCCTGGGCCACTTCCGCGAGCAGCAGGTTCACGCTGGTCCTCCGGGCTGAGCTGTTGTCGTGAGGGCGGGTGGGGGCTCTTACGCGGCGGCGAGCTTCGCGGCCGAGTCCGCGTCGACGCACGCCTGGATCATCGCGTCCAGGTCACCGTCGAGGACCTGGTCCAAGTTGTACGCCTTGAAGCCGACGCGGTGGTCCGAGATGCGATTCTCCGGGAAGTTGTACGTACGGATCTTCTCGGAGCGGTCGACCGTGCGGACCTGGCTGCGGCGGGCGTCGGCCGCGTTGCGCTCCGCCTCCTCCTGGGCCGCGGCGAGGAGCCTGGAGCGCAGGATACGCATCGCCTGCTCCTTGTTCTGGAGCTGGCTCTTCTCGTTCTGGCAGGAAGCGACGACTCCGGTGGGAATGTGCGTGATGCGCACCGCGGAGTCGGTGGTGTTGACGGACTGGCCGCCGGGTCCGGAGGAACGGTAGACGTCGATGCGCAGGTCGTTCGCGACGATCTCGACGTCGACCTCCTCGGCCTCGGGCGTGACCAGCACACCGGCGGCGGAGGTGTGGATCCGGCCCTGCGACTCGGTGGAGGGCACCCGCTGGACGCGGTGCACCCCGCCCTCGTACTTCAGGCGGGCCCAGACACCCTGGCCGGGCTCGGTGGCGCCGTTGCCGCCCTTGGTCTTCACGGCGACCTGGACGTCCTTGTAGCCGCCGAGCTCGGACTCGGTGGCGTCGATGATCTCGGTCTTCCAGCCGACGCGCTCGGCGTAGCGCAGGTACATGCGCAGCAGGTCGCCGGCGAAGAGCGCCGACTCGTCGCCGCCCGCGCCCGCCTTGATCTCCAGGATGACGTCCTTGTCGTCGCTGGGGTCGCGCGGGACCAGCAGCAGACGGAGTTTCTCCGTCAGCTCCTCGCGCTGCTTCTCCAGCTCCTTGACCTCGGCCGCGAAGTCGGGATCGTCGGCGACGAACTCCTTCGCCGTCTCGATGTCTTCCCCGGTCTGCTTCCAGGAGCGGTACGTCGCGATGATCGGGGTCAGCTCGGCGTAGCGCTTGTTGAGCTTGCGCGCGTTGGCCTGGTCGGCGTGGACCGACGGGTCAGCGAGCTTCTTCTCAAGATCGGCGTGCTCGCCGATGAGTTCCTCGACCGCCTCGAACATCTCCGGCTCCAATGGGCTGTCCCCTCAGCTCCGTCATGGGCTCGGGGACGTAGGTACGACATGGGGGTCCCCCCGGTTCGAGTCAAGTCGAAAGGCGGGGAGGGGCTGCACCGCAAAGCGCCGGTCCCGGCGCCCCCGTGCAGGGGGCACCGAAGACCGGCGCTGTGAGGTCGCTACTTGTTGTCAGCGGCAGCCTTGGCCTTGCCGAAGCGGGCCTCGAAGCGGGCCACACGGCCACCGGTGTCGAGGATCTTCTGCTTGCCCGTGTAGAACGGGTGGCACTCGGAGCAGACCTCCGCGCGGACGGTGCCGCTGGAGATGGTGCTACGGGTGGTGAACGACGCGCCACAGGTGCAGCTGACCTGCGTCTCGACGTACTCGGGGTGGATGTCGCGCTTCAAGGTGTCTCCTAGTTTCGGGAGGGCGCCGGGTCGCCGCCGCGGATTGCGGGTGCGTGAACCGGAGCCGACGTACCAGTCTGCCAGGACTGGCCGCATCCCCCAAAACCGGGGGGCGCGGTGATCTATTCCCTGGGGGCCGGGGCGGGGCTCAGCCGGCGCTGACGACGTCCTTCGCGGTACCGGTGGCCGTGCCCTCGGTGGCCGCCACGGGGATGGCCCTGTCGTCCTTCAGGGCGTTCCAGACCAGCTTGTCCTTGGCCTCGTCGACCAGCACGCGGTTGGCGTCCGCGGGGTCGTACTGGACCGGCATCGTGACCATCGTCATCTTCGAGGAGCTGATGCCCTTGAGGCCGCTCGCGAACGACGTGAGGTCCTTCACCGAGTCCAGGTCGGAGTCGGTGGTGACGGCGTTGGTCGCGGTGTCGGCGAGCTCGACCAGCTTGGCCGGGTTGCTGAGCAGGCCGATGCCCCTGACCTGGTTCATCAGGGCCTTGATGAAGGCCTGTTGGAGCTGGATCCGGCCGAGGTCGGAGCCGTCGCCGACGCCGTGCCGGGTACGGACGAGGCCGAGCGCCTGCTCGCCGTCGAGGGTGTGGGTGCCGGCCTTCAACTTCAGGTGGCTGTCGGGGTCGTCGATGTCCTGGGTGGTGGTGATCTTCACGCCGCCCAGGTCGTCGATGAGCTTCTGGAAGCCGCTGAAGTCGACCTCGATGTAGTGGTCCATGCGGATCCCGCTCATGGACTCGACGGTCTTCACCGCGCAGGCCGCGCCGCCGGTGGAGTACGCGGAGTTGAACATGACCTCGGAGGCCGCGTCGTGCGTGACGCCCTCGGCGTCGGTGCAGGAGGGGCGCTCGACGAGGGTGTCGCGGGGTATGGAGACCACGCTGGCCTTCTTGTGGCCCTCGTAGATGTGCACGACCATCGCCGTGTCCGAGCGGGCGCTGCCGTCGTCGGCGCCGCCGCCCAGCTTCTCGTTGGAGCCGGAGCGGGTGTCGGAGCCCAGGACCAGGATGTTCTCGCTGCCGTTGTCGACCTTCGTCGGCCGGTCGGTGCCGAGGGCCTGGTTGATGTCGACGCTCTTGATGTTGCCGTTGAGCTTGAAGTACAGGTACCCGGCGCCGGTGCCGCCCAGCACGACGATCCCGGCCGCGACCCAGGCCGTGATCAGCAGGCCCTTGCGGCGCTTGCTGCGGGTCTTGCGGCGGCGGCCCTTCGCGCGGTGGCGCGGGGCGCTGGTGCCGGGTTCTCCGGGTATGCCGGGTTCCCCGGGTATGGCGGGTTCCGGCGTGCTCTCGGCAGGCATGTGCTCCTCGGTTCTCGGTACGGCTCGGTTACCCCCTGCTTCCAGGCTCAGGCCCGGTCCGACGTGAACGGGTACCGCTCCATGGTCGCTCCGCAAGGTCAGACGGGGAAACCCGGGACAGGGTTGCACAAAGCGCTGTGGCCACCCTGTGGACCGACGATCACCGAGCGTCACCTCCGAACCCGGCGAAACACCGCTCACCTGCGATTTCGGCCGAAGGCGCCGTACCGCTCGAAACCGGCACCGGTCACCGCCCCTGTGGCGAAGCTCTCGCTGCTCACCCGGGCCGTGCCACGCGAAAAGGGCCGCCCCCGTCACAGCCGTGACGGGGGCGGCCCTTTCGTTCCGCGGAGACCGGATCAGTCGTTGCCGTTGCCGTTGCCCGGCGTCGTCTTCGCGATCTGCATCAGGAACTCGGCGTTGGACTTCGTCTGCTTCATCTTGTCCAGCAGGAGCTCGATGGCCTGCTGCGAGTCGAGCGCGTGCAGCACCCGGCGCAGCTTCCAGACGATGGCGAGCTCCTCCGGGTTGAGGAGGATCTCCTCCTTGCGCGTACCCGACGGGTCGACGTCGACCGCCGGGAAGATGCGCTTGTCGGCGAGCTTCCGGTCGAGCTTGAGCTCCATGTTGCCGGTGCCCTTGAACTCCTCGAAGATCACCTCGTCCATGCGCGAGCCGGTGTCGACGAGCGCGGTGGCCAGGATGGTCAGCGAGCCGCCGTCCTCGATGTTGCGCGCCGCACCGAAGAACCGCTTCGGCGGGTAGAGCGCGGTCGAGTCGACACCACCGGACAGGATGCGGCCGGAGGCGGGCGCGGCGAGGTTGTACGCACGGCCCAGACGCGTGATCGAGTCCAGCAGTACGACGACGTCGTGACCCAGCTCCACCAGACGCTTGGCGCGCTCGATGGCGAGCTCGGCGACCGTGGTGTGGTCCTCGGCCGGACGGTCGAAGGTCGAGGAGATGACCTCGCCCTTCACCGACCGCTGCATGTCGGTGACCTCTTCCGGACGCTCGTCGACCAGGACGACCATCAGGTGGCACTCGGGGTTGTTGACGGTGATCGCGTTGGCGACCGCCTGCAGGATCATGGTCTTGCCGGTCTTCGGCGGGGCCACGATCAGACCTCGCTGGCCCTTACCGATCGGCGCGACGAGGTCGATGATGCGGGTCGTCAGCACACCCGGGTCGGTCTCCAGACGGAGCCGGTCCTGCGGGTAAAGGGGCGTCAGCTTGTTGAACTCCGGGCGGCCACGGCCGGATTCGGCGGCCATGCCGTTCGCGGAGTCGAGGCGGACCAGCGCGTTGAACTTCTCGCGGCGCTCGCCGTCCTTGGGCTGACGGACCGCGCCCGTGACGTGGTCACCCTTGCGCAGGCCGTTCTTACGGACCTGGGCCAGCGAGACGTACACGTCGTTCGGGCCCGGGAGGTAGCCGGACGTACGGATGAACGCGTAGTTGTCGAGGATGTCCAGGATGCCCGCGACGGGGATCAGGACGTCGTCGTCGGCGACCTGCGGCTCGCCCGGACCGAAGTCCTCGCGGCCACGACGGCCACGACGGTCCCGGTAACGGCCACGACGGCCGCGCCGGCCATCGCCGAACTCGTCGTCGTCCTGCGGGCCGTTGTCGCGCTGCTGACGGTCCTGGCGGTCCTGCCGGTCCTGACGACCACCGCTCTGGCCCTGCTGCTGACGGTCCTGGCGCTGCTGACCGCCACCCTGGCCGCCCTGCCCGCCCTGGCCCTGCTGCTCGTCGGCCTTGCCACCACGGCGGTCGCGGTCACGGCCACCACGGTCGCGGTCGCGACGGTCACGACGGCCCTGCCGGCCGTCGGCGTCACCGGTGTCGGCCTTGGCCTCGACCAGCGTCTCCGTCTTCGGCTCGCTCTTGGCCTCGGCGGTGATCGTCTCGGGGCTGCCGGCCTCGGAGACGGCACGGCGGCGGCGACGCTCGCCCGCGGGGGCGTCGTCCCCGGCACGCTCGGTCTCGCCGGCGCGGGAGGGGCCGCCGGCGGGCTGGCCGGGAATCTCGATCTGCTGCGCCACGGCCTTCTCGGCGGCGGCGGCGGACTTCTCGGCCTTGGCCTCGGCGACCTCGTCGCCCGTACGGGCCTTCGAGGTGGCCCGGCGCTTCGGCTTGGTCTCGGAGGCGGCCTCGGCCTTCGGGGCGCCGCCTCCGCCGGCCTGCGCCTCCTTGATGACCTCGATCAGCTGGCTCTTGCGCATCCGCGCGGTGCCCCTGATCCCGAGGCCGGACGCGACCTGCTGAAGCTCGGCCAGCACCATGCCGTCGAGGCCGGTACCGCGGCGCCGCCGGGAGCCTGCACCGGAGGCAGGCGCGGCAGAGGCGTCCGTGGCGGGCGCGGCAGCGGTCTCCTCGACACGTGCGCCCATCAGATCGGTGGTGTCGCTCACGAAGGGTCCTTCCCTGGAGCGGACGTCGGCCTGTCTGGCACGGCGACCGGTTTTGCTGTCCGGGTTTGGTCCGTTTTGCCTGGACCGTGCCGGGGCGGTGGTCCGCCAACGCGGCGGAAGAAATGACTGGTGATGACGATTCCGGAGCCGCGGCACTGAATTGCGGTGTCATCGGCTCGGTCACGCCGGTTCCGGAGCGTGCTCAACACTGCTCAGCACATAGCACCCAATGCATACAAAGCAGTTTGGGAGGCTCCCGGAAGAATGGGTGTCCCGGACGGGGACGCGAAGCACCTCGCCATGGAGAGGTCGGGTGCAGACTTGAGATTAACACTACCGGATCCAACAAACATTCCCCCTCTCGAAATCCGGCAACCGCGCGCTTCTAATTGACACCGGACGGTGCGAGCGGCAACACGCTCGCCCCGGTGGCGTCGAGGTCCAGTCGGTTCGCTGCCCAGCCCTGACCTGCGAGATCAGCGATTTTGTCGGCCGAAGCCCCGTCCGCGAGGGCCAGCACCGTGGGTCCAGCGCCGGAGATCACGGCGGGAATGCCGTCCCCCCGCAGCCGCTCCACCAGCGCGATGCTCTCGGGCATCGCCGGGGCGCGGTAGTCCTGGTGCAGCCGGTCCTCGGTGGCGGGCAGCAGCAACTCGGGCCGGCGGGTGAGCGCCTCGACGAGCAGTGCGGCGCGGCCCGCGTTGGTCGCGGCGTCGACATGCGGCACGGTGCGCGGCAGCAGACCGCGCGCGGTCTCCGTGAGGACCGGCTTTCCGGGGACGAAAACCACCGGAACGATGGAATCGGCCGGGTCCATCCTGATCGCCCGCGCCGCGCCGGTCTCCATCCAGGAGAGCGTGAATCCGCCGAGCAGACAGGCCGCGACATTGTCGGGGTGTCCCTCGATCTCGGTGGCGAGTTCGAGGAGGGCGGTGTCGTCGAGCCTGGCGTCCCCGCCTATCGTCACCGCCCGCGCGGCGACGATGCCGGCGCAGATGGCGGCCGACGAGGAACCGAGGCCCCGGCCGTGCGGAATGCGGTTGGCGCAGACGATCTCGAGGCCGCGCGGCTGACCGCCCAGCAGATCGAAGGCGGTGCGCAGGGAACGTACGAGGAGATGACTCTCGTCGCGCGGCAGCGTCTCACTGCCCTCACCCGCGATGTCGATGTGCAGCCCGGCGTCGGCCACCCGGACGACCACGTCGTCGAACAGCCCCAGGGACAGGCCGAAGGCGTCGAAGCCCGGCCCGAGGTTGGCGCTGGTGGCGGGGACGCGCACCCGGACGGCGGCGGCGCGGAAGGCGGGACCGGCCATCGCTCGATGACTCTCCTTGAGCTGCGTGATGTACGAGGTTCTCGAAAAACGTGCGGTACGAGTGCGGGTGGGGCGACTTGGGATGCGGATGTGGGAAAGCCTGCGCTGCGAACCTGACGCGTACGCCAACACCCGAAGGCCGCAACGAGGGCGGCACCGCGGCATATGCGGCGGGCGGGTTCAGTACAGCCTATCGAAGACAGGTTCTGTGGCGACATAGGGCGCACAGGAGGCGCACGATGCGTGTCGTGAGCGCCCCGTGCACCCCCTGCCGGACGTCCCGGCGGATGTCCGCCTTTTACGCGAGTCCGAGCTGCTCAGCGGCCCTGACCGCATCCACGGGAACGGTCACCGGCCGCGGTGCGCCGGCGACGGCCCAGTCCGGATCCTTGAGCCCGTTCCCGGTGACCGTGCAGACGATCCGCTGCCCGGGGTCGACCTTGCCCTGCTCCGCGGCCTTCAGCAGACCGGCGACGGACGCGGCGGAGGCGGGCTCGACGAAGACACCCTCCTGCGCGGCCAACAGCCGGTAGGCGCGCAGGATCTCACGGTCCGTCACCTCGTCGATGAGGCCGCCCGACTCGTCCCTGGCGGTCAGCGCGAACTGCCAGGACGCCGGGTTGCCGATCCGGATCGCGGTGGCCACGGTGGAGGGGTCCTTGACGATCTCGCCGCGCACGATAGGCGCGGACCCGGAGGCCTGGAAACCCCACATGCGCGGGGTCCGTCCGGCGATGCCGTCGGCGGCGTACTCCTTGTAGCCCTTCCAGTACGCGGTGATGTTGCCCGCGTTGCCAACCGGCAGGACGTGGATGTCGGGCGCGTCGCCGAGCATGTCCACGATCTCGAACGCGGCGGTCTTCTGGCCCTCGATGCGCACCGGGTTGACCGAATTGACCAGCGCCACCGGGTAGTTGTCGGACAGCGAGCGCGCGAGGGTGAGGCAGTCGTCGAAGTTGCCGTCGACCTGGAGGATCTTCGCGCCGTGGATGAGGGCCTGGCCCATCTTGCCGAGCGCGATCTTGCCCTGCGGGACGAGCACGGCGCAGACCATCCCGGCCCGTACGGCGTAGGCCGCGGCGGACGCCGACGTGTTGCCGGTGGAGGCGCAGATGACCGCCTTCGCGCCCTCCTCCTTGGCCCTGGAGATGGCCATGGTCATACCGCGGTCCTTGAAGGACCCGGTCGGGTTGGCGCCCTCCACCTTCAGGTGGACCTCGCACCCGGTGCGCTCGGAGAGCACCTGCGCGGGTACGAGCGGCGTGCCGCCCTCACGGAGCGACACGACCGGCGTGCTGTCGGAGACCGGCAGCCGGTCCCGGTACTCCTCGATGATTCCGCGCCACTGGTGGGTCATTGCTGGTTACTCTCCTTCAACCCGCATGATGCTGGCGACACCCCGCACGGTGTCGAGGCTGCGCAGCGCCTCGACGGTCCCGTTGAGGGACGCGTCGGACGCTCGATGGGTGACGACGACGAGGGACGCCTCGCCGCCTCCGTCCTGACGGCCTTGCTGGCGCACGGTGTCGATGGAGACCCCGTGCTCGGCGAAGACGGTGGCCACCTGGGCGAGGACACCAGGTTTGTCGGCCACGTCGAGGCTGATGTGGTAGCGCGTCACGACCTCGCCCATGGGCGAGACGGGCAGCTGGGTGTACGCGGAGTCGCCGGGGCCGGTCGAGCCGTTCAGCTTGTTGCGGCACACCGCCACGAGGTCGCCGAGCACGGCGGACGCGGTCGGCGCGCCGCCGGCACCGGGGCCGTAGAACATCAGCTGCCCGGCGGCGTCCGCCTCGACGAAGACGGCGTTGTACGCGCCGCGCACGGAGGCGAGGGGATGGCTGAGCGGGATCATGGCCGGGTGCACGCGCGCGGTGACGGAGCCGCCGTCCGCGGCCCGCTCGCAGATGGCGAGCAGCTTGATGGTGCAGCCCATCTTCTGCGCCGTGGCGAAGTCGGAGGCGGTGACCTCGGTCATGCCCTCGCGGTACACGTCGTCGAGGCGCACCCGCGTGTGGAAGGCGATCCCGGCGAGGATCGCGGCCTTGGCCGCGGCGTCGAAGCCCTCGACGTCGGCGGTGGGGTCGGCCTCGGCGTACCCGAGCGCGGTGGCCTCGTCGAGTGCCTCCTGGTAGCCGGCGCCGGTCGAGTCCATCTTGTCGAGGATGAAGTTGGTGGTGCCGTTGACGATGCCCATCACGCGATTGATCTTGTCGCCGGCGAGGGACTCGCGCAGCGGCCGGATGAGCGGGATGGCACCGGCGACGGCGGCCTCGTAGTAGAGGTCCCTGCCCTGCTCCTGGGCGGCGGCGTGCAACGCGGCACCGTCCTGGGCGAGCAGCGCCTTGTTGGCGGAGACGACGGAGGCGCCGTGCTCGAACGCGGTCGTGATGAGCGTACGAGCGGGCTCGATACCGCCGATGACCTCGACGACGACGTCGATGTCGCCCCGCTTCACCAGCGCGGTCGCGTCGGTGGTGACGAGGGCCGGGTCGATGCCCTCACGGACCTTGCCGGGGCGGCGTACGGCCACTCCCGCCAGCTCCACCGGGGCGCCGATCCTGGCGGCGAGATCGTCGGCGTGCGTCGTCATGATGCGCGCCACCTCTGAGCCGACTACCCCACAGCCCAGCAGCGCCACCTTCAGCGGACGCGTACGCATCATCCGACCTCGTTTCCTTCTACGTCACGATTGGACCAGTCTCACTCACCGGACGGGGGTTTCTGCCCTTCGTCCGGATTGTGAGACGACTATTTCATTTTCACCGGGGTGCGAGTCAGGAGATCTTGCGTTTCCGGCACTTCAGGATCGCCCCCCCCGGCGTTCGATTCGCGCCCTCAGCCGACGTCGAGGCGGAGCAGGTCCTCCTCCGTCTCGCGGCGGACGATCACCCGGGCCTCGCCGTCGCGTACGGCGACGACCGGCGGGCGGAGCGCGTGGTTGTAGTTGCTGGCCATGGACCGGCAGTAGGCGCCGGTGGCCGGTACGGCGATGAGGTCGCCGGGCGCCAGGTCGGCGGGCAGGAACGCGTCCCGCACGACGATGTCACCGCTCTCACAGTGCTTGCCGACGACACGGACCAGCATGGGTTCCGCGGTACTCGTGCGGGAGACGAGGGCGACGCTGTATTCGGCGTCGTACAGAGCGGTGCGGATGTTGTCGGACATGCCGCCGTCCACGGAGACGTACGTCCGGAGCCCGTCGAGCGGCTTGATGGTGCCGACCTCGTAGAGCGTGAAGGCGGTCGGGCCCACGATGGCGCGGCCGGGCTCCACGGAGATCCTGGGCGTCCGCAGCTTGGCGGCCTCGCACCCCTGGGCGACGATCTCGTGCAGCGCCTTGGCGATCTCGTGCGGCTCGCGCGGGTCGTCCTCGCTGGTGTACGCGATGCCGAGGCCGCCGCCGAGGTCGATCTCGGGCAGCTCGACCCCGTGCTCGTCACGGATCTGCTTGAGCAGCCCGATGACCCGGTGGGCGGCCACCTCGAACCCGGAGGTGTCGAAGATCTGCGAGCCGATGTGGCTGTGGATGCCGATGAGTTCGAGCCCGTCGAGCTGGAGGGCACGGCGCGCGGCCTCCGCCGCCTGACCGCCGGCCAGCGGGATCCCGAACTTCTGGTCCTCGTGCGCGGTGGCGATGAATTCGTGGGTGTGCGCCTCGACGCCCACCGTCACCCGGATCTGCACCCGCTGCCGCTTGCCCAGGGACTGCGCGACGTGCGCGACCCGGACGATCTCCTGGAAGGAGTCGAGGACGATGCGTCCGACCCCCTCCGACACGGCCTGCTCGATCTCCGCCGTGGACTTGTTGTTGCCGTGGAAGGCGATGCGCTCGGCGGGCATCCCCGCGGAGAGCGCGGTGGTGAGCTCACCCCCGGAGCACACGTCGAGGTTGAGCCCCTCCTCGTGCAGCCATCGCACCACGGCCCGGGACAGGAAGGCCTTCCCGGCGTAGAAGACGTCGGCGTCCTGCCCGAAGGCGGTACGCCAGGCCCGCGCCCGCGCCCGGAAGTCGGCCTCGTCGACGATGTACGCCGGAGTACCGAACTCCTCGGCCAGCGCGGTCACATCGCGCCCGCCGACGGTGACGACGCCGTCCTCGTCACGGCTGACGGTGTGCGCCCAGACCTTCGGGTCCAGGGCGTTGAGATCCGCGGGCGGGGCGGTGTAGTGCCCCTCGGTCAGGACATCGGCGTGACGGGGCCCGGCGGGGTGTGCGGAACGGCTCATGTCTGTGCGCTTTCTGCTGTGTCAGAGGTATTCGGGTGCGCTGATGCCGAGCAGGGACAGGCCACCGGCCAGCACCGCCCCGGCGGCTTCGGCGAGCGCGAGCCGGGCACGGTGGGCGGCCGAGGGTTTCTCGTCGCCGAGCGGCAGCACGGTGTGCTGGTAACCGAGAAAGGCGTCGGCGACGGTGACGAGATGCCGGGCGAGCCGGTCGGGGCTGCGGTGGGTCGCGGCGGCGGTGAGGACGCGGGGGTATTCGGCCAGGTCGGACAGATCGGCCAGGGGGGCCGGGGAGGCCGACGTGGCGTTCGGCAGGTCCCGCGCTTCAGGGAGGTCTCCCGGCGCGCCGGTGTAGCCGAGTGCCGCGGCGTTGCGGCTGAGGGCCCGGGTGCGGGCGTGGGCGTACCGGACGCGGAACAGCGGGTTGCTCGCACGCTGCACGAGGTGGTCCGCGGTGATCCGGGGCCGGTCGTGGGGCGCGGGGTGGAGCAGGGCCCAGCGGGCGGCGTCCGGCCCGAGGAGGGCGGGGTCCTCGGGGGCGGGGACGGGACGGAGATTGACGGGCTCGGCGTGCCGCACCTCGGCACGGCCGCCCTGGCTGCCGACGATCCGTACGAGCGTGTCCGCGACGACCTCGGCGCGGGTGTCGTAGGGCACGCGCAGCTCGATGACCTGCCCGGCGAGTGCGTCACCGTGCCCGTACCGGCTGCCGCGCCGCAGGATCTCGGAGACGAGCGCCCCCGTTGCGGCGGCCCGGTCGAGGCTGATGTTCAGGAACCCGGGTCCGGTGACCGCGACGTCCGCGATGCCGGGCGCGGCCCGGAGGTACGGCCGGATGATCCCGGCGACCTGCCCGGCCGTCCGCCCGGCCGGCCGGGCCAGCCGCAACGCGACGTTCGTGGCGTAGTCCCCGCATCCCCCGGCCCCCGGCACCGTCACCTGCACCCGCTCCGGCACCACCACGCTCAGCTCCCCCGCCTCCACAGCACGACGCACCGCGCGCAGCACGGTACGGGAGAGCTCGACGGGGGTCACGGGACAAGCCTAGGGGAGGAGGGGGGTGGGTGGGCGAGTCGGATTGGGGGTGGGTCCGGGATTTGGACGGGGTGGGGGTGGGGGGGCGGGTGCGCGGGGGGTTACCTGCGGGTGAGTGGCCGGGGAGGGGGGTGGGGGCCCGCTGACGGTTTGGCCGGGGGACCCGGCAGGGCCCGTGGACCCGGCAGGGCTAATGGGAGCCGACAGGCCGGTGAAGTCGGCAGAGCCAATGGGCTCGGCGGCCCGCGGACGTGGCAGGCGAGGCGAGGTCAGTGCCCGGTGCGGCCGGCCCGCTCGGCGCGCTCGGCGAGGGCCGCACGCGCGGCGAGTTCGGCGTCCTCGACGCCGAAGACGCCCTGGAGCGGCAATACGGTGCCACCACCGTCCCCCGCGCCGCTGTCACTACTACCGGCGCTGCCGCTACCACCACCGTCGTTGCCGTGGCTGCCGCTGCTGCCGTGGCTCGCGCCCCTGCCGCCGTCGGGGGTGCCACCAGGGGTGCCCCCACTCCCCCGACGCTCCATCAACTGCATGACGAGCCGGACGAGTTCGGCAGGTTCGAAGGGCTTGGCGAGGAAGGCGTCGACGCCGACGTCGAGCCCGCTCTCGACCTCGTACTGAGTGCAGGCGCTGACGATGGCAAGGGGAAGGTTGCGGGTGCGCGGATCGGCCCGAAGGCGAGCGGCGGTGCGCAGTCCGTCCAGGCGGGGCATGACCACGTCGAGGGTCACGACATCGGGCCGTACTTGGTGCACGACGTCCAGACACTCGACACCATCAGCCGCGGTCACGACCTCGAGACCCTCCAGCTCAAGGTTGACCCTGATCAGCTGCCGGATGACCTTGTTGTCGTCCACAACAAGCACCCGGCCCGACGCGCCTGGCACAACTTGAGAGTAGGTCCGCACCCACCGCCGCGTCCGGGTTTTCCCCACTTCCACCCCCTCCGGACGCCCAGCCTCCACCCCACCAGAACCCGGCCCCACCCTCACCGAAACCCATGCCGGTCCCTCCCAAAAGAGCTGGTAGGGTTCTACCCGTCGCCGCACACAAAGCGCCGATACGCCCCCGTAGCTCAGGGGATAGAGCAACGGCCTCCGGAGCCGTGTGCGCAGGTTCGAATCCTGCCGGGGGCACCCTGTATAAGGTGGCCTAAGACCCCGCCATCAGCGCTTTAGCTGAGGACGGGGTCTTGGCGTTTGTGCAGGCGGATGCCGCCGGAAGCAACTGTTTGCCAGTGATCACGTAATGGTGACGTAATGATGCTGGCGAGCCTTCCGGTAGGTCAACCTACTCAAGCCTGGGCGGCACATGCCTATAGTCTGCGAGTGCACTGCCAAGGGATAGCTGAGCGAGTACACGGTTCCGTCCCAAGTTGACGACTGCGCTTGCCGACTCGCCCACCACCTCCGGCAGAATCTGCACCTTCGAGAATGCGCGCCACCACGGGGTGCACGCTGGCACACAGGGGGAGCCTTGCCCGTTGGGCCCGTCCCGATCCCGGGTCACTTAAAGCTGCCATCCGCGCGCACGCCACTAGCCAGACGACTACGACGTACTTGGCGCTCGACCAAGGCGCTGAAGGGTGTAAGCCAATGGGTCCTCGATGTCGGACTCCCCATCGGCACCCTGGTGGGGGTTCTATACGTTTTTGCCGCACGCGCTGAAAGCCCTAGCGAGGTCTACCACGCCTTCGCCCTATTGAGCCCTCCCCAATCATGTCCTGCTGTGGATCGCATCGGTCATTGGCTGGCTCCTCGTCCCCGCCATCATTGGTGGCATCGCTGGCCATGTGATCGCGAAGCGAATCGATCGTTCAAAGGCAGTGGCCAGCAACACCGCCTTCACACAACGGCGCTTGGCCCAGCGACTGTCGCCTCCAAGGCTCATCGAAGATCTCCGGCCGTACTTTCATGGGACGCACGCACAACAGGGCTTCGTTGACGCCTGGGTACGCATCGCCCATCGCAACGACTGGGACCGGGCGCAAGATCACTGGGAACTCTTCGTCAAGTACGTCATGTCAACGGAGCAGTACGCCCTCCTGGACAGACACGAATGTCTGCGACAAGCCCAGAACACAGCGAAGATGGCCCTTCGGTTCGCGGCCCTGACTGGTCAGTGCCTTGTCTGCGAGAGGAGGCGCTGACATGCCTGGAGAAGACGCGCTGGAGATCGTCAGGGCTTCCCTGGCACTGGCCATGCCTACTGCAAGCACAGACGGCCTCACCCGGGCCGCGGAGGCTGTGCTCCTCTGGGGGTCGGAGAATGCTGCCGACCATCTTGACGACAGTTTGAGTCGCCGGATGCTTGTCGACCTCTTCGGCGCTGCTCGGGCTGAACCCCGCGACTTTTCGGCAGCAGAACCGGAGCAGTTTGTGCGTGGGTGGGATAGCAACGTCGAATCCGTCGCCCAATATCGGACATGGGCACACACAGACGACATGGTGGACCTCAACCGCCGAGCTCGGCCGCCCGAGCCCGGCGACCCCACGATGCCACCCACGTAGACATTGCGGCGCCGGAGCCATGCCGGGAACTGAGGCAGCATGGCGGCCTCCAGCGCTCGGGAGAACTCAGGGTTCACCGACCGTTTCTCCACGCCTTCGGCGTAGCTTTCCTACGCACGTCCGACACGGCCAGAAGCCCCGGATCACTCCGGGGCTTCTCCGTGCGTGTGAGTGGCGTGTGGGCCGCATTCAGCTTTCGGGGTTGCCCTCCTCTCCCAGCCCCTTCAGGATCCGGTCGTTCATCTCCTGCTCCTGATCTTCAGCAGGACGTCCACCGAGCGGCCGGCGCGAGCCGCCACCTCCGGAGCGGGCACACCGGAGTTGAGCCACTGCGAGACGCCCGCATGGCGGAGGTCGTACGGACGGAAGGCCAGCACGGAGGAAACCTGTCCCGGTACGAGCGCCAACTCGCGCGTCTGCTTCCACACGCGCGAGTACGACGACGCGGCCACGACGTTGCCCCGCTCGCTCGCGAAGAGCCGGCCGTCCTCCGCCGTGCCGAACTCCTTCAGGTGCTCGCGGAGCAGCAGTACCAGCGGAGGCGTTAGCGGTAGAACGTCGCTCGCGGTACGCCTATCTCTTCGATCACTTCGGGGATGGTGAGCATCTTGTCGCGAGGCTTGGCCACGACTCCTCCTTGGGCAAGAGTGCAAGGGAAGGTGGTGGGACCAGCCGAGAGCCGCCACAGAAACCACGAAACACAGAAACCCTGGATTGACGGGCTGACCTGCGACGATGCCGCACAGTGCGGGCCGCCACAGAAACCGCTGGAAATTCCACAGAAATAGGTGGCCGGACCGGTTGGGTCGGTGCCGGGTTATTTCTGTGCGAGCCGCAGGGCGTATGGCCGGAAGGCAAGGGCCGAGTCGGCCTGTTTGGGGCGGAGCGCCAGCTTGCGCGTCTGTTTTCACGGTGCGGGTGTCAGGGGTTTGATTCTGACGTCCAGGGGTTGGGTGGGGTGCCTTGCCAGTCGATCCGGGGGGACTGGGCTACTTCTGTTGGGTCTAGGTCCAGGCCGGCTCGGCGGAGGAATTCGGCTATGTCGGCCAGGTTGTGGGCGAGGCCGAGGATCTCGCCGTCCACTCGTACGCGTCGGGCGCCTGTGGGGGACGGTGGGAGGACTGTCACGCGGATCCGGCCCATCATGCCTTCGGTGTCCTCGGGGTCCTGAGGGTCATCCGGTATGTCTTCGGGGTCATGAGCGTCGTCCGGGAGTCGCCGGTCCGCGTTGTCGTGCGTCATTGGGGGTGCCGTTCGCGTACGTCGTCGGCGGGGCGGGCCAGGGTGCGTAGTTCCCACCACGCGGCGGCAGTTGGGCGGCGTTGCTGCCACTGGGGGTGGAAGAACAGGTGCGCCGAGAGGCGGTACAGGCGCCGGCGCAGTTCGGTGCGGCCGGGGCGTTGGGCCAGCTGGTGGTAGGTGGCTCTCCACTCCTGCTGCGCCTGGGCGAGGTCCTCCGGGAACGATGGCATGGCTAAATTCAAGCATGTGTTCGATTTAATGCGCCAGCCTCGCCTGCGAGCACGCGAGATCGCGAGATCGCGAGATCGCGAGATCGCGAGATCGCGAGATCGCGAGATCGCGAGCACAGAGTTTGTGGTGGGCAGAACCTGGTGCCGGGGTGCGTCGGGCGCGTGAGGTCCGTGAGGTGCCTGTGAGACGGGCGGTCCTTCCGGCCCCCGCGGCGGCTTGGACCTCCGTGCGGAGCCGTTCGGCACGCTCACCTAGGCAGAAACGAGCGTGCGGCTCGGGAGCGGCTGCCAGGAGCATGCGCTGAGTTCACCGCCCGCGTACGCGGCGCGGCTCCGACGTCGTACGGCATGCGCCCTCCCCGGCTTCCGCACCGTCCCTCACGCTGGAGCTGACACGAGACGTGGACTGCCGGAGGTGGACGGTGGGCGAGTGGAAGCAAGGTAAGTGCGGGTGGCCGACCGCTACGGGTAGTCGTTGCCAGAACAAGACGATGAAGGGCACCTCGCGCTGCCATCTTCATCAAGGTGCGTGGACGAAGCGCGGTCAGGCCGAGTTGAAGAAGAGGGCTGGGCGGCGCCGTAAGAAGTAGGCCGTCCTCTCCCCCTACCCCTGTCCCCTGTCCCCTGGGCCTAGGGCCCTGTCGGCGGATCAGTCGCTGCCCGCCCCGGCCCTGTGAAGAAGTTGGGTCAGCAGTACCGCGCCTCCGGCCGCCACCGCTCCCGCGGCGAGGAAGCCGCCGGAGGAGCGCCAGGACAGTACCGACCATCGCGAGTGGGCGGAGAACAGCGAACCCGTGCTGAGCCACGAGCCGGTCGAGATCAGGGACAGGGAAGAGCCGATCGAGCCCACCGACAGGGCACTTCCGATCGAGCCGATCGACAGCGCCGAGCCCACGGACCCCACGGACAGGACCGAACCCACCGAGCCGATCGACAGCACGGAGTCCTGGGACCACAAGGACAGCGCCGAACCGGAGGAGGCACCACGGAACGACCGTACGGAGACCTTTGTCATGAGGCCATCTTGCCCGCTGCTTGATCTGCCCCGCGAGGCCGCGGACGTACGGATAAGCGGACGTACGGATAACGCGGGCGAACGAGTTACGCGCATAACCCGTTCGTGCGCACGAACGGGTTACGCGAACGAACGGATGACGCGGCTCCGCCACAGGTCGCGTAGCAGAGCGATCTCCGCCATGTGGTGGATGAACTCCAGGTTGGCCCCGGACAGGACGGCGATGTAGGGGTCGTCGGGGTCGGAGCCGTACGGGTACTGGGAGAAGCCAACGGTGTCGAGTTGTTCCTCGGTGACGGTCGCGACGCTCGCGCGCCAGCGGTCGATCAGGGTCCAGAACCGGTCGAGGGCCACCGACGCGGAGGGGCTGAAGTCGACCAGCAGTTTCGGCTCCCGGCTGCGTTCGCCGAAGGTCCACTCCCAGCCGCCCTCGAAGTGGAAGTGCAGGTGGGCAAGGCGCCACGCGATGGTCGTCACCGGCGTCTCGTCGGGCTCCGGCTCTCCGGTGTGGGCGAGGATCTGCTCGACCCGCTCGACCCCGACGCTCCAGTCCTCGGCGATCTTGTCGACGCTCATGCCACCGGCGGCCTGTCGGGCGACCTCGGCGTACTCGTTCGCCGGGATGTCCGCGGCGCCCAGGTCGAGAACCCACTCCCCCGGCCCGAACGCCCTCGGGGTCGTCGCCTCACCCCGGCGCCGGATCGACCAGCAACCGGGTACCGGCTCCCACAGGTACTCCTCGTCACTCAGCCCCGTCAGCCGCACCTCGGCCATCTCCCTGGCGCGGTCGAACTGGTCGAGCAACAGACCGAAACGGTCCGTCCGCGTGTCCCCGGAATCCATGTGTGGCCCCCTCACGGTCGCCGCCCGTGACCGGGCGCACGCTCCGGCGAAGCTAGCGGCTCACCCCGCGGAGACGCGACCGATTAAGCCGTGTGCGACGACTTCACCGACATCGCCGGACACCGAATCACCGGTCGCCGACACCCCGGCCTCGGATCACAAAAGACATAAAGAGGGGGCGCCCGGGAGAATCCCCGGCCACCCCCTCCCCCCGTCGCAGCCGGCCACCCCCGGACGCCGCCGTATCCCTGTCCCGGGTGGCCGGTGCGCGAGCCCTCAGCCGACCGCCGTCAGCTGGTCGGCATGAGGACCGTGTCGATGATGTAGACGTTCGCGTTGGCGGTCTTCACGTTGCCGCAGACCACGCTGGCGGAGTCGTTGACCATGTAGGACTCGTCCGAGCCGGAGGTGGTGAGCTTGGACTTCTCGAGGGTGGCGAAGGAGCCGTTGTCCAGGTCGGTCGGGGCAAGCTTCTGGCCGACGACGTGGTAGGTGAGGATCTTGGTCAGCTGGGCCTTGTCGGCGAGGACCTTGTCCAGGGTGGCCTTCGGGATCTTGGCGAAGGCGTCGTTGGTGGGCGCGAACACGGTGATGTTCTGGGCGTTGTTGAGGGTGTCGACCAGGCCCGCCTTCTTGACCGCGGTCACCAGCGTGGAGAGGGCCGGGTTGTTCGAGGCGGCGGTGGCCACCGGGTCCTTGGCCATGCCGTCGAAGGAGCCCGCGCCCTCCGTGGGCACCGACGCGCACGCCGAGCCGAACGGCGCGTCCGCCCCGGAGGCGCTGCCCGACATGCTGTCGTCCGACGCGGGGGCCGACGCCGACGCCTCGCTGGAGGAGTCCGACGACGCGGTGTCGCTGCTGTCGTCGGAACAGGCGCTGAGGGCCAGCGGCAGCACGGCGGCGGCGGCCACGGTCATGGCGACACGACGGATACGAGTGTTCATGGTGCTTCTCCTGATGGATTGATGCGGCCGCGGCCGCGCTCATATGGGGGTGGTAAAGGTGGCTTTTGGGGTGGGGTCAGTCCACGGTCACGACCACCGAGTGCCGGCCGCTCGCACCGTCGGGGATCGTGCGGGCCCGCTTCTCGGTCTGCACCGCGCCGGTGCGGTCGGTGGCGCGGACGGTGAGGGTGTGGCCGCCCTTGGTGGCCTTCCAGGGGTAGGACCACTGGCGCCAGGTGTCGCGGGAGTCCTCGGCGGCGAGCCGGGCCTCCTGCCACGGGCCGTCGTCGACGCGGACCTCGACCTTGTCGATGCCGCGGTGCTGCGCCCAGGCGACACCGGCGACCATGACGGTGCCGGCGCCGGGGCGGGCAAACGGCTTGGGGGTGTCGATACGGGACTGGGTCTTGATCGGCGCCTGGCGGGCCCAGTCGCGCTTCACCCAGTAGGGGTCGTAGGAGTCGAACGTGGTGAGCTCGATGTCCTTGATCCATTTGCAGGCGGAGACATAGCCGTAGAGGCCGGGCACCACCATGCGGACCGGGAAGCCGTGGTCGAAGGGCAGCGGCTCGCCGTTCATCCCCACCGCGAGCAGGGCGTCGCGGCCGTCCATCACGTCCTCGACCGGGCTGCCGATGGTCATGCCGTCCACCGAGCGGGCCACCAGCTGGTCGGCAGGGCCGCCCCGGGACGGCGGCTTCACCCCGCACTCGGCCAGCACGTCGGCCAGTCGTACGCCGATCCAGCGGGCGTTGCCCACGTACGGGCCGCCGACCTCGTTCGACACACAGGTCAGGGTGATGTCCCGTTCGACCAGGTCACGCCGCAGGAGGTCGTCGAAGGAGAGGGTGAGCGGTCGGGTGACGCCGCTGCCGTGGATGCGCAGCCGCCAGTCGGTCGCGTCGACCTTGGGCACCACCAAGGCAGTGTCCACGCGGTAGAAGTCCTTGTTCGGGGTGGTGAAGGAACTGACTCCGGGGATCCGCAGCTGCGCGCCCTTGGGCACGGCCGGCGCGCGGGAGGTTGGCGTCGGCAGGACCAGGTCCTGGCGTGAGGCGACGGCGTCCCGGCCGCTTGATCCGTTCAGGGCCCGGCCCAGCACCCCGGCGCCCGCGGACGCGACGGCCGCCGCGCTCGCCGCGATCACGAACCCGCGCCGGTCCCATACGGGCCCCTGCGGCGATTCGACGTCCACCGGGTCCGCCCGGCCCCGCAGCGGCCCGACGAGGAGGAACAGGGTCACCGCTCCGACCAACGCGCCCACCACGGAGGGCAGCGCGTCTGAGAGTCCCGTCGAGTCCGGCCGGCTGATCGCGGCGGCCGCGCCGACGACTCCGAAAAGCAGTACGCCGACGGCCCCGGTACGCCGGTATCGCAGTGCGACAATTCCCAGGGAGAGGGCGAAGAGAGTCAATACGGCGAGAATTCCGAGTTGCAGTACGAGTTTGTCGTTGGTGCCGAAATTCCGGATCGCCCAGTCCTTCATCGCGGCGGGCGTGCGGTCGATCGCCGCGCCCCCGACCGCGATGACAGGGCCTGCTTGCGGACGTACCCAGGCAGATACGAGTTCCGCGACAGCCAGCGCGGCGAATCCCGCCAGAACACCACTGAAAGCGCCGAGCGCGGGCCGCGTCCAGCTGCGGGGATTTCGCCGTTCCTTCTTGTCTTCGGTCACGTGGGGAATCCGATCCAGAACGGTCGGCGGATTGGTCGATCACCCGGTCTGATGAAGTTTTTTCTCGGACCAATCCGCACCTGTCCGCGCAACGGATTACCCGAATCGACAGCGCCCGGCCGGAGCCAGGACCGACGAGGCCCGCGTCGGTGGCAGGGGCCGTGCGGCCTGCGACGAACCCGTCGCCCCCATCGCCAGGAAGATCCCCTCTCGGCCAATCCGCTTCCACCGCCGGCTCCGGAATACCCATGAGGCCCGTGTCCGCGGGCGAGTGGGAGGAGCAGCGATGTCACGCGCGCCAGGGAGTACGTCACCGGAGCGGGAGGAGCCGGCCGCCGGCGGTCACCGCGGGCGGCGTACGGCCGTCGTGGGCAGCGGGGTGGCGGGGCTGACCGCGGCGTACGTGCTCGGCCGCGCGCACCACGTCACCCTCTACGAGGCCGACGAACGGCTCGGCGGACACGCCCACACCCACGAGCTCACCTCGTCGGACGGCCGGACCCGCCGCGTCGACTCGGGCTTCATCGTGCACAACCGGCGTACGTACCCGAACCTGCTGCGGCTCTTCGACGAACTCGGCGTCGCCACGCGGGAGTCGGAGATGAGCATGTCGGTGCGGTGCGAGGGGTGCGGTCTCGAGTACGCCGGGGCGCGTGGCCTGGGCGGGCTGTTCGCGCAGCCGCGCAACGTGCTGCGCGGTGCCTTTCTGCGGATGCTCGCGGAGGTGCCCGCCTTCCATCGCGCGGCCCGTCGGCTGCTCGCCCGGGAGGGCGCGAGCACCGTCACGCTGGGCGAGTTCCTGTTCCGCGAGGGCTTCTCCCCCTACTTCCGCACCCACTTCATGACCCCGCTCGTCTCGGCCGTGTGGTCCTGCGACGCCGGGACCGCCCAGCGCTACCCCGCCGCCTACCTGTTCCGCTTTCTCGACCACCACGGAATGCTCTCCGTGACCGGCTCCCCGGCCTGGCGCACGGTCACGGGCGGTTCGCGCGAGTACGTCGACCTGGTGGCGGGGCGACTGGACTCGGTGCGCCCGGCGACTGCGGTGCGCAGCGTGCTGCGGCACCCGGACGGCGTCGACATCACCACGCGGGACGGCGCCACCGAGTCCTACGACTCCGTCGTCATCGCCACCCACCCCGACCAGGCCCTGGGTCTGCTGGCCGACGCCACCCGGCGGGAGAAGGAGGTGCTCGGCGCGTTCCGCTACTCGCGCAACACCACGCTGCTGCACACCGACACCCGGCTGCTGCCGCGCGCCCGCGGTGCCCGCGCCTCGTGGAACCACCTGATGCCGTCGTGCGCGGCGGACTCCGGCCAGGTGCGGGTCAGTTACGACATGAGCCGGCTCCAGCATCTCGACGCCCCCGAGACGTACGTCGTCACGCTCGGCGGCGAGGACCGGGTCGACCCGGAGCGGGTGCTGGCGCGGATGGTGTACGAACACCCGGTCTACACACCGGAGTCGGTCGCCGCACAGCGCGGGCTGCCCGAACTCAACACCGGCGTAACGGCGTTCGCGGGCGCCTACCACGGCTGGGGCTTCCACGAGGACGGCTGCCGTTCGGGAGTGGAGGCGGCCGCCGCCCTGGGGGTGCGCTGGTGAACACGGCACCCGCCCTGTACGACTGCGCGATAGCCCACGTACGGACCGCGCCCGTCCGGCACGCGTTGCGCCACCGCACGTACATGTGGCTCGTCGACCCCGACGATCCGCCCGAACTCCCTCGTCCGCTGCGGCCGTTGGCGCGCTTCGACGCGCGCGACCACTTCGCCGGTGACCGGCCGACCATCCGGGCGGGGCTCGATGCCTTCCTGGACGCTCACGGCGTACAACTCGACGGCGGCTCCGTGGTGATGCTCACGCACGCGCGCGTCCTCGGGTACGTGTTCAACCCGCTCACCGTCTACTGGTGCCTCGACCGCGACGGCGTCGCACGTCATGTCGTCGCCGAGGTCCACAACACGTACGGCGAACGGCACTGCTACCTGCTCCGCCCGGACGCGGCGGGGACCGCGTACACCGACAAGGCGTTCTACGTCTCGCCGTTCTTCCCCGTCGACGGCCGCTACCGCATGCGGCTGCCCGCGCCCGGCGACCGTCTGGACCTCACCGTGCACCTCGAACGGGAGAACGGCCGGCCCTTCACCGCGACCGTCCGCGGCACCCGGCGGCCCGTCACGGCGGGCGCGCTGGCGCGGCTGGCGCTGCGCCACCCCTGGTCGACCCTCGCCGTGTCCTTGGCCATCCGGATCCACGGAATCCGCCTGTACCTGCGGGGACTTCCCGTCCAGCCCCGCCCCGACCGTCCCACCCCGGAGAACGCGACATGAGAACAGCCGAACCCCGGTCCGCCACCCCCCGGGCGGCGCACGCCGTGGCCGCCGCCGTGGACGCGGCCCGCTGGCCGGACGTGGCCGCGCCGCCGAGGGCCTCCCGCGCCCGGACCGCCGTCACCGCGGCCGTCGTACGCCGCGCCCTTGAGCAACTGCCCCTGCGCGTACGGTTCGCCGACGGCACCTGGACGGGCCGGGGCGGTCCCGTGCTGGACATCCACGACCCGAAGGCGTTCCACGGCCGTATCGGCGCCCAGGGCCTGGTCGGCTTCGGCGAGTCCTACATGGCCGGAGAGTGGGACGCCCCCGATCCGGTCGCCGTCCTCACGGTGCTCGCCGGGAACGCGGCCCGGCTGGTCCCCGCCCCGCTCCAGCGGCTGCGCGGACTGTGGGCGCCGCGCCGGCCGCGCGCCCAGCGCAACACCCCGGACGGCGCCCGGGACAACATCAGCAGCCACTACGACCTGTCCAACGACCTCTTCGCCCTCTTCCTCGACGACACGCTGAGCTACTCGGCGGCGCTCTTCCGTGGTTTCCCCGCCACCTGGGAACTGCTCGCCGCCGCCCAGCACCGGAAGATCGACCGGCTCCTCGACCTCGCCGAAGTCCGGGAGGGAACAAGGGTGTTGGAGATCGGCACCGGCTGGGGCGAACTCGCGATCCGGGCCGCGGCCCGCGGCGCCCGCGTCACCTCGCTCACCCTCTCCGGGGAACAGCGCGACCTCGCCCGCAGGCGCGTGGAGGAGGCCGGTCTCGGCGACCGGGTCCGCATCGACCTGTGCGACTACCGCGAGGCGCGGGGGACGTACGACGCGATCGTGAGCGTGGAGATGGTCGAGGCCGTCGGCGCGGAGTTCTGGCCCGTCTACTTCCGCACCCTCGACGAGCGACTGGCTCCCGGCGGCCGGGCCGCGCTCCAGGCCATCACCATGCCGCACGACCGGATGCTGGCCACCAGGAACACCTTCACCTGGATCCAGAAGTACATCTTCCCGGGCGGTCTGCTGCCCTCCGTCGAGGCCGTGGAACAGACCGTGCGCGAGCACACCGCGCTGACAGTCACCCGGCGGGACCGCTTCGGCGCGCACTACGCCGAGACCCTGCGGCTGTGGCGCGAGCGGTTCACGGAGCGCGCGGACGACGTGGCCGCGCTGGGCTTCGACGACACGTTCCGGCGGATGTGGACGTTCTACCTCGCCTACTCCGAGGCCGGGTTCCGCTCCGGCTATCTCGACGTACAGCAGTACCTGTTGACCAAGGAGGACACCTCCCGATGACCACCGACCGCACCACCACGACCCGTTCGGGCCAGGGGGCCGCCCACCGGCTCGCCGCCCTCGTCGGCACCGCGCTCGGCGGGCCCCTGCCGGTCCGGCTGCGGGCCTGGGACGGCAGCGAGGCTGGACCGGCCGAGGGCCCGGTGGTCGTCGTACGGTCCCGGCGCGCGCTGCGCCGGCTGTTGTGGGAGCCCGGCGAACTGGGCCTGGCGCAGGCGTACGTCACGGGCGAACTCGACGCGGACGGCGACCTCGGCGAGGGGCTGCGCGTCCTGTGGGCCGCGGCGCGGGAACAGCGCTCCGACACTCCGCGGCTCGCGCTCGCCGACAAGGCGCGCGCGCTCGGCACGGCGGTGCGGTTCGGCGCCGCGGGGCCACGGCCGGCGGCGCCCGTCTCCCAGGCGCGGCTGCGCGGCGGCCTGCACAGCAAGGCCAGGGACCGGGCGGCCATCAGCCACCACTACGACCTGTCCAACGCCTTCTACCGGCTGCTCCTCGACGAGACCATGGCCTACTCCTGCGGCTACTGGACGAGCGACAAGCCGGGCTTCACCCCGGCGGACGCCCAGCGCGCCAAGCTGGAGCTGATCTGCCGCAAGCTCGGCCTGGTCCCCGGCGCCCGGCTGCTCGACATCGGCTGCGGCTGGGGCTCCCTCACCCTGTACGCGGCTCAGCGGTACGAGGCGCGGGTCACCGCGGTCACGCTGGCCCGGGAGCAGGCGGCGTACGTCCGTGAACAGGTGCGCGAGCGCGGGCTGGAGAACCGGGTGGAGGTGGTGTGCCAGGACTACCGGGACATCGTGGGCGGTGGCTACGACGCCGTCTCCACCGTCGAGATGGGCGAGCACGTCGGGGACGCGGAGTACCCGGCGTTCGCCGCGTCCCTGCACCGGCTGGTCAGGCCGCGGGGCCGGGTCCTCGTCCAGCAGATGTCGCGCGGGGCGAAGGCGCCCGGCGGCGGGGCGTTCATCGAGGCGTTCATCGCGCCCGACATGCACATGCGGCCGCTCGGCGAGACGGTCGGCTTCCTGGAGGAGGCGGGCCTGGAGGTGCGGTCCGTCGAGTCGCTACGCGAGCACTACGTGCGCACGGTCGGTGCCTGGCACCGCACCCTGGAGGAGCGCTGGGACGACGTCGTGGCGCTGGTCGGTGCGGAAACGGCCCGCGTGTGGCGGCTGTACCTGGTCGGCGGGGCGCTGGCGTTCGAGGAGCGGCGCATGGGTGTGGACCAGATCCTGAGCGTCCGCCCGACGCCCGACGGCGACAGCGGCATGCCTCCGACACCGCAGGACTGGTACCTGGGAGCGGACCGACCGTGAACGGATTCGAGTGGGGCGCCTTCGCGGTGAACCTGGCCTGGGCGGCGGCCGCCGCTCTCGGCGTCATGCTGGTCACCTTCGTGATCGCCGTCCGCAAGGGCCTGCACCGGGTCGTCGACGTCGCCTGGGGTGTCGGGTTCACCGCGGTCGCGGTGGTGACCTGCGTGGCCTCCGCGGGCGGCGGCGACCCGGGCAGGCGGTACCTGGTGACCACGCTGACCGCCGTGTGGGGGCTGCGGCTGGCCGCGCACATCGCCTGGCGCGGACGTGGACACAGCGAGGATCCGCGCTACGAGAAGCTGCTGTCCAAGGCCTCCGGGAACCGGAACCTGTACGCGCTGCGCATGGTGTACCTGCTCCAGGGCGCCCTGGTGTGGCTGGTGTCGCTGCCCGTCCAGGCGGCCCAGTACATCGACGGCCCCCTCTCGGGCCTCGCCGTGGCCGGTACGGCGGTGTGGGCGCTCGGCATGTTCTTCGAGGCGGCGGGTGACGCCCAGCTCGCCCGGTTCAAGAAGGATCCGGCCAACCGCGGGCGGGTCATGGACCGCGGCCTGTGGCGCTGGACACGGCACCCGAACTACTTCGGTGACTTCTGCGTGTGGTGGGGGCTGTTCCTCATCGCCTGCGACTCCCTCGGAGCGGCTGCCGCGGTCGCCCTGTCTCCGGTGGTGATGAGCCTGCTGCTGATGAGGGGCAGTGGGAAGCCGCTCCTCGAACGGCACATGGCGGAGCGGCCCGGCTATGCCGAGTACGTGGCGCGGACCAGCGGTTTCTTTCCGCGCCCGCCGCGCTGAGCGTCGGGGTTCCGCGTGGGGTCCCGCCTCAGCCCTGATGGTCGGGGTCTGAGGAGGCGGGACCCCGGGCTCCTCAGGCGGGGAACTCCATCAGGGCGAGCGGAGCGGATGTGGGCTGGTCCGAGCCGCCCGCAGGTTCCACCGTGATGCCCATGCCCGAGGCGCCGTCGACAGCTCCTTCGAGCAGGACGGTCTGGTCGGTGCGGCCGGGGTTCATCAGGCCGGCGGAGCGCATGGTGCCTCCGTCGTCGAACCACAGCTGGTAGACCTTCCCGCTGGGCGGCGCCGCCATCCCGGAGACGGCGAACACGGCCCGGTCCCGGCTCTCGGAGACCACGACGGTTCCGCTGGTCCCGTCCGCCAGTTCGGCGACCTTGGTCCTGGCGTCCGGCGCGGTCAGTACGGCGGCGATCCGGTCGGTGCCCTGTTCGGCCCGGTCGGCCTGCTCGATGGCGTCCTCGGCACGCTGGTGCTGCCACACCGCGGTACCGCCGAACGCGGCCGCCGCCGCGATACAGGCGGCCAGCGCCCAGCGCGACAGTGCGCGGCCCCGCAGCCCCGATCGGCCGGAACGGGTGACGGCCGGGCCGCCGGGTGTCTCCTGCCGGACGTTGGTGATCCGGTGCAGCACCTGTTCCCGCAGCGCCGGGCGCGGCGTCACGGAGACGGCGAGACCGAGGCGGGCGGCGGTGGCGGAGAGTTCGGCGGTCTCCTGGGCGCAGGACTCGCAGCCCGGGAGGTGCCGCTCGAAGGCCTCGCGCTCCTCGTCGGACAGGGCGTGCAGGGCGTAGGCACCGGTCAGCCGGTGCAGGTCCATGGTGATCACGCGGTCACCCCCAGGCAGTCGCGCAGCCGGATGAGCCCGTCGCGCAGGCGCGTCTTGACGGTGCCCAGCGGAAGCGCCAGGGCCTCCGCCACTTGTCGGTAGGTCAGCCCTCGGTAGTACGCGAGCTGGACGGACTGGCGCTGGATGTCGGTCAGGGTGCGCATACAGCGGCGGACCTGCTCCCGTTCCAGCCGTGCCTCCACCTGCTCGCTCACCTCGTCGTACTCGGGGGTGTGCTCCAGGAGGGCCGCCTTGTGGTCCCGGGCCGCCGCGGCCTCCACCGAGCGCACCCGGTCGACGGCGCGGCGGTGGGCCAGGGTGAGGATCCAGTTGATGACGGTGCCGCGGTCGGGGCGGTACCGGGGGGCGGTGCGCCACACCTCCACCAGGACCTCCTGTGCCACCTCCTCCGACTGCGCCATGTCGCGCAGGACGGCGCGGACGACGCCGAGGACCGGATTGACCACCGCGTCGTAGACCGACGCGAACGCCCCTTCGTCACCCAGGGCGACCTGGCCGACCAGCTCCTGAAGGTCCGGTTCGCTCGAGGGATTTCTGCCGATGTGCACGGCTTCTTTCACGGGGGTCCTCCGTGGTTGGGACATCTCCGGACGTAATCCGATCCTGAGGAGGCCACGGATTGGTCCCGGCGCCGATGAAAACGCAGGTGGCGCCGGATGGCACGGGCAGGGCACGGGCAGTATGGCCGAGGGTGGGCGGCATCGTCCTCCGCCGCGACCAAGCCGCCGGGCGTTCGGCGACGAATCACCGGAGAACAGCTGATGTTCTCGGTGACCACGACCCGACGGTACGCGAGGAGCACGCATGGCAGGGCACGAGCGGCATCCCGCCTCCGAGGCGGCGGGCACTCTGGTGCCGCGCCGGGTCCCGCGCGACGGGACCAAGGCCGCCGTGCTGTTCCTGCACGGCGGCAGGGCGGACGGCCTGGCCCCGTCGCGGCCCTGGCACCTGGCGGCGCTGCGGATGCGGCCCTTCGTGGGGGCGGTCGCCGCAGCGGTGCCGGAGGACTCCGTCCTGCTGGCCGAGGTGCGTTACCGGCTGCGTGGCTGGAACGGCGGCGCGGCCGACCCCTTGCGGGACACCCGGCAGGCGCTGAGGGAACTCGACCGGCTGGCCGGAGACGTCCCGGTCGTCCTGGTGGGCCACTCGATGGGCGGCCGGGCGGCCCTGCGCGCCGCCGCCGAGCCGCGGGTCCGCGCCGTGCTGGCCCTCGCGCCCTGGATTCCGGACGGCGAACCGGTGACCCAGCTGCGGGACAAGGACCTCCTCGCCCTGCACGGGGACCGGGACCGGGTGACCGACCCGCGGGCGTCCGTGTCGTTCGTCCACCGGGCCCAGGAGGCGGGCGCGCGGGCCGACGTCGTCCTGATCCCGGGCGGCGACCACGCCATGCTCCGCCGCGGCCCCGCCTGGCACCGCACGGCGGGCTCGGCCGTCGCCGGGTTCCTGCGGACCGGATGCCCGACGACGTGACCTGGACTCCGCGGGGCCGGGACCGACGGGGTGGCGGGCGCGCGTTCGCCGGGCCGGCGTCTGTCGGTCCCGCGTTCGCCGGGCCCACGTTCGCCGGTCCCGCGTCTGCCGGGCCCACGTTCGCCGGTCCCGCGCTCGCCGGTCCCACGTTCGCCGGGCCCGCGTCTGCCGGGCCCACGTTCGCCGAGCCCGCGTTCGCCGGTCTCACGTTCGCCGGGCCCACGTTCGCCGAGCCCGCGTTCGCCGGTCCCACGTTCGCCGGGCCCACGTTCGCCGAGCCCGCGTTCGCCGGTCCCACGTTCGCCGAGCCCGCGTCCCAACTCGCTTGATCCGTACGGTGCGGGGGCTCGGCCCGGTGAGCCCGGCGGCCCCCGTGAACCCGGTGGACCCGGCGGGTGCGGTGGACCCGGCGGACCCGGGGACCCGGGGACCCGACGGACCCGGCAGACCCGGCAGACCCGGGGACCCGGGGACCCGACGGACCCGACGGACCCGACGGGCCTGGTGAACCCGGCGCACCCCGTGAACCCGGTGGACCCGCTGAGCCCGGCGGATGCTAGGTTCGCGCCCGGTCCACGGCGCTCATCCCCGACGTCCGCCCCCGGCACCGGTCCCGCCCCCTCCGCCGACCTCCCCCCGAGCGGTGTACGTCCGTGCCGTGGCCGTGGGAGACCCGGACCCGTGACGTCAGGACCGCGGCAACGGGACCGGCCGTGACATCAGGACCCCGTGACATCAGCAGGAGGAGCCCTCACGTGACCAGCCGTGTCATCTTCATCTCGCCCGCGTCGAGCCGGGCGTTGCGGCAGGCCCGCTTCGACGACGGTGACTCGATCGACGACGCGGGGGCGGCCCGCGCCCGCGCGGCGGCCGGCTCGCTGCCGAGGGCCGTCCGGGTCGTCGCCTCGCCCAGCGTGCGGTGCCGCGAGACGGCCGCGGCGCTCGGTCTCCGTGCCGAGGAAGCACCGGGGCCGGCCGCTCTGGACGCGGGCCGCTGGCGTGGCCGTACGCTCGACGAGGTCGGCGCCGCCGAGCCGGAGGCGGTGGGCCGCTGGCTCGCCGACACCGGCTCTGCGCCGCACGGCGGGGAGTCCGTCCAGGATGTGTGCGCCCGGGTCGGGGCGTGGCTGGACGCCGCGGCGGACACGGACGGCCGTACGCTCGCCGTGGTCGAACCGGAGGTCGTCCGGGCAGCCGTCGTCCACGCGCTCGGCCTGCCCACCGAGGCGTTCTGGCGGCTGGACGTGCCACCGCTGACGGCGACGGAGCTCAGCGGACGCGCGGGCCGCTGGAACCTGCGGCTGGGACGGGTGCTGGACGAGCGGGAGCCCGACCCGGACAACTGAGCGGCGCCGGCCGACGGCACCGCGAACACGAGTGAGGGCCCCCGGAGACGTCCGGGGGCCCTCACTCGTGACGTGGATCGGGTCTAGTGGGGCGCGGCGACAGGCCGGCCCGCGGTGACCGTAGCCGGCCTGGGGTTCAGCAGCCGCTCGGCCAACTCGCCGAAGACGAGGCCGAATCCGCCCCACAGGGTGATCTGCATGGCCACCGCGGAGACGCGGAACCGCCACAGCACGGCGGCCGGGAAGTCGGCGGGCACCTCGTTGATGGCGGGCAGGAACGCGTACGCGAGCCCGATCACGAGGGCGAAGGCGGCCACCGCGGCGACGGTGGCGTGCCAGGTGCCCAGTCTGGGCGCGAGCCGCTTGCCCAGGATGGTGGCGGCGACCGCCAACAGGACGCCGAGCACCATCATCAGGAAGTACAGCGTGGTGCGCTTGGCGATGGTGCCGTGGTCGCCGACCGCCGGCGGATTGGCCGGGTACTTCAGGAACGGCACGACGTAGACGGTGAGCAGCGCGCAGCCGGACAGCAGCAGCGCGGTCGCCCGCGGGCTGAAGCGGCCCACGCGGCCGAGCGCGAAGCAGAAGGCGAGTGCCGCGATGCCGCCGAAGGCGACGCCGTAGATCAGGACGCCGGTGGCCAGACCGGCGGTGGACTGGAGGCTGCGGGAGACGAGTTCGACCTCGTGCACGTGGCCCGCGGCGTGCGACTCCTCGAAGCCGATCGCGCTGTCGACGCTCGGCTCACCGAGGAAGTAGGCGACGATCAGGGCGAGCACGCCGGCGCCGAGGCCGGCGAGCATGCCCCGCACGAGGAGGTTTCTTACCGTTGCGGAGTTCATGGGGTGCGCCGCGTCCTTCGTCAGTGGCAGGGGAAGCCGAGAAGGTGGCGGGCGTCGTGCACCCATTCATGGACTCCCTCGCCGGAGACGACGGAGGTGGCGCCCTGTTCGGCGCCGACGAAGTACAGCAGGACCAGCATCAGGACGCCGAAGAACACGGCCCAGGGAGCGATGTCCCTGAGCGGCAGTTTGGCCGGTACGACGGGAGTGGTGGGTGTCGGCTGGGCGACATGCTGCGCCATGGCAGGGCCTCCTCGGGAGTTCGCGTCCCATCTCGGTGGTGCACTGGACGACGGCTACGGGTCTGACTTGCCCCCCTCTCGCATAAGGGGTGGCTCACAGTGGCGCGACCGTGCCGGGTTCCCACCGGCTTCCGTTCTGCCGTCGTCGATATCGCACCGACGGTACCGCCTGGCGGGTACATGGCCAAGACCGCGCCACCTGGCGTGATCCATCACTCCCGGGCCCGGTGACCCGGCACACTCCGCCGGGCGGCCTTCGGCCGGAAGGCCCACCAGGGCGTCTACGGCGCGAACTCGGTTCCGCCGAGCCCGAGTTCGCGCGCGCCGAGCGGGACGAAGAAGCGGGCGACGTCCGCGTCGGTGACCTCGCCGAGCGTGGCCGGTGACCAGCGGGGGTCCCGGTCCTTGTCGATGACCTGGGCGCGGATGCCCTCCACCAGGTCGGGTGCGGTGAGGGCCGCGCAGGAGACGCGGTACTCCTGGTCGAGGGTCTGCTCCAGCGAACCGAGGTGCCGGGCGCGCCGCAGGGCGGCCAGGGTGACCTTGAGGGCGGTGGGCGACTTCGCGAGCAGTGTCCCGGCGGCTTCCTTGGCCGCCCGGTCACCGTCGGCGAGCAGCCGGTCGACGATCTCCTCGACGGTGTCGGCGGCGTAGCAGGAGTCGATCCAGGGCCGCCACGCGGCGAGTTCACCGGGCGGCGCCTGACGTGCGTACCGGTCCAGGACCTCCCGTACCGGCGCGTGGGCGAGTTCCGCCGTCAGCTTCGGCAGGGACTCGGACGGTACGAAGTGGTCGGCGAGGCCGCAGAGTTGGGCGTCGGCGGCGCCCACGACGGCTCCGGTCAGCGCCAGATGGGTGCCGAGTTCACCCGGCGCGCGGGACAGCAGGCGGGTGCCGCCGACGTCCGGCACGAAGCCGATGCCGGTCTCCGGCATGGCGACCCGCGAGCGCTCGGTGACGATCCGGACCCCGGCGTGCGCGGAGACGCCGACGCCGCCGCCCATCACGATGCCGTCCATCACGGCGACGTACGGCTTGGGGTAGCGGGCGATGCGGGCGTTGAGCCGGTACTCGTCGCGCCAGAAGGCGGCGGAGGCCGTGCCGTCGCCGTCGCGGGCGTCGCCGTGGATGGCGCGGATGTCGCCGCCCGCGCACAGGCCGCGCTCCCCTGCGCCGGTGAGGACGACGGTCTCGACGGCCGGGTCGTGCTCCCAGGCTGTGAGTGCCTCGTCGATGCGGCGGACCATGGGGTGGGTGAGGGCGTTGAGCGCCCTGGGCCGGTTGAGGGTGAGGTGGGCGGCGCGTCCCTCGGTGCGTACAAGCACCGCTTCCTCGGGCTGCCGAAGAAGCGGGCTCTCGTTGCTGGTCATCCGAACGCCTCCGTCAGGCCGCGGGCCACGGTGACTCGCGGGATCTCGTTGGTGGCTTCCATGATCCCGTGACCCCGCCGGTCCCGGACGACCGACCTTCCCGATGCCGTGACGCGCGCCACTCTCCGCCGCGCGCGCCGAAAACCCCGCGTTCCAGGGCCGGTTGGCGAGCCGACGCAAGGAAACCCAGGAGAGATACCCCGGAGAAGCGCCGCCGCAATTCGGTGACATTGCGCACATTAGTGGTGGATGCACCTAGGCAAGCGGTTCTTTCTCCTTGACAGTTGGGCGGGATATTTCCCATCCAATCGGCACAGAAAGTCCCGCTCCCATGCGCAGTTCTTCCGACGTCCCCGTGCAGCCCCACGCCGTCACCGTCGCCGAAGTGATACCCGGTGACCTTCTCGCGCTGTCGGAGAAGGACGTGGCGGCCGACAGGTGGTACGTGGTGATGCACACCCTGCCGGAGAACCCGCGGACCATCCGGCTGGTCCTGCGACCGCCTCTCGGCGGCAGTGATCACGAACGGGTGTTTCCCAGGAACCACCGGGTGACGGTGGGGAGTCGGCGCGTCGACGTCGCCGGGGTTCCCGAGATCGACCCGGCGGATCTGGAGTCGGTCGAGTTCAGGGACGGCGATCGGATCACCTCGCTGCGTGCCGTCGACCCCGAGGCCGTCGAGGACACCTACAGCCGCCGGTGGGGGCGGTGGTACCGGGATCTGGAGAGCCGGAGCGAGGAGCCCGAGCCGGACTCGGAACTGCGGGAACGCCTGGCGCGTGAGGTCGCCGAGGGGCATGTCGTACGCCATCATCCGCGCCCTCGTGCGAGCGCGGACGCCGCTGCCGCGGGACCCCGGCGGGTCGTGGTCACCGGGCTCGGAGCCGTGACACCGCTCGGCGTCGGGGTGCCCGAGCTCTGGCAGGGGTTGGTCGAAGGGCGGTGCGGGATAAGGGAGTTGGCGGGCGAGGAGTTCGCCGGGCTGCCGGTGCGGCTCGCGGGGTCCGTTCCCGTGGATCCCGCGGAGCTGCTGCCCCGGCCGCAGGCCCGGCGGATGAACCGCGCCGCGCAGTTCGCGGTGATCGCGGCGCGCGAGGCCTGGCGGGACGGAGGGCTGGACGACGCGGGGACGGTCGAGAGCGGGCTCGAACCCGAGCGGGTCGGGGTCAGCGTCGGCGCCATCCTCGGCGACGCCTCCGTGCTCGTCGGCGGTGACCGGCGGCTGAGGGACAAGGGGCCGCGTGCCGTGTCGCCGCTCACCACACCGATGACCGTGCCCTCACAGGCCGCCTCCCAGGTGTCGCTCGCGCTGCGGATCACCGGCGAGGCCCGCACCGTGAGCAGCGCCTGCGCCTCCGGGACCGAGGCCATCGGGCAGGCCGTCGACCGTATCCGGTACGGGCATGTCGACGTCGCCCTCGCCGGTGGCGCGGAGGCCGTGGTCACCCCCGCGATCATGGCCTCGTTCGCCGCGATGCGCGCCCTGTCCACCCATGAGCTGGGAGCCGACGGCTCGGCCAGTCCCTCCCGGCCGTTCGCCCGCGACCGCGACGGATTCGTGAACGGGGAGGGCGCCGGTTTCCTGCTCCTGGAGGCCGAGGAACACGCGCGGGCCCGTGGCGCGCGGATCTACTGCGAGGCCGCCGGATGGGGACTGTCCGCCGACGCCCACCACATGGCCGCACCCGATCCCTCGGGCAGCGGGGTCGCGCTCGCGATGCGGCGGGCCGTGCGGGACGCCCGCGCCCATGTCGTGGACGTCATCCACGTCAACGCCCACGCCACCGCCACCACCGACGGCGACCTCGCCGAGGCGGGTGCCCTGCGGGCCGTGCTCGGCGAGGGCGTGCCGGTGACCGCGCTCAAGGGCCACCTCGGTCACCTCCAGGGCGCCGCGGGCGGGGTGGAGGCCGTCGCCGCCGTGCTCACGCTCCACCACGGCGTCATCCCGCCCACCATCGGCTGCGAGGACCAGGACGAGGCCATCGAACTGGACGTGGTGACCAAGATCCCGCGTCCACTGCCCGCCCCCGGCGATCTCGCCCTGAGTAATTCGTTCGGATTCGGCGGCCACAACGCGGTGCTGGCACTTCGGCGCCTGGGCTGATCCGGGACTGGCTGATCCGGGGCCGGCTGAGCCTGGGCTGATCCGGGCCCGGCGGACATCCGCCCGCCGTCGGGGCGGCTCAGGGGGACGTGTGGGTGTGGCTTAGGCGGACGCCCGGGGACGACTCAGGCGGACGCGCGCTTTCGGGGTGCCGCCTTCTTCGCCGCGGCGGCGCCCTTCCCCGTGGTCTTCTTCGCCGCGGTCTTCTTTCCGGCGGCCTGTTCGGTCGACTTGGCGGTCGACTTGGCGCTCGACTTGGCAGTCGTCGCGGCGGTCGTCCGCTTCGCCGCCGAAGTCTTGGCCGTGGCCTTTTTCGCCGGGGTCTTCCTGGCGGCCGTCTTCTTCGCCGTCGACTTCTTTCCGCCGACCTCCTTGGGAGCCGTACGGGACGGAAGCCGCTTCACCTCGGCGGCATCGCCGGACTCCTCCTCCCCGCCTTCGTCCTCACCCCGGGATTCCTTGGCCGCGCGCACGCTCTTCTCCAAGGCGGCCATCAGGTCGAGCACCTTTCCGCCGCTCTTCTCACCGGCGGGAACGGCGGGAGCCTCCACACCGGAGGCCTTGGCGGTGACGAGCTCCTCCACGGCCTCACGGTAGTCGTCGTGCAGGTCGGTGAGTTCGACCTCGCCGAGGGTGTCCATCAGGGCGTCGGCCAGGTCCAGTTCCTTGTCACGGACGGTGACGCCGCTGTCCGGGGCGACGTCCTGCGGCGCGCGGATCTCGTCCGGCCAGAGCAGGCCGTGCATGGCGATGACGTCGTCGACGACCCGGAGCATGCCCAGCCGCTCCCGGCCCCGCAGGGCGAACTTCGCGATGGCGACCTTCTGGCTGCGTTTCAGCGCCTCGCGCAGCAGGGTGTACGGCTTGGCGGCGGGGACGCCGTTCGCGGAGAGGTAGTACGCCGTGTCCATCTGGAGCGGGTCGATCCGGTCGGCCGGCACGAAGGCCACGATCTCGATCGTCTTGGCGGTCGGGATGGGCAGCTGGGCCAGGTCCTCGTCCGTGATCGGGATCAGCGTGCCGTCGGCGTCCTCGTAGGCCTTGCCGATCTCTCCGCCGGTGACCTCGCGGTCCTCCGCCTCGCAGAACTTGCGATAGCGGATGCGGCCGCCGTCCTCCAGGTGGATCTGGCGGAAGGAGATCGAGTGGCTCTCCGTGGCGTTCACCAGCTTGATCGGGATGCTGACCAGGCCGAAGGAGATGGCGCCGTTCCAGATGGATCGCACGTGCAGCACCTTTCCGTCCGCGACGGCTTCTGTTCGTCATCGACTGCTTGCTATTGGATGTTCGGCACTGAATGTTCTGTATCAGCCGATTTCGTGGGATTCTCATCGTATGACGCCGATCACCGAGGTGGAGGGGCGAAGGCTCGCGCTCAGCAATCTGGAGAAGGTCCTCTATCCGGCGACCGGCTTCACCAAGGGCGAGCTGCTGCACTACTACGCGACCGCCGCCGACGTCCTGCTGCCGCACCTCCGGGACCGGCCGATGTCCTTCCTGCGCTACCCGGACGGGCCCGACGGCCAGGTGTTCTTCGCCAAGAACGTGCCGCCGGGTACGCCCGACTGGGTCACCACCGCCGAGGTTCCCCGGTCCGAGGGGCCGGCCCGGATGGTGCTGGTCCAGGATCTGCCGACCCTGATGTGGGCGGCGAACCTGGTCACCGAGTTCCACACGCCCCAGTGGGTCGTCGAGGCGCCCGGGGAGGCAGACCGGCTGGTCCTCGACCTCGACCCCGGGGCGCCCGCGACCGTCGTCGAGTGCTGCGAGGTGGCGCTTTGGCTCCGCGCGCGGCTGGCGGCGGACGGCATCGAGGCGTACGCGAAGACGTCCGGGTCCAAGGGGCTGCACCTGCTGGCCGGGCTTGAGCCGACGCCCTCCGGGCGGGTGACGGAGTACGCCAAGGAGCTGGCCGTGGCGGCGGAGAAGGAGCTGCCGCGGCTGGTGGTGCACCGGATGACGCGGAACCTGCGGGCGGGGAAGGTGTTCGTCGACTGGAGCCAGAACGCCGCGCGGAAGACCACGGCTGCCCCCTACACGCTTCGGGCGCGGGCGGAGCCGATGGTGTCGGCGCCTGTCACCTGGGAGGAGGTGGCGGAGTGCCGGGTCGCGGCCCGGCTGGTCTTCCGGGCTCCGGACATCGCGCCTCGGCTGGAGTCGTACGGGGATCTGCTCGCGCCGCTGCTCGACGGGGGGCGCGCCGGGGTTCTGCCGGCTCCGTGAGTCTTTTTCGCCCCCTCCGCCCCTTCCCGTCCCGTTTCTGGGGGCTGCGCCCCCAGACCCCCCTGTCGCGCTTCGCGCTCGTCCTCAAACGCCGGACGGGCTGAAAAGGGAAGTCAGAGGCGTGTCCAGGTGCGGCGGTCGCGTGCCATCGCGTGGAGGGCCTCTACGTCCGCCGGTTTCAGTACGCCGCCGAGGCGTGCCAGGCCCGCGAGTTCGGTGTCCCTGAGTACCCGGGCCTCGCGGAGGGGGACCACGACCTGGAGGTCGGCGGGGCCCGCCACGGCAAGCACGGGGCGGACCTCGGCCGTCAGGGCGTACGAGGCCCGGTCGGCGTCCGCGCGGACGCGCCGGAGCAGGGGCTGCGGCTCGCGGCGGCCGAGGGTGACCATCGGGTCGGCGACGCGGACCCGCTGCTTACGGGCGTACAGGGCGCGCACGGAGAAGAGGCCGCCGGGGCCGATGACCACGTGGTGGAGGCGGTCGCCGCCGGGGAGCGGGATCGAGTGCAGGGTGTGCCAGCCCGCGCCCTCCAGGTGGTCGAGGGCCTCGCCGACCGTCTGCTCGGCGGCGAGCGCGCGGCGCCGCGGGTCGGGGCGCAGCCGGTGGGCGGGCCCGGGATCGCGGTCGAGGGCGATCACCAGTGCCTCGCCGGGACGGTTCGGCGCCAGGTCGTCGTCGGGATGGAGGGTGAGTCGGGCCAGCTCCGCCGGGGTGGGCACCGGTGGCGGCCCGACCGTCACCGGGCCGGTCAGGAACGGGCCGAGCGCGTCGAGCACGTCGGCTCTGCTGTCCTCGCTGAGCAGGTTGACCCTGGCCGACTCCCGGTCGTACCAGGCGACGTTCCTCCCGTCGGTCCGACAGACGTACAGCCGCTCCTGGCCGTGCCGCCAGGTCGGTATGACGCGCAGTCCGTTCATGCACCATCACCCCACGACCATGGGAACAGGCGGGGTGCTCCAGGGGCAAGAACCCGGTTACCTTTGTGAGCAGTTGGGGGAGTTGGTGGGAGGCGCCGTTGCGGACCCGCGGAAGACCGTCGGATGTTCCGGCCCCGGACAGCCCGTGGAGTGAGATCGTGCCCGGTCTGTGGATGGGCGGACACACGTTCGCGGGACGCGCCGGGGACGCCGAGTCCGCCGTCGTGGGCGACGAGTTCGACCTGGTCCTGTCCCTGCTGCGGCTGCCGGGGCACGGTCCCGCCCCGGGGTCGAACACCATGTGTGGCCGGTCCCCGACGGGCCCCTCGACGGTACGCAGCTGGCGGGCGTCATCCGTCTCGCGCAGGCCGCCGACGACGCCCTGGAGGACGGTCGCCGGGTCCTGGTCCGCTGCTTCCACGGCTACAACCGTTCCGGGCTCGTGGTCGGGCACGCGCTGATGCGCGCGGGGCACACGGCGGACGAGGCGATACGGCTGATGCGGAGCCGGCGCTCGCCGTGGGCGCTGCACAACGAACTGTTCGTGGCGTACCTGCGGGCCGGTCTCACCACGGCCAGGCTCCTGGAGGAGCTGGCGGAGCCGTGAGTCGGGAGCGGCGGGCACTGCGGGCGCGGCGGGCGCTGCCGACGGGTCCGGTCGGTGCGTAGAGCCGACGGGTCCGGTCGGTGCATAAAAAGGACTTGCCTACGAATAATGCGAATAAGGTGTGCGGGGCCGACTTCCAGCCCTTCGTCCCCCTCGCAGGAGCGCAGTGATCCAGCACCGCCGCGCAGGCACGTTCCGCCGCGTACCCAGGGCGTTCGCCCTGCTCGCCGCGGTTCCGTTGGTCGCGCTGGCCGGCTGCGGGGACCCGGGTGATCTGCGCGGGGCGGGCGGGACGCCGACCGCCGTGGGCCCGTCCCGGCTGTGGCCCACGCTGGCGCCCGCCACGACGCCCGCGCTCGACTACGGCGAGGCGGACACCGAGGTCGTCGAGGGTGTCGGGGCCGCGCACGACGACATCCGCCGGGTGGATCCGGTCGCGGCACTCCGTGCCCAGGTCGCCGCCCATCCGGACGAGTACACCGGCGAGGACGCGGACTACCCGGAGACCGCCGAGCGCCTCGACGCCTGCACCGGGTCGAGCTCGCCGGGCGCTTCGCGGGGCAAGGGCTGCCCGGTCCTCCAGTCGTACTACCGCGATCTCACCGGCGACGGCAGGGACGACCTGGTGCTGGGCTTCACGCTGCCCGGGGACCAGTTGGCCGTGCGGGTCTACACCTTCGAGAAGCACCGGCTGGTCCAGGTCATGGACACCACGGACGCCGTGATCGGCGTCGAGTTCGCGGGCAGCGAGCTGATCATCCGGGCCGCGTCCAAGCTGCCCGGCTACGAGTACCGCACGGTCTGGGCCTGGGACACGCACCAGCACGCGATGCTGGCCACGCGCGACGAGATCCTGCGGGTGGGCGACGGCGCCACCACCCCGTCCGGGTCGCCCGCCCCCAGGCCGAGCGCCTCCCCGAGCGACTCGCCGACCGCCTCCCCGAGCGCCGAATGAGAGGGCCCCGGGTCCTTGGGCGCCTCCCCGGCTGGACCTCCACCCTCACCTGGAAGGCCGCCGCCTTCATCACGGTGATGTGCTGCGGCCTCGCCGCCCTCCTGGGCATCCTCGTGCACGTCTCGGTGACCGACCAGACCGTCGGCGAGGCGCGCGCCCGCGCACTCGACCGGCTCACCGAGGTGACCAGGGCGTACGAGGCCGGGGACCGGCTTCCGGCGGACGCGGGCGTCGGTCTCCCGGGGCTGCCGAGGCAGTTGGCCGAACTGGCGGCGGACGGGCGGCGCGGCACCATGGTCGGCGACGACCAGGACCGGCGCCCCACGATGTGGGCGGCCGGACCGGCCGACGGCGGGCGCGCGCTCGCCGTCAGGTTCGACTACTCGCAGGGCGCCCACGCCATCCGGGCGCTGGACCGCGCGATCGTCTGGTCGTCGGCGCTGGCGATCGGGGCGACGCTGCTGGTGGGCGCGTTCGCGGTGTCCCGGGTGACCCGCCGGCTGCACGCGACGGCACGGGTGGCCCGGCGGATCAGCGCGGGCGACCTGGACGCGCGCGTCAACGATCCCCGTACGGCCCCGGATCCCCGTACCGCCGCGGACCCCCGGACGGCCGACGGCCCCCGCGACCCGCGGACCCCCGCACGCCGCCAGGACGAGGTGGCCGCCGTCGCCGCGGCCCTGGACAGCATGGCGTCCTCGTTGCAGGCCAAGCTGCTGAGCGAGCAGCGGTTCACCGCGGACGTGGCGCACGAGTTGCGTACGCCGCTGACCGGGCTGCACGCGGCGGCCGAACTGCTGCCGCCCGGACGCCCGACCGAGCTGGTCCGCGACCGGGTGGCCGCGCTGCGCACGCTCACCGAGGACCTGCTGGAGATCTCCCGGCTGGACGCGCGGCGCGAGCGCGTCGAGCTGGACTCGGAGCCGCTGGTTCCGCTGGCCGAGCGGGTGGTGCGGGCATCGGGGACCGAGACCGAGGTGCGGGCCGTACGGGACGGGCGCGTGGAGACCGACCGGCGCAGGCTGGAGCGGGTGCTCGGGAATCTGGTCGCCAACGCGCACAAGCACGGGCGGGGGCCTGTGGTGATGACGGTCGACGGGCCGGTCGTCACCGTGCGGGACCACGGCGACGGCTACCCGGACTACCTCGTGGAGCACGGGCCGCAGCGGTTCCGCACGGAGGGCGGCGCGACGGGGCACGGGCTCGGGCTGACCATCGCGCTCGGCCAGGCGGAGGTGCTGGGCGCGCGGCTGACGTTCGCCAACGCCCCCGACGGCGGGGCCACCGCGACACTGACGCTCCCTCAGTCCCCCCAGTCCCTCCAGGACCCGCAGTCCCCGCAGTCCCCGCGCCGCTCACGGCCTCCTCACTCCGATGGCCCCGAAGAGGCGCACCGAAAGCCCTGAGGGGTCCGGGCTCCTCGTATCCCCGATGGCTCAGTGCGACCTGCGCGCACCCCGACTCACTCCTAATGTGGCGATTAGTCAGCTTCGCCCCCCTTTCTGGAGGAGCCCTCATGTCCCCCAAGCCTCTGCGGTCGACGTACACCCGCCTCGCCATAACCCTCGCCGCCGGCAGCCTCATCGCCCTCGCCGGCGCCACCCCCGCACTCGCCGACGAGGACTGGGACCCCGGGAGCGGCGACAGCCGCGAGTGGGAGGGCGACCCCGGCAGGGGCGACGGCCAAGACGGGGAGGGCGGCCGGGACAACGACGGCCGCGACTGGGGCAACGGCCGCGACAACCCCCGCCTCTACAAGGGCCGCGTCACCGCCCGCGGCGGCCTGGCCCTGCGCACCGCCCCGACCCGCGGCAGCCAGGTGATCCGCGTCGCGCGGTACGGCGAGGTCGTCCACATCTTCTGCAAGACCTCGGGCCAGAACGTCGACGGCAACCCCCTGTGGTACCAGCTCACCGACGGCACCTGGGCCTGGGGCGCGGCGCGCTACATCGACAACATCGGCACGGCCCCCCGCTGGTGCTGAACCCGCACCGGGCACGCGCGGCCCGTAAGGTACACCGGAACAGCCCGTTTACCACCACATAACGGGACATCAGGGTCGCCGCTTGCTACGTTCCGGACATGATCCAGCCCGGAATGTCCGGAACGAAGGTGGCAGCGGACCTGCCCGCCCCCGCCGTACGCCTGCCCCGGCGCCGTGGCATCGAGTTCACCCTCATCGTCGTCGCCGTCCTGCTCTGCGTGTACGGCTACTGCGCCGTCGGTGTCGCGAAGAACGGCACCGTCCCGCCCGGCGCCGCCGGTTACGGCGCCGGGCTCGGCGTGCTCGCGCTGCTGGCCCATTTCGCGGTGCGCCTCCGGGCGCCGTACGCCGATCCGCTGCTGCTGCCCATCGCCGTGCTCCTCAACGGCCTCGGGCTGGTGCTGATCTACCGGCTGGACCTGGAGACCCCGCGCGACCAGGCGGCCCCCACCCAGCTCGTCTGGTCGACCCTCGGCGTCGCGCTGTTCATCACGGTCGTCCTGCTCCTGCGCGACCACCGCGTCCTCCAGCGCTACACGTACGTCTCCGTCGTCACCGCGCTCGCGCTGCTGACCCTGCCGATCTTCTTCCCGGCCGTGAACGGCGCCCGCATCTGGATCCGGATCGCCGGATTCTCCATCCAGCCGGGCGAGTTCGCGAAGGTGCTGCTCGCGCTCTTCTTCGCCGGCTATCTGGCCGCCAACCGCAACGCCCTCGCCTACACCGGCCGGCAGATCTGGCGGTTCAAGAGACTCCAGCTCCCCACCGGCCGCGTCCTCGGGCCGATCGTCGCGATCTGGCTGCTGAGCGTGGGCGTGCTGGTGCTTGAACGGGACCTGGGGACCTCGCTCCTCTTCTTCGGCCTGTTCGTGATCCTGCTGTACGTCGCCACCGGCCGCACCGGCTGGATCGCGGTGGGCCTGCTGCTCGCCTGCGTGGGCGCGGTGGCCGTCGGCTGGCTCGAACCGCACGTCCACAGCCGGGTGCAGGACTGGATGCACCCCTTCGCCTCGATCGAGGCGGGCCAGGGACCCAACCAACTCGCCCAGTCCCTCTTCGCGTTCGCCGCCGGCGGGATGCTCGGCACCGGGCTCGGGCTCGGCCACTCCATCCTCATCGGCTTCGCCGCCAAGTCGGACTTCATCCTGGCGACGGCGGGCGAGGAGCTCGGCCTGGTCGGCCTCTCCGCGATCTTCCTGCTGTACGCCCTGCTCGTCGAACGCGGCTACCGCGCCGGCCTCTCGCTGCGCGACCCCTTCGGGCGGCTCCTCGCGATCGGGCTCGCCTCGATCGTGGCGCTCCAGGTCTTCGTCATCGCGGGCGGCGTGACCGGGCTGATCCCCCTCACCGGCATGGCGATGCCGTTCCTCGCCCAGGGCGGCTCCTCGGTCGTCACCAACTGGATCATCGTGGCGCTGCTGATCCGGATCAGCGACTCGGCGCGGAGTCAGTACGACGGGACGGCGGCGCCGTGAGCCGCGGGACGTGTTTTCGGGTGCATCTGGTTCTTCGGGTTCCTCTTCGGGTGCGTCTGGTTCTTCGGGTCCCGCTTCGGGTTCCTCTTCGGGTGTCTGTCCGCGTGCGCCCTCGTGTGCGCCTTCTGGAGGTCGTCGCGTCGTGACGCGCTACATCCGCAGAGCCGCCGCCCTGTGCGCGGTGCTCCTCGTCGCCCTGCTCGTCAACGCCACCCGCGTCCAGGTCTTCCAGGCCCGGTCGTACGACGAGAACCCCGCCAACCGCCGCCAGCCGATCGCCCGTTACGCCCAGCCACGCGGTGACGTCGTCGTCGACGGCCGGACGGTCACCGGTTCCAGGGACAGCGGGGAGCAGCTCCGCTACGAACGGACGTACCGGAACGGCCCGTTGTACGCGCCCGTCACCGGCTTCGCCTCCCAGGTGTACGGGACCGCCTTCCTGGAAAGGGCCGAGGACGGCATCCTCTCCGGCAGTGACCCGATGCTCTCTACGCTCCCCCTGTGGAACGACCTCACGCGCTCCCAGAACCCCGGCGGCAAGGTCGTCACCACCCTCGACCCGGCCGCACAGCAAGCGGCGTACGAAGGGCTCGGCTCGCGGCGGGGCGCGGTGGCCGCGATCGAGCCGTCCACCGGGAAGATCCTCGCGCTGGTCTCGACCCCCTCCTACGACCCCGGGGTGCTCTCCGGCAACGGGCCGGCGGTGAAGGAGGCCTGGGCGCGGCTCAACGGGGACGAGAGCAAGCCGATGCTGAACCGGGCGATCCGGAAGACCTATCCGCCGGGGTCGACGTTCAAGGTGGTGACGGCCGCGGCGGCGCTGGAGGCGGGCGTGGTCACCGATGTCGACCGGCCGACCGACTCCCCCGACCCGTACACGCTGCCCGGGACGACGTCCCGGCTCACGAACGAGGTCGAGGGCTGCGAGAACGCCTCGCTCCGGTACGCCTTCGAGTGGTCCTGCAACACCGTCTTCGCGAAACTGGGCGTGGATGTGGGGCTGCGCGACATGACGCGCACCGCGGCGAACTTTGGCTTCAACGACCGGAAACTGCGGATTCCGCTCGCCGTCGCGCCGAGCAACTTCGACCTTCGGCTGGACACCCCTCAGCTGGCGCTGTCCTCCATCGGGCAGTTCGACACCCGGGCCACGCCCCTGCAGATGGCGATGATCTCGGCGGCCGTGGCGGGCGGCGGATCGGTCAAGGCGCCCTACCTCGTGGCGAAGACGACGACCCGCGGCGGCGCCACGGTGTCCACCAGCGGTCCCAAGACCCTGCACCAGGCGATGAATCCGTCGACCGCGCTGCGGATGCGCGAGCTGATGACGGACGTGGTGGAGGAGGGCACGGGCGCGAACGCCGCCATTCCCGGTGCCACCGTCGGCGGCAAGACCGGCACCGCCCAGCACGGCATCGGCAACTCCGGCACGCCGTACGCCTGGTTCATCTCCTGGGCCGAGGCCGACGACGCCGTCGGGTCGGCGGTGGCCGTCGCGGTCGTGGTCGAGGACGCGGCGGCTGAGCGGGGGGAGATCAGCGGGGGCGGGGACGCGGCGCCCATCGCCAAGGCGGTGATGGAGGCGGCGCTGGGGTTGTGATCCCGGGGGTCCCGGAGACCTGTCGTCAACAAGTCGTGCGGGAGGGATTGACTCGCTTGCTGACGAGCAGTCTCATAAGGGGTGACCGGTGGTAACACGCGGCGTCCCGGCCGGCTCGGAGGGACCCGCGGATCCCGTACGACCTGGATGGGGACAGCGATGACCGTGACCGAAGCCGAGGTGCTGCGCGACGCGCTCGGTCTGCTCAAGGACCGGGAGCAGGTGGCCGAGCGGTTGCTCGACTCCTCGGCCAAGCACTCCTTCGACCCGGACAAGGAGCTGGACTGGGACGCGCCGTTCGAGGACGGCAAGTGGTTCTGGCCGCCGGAGCTGGTGTCGCTGTACGACACCCCGCTGTGGCGACGGATGAGCGAGGAGCAGCGGATCGCCCTGTCGCAGCACGAGGCCGCGGCGCTGGCTTCGCTGGGCATCTGGTTCGAGTTGATCCTGATGCAGCTGCTGGTGCGGCACATCTACGACAAGGCGGCGACGAGTGCGCATGTGCGGTACGCGCTGACCGAGATCGAGGACGAGTGCCGGCACTCGAAGATGTTCGCGCGGCTGATCACGCGGGGCGGGACGCCGTACTACCCGGTGAGCCGGATGCACTCGAACCTCGGGCGGCTGTTCAAGACCATCTCCACCACTCCCGGGTCCTTCACCGCGACGCTGCTCGGGGAGGAGATCCTCGACTGGATGCAGCGGCTGACGTTTCCGGACGAGCGGGTGCAGACGCTCGTCCGGGGTGTGACGCGGATCCACGTCGTGGAGGAGGCTCGGCACGTGCGGTACGCGCGGGAGGAGCTGCGGCGGCAGATGGTGACGGCGCCGCGGTGGTCGCAGGAGTTCACCCGGGTGACGTCGGGGGAGTTCGCCCGCGTCTTCTCCGTCGCGTTCGTCAATCCCGATGTGTACGAGAACGTCGGGCTCGACCGGCGGGAGGCTCTCGCCCAGGTGAAGGCGAGCGGGCATCGGCGGGAAGTGATGCAGACCGGGGCTGGGCGGTTGACGGAGTTCCTGGACGACATCGGGGTGTTGCGGGGGGCCGGGCGGCGGTTGTGGAAGGCGTCGGGGTTGCTGGCGTGAGCTGATCTGCTCGCTGGTGCGGGCGTCGTCGCCGGGGTGGGGGGTGGGTCGGGGGCGCGCCCGGACAAACCCCCCCCACCCCAACGATAAGCGGTGGGGTTAAGGGGGGGGTTTTTTATTTATACCT